>DASCMS010000044.1:0-222818 GCA_036011085.1 Candidatus Latescibacterota bacterium
ACTCCTGCTGTCGTGGGGAGAGTCCGGGACAGGCCCGGGACAGTTCAACATCGTCCACAACGTGATCGTCGACGACGACGGGTTCGTCTACATCGCCGATCGCGAGAATCAGCGGGTGCAGGTGTTCGACACGGACGGCACGTTCGTGACGCAGTGGAACGACATGTCACGCGTGGCGGCGATCTGCATGGATCCGGCGGGGGACGATCCACTCGTCTACCTGGGAGAGTACTTCTGCGGCATCGGCAGCAACACGATGGGGACGAACCTGGGACCCCGCGTCTCGGTGATGGACCGCCAGGGCAACCTGCTGGCAAGAGTCGGGACCGATCCGTTCGGCGATGAGCCCGGGCGATTCTATTCACCCCACGGGATCGCCGTCGACTCGAAGGGCGACATCTACGTCGCCGAGGTGTCGTGGAGCGATTACGGCAGCACCATGGATCCACCGCGTCAGCTCCGGTCGATGCAGAAGCTGGTGCGGAAGAAGCGGTAGACATGGACAAGACTGAGCAGATGAAGATCCTGGTAGCGAATCTCGGCAGCACCACCTTCAAGTACAAAGTGTTCGACATGCCCGCCGGTCAGGTGCTGGCCCAGGGCGGCATGGATCGCATCGGCGAAGGCAAGGGATCGGTCCACAAGTTTCGTCTGGGCGCCGGTGACGAGGCGGAGCAGCCCTGCTCGCTGCCCGACCACGCCGCCGCCATCGACGAAGCCCTGCTGCGGCTGACGGGTGACGGTGGACCTCTGACCTCAGTCGACGATCTCGACGCCGTCGGCTTCAAGACCGTCCACGCCCGTGCCATCACTGGCGTCGTCGAGCTCGATGAAGACGTCATCGGCCGCATGGAGGACTTCTTCCGTCTGGCGCCCGCACACAACCCGGCCTACGTGGCCGCCATCCGTCAGTTCGAACGTGTCGCCCCCGCCGCCTCACGAGTGGGTTGCTTCGAGCCCGCCTTCCATGGCAACGCGCCCCTGCGACGCCAGCTCTACGCCGTTCCCTGGCACTGGTACGAGGACTATGGTATCCGGCGCTACGGCTTCCACGGAGCCTCCCATCGCTACGCCGCCGAAAAGGTGATCGAGCTGGAAGGCACCACACAGCTGCGGCACATCAACTGCCACCTCGGAGGCTCGTCCTCACTCTGTGCAGTGAAGGACGGCGTGTCCCGCGGGGCGTCTCACGGTCTCAGCCCGCAGGGCGGGGTGCCGCAAAACAACCGCATCGGCGATCTCGACCCGTACGCGCTGCAGATCGTCTGCGACCGGGAGGGTGTGACGCTGGACCGGGCCCTGGAGATCTGTGCCGCAGAAGGGGGCATGCTGGGGCTGAGTGGGGTGTCGAACGACATGCGGGACATCGAGGAAAAGGCCGCGGCGGGGGACCAGCGTTGCGCCCTGGCAATCGAAGTGTTCACCTCCGCCATCCGCGACTACCTGGGGGCTTACGTCATCGAGCTGGGCGGTGTTGATGTGATCAGCTTCACCGGCGGCATCGGTGAACACTCGAGCACGGTGCGTGGCCAGGTACTGTCGGGGTTGGAGTTTCTCGGTGTGGAGATGGATCGCGGCTTCAATGACAGCGTCCACGGCGAAGGCATACTGCACGCTGAGAGCAGCGCCGTCCGTCTGCGTGTGCTGCGCACCGACGAGGAGTTGATCGTGGCCCGCCAGACCCACGAGCAGCTGACGACCTGACCGGGGGCAGGGCGGTGGCCCTTCAGAGTCGGCGTGAGGTGGTTTCCTCCTTACCTTAATAGGCTCTCGTCGATTCCCCGCCTCTCAGCCCGATTGCCGCCGTGAGTCAAACCCGTTCCCCAGGCAATTCGCGGCAACGCAGCCGCCTGACCCGGTACCAACACCGGGCCCTGGCCTCAATTGTCGTTCTCGGCGTGTTCTTGCTGGCCGACACGCTTTACCTGCTGGCCAGCCGTGTCGCCGACGCGGCTGACATTGGCTACTTCGCCGTCACCGACATCTCTCTGCCCCAGTTCTATCAGGGGATGGTCCTGTCCCATACGGCCCTCGGTATCCTTCTGGTCGTGCTGGCGCTGGCCTTTGTCGAGTGGCACGTGCCCATGGTTTGGCGACGGAATCGCAGCCAGGCCATCGCCACCGGTGTGGTCAGTGTCGCCCTTGGCGTCGTACTGCTGGTAACCGGCCTGTTCATCCTCGGGGAAGCCAACAGCCGCGAAAACGCCTGGGCCTGGTGGTTGCACGTGGTGGCGGCCGCCGCGCTGCCGACGCTGTACCTGGCGCACCGGCGGAGCTCCGTGTGGAAACCTTCCGCCCGCAGCTATCGCGTCGTGCCTGTGGCCGTTGCCGCGCTGACACTGGCGGCCATCGTCACGCATGGGATCAGCTACGACAGTGAGACATACACGAAGGCGGCGCAGGATGCATTCGCCGCCGGGACACACGAAGGTCCCGGATCGGCGGCATGGCGAAAGGGAGGTGGCTCATCAACCTTCGTGCCCGCCAGCTTCGTACCGCACGAGAGCCCGTTCTTCCCGTCAGCGACGACGACGACGACGGGTGCGTACCTGCCATCACGGGTCATCACCCGTGGCAATCTGCCCGAACCGGAACTGCTGGAGCGGGAGGTCAAACAGCAGGGCTTTGTGGTGAGCGAGAAGCTGGGCGCCGCCAGTTGTGAGCGCTGCCACGCCGCCGTTACCGAGCAGTGGTCCCGTTCGGCTCATCGTTTTGCCTCGTTCAACAACCCCTTCTACGAGGCGACGGTCAACGAGCTGCGCCGGCTCGCCCCGAGTTCGAACCCCGAGCTCGAGGCCCACATCGGCTACTTCTCCAGCAAGGCCAGGGCAGAGGGTGACAGCCAGGACCTGGCGGGACGGGAGTCGCTGGTGAAATCGAAGTGGTGCTCGGGCTGTCATGATCCGGCGCTGATGCTGGCGGGGCGCATGTCAGGCGAGATCGACCGCCGATCGCCCCAGGCCCAGGCCGGGCTCACGTGCCTGGCCTGCCACGCCATCGATCGTATTCACGATCAGACGGGGAACGCCAACTACAACATTGCCGACCACCAGGAGGACCCGTACCTCTTCGCCGAGGCGGAAGGTGGCATCGGGCAGTTGCTGCACGACATCGCGTTGAAAGCGCGACCCGCCGTGCACAAGCGGCAGATGCTCAGGCCCTTCTTTCAGCGGTCACAGTACTGCGCCACGTGCCACAAGGTCAGCATCGACACGAGGCTGAACGGCTACCGCTGGCTGCGGGGACAGGATGAATTCGACAACTGGCATGACAGCGGCGTGGCTATGAACGCGTCGCGGACGTTCTACCTGCCCGGCTTCAAGCGCGTCTGCCAGGATTGTCATATGCCGCTGGAAGAAGCGGTGGAGGGCGACGTTTCGGCCAGGAATGGGTATGTCCGCTCACACCGCTTCCTGGCGGCGAACACGGCGCTTCCCTATCTGCGCGGCGACAGTGGGACGCTTCGGCGCATCGAAGGATTTCTGCGGGACGAGAAGCTGCGCATCGACATCCCGGCGCTGCGCCGGCAGGAGGGTGGGGTGGAGTACCTGCCAGGGGCGGCGGCGTCGATCCTTCGTCAGGGGGAGCGTTTCGAGGTGGATGTCACCGTGCGCAATCTCGGCGTGGGACACACGTTTCCCGGTGGCACGAACGACTCCAACGAAGGCTGGATCGAATTCACCGTGTCGTCCGCCGCCACCGGCCAGATGCTGGCGCAGAGCGGGATGCTGGGTCAGGACGGTCACGTAGACCCGGCGGCCCATTTCTACAAAGCCCTGCTCGTAGACCGCCGTGGGCAGGGCATTCACCGGCGCAACGCACAGGACATCTATGCCCCGGTTTACGTCCGGACCATCGGTCCGGGCACGGCGGATGTGGCCCACTATGAGATTCAACTACCATCTGACTTTGAGGACGCTTCGGTTCGACTCACCGCCCGCCTGATGTGGCGCAAGTTCGATCGCAAGTACACGGAGTTCGCCTACCGCTCAAACCCCGAGGGCTTCCGGCTCTTTCCCGACGTACCCAACTTGCCCGTAACGGAAATCGCCCGGCACGAGATCATCCTGCCTGTGACGGGGAAGACGGCTGCCCACGAGACATCGACCTCACTGGCGTCACCGTGGATGCGCCACAACGACTACGGCATCGCGTTGCTGCTCCAGGGGGACACACGCGGCGCCATGGCAGCTTTCGAAAAGGTGTCCCGGATGCAGCCTGACCAACTCGATGGTCCGCGGAACATGGCGCGTGTGGCTCTGCAGGATGGCGACCTGGACCAGGCCTACAGTCTGCTGGAGCAGTGCGAACAGATCGACCCGGGAGATCCGCAGACGGCCTGGTTCTGGGGTGTGGCCCACCAGAAGGCCGGACGGTACGCTGAGGCCGAGGGAGCCTACCGGCACGTGTTGCTGCGTTTCCCGCAGGATCGGGCCACGTGGCGCAATCTGGGTCGGGTACTCTACCTCGACGGCCGTTTCAGACAAGCCCTGCAGGCTCTCGATCAGGTACTGCACATCGACCCGGAAGATCGCAGCGCTCACTACCATCGTATGCTGTGCCTGCGATCCCTGGGCCGGAACGCGGAAGCGGCGGCGGCGGAGCAGGCCTACACGTACTACCAGATCGACGAGTCGGCACAGGCGGTGACCCGGGCCTACCGGATGGAACATCCCAACGCCAATCGAGAGACGCAGTCAATCCACGTTCACGATCTGTCGCCTGCGGCTGGGATGTGATTTGAGACGTCGGTTCGGATCGTCGTTGCTGGTGGCTCTGCTACTGACGGCTGCCTGTGAACAGCAGCAGGAGGCCGACCCTGCAGTCCCCGCCGAATATGCCAGCACCGTACCGGACTATGCCAGGGGCGCCGTGCAGAGCACGACTCCAGCCATCACCTTCACGGACGTGACGGCGGCCTCCGGGATCGACTTCGAACACGACTCGGGCGGCTTCGGTCAGAAGTGGATGCCTGAGACCATGGGGTCAGGCGTCGGCCTGTTCGATATCGACAGCGACGGGGATGACGACGCGCTCTTCGTCAACGGAACATGGTTTTCCGGGCACGAAGGGGAGGGGGCGGCACCGACAAGCGCGCTCTATGCGAATCGGGGAGACGGCTTCTTCGTGGAGGCGACGGCGGGCTCCGGTCTGGAGGTCGAACTCTACGGCATGGGAGTCACGGCCGCCGACTTCGACGCCGACGGGCACATCGACCTCTTCCTGACAACCCTCGGCCCCAATCTGCTGCTTCGCGGTACGGGTGTGATGCGCTTCGAGGATGCGACGGACCGGGCGGGTGTGGCCGGGTCGAGGTGGACGGACGAGGTCGGCCGTGACCATCCCGAGTGGTCGACGGCGGCGCTGTGGGCGGATGTCGACAACGACGGCTGGCCGGATCTGTTCGTGACCAACTACGTACACTGGTCACCGGAGAACGACCTCTACGCCAGCTTCGACGGCAAGGAGAAGTCCTACGCCACGCCCCAACAGTACTCCGGATCGACGCCGCGCCTCTACCAAAACCGTGGGGACGGTTCCTTTGTGGAGATCACCGAGGCGGCGGGGCTGTTGTTGCCCGATGCCAAGTCGATGGGAGTTGCGTCGGCCGACTTCGATGGTGATGGCTGGGTGGATCTGGTGGTGACCAACGACACGCAGCCCAACTTTCTGCTGCACAATGATGGCGCGGCGAGGTTCACCGAGTCGGGCATGGCCGCCGGGATCGGCTACGACGAATCCGGCCGCGCCCGTGCCGGCATGGGCGTGGATGTGGCAACCCTGTCAACCGACGGTACACAGGCCATTGGCATCGGCAACTTCAGCCGCGAAGCGATGTCCCTCTATCAGCAGACCGCGCCCGGGGCGGCGCTGTTTCTCGACGGCGCCGGACGCAGCCATCTCGTGCAACCGACGCTGCGGGCCCTCACCTTCGGCTTGAAGTTTCTCGACTACGATCTCGACGGTCGTCGCGATCTGCTGCTGGCCAACGGCCACATCGAGCCGGGGATCAACGCGGTACAGAAAGAGATCAGCTATGCGCAGTCGCCACAACTGTTCTGGAACGACGGCAAGGGCGGTTTGATCGATGCCGGCGCGCACGCCGGTCAGCCCTTTGCCGAGCCCCTCGTGGCCAGGGGTCTGGCAGTAGGCGATCTGGAGGGAGATGGTGACGTCGACGCCCTGCTGTCGACGAATGGCGGCGCCGCGCGCGTGCTGCGCAATGACGCCGCGGGTGCTGGCGGGGGGGCGGCTCTCGTGCTGCGGCTGCATGGCGAAGCACCCGCCCTCGATGCCCTCGGCGCCGTGGTCACCGTTACCACCGGCGGCAGGCGGCAGTCGCTGGCGGTGCGCACGGGGTCCTCGTATCTCAGCCAGCACTCGCAGTCCCTCGTCTTTGGCCTCGGCGCCGCCACCGGCGTGGAAGGCGTCACCGTGCGCTGGCCGGATGGTTCGACGCAGGATCTGGGGCCGCTGGCGGCCGGCCGCTACGACATCACCCGCGACGGGGCGGCTCGGGCGGCACGCTGAACGGCGCCACCGGCGTGCCGCGTCGGCTTCCCGGACCGCTGGCGCAACCAGAGCCGCCACGCCTCTTCCGTCGAGAGCATTTCCTGCAGATCGCGCTCACTGTGCCGGCTGCTCCGCGACAGCACGGACGGCGCCGTGGCGAAACCCTCCCAGTTCAGACCTGCACTCAAAGCCGGTGCCGCCTCGGCGATGGCCTCGCGCATGAGGGAGATGCCGACGCGGTACCAGGCTTCGTCCGGAGCGCGCAAGCGCAACAGCAGCGGCGCGTAGCGGATCCACCCCAAAAGGGCACGGCCGAAGCGCGCTACCGTCGCTCTCGTCAGCGGCGTGGGGGTCAACTGCACCGGACGAGAACCGGAGCTGGTCATGTCCGTGAAGCGGCCGAAGGGATCGTGGAACACGTACGCCGGCACGCGCTGGGCGCTCAGATGGTCGATGCGCGCCCCGAAAAGGGCGTCTTCACCCCGAGCCGCAGGGGGTGAGTAGAACGGGGGCAGCAACCCCGAGCGTGCCACGTCCAGATCGAGGGCGAGGTTGCCTCCCGACAGTCGCCGCACGCTGCGCACGGCATCGATGGGTTTGGGTAAGGTGTCGTCCGGTCCCGGGGCCAGCCGCATGCGGCCGGCGAGGAAGGAAGAGGCGGTGAGAAACTCGCTGCCGGCGGCCAGGGCGGCGCCCAGGCGGCGCAGCAGGGCGGGTGATATGTGACGCGTGATCCCCCGGGGGATCGGTGAGGGTTCTCCGAGGGTGGTGCCGTTGGTTACGGCAGCACCTGTGGACAGCCCGACCAGGTGCGGTCCCAGCGGATCGACGGGTCGCCAGTGCAACTGCTCATCCGCGCCCCGCCAGGGGGCGGCGAAATACTCGTCGTCATCGAGAAACAGCACGACGTCCGAGCCGGCGCGCAGGGCATCGAGGACGGCGAGGTTGCGTTGGGCCCCGTACCCTGACCGCCGGATGAGTGGTTCCACGTCTGCTGTCGCCCCCGCTTCGCAGGCCAGAGTCACGCCCGCGGCCGGTTCGATGCAACGTACCTCCTCGAAGGCACCGGCACCGGCCAGTTGCAGCTCACGGTGCGGCGGCGGCGCGCTCTCGAAGCTGCGATCCCAGACGACGAGCAGGCGCAGCGACAGCCGTTCGGTGTACTGCAGGGCGCGCAGGCGGCCGACGAGCATATCGACGACGGGAACCACGCGGCGACGCCCGGAGCAGAAGGCGATGGTAACGCGGGCAGCATTCATAACAGAGCGTTCACCACCGCACCCGCCGTGTCGAGCTCTCGGGCAGCTGAGGAACGCAACAACGCCGCGATACGTTCGACTCCATCAGCCTTGCCATGGTGCCAGCGGAGGGTGATCAGACGTACCTGCCAGGCGCAGGCGGCGATCTCGCGGGCAGCGGCGCCGGCGCCCATGGCCGGGTCGAGATAACCCTCGGACTCCAGATAGTCGAAGCGCAGGGTCATGAGACGCTTGTGCTCCCACCAGACACGCAGGGGGATGGTGAGCCGGTCTGCAGAGGCGCCGTCGACAGCAGCCAGGATTTCCGCCGTGAGCCAGCTGCAGGTGTTGGTCCCCCAGAGGGCGTCGATCACCGGTGCGATGGTCCGGTGGCGGGACGAACTGTCGGCGGATTCGAGATAGTCCCACAACTGATCACAGAGCGCCTCGAGATCGAAGGTGGCCGAGGCGTCCCGAATGTACCGGTAGATCAACAGGCGGGGGCGTTCATCGTCGGCCGAGTTCTCTTCGGCCAGACGACAGCCGGCGACAGCGGCGGCGGCGACGGTCTCCGAGTCGATCCGGAGGGTGTGCAGGAGCCCTCCATGGGTGTAGGCGAGGGCTTCGAAGACGCCGGCCCGGCGATCGATGCCGCACAGCAGGATTTCGTGCAGCCATTGCCCGCGCGTGTCCCACGGCAGGCAGCCATAGTCGATATCGATCTGCGGGTAGAGCCCTCGATCAAGGCAGTGCTCGAGGAACGGAATCACCCGGGCGCCGAGCAGGCGCTGGTCGATCTGCTGCACGTCGAGCCAGGGACAGTGGGACAGGGCTGCCTGTCGCAGATGATCGCCTGGCGACCAGGGGTGGGCGTAGAACTTGAGATCGTCTCCAGGTCGGTGGTAGAGCTGCACGAAGGTGGTCAGGACCCAGGGCAGACTGGCATCGCCGTGCCCGGCGAGTACGGCCAACGGATAGGCGTGGAACAGATAACTCTGCACCAGCGGCGTCCGCAACGGCAAGGACAGGGTGGCGGCGACCATGTCAGGCGGCGACGCGCGCCGTGCACAGCGAGGTGAACAACTCGAGGTAGCGATCGGCCTGAGCCTGCAAGGGAAAACGGCTGACCACGTGCTCGCGGCCGGCTCGCCCCATACGGTGACGCAGGTCGTCGTCGTTGAGCAATGTCAGCAGGCACTGGGCGATGTCGGTGGCGTCGCGCTCGACGTAGACGCCACCTTCTCCGTCGTCGAAGACTTCCGCCATACCCTCGGTGCGCGTTGCCACCACCGGCGTCTCGCAGGCGAGGGACTCTGCCAGGCCAAGCCCGAAGCCCTCGGTCACGCTCGTCATGACACAGACATCAGAGCGGGTATAGAGGGCCGGCATATGCTCACTGGCGATGATCCCACGGGCAAAGCGTACCCGGTGCGCCATCTCCTTCAGCTGTACGACCCCGAGCAGATGTTCATAGTACGGATTCGTCAGACCCAGCTGGTGACAGATGCTGCCGTTGCCGGTGATCAGCAGCGTCGCATCGGGGCGCAAGCTGCCGACCAGCTCAAAAGCGTCCAGTAGCAGGTCGAGCCCTTTCGACGGGTCGAGTCGTACCGGGCTGGTCACCAGCGGTCCCGGCAGGTCACGCAGGACGCCGTAGTCGGGATCCGTTTCGGTAGGTCGAAAGAGATCGGCATCGATGCCATTGTAGATGGGGATCATGTGCAGATCGTACAAGGTGGCAGCGCGTTCGCACATGAAGCGGGAGACCCCGACGAACAGATCGGCGCCGCAACGGAGGACCTCACCGAAGCGAGGGTCTGCCTGTGGCGGGATGCCGGGCAGGACAGCGACGAAGGGCAGACCGAGGCGACGTGTGACGAGTTCGCCTGCCAGGGCCGGCGAGGCGCCGAAGGTGCACAACACATCGGCGTCGTGGAGCAGGCGTGCCCAGCGCGGCGCCAGCTGTCGGTAGGCGGCTGCGGGGATCTCCGGCTCGCAGAGCGGATCAACCGGGACGGCCGGCTGCAGCACCGGCGCCCGGTGCACCTGGATCGGTGCGCCGTCCGGCAGATGCAACAGCTCGTCGGTAGGCAGGTCGGACCCTTCGGCGATGATGGAGAGCACGCGCACCGTACAGCCCTGGCGCGACAGACCGACGGCGCAATCGTAGATCTGGCGCTCGAGTCCCCCGACGAGGGGCCAGAAGCCATGTCCGATGAGGGCGACGTTCATGGTGGAGTCTCCTTGCGAATGCGGGCAGCAGGACGGCAAGCAGATGATCAAACTTCGTGCCACCACATTCGCAGAGGAGGACAGGCACAGCTGAGGGCGGGAGTGTGTGAGCCACGGGCGGCAGCTCTGTGACCTGACGGCTACATCGTCACGAAGTAGAAGCCCCAATCCGTCAGGTTCGCCGGCCCCCCCGCGGAGATGTAGATGCCGTACGCTGTACCGGCCTGTACCGGCAGCACATAGAGCTCATGAAACCACTCGACGCCATCGACGACGGAGCGGGAGTTGGCGGATACGACCCTGGCCATCTGCAGGGCCTGAGGTTGACCCTGCGAGGTTTCGAACAGGGAGGCATACCCGCCGCCACTCTTGCTGTATCCAAGCAACAGCAAGCCGTCCTGTGGCGCCACGAAGGCCCGCTGCGTATGCAGCACGGCCGCCCCATTCTGCACGTGCAGGTGCAGCGCCGGGCTGCCGTCCGCCTGCCGCTGCTGCGACCAGTGGACCGTGTCAGGTGATGTCTGCGCGTAGAGATGCCAGCTGTCGGCGTCGGTCAACTCGCCCAGATCGACGGCGCGCGGCTCCTGAGGGAACCGCGAAACTGCGGTCAGGCCGAAGTGACCAACCGGCTCCAAGGCGGCGGCGGGCAGGACCCAGTTGCGGTGCGCATCGAGATGCCGGGCCGCCTCCGTCGTGAAATTGCTGGCCAGCATCAGGTCATCCAGGTCGAATCGTGCCACACCCGGACGGGTGACGACGAAGAGCCGGCGGACCGTGCCGGTGACGGCTTCGCGCACACGTTGCACCGTCAGCCCGCCGGAGTAATAGCCGACGGCGGAGTCGACGATGTACGGTATGATGACGACGTCACCCGGCCGGGACTGTTCACTCACCCAGCGACCGGCATCCCGGTAGCCGGTTTCCTGGGGCCAGGTGGGTACGTTGCTGAAGGTGGCCAGCAGCGACACGAGAGCGATCAGGCGCACCAGGGGTAATGCCCAGGGGCGCGCGGGCAGGATCGAGTGGCATCGACGGATGAGCCCATCGGCGGCGGTGACCGCCGCGATCAGCGCAAAGGGCAGCAGGTATGTGTACACCCTGGCCTCGCCACCGGTGGCGACGGCAAGACTCATGAGCAGCGGCAGGGCGAGAATGGCGAGCAAGAAAAGTCCGCGCCCGTGCTGCACGACGAGAAGCAGGCCACTGCCAGCAGCTGAGACCAGAGCGATGCAGGCGTGCCAGCGTTGGGGCCCGATACCCATCCACACGTGGGCGACGAAAGCCGGCCAGGTGGCCACGGACAGGGGTACACCGAAGCGCTGAGCGTGGGAGTAGAGGTCGTCGAGACGGGGCACGTACACGAGAGCGGCCACAGCGGCGACGCCGGCCGTGGACAGGAACAGCCACAGTTGGCAGCGGTGCCAACGGGGGCGTGGCACGTCCAGACGGATCAGTGCAGCGCCGCCGAAGGCGCAGGCGCCGACGAAGAAGGCGGCGCTTGGCAGGGTGAGAACAGCAAGAGCACCTGCAAGAGCCGCAAGTGTCCAGGGCAACCATTCGTGGTCGGGAGGATCGGCGTCAGCCCGCAATTGTTCGATGGCAGCCAGCAGCGTCCAGGCATGAAGCAGGCAGAGCAATACCAGAAGGGTGTAGCCCCGGGCCTGTTGGCTGAAGCCGACGTGCACCGTCGATACAGCGAGGAGCAGTGCGGCGCCGGAGGCGATGGTGTCGGACTGCGTCAGTCGTCGGGCGAAGCCGAACAGGACGGGGACGGCGAGCAGCCCTGAGACCAGGGCGGGAAGCCGCAACGACCACTCCGCGTCACCGAAGACCGCAGCGGCAAAGCGCACGAACAGGGTATGGAGAATGTGGTTGTTGGGAAGGTGGTACGAAGTGAAGATGTCGACGTAGGATTTGGAGGCGAAGATGATCCAGGTGTAGACCTCGTCATGGCCGAGGGAGCGGGTGAGTCCCGGCAGGCGCAGGAGTATGGCGAGCAGGAACAGACCTGCGAGCAGGACGATTCCAGGAGGCAGTGCGCGCCGGGACTCGGTCATGGGTCGAACAGGCTCAACTGGTGATGGCCGCTGCGCCGGAAGAGATCGGTGGCCAGTGCGGAGATCTGATTCTCGAGGTGCTGACGTCGCCGGGACAGATGGAAGAAACTGGCGATGACATCGGCCAGCTCACCCTCGCCCCGCAAACGACTGCCGAAGCGGGGATCGGATAACTCGCCGTCGCGCACGGCCTGCAACCGGCTGACGATCTTGCCGGCACGATCCGGCATGTTGCGCTGCACCCAGTCTATGAACAAAGGCTTCACCGCGCCCGGCAGGCGTACCATGATGTAGCCGGCCCATTGTGCCCCCTTGCCGGCCGCTGCTTCAAGGATGTTGGGCATTTCTTCGTCGTTGAGGCCTGGAATCAGGGGCGCCACCATGACACCGACCGGCACCCCTGCCTCGTGCAGGTCGGCGATGGCGGCCAGACGCTTTT
Source organism: Candidatus Latescibacterota bacterium (assembly GCA_036011085.1). Classification (GTDB taxonomy): domain Bacteria; phylum Latescibacterota; class UBA2968; order UBA8231; family UBA8231; genus UBA8231. Next base: position 12,480 of record DASCMS010000044.1, read on the forward strand.
CCGGGCGAGACGTGCGCGGTTCCATCACGGCTGTTAATGGTCGCTTGAGGCTGGTGACGGACAGGGTCACGTGTACGAGGTCGAGGGCGGCCAACTCCCGCAGGATGTCGAGGTCACGGGTGACCAGGGCGTTCTTGGTGATGATGGTGACGGGATTGCGGAATTCGAGAAAGACCTCCAGGCATCTGCGTGTGATTTCCAGTCGCCGCTCGACAGGCTGGTAGCAGTCGGTATTGCCCGACAGGGCGACGACCTGCGGAGTCCAGGACTTTTTGCGGAAGGTCTGGCGCAGCAGTTCGGGGGCGTTCTCCTTGACGAGGATCCGCGTCTCGAAGTCGAGACCTGCGGAGAAGCCGAGATACTCGTGGGTTGGGCGGGCAAAGCAGTAGGCGCACCCATGCTCGCAACCTCTGTAGGGATTCAGGCTGTAACGGAAGTCGATGTCGGGGCTGCTGTTCTCGGCGAGGATCGATTTGGATGAATCGACGAGGTATTGTGTGGGCACATTCGCCTTGTAGTCCTCGTCGTCGAGCTCGAGGGGGTCAGGTTCGAGGTGCAGCTGTTCGAAGCGATTGGGCGTGTTGAAGGCCGAGGCCCTCCCTTTCTTCGCCGGGGGCGTTGGCATCAACCCACCTTTCGAATGGTGTCGGGCTCAGAGTCGGGAGAGGTGTCAGCAGGTGCATCACCGAAAGCGCGGCCGGCTGCCACGGTGTCGGCGCCGTCATCGAGGTGATCCTGACCGCCGGTGGCCGAGGGAAACCCGGAGTATCCGCCGAAGACTCCTTCCAGGGGCCAGGCTTCGCGCACTACGATGCCGCGCCAGCCACCTGTGGCCTGCAGTTGGCCACGGAAGATGATGGCCGGCTGCAGGAGGGTGTCGTAGTGCTGGTCGTAGAGCTTGGGGTGTACGACACACTGCAGGAAGCCGGTCTCGTCTTCGAGAGTGATGAACATGAATCCTTTGGCCGTGGGCGGACGCTGGCGCATGATGACGACACCGGCCACCGTAATGAGAGGTCCACTGTTGTCCGTGGCTGAATGATGGCCTGAGGCATCCGTTTTCCCGGCGCGGGACTCCGGAGCTTCCAACGGCACAAACTTGAAGCAGGCGTCGATGGGCTGGATGTGGAGGTCGGTGAGCTGTCTTCGCGCCAGTGAGATGGGATGGGTGCGTCCGGCGCCGTGGGTCTTGTAGTCCCAGGACAGGCGTTCGGCGGGTGTGAGGGCCTGCAGCTCGGGCAGGTCTTCGGGCAGGATGAGGGGCATGTCGAACAGCGTGGAGACATCTGCCTGGTCGCGACCGGCCTCCAGCCGGTTGGCCGCCACGCCCGCCTGCCACAGAGCATCTCGGGAATTGCCGGCCACGACATCGAGGGCGCCAGAGCGCGCCAGCGCATCCAGCACCTTACGATCGAGAAAGACACGTGTCGCCAGGTCTTCCACCGAACGGAACGATCCGGACAAGCGCGCCCAGACGATCTGTTCCGCCACTTCGTCTGCCAGCCCTTTCACCGATGTCAGCGGTTTCCGGATCGCGAGTTTCCCCTCATCGACGCGGGTCAGGTCGTAGCGCGTACCCGACAGGTTGATGTCGGGCAGCAGCACGGGAACACCGAAGCGGCGCGCTTCCTCCTCCAGGGTCATCAGGTTGTAGAAGCCGGGCCGGTGCTGCATGAAGGCGGCCATATGGGCCGCCGGGTGGTAGCGTTTCATCCACGCCGAGTGGTAGACGGTCTGCGCGAAGGCGGCAGCGTGCGACCGGCAGAAACCGTAGCCGACGAAGTGGGAGACCTTCTCAAAGACGGATTCAGCGATGGGCCGCGGTACGCCGAGCCCTACCGCACCGTCGACGAACAGCACGCCCATCTGGCGCATACGTACCGGGTCGTGGCTCTTCGACATGAGAGAGCGGAAGTCGTCGGCATCGGCCAGGGACATGCCGGCGAAGCGGTGGGCTACGTCGAGAATCTGCTCCTGGAAGAGGATGACACCGTAGGTATCGCTCAGAATCGGCTCGAGGCTGGGGTGTTCGTAGACGACGGGGTCCCAGCCGCGACGTCGGCGGATGAAGGGGTGGACCATGCCGCTCTGCAGTGGGCCGGGACGGAACAGGGCCACTTCGGCAACCAGGTGGTCGAAGATCTCCGGCTGGTTCTTGGCGATCAGGTGCATCTGTCCCTGGGACTCGATCTGGAACATACCCACCGTCCTGCCGGTACAGATCAGTTCGAAGACCACCTTGTCATCCAGAGGCATGCCATCGAAATCGATGTCGACATCTTCGTGCCGTTTCGCCAGGCCCGCACCTTCGCTGAGGCAGGCCATCATGCGCAGGCCGAGGACGTCGAGTTTCACCAGGCCCATGGCTTCGACGTCCTCCTTGTCGAACTGCACGACTTTGACGCCATTGGCCGAGACCTGCACCGGCGTGAAGTGGGACAGGGGTTTGCGCGACAGGATCATGCCGCCGGAATGCAGCCCCAGATGCCGGGGGCACAGGTGCAGATCGGCGACTCGGTCGAAGAGCAGTTCGGTCAGGGGAGAATCGCCGAGGACTTTCGTGATGGGCGGGCGGTGCTCCTCCACGTCGCGGGCCTGACCGGAAGGCACGGACTGGGACAGTTCATCCACCTTCGTCATGGGCCAGCCCAGAGCCTTGGCGACATCGCGTAAGGCCAGGCGCAGCTTGTACGTGATGAGCGTTGCCGTCATCGCCGTCTGTTCTATGCCGAAGCGTTGCTCCATCCAGTCGATGACCTCGTCACGTCGATCGGAATCGAAATCGACGTCGATGTCGGGTGTACCCTTGCGGCCGCCGTGCAGGAAGCGCTCGAACAGCAGGTTGTGGCGGATGGGATCGACGGCGGTGATACCGAGCAGGTAGGCGACGATGCTGTTGGCGGCCGAGCCGCGTCCCGCACAGCGGATGCCACGGGATTTGGCTTCGGCTACCACCTCGCGCACAACGAGGAAGAATTCGGACAATTCGAGAGTGCTGATGGTCAGCAGCTCTTTGGTGAGCTGAGCCCGGGCTGCCGCCTGTCCTGCGGGCGGGTAGAGCCGGTCCAGGCCGACGTCGCACAGATCGACCAGCAGTCCGTTGGCGGTGATACCCTCGGGGATCAGCGCCGAGGGGGGCGTGATGTATTCGGGCACGAGGTCGACGCGGCAACGTTCGGCAACCTCGAGAGTACGGGGGAAGGCGTCGGGGCAGAACGGCAGCAGGCGTCGCAGCTGGGCTTCGGTCTTGAGGTAGGCCTCGGCGTTGCGTGGCCGTTCTTCGTGAGGTTCGGCCACAGGATGGTTGAGGCGCATACAGGTCAGCAGATCGTAGCGCCGCCATCTGTCAGGTGTGGCGTAGCGCACGTCGTTGGTGACGACGGGGAGCACATCTTCCGCATCCGCCAGATCGTACAGGCGTGTGGCGATACGGCCGTCTTCGGGCAGCAGTCCATGGGTGATCTCCACGTACAGAGCATCACCGAAGCAGTCATGTAACGTACCGAGCCAGGTGCGGGCGTCGTCGTAACGCCGCCGTGCCAGGGTTTGCCACAACCGGCCCTCCCGTCCGCCGGTCAGACAAAGCAGGCGCGCCGAGAGTGTGGCCAGATCGTCAACGGTGATGGACGGCATGAGGCGACGGTCCGTGGGCAGCGGGTCGGAAGTGCCCTCGGGCAGTTCACCATCATCGAGCACGGTGATCCCCGCCGCTGACAGATGGGCTCGTGTCAGCAGTTGACACAGGTCACGATAGCCGCCGGCATCGCGCGCCAGCAGCACGAGGGGGGCCTCGTCGACGAGGATCTCGGCGCCGAGGACGGCATGCAGACCGGCATCGCGGCAGGCTTTCTGCAGGCGCACCGTGCCGTACACACCATGACGATCCGTCAGTGCCAGCGCCGGCTGGTCCAGCTGAGCGGCACGTCGCACCAGATCCACGGGGCTGGAGGCGCCGGCACGAAAACTGAACCAGCTGCGTGTGTGCAGGTGGACGAACATGAGGAGAAAGCCCGCCGGATCAGTGGAGGATGCGCGCCAGGATCCAGGCATCGCCATCCCCCTTCAGGTAGATCTCAACAGCGCAGCTGTCCATCGATTCGGGCGCCGCCTCGACGAGCAGGTAATCCCGTTTCTCTTCCCCGGCTTCTCCCGTCCACCAGCGTGACTGCAACACCCAGCGGTCCAGGATTTTCAAAACGCGCCAGACGGACTGCCGCCAGCGCCAGGAACGGGGCAGGCCATCGTCACCCACGGTGACATCGATTGGTTCGTGATAGGATTTCATGCGACAGGTTCGAAGCGGTATTCCTCCTCGGGGAAGAAGGGGTCAGCGTGGGCGCGCACGGGGCGCGTGAGTTTTCCGGGGAAGCGGGATTCCATGGCGCGCACCAGACCAGGCAACAGATCGGTGCGCTCGGCAAAGAGCCGCGCCTGCCGGCCGGGGAGCTCGGTGAGGCCGCTGAAGGTGATGCTCAGCCGTTTTACGCTGCGGCCGCTGGGCACCTGTCGACTTTTGGTGGGATCACCTGTCAGGGCCAGATGCAACAGCGTGTCGGCGGCGGTGCGCAGGACATCGAAGCGGGCTGTCGGTTCCTTGAGGATGCGGTTGGCGCGGCGTCGGGTAGCACTGCGGCCGTGCAGCACGATCTCGAGATGACGGGCGCTGCGACCGTCGAGACGGGTGATCAGCTGCGCCAGCAGATGGTGAAGCACGGGTTGCAGTTCACCGGGCTCGAAGACGGGCCAGTCGAAATCGTGGGAGGTGTCCAGAATACACGGGTCGAAAGGGGCGACAGGAGCTTCGGTGACGGCCGGATGGAGCAGCTCGTAGAGACGGACACCCTCAGTGCCGAACTGGGCCTGCAACTGCCGGCGGGTGACGTGGATGGCGTGATGTATGGCGCGCATGCCGAACAGTTGCAGTCGTTCGACGAGGTCGGGATCGAAACGCAGGGTTTCGAGCAGGGTCACGGGGGCCTGGCGCAGGAAGGGGGCGATCATGTGCCCGGGAACCGTGGTAATCGATCCGTGCGTGCCGGATTTCGATCCAGCGGCAGCGTAGGTAGCGGCCAGCATGGACCAGGACCGTGCCGAGGAGACACCGACGCAGGCTCCCAGATCGGTGGCCGAATTTTGCAGTCGGCCGTGATCGGGACCCTGAAGCATGGCCCAGGCGCCGTTGTCCCACAGGCCGGTGGCTGGAGACTCGTAGAGAAAACCGGAGCCGGATCGTTTCCGTCGCCCCGGGTTCAGGCAGGCGGCGAGCGGATCGGGGACGGGCTGGACCTGGGGTGTCAGGTCATACAGTCGAAACAGAACATGATCCCACAGCGCCCGTTCCACTGACGGGTCACGCAGCAGGAACTGCGCCCCAGGCGCCATGCGGCGGGCGCGGTCCACCGGATCACCCACGGCCAGGGTACCGCGCAGAGCCGGCGTGGTAGCCAGAACCCGCCCATGGGCGCAGGCAACGATGGCAGGGGCCACCTCACCGGGGGCGGTGGCATCACTCCAGCGCTGGGCCAGGGCCCAGGCGGCGAAATGGGGGATGTGGAAGCAGGCGAGATCCATGCACAAACGCGGGAATAGGTGAACGTTTGTGCAGTATATTTGCCGAGTTGAACTTGGTCAAGGAATCGGCAAGAAAGACCGGTTGCCACGGTACCGGCATCATCCTATTGTCAGGTTGGTGCTGCGAGGGTGCCGCCAGTCCGCGGAAAGGGCCGTGCCCACCTCGGTTCATACATCCGGTTCCAACACGAACCTTCTTTTCTGCCCAGCCATGCGGACGACGGGCAATTCTCGAAAGGAAGGTCTCTTGTGACCACCTCTCTGCCCCTCCGTCCCAACCTCGAGCAGTATCAGAAGCAGGCCAAAGAACTGCTTCGCGCCGCCATCGCCGGTGACGCAACCGAGCTCGATCGCATCGAGCAGCAGCGTTCGCGCAAGGACGGTCCTGTGCTGGCTGATGCCCAGCTCGCCATCGCCCGTGAACACGGCATCGCCAGCTGGACCCGCTTCAAACGGGTGGTCGAGCTGATCGAACCCTTTCGCGAAGCGCTGTATCCCGGCGACGCTGACGCCGTCCGTACGCTCCTGGACGAAGCACCGGAACTTGCCATCTGTGAGCCCTGGCCCAACGCACCGGGATACAAACCGATCGAAGGTGTGTCATCAGGGTGTGTCTGGCACCGTCCGCAGCAGATACAGGTGGCGGGTATGCTCGCCGACGCCGGCGCCCCAATTGACATCACCATTGCCGCACGCGCAGGTCTGGTGGACCGCGTGCGCCAGATGCTCGACAACGATCCTTCCCTGATCAGCGACTGCGACAAGGCGGGACGAACCGCCATGTACCGCGCCGGTTGTGTATACGGGACCTTTCCCGAGGGAGAGGCGATCGTCGATCTGCTGCTGGAGCGGGGAGCGGAGTTAGATTTCTTCGTCGCCTGCATTTTCGCCATGCTGGAGGAAGTGGAAGGTGTGCTGAACGAGGATGCCTCGTGGGCCACACGCGTCGATGCCGACGGCATGACCTGTCTGCACCGGGCCGTGAGACCACGACGACATGACGGGCCGAAGAAGCCGACGGCCGTCACCAGGCGGCTGCTGGAGGCGGGAGCAGATGTCCATGCACGGAACCCGCAAGAGGAGCAGATGCAGCCGATCCACCACTGCGGCGAGTGGTCGGCCTGTACCGAACAGGTCGACCTGCTGCTCGAACACGGGGCGGACATCAACGCCCTGGCGGAGAATGGCTGGACGCCACTGGATTATGCTATGGACCGGGGCCGCAAGGAGATGATGAACAGTCTGGAGGCCCGCGGTGGGTCTGTGTCAGGGAAGCGGGACGACTCGTAGCGAGTATCGAGACGGGTGTCCCGAGGACGGCCACCCGGTTATTGCTACGGTATTTCGAGGGGAGTCAGGGCCTCGATCTCAGCGGCTTTGTCGCTGCGCATGGCGTGCCACAGATCCCAGTCACTCTGCAGGCCCAGCCAGAAATCGGCAGGCATACCGAGGAGGCGCGCCAGTCGCAGTGCGGTGTCAGGCGTCACTGACCGTCTCCCCTTGATGATCTCGTTGAGGCGAGGGAAGGACACACCGAGGTGCGCGGCGAAAGCCGTCTGTGTCAGGCCCAGCGGGTCGAGGAACTCGGCTCGCAGCATTTGGCCCGGATGGGTGGGCGGGCGATCGGTTGGCAGCCGGCGCGAGATGAGCCGGGCGGAACGCTCAGTGGTAGTCGGTGATTTCGACTTCGTAGGCATGGCCGTCCTCCCAACGGAAACAGATACGATACTACTGATGGCTCGGAATTCGTGTCAATCTGAAACTACCGGACGGCCGGGCGTGCAATCAAAACCACCCTTCCTTCGTTACAGGGATGACACCATCACCTCAAACGAAGGATCATCCCATGCGTATCATCATAGTGCTGGGTCTGGCCGCCCTGCTGCAGACCACCGGCGTCCAGGCTGCCGACGACCCCAATATCCCCAAGGAGCGCAAGGCCGTCGTGCAACAGGCCATGACGGCCTTTATTGACGCCAACCAGGTGGACGACCATTTCGTTATCTACGACGCCGTGGAGGGCAAGCTGTTGCGTCTGCGTCTTGCCGAACTGCATGCCGGTGTGGTGAAGAAGGGCGAGTTCTATGTCAGCTGCGCCGACTTCACCGATGGCGCGGACAATCCCGTGGATGTCGATTTTCTCGTTGGAGGCAAGGGCGAAAACCTCAAGGTCCTGGAGGGTGTAGTGCACAAGGTGGCCGGCAAGAAACGTCCCTATCACGTCGAAGAGATGCCCACCGGATCGGACGATTGAGAGAGTTGATCCAGGCGGGATACGGGTACGCCCTGTCCCTGACCCACACGGCGGCCGACGCCGAAGACCTCGTGCATGAGGCCTGGTTGCGTCTGGCCCGCCGTGGGGATCGCCACCCGGATCGACCGCTGTTGTTCACCACGATCCGTCATCTCTATATCGACACCTGGCGGCGGCAGCAGAAAGTGTCCTTCGAGCCCTTCGAAGAAGAGACTCATCCGGCGACGGTGCCGCTGGAAGACGAGCACCTGAATCACATCGACCTGCAGCAGGGGCTGGCACAGCTGCGGCCAGATGAACGTGAAGCCATCTACCTGCAGGCCGTGCAGGGATACACCGCCGCGGAAGCCGCCCGCCTGATGGACATACCGCGTGGAACCGTGCTCAGTCTCATCCATCGCGGCAAGCAACGGCTGCGCCGCATTCTCGCTGTTTCGGAGGCCCGATGAGCGAAGATCCGCAACTCGACCAGGCTCTGAGCCGCCACTACGAGGCGCAACGACTCAGCGATAGGCGGGTGGTGCGCATCCTCGACGAGGGGCGCGCCGCGATTCGCCGGCGCTGGCGCCCCGCGTGGTTGACCGGTGTTGCCGCCACGTTGCTGATCGGTCTGGGCGGTCTGCACATGCAGCAGCAGCGGGCCGATCTGCGTCAGGCCGTGCTGGCCGAAGTCGCCATGAATCACCACAAGAATCTGCAGGTCGAGGTCCTGGCCACCAGCTACGCCAACATCGCCCGGGCTCTGGATCGCGCGGAGTTTTCCCTGGAGCCGGCGCCACCGATTCGCGGCGCCCGACTGACCGGCGGCCGCTACTGCTCCATTCAGGGCAACCTGGCGGCGCTGCTCAAGCTGCAGGTCGACGGCGTCCGTCACACGCTCTACGTCACATCAGTGACTGACAAGCTGGCGGGTCTCACACCCTTTGAGGCAGGCCACGACGGGGTGGACGTGCGGCTGTGGACGGAGGGGGATCGCTTCTTCGCCCTGGCGGCAGACGGTGACCGGTAGGAGACAACGCATGACATCCGCCGTGGAAGGCGCCCATTCCATATACCGTTTCATTGAGCGCACCATGGAACGTACACCCGAAGGTGCGCGCTGGCAGACGATCGACTACGGCAATCAGCCGCAGTACAGCTACCAGGCCTTCAACGGGTGCGGAGGCATCGGCATCTTCCTCGCGGAGTACGGCCGGCAGACCGGGAACGAGGCCGCCTTGGAGCTGGCTGCCGAGGCGAATCTCTGGTGCTCGACTGTCGAGCTCGAAGGGTACGAGAGGGGGCTGCTGGTAGGGAGGACAGGCCCCGCCCTGTCCTGGTTGTACCTGTCGAAGGTCACCGGTGAGCCGCCATCCGAGCACTGCCACATCAACGCCCAGACCATTCTGTGCGAAGACCCCGGCCCGTTCACCGACCTGATGGGGGGCGCCGCCTCCAACGGATTCTACCTGTTGCGTCTATGGCAGGCCACCGATGAGAGCCGCTACCTCGACGGCGCCCGGCGCAACGGTGCCTGGCTGTGCGATCAACTGACCCGCGACGACGAGGGCTGTCACTGCCTGTGCCGACCTGACGGAGAGTTCGGCGATCGTCCCTTTCTCGGTGCGGCCCACGGCATCAGCGGTGTCGCTCATTTCCTGTTGCTGCTGCACGCGGCGACTGGCGAAAGCACCTGGGCCGACGCCGCCCGGGACCTCCTGGAGACACTGGAAAGCCAGGCCATTCCCGCCAGAGGTGGTCTCAACTGGGCACCCATGTTGGGAGAGACGGAACTGAACCGCTGCCAGTGGAGCCACGGTGCCCCCGGCATCGGCATCGTGTTTCTCAGGGCGGCGCAGATTCTTGGGGTGCCCGCCTACCGCGACATTGCCAGGCAGGCGGGTGAGGCCACACATGCCTACGGGGATTTCCGCCAGAACATCACCCAGTGTACCGGCCTGTCCGGGGGCGCTGAGCTCTTCGTCGAACTCTACCGTGACACTGACGACGACCTGTGGCTGACACGCGCCGAGGAGTTCGCCGACATGGCGATGCCGTACCGCGCTGAACTGCCAGAGGGCGACGCCTGGCCCACAGACGAGCCCGGTCTGTACTCCGCCGACTTCATGTACGGCGCCGCCGGACTCGGCCACTTCTTTCTGCGGTTGCAGCAACCCCGGGACGTGGCGATGCCCTACATGTAATCGGAGTCAGGTGACTGTCGGCCATGCACCCCGGATGCTGCCGTGGTGACGGGTCAGGTCGCTGAAATCCCCGGATGCCGGATCGGGCGTGACAGGTCTCTGTTCGGCGTCGAGATACAGGCTGCCGACCTCATCCGGCGGCAGCGCCTCCACCAACCGACGGGCGTCTTCGAGGGCCTTGAGCCACCTCTTCTTGAGTGACGTCAGATCGAGGGGGGCCTGCAGACTGAGGCGATCCACATCGGCCTGCGTATAGGCCACGTGCCGCCCTGCCTGCTCCAGCAGGAATCCTGGCGTGAAACCAGGGTCCTTGCCACAGGCTGCCCATGCCAGGGCGCCCAGTTGCAGGTGCGTGTCGTGCAGATGCAGGGTGTCGACGAAGTCACGGATCTCCTGTCGTCCGGCCAGTGCCAGAATCTTATTCACCGCTGCATCGGTGGGGTGCAGACAGTACCCACACTGGTCGTCTTCCTGCACGGGAAAGAAGCGGAAGGCACTGTCCTGAGCCCACTCGATCCTTAGCTGTTGTCCTTCTGCGGACAGGACCGCACGATAAAACGCAGGGGTGCGCAGCAGCCAACTGAGATCGTAGCCGGCATCGCCGAGAGTCGCAGCGTCTGTCTCGGCACACAACGCCACGCTCTCGGCAAGATCGTGGAACAGGTCAAGATCCTGGGAGAAGCGCGGAGTGTCGCTGCCGCGGTGAAGGACCGTGGCACCGGCAAGGTAGCTCTCGGGGCTGCGGTTGGCGGCGATGGCCTTGAGCACCCGTGTCTGAATACCTGTCAGCGGCATAGTCTGGCGGCGAGGATGAATCCCCGTCTTCCTCCGTGCTGACGCAGGCCGCGCACGACTTCGGGCACGTCCGCCAGGGCGATCTTCATGTCGGGTCGCATGTACCAGAAACACTGAGCGTGAAATTCGCGGAAAGCACGGCGGGCTTCACGGACCCTGACCATGTTGCGTGCGTCCTCGGGCGAAAGGCGGCGACGGCTCTTTCTACCGCCTTCGCGTCCGATCTTTGCCAGGTACGCGCTGATATCTGGTGGAGATGTCTGCATTCCGAAACTTGCATCTATCATAAGCCGGTTATGATCAGAAATCAAGTGGTCTCTTCTCAGGTCACTATCTTGATCAGCAACCAGGAGGATAGAACGCCGCATGGCCACTGTGACAACGAACAATCTCGCGAAGCTGCAGGATCACATTTCATCGAGGGATCTTGCCGCGGTGCTCGTCACCGACATGACCAACGTCAGGTGGCTGACCGGGTTCAGCGGCTCCTTCGCCATGGTCATCGCAACCGGTGACGATGGCCTGCTGCTGACGGACAGTCGCTACCGGATTCAGGCAGCGGAGCAGGTCAAGGTCTGCGAGAGCCATGCCTTTTCCCGGCCGACGACGACAACGCAGTTCCTCGCCGAGCAGTTGCGGGGATTTGGGATCCAGCAGGTCGGTGTCGACGAGGACCACGTCACGCTGGGCCAGCTGCGCAGTTGGCAGGCGGAAGCAACCGATGTGGACTTTGTCGCACAGCGCGATGCCTGTACCGATCTGCGGATGATCAAGTCGGAAGCCGAGCTGTCGATCCTGCGCCGGGCGTGTGACCTCGCCGACCGCTGTATGCAACACGTTGTCGACAGGGTGGCCGCGGGCAGAACAGAGAGGCAGCTGCTGATGGCGATCCATCAGTTTCTGCTCGAAAACAACTCGGCGCCGTCCTTCGAACCGATCGTCGTCAGTGGTCCTCGCAGTGCCCGACCCCATGGCGCCGCCAGCGATCGGAAGCTGGAGTCGGGCGACTTCCTGACTTTCGATCTGGGTGCCGTGGTCGACGGCTACTGCAGCGATATCACCCGAACCGTCGTCGTCGGCAAGGCGACCCAACGGCACCGGGAGGTGTATGAGCATGTGCTGGCCGCCGAGGAAGCCTGCATCGCACAGTGCGTTGCCGGCGCCGAGGGAAAGGAGCTGGACCGGCTCACCCGCGAGATTCTCGACCGTGGCGATCTCTCTCGATACTTCACGCACGGCCTGGGCCATGGACTCGGTACGCTCGTACACGACAGCGGCCGTCTCAGTTCGACGGAGGACCAGGTACTGGAAGCTGGTCAGGTCTGGACCATCGAGCCGGGCGTATACATCGAGGGGTTCGGCGGGGTCCGCATCGAAGATGACATCGTCGTCACCGAAGGCGAACCTGAAGTGCTGACGCACTTCCCGAAACAGCTGCTCGAGCTGCAGGGCTGATGATTCCGATCATGTCCGCGAGAAGACTGCCTATCAATCCTACTTGTATGAAGAGGCGCACCATGGGACGTTTTTCACAGGGATGTTTCACAAACCTGCTCGCGCTGGCGTTGACAATCTGCGCCATCGACCTGACCGAGGCTCAGACCCCTTTGCGCGAGCTGCTGCCCGTCAAGGGGGCCGACATCACCTTGAAGCCGGGCAAGTGGCTCGCCTGCAGCAAGCCGGCCCGCAAGCACGTGCTCGACCGGTTGATCCCGCTCGGTCAGGCGCCTGACGGAGACTTCCTGCTCGACGACCGCGACAGCTTCCCGGCCATGGCCCTCGGGCCGCTCGCGAAGTGCCAGGGCCGGAACCGGACCTTTCGAATCGCGACCTACGCCGACGTGCCGCTTCTGATCCCAGCGATCGCGGCGGAGTTTCAGGTCAGCACCGATTGGCTGTACTCGCTGGCAACGCGTCCACAGGGGTACGTCATCCTCACGTCACGAAGAGGCAGGGGGCAGCGGATCGCGATCGTCGGCGGCACCGACGAAGGGCTCCAGTACGGGATCCTCGACTTCCTCAAGGAGTCCACCTGGAACGCGTCCACCGGATCGCTGACCTGGCCGCGGCAGAACGTACTCAACTACCCGGAAGTTGGTGAGCGGATCTACTCGAATGAGACACGCAGCGGGCTGTTCGAGTGGTGGACGATGCCCCCCGGTGGCGTCGTCGAGTACCTCAAGACGTGCACTCCCGGAAGCACCTGCGACGAGGAACGCGAGGTCGTCGACAATCCGGTCTGGCACCGGTTCAACTCCTTCGCTCAGTACAACGGCGAAATCCCGGGGGCCCTGTTCCACGGCGGCACGGGCAATGCGATCCCCCGCTTCGCCGACTACGTCACCTGGATGGACGAACGCTTCCTCGATCCGATCGCCACGGTAAGCGCAGGAGCCAATGGGACCAGCCGATTCACAGAGCTCGGCGAGTGGCTCTCGACGAATGACGTCCCGGACATGGAGAGGGCCGACGGGCTCGGGGTGTTCGGACGCCAGATGGTGTTCGACAACAACTTCCTGCGCCCCGACCCGATACACGGGTTCGCCTTCGACAGCGGCACGGGCGGGATCACCCCCGTCAATCTCCTGACGGCGACAGGCTATCACCCGAGCGACCCGGCGCAGGGCTTCGTGCCCGACACGACGCCGGGACCCGCCGAGTGGATCGAGCAGGTCTGGAATTCCGGTGCAGCCGGATTACCGACCGCGCCGCCGGGCGGGCCGCAGGACGGGATCTGCGTGAACAACACGTCCGGTGCGTGGCCCGAGCTCGTGCTCGACCTCAACGCCTTCGGCCTCAACGCCGGCTCGTGGTACGCCCTCGGCTTCTTCGCCTGGGGAGACGGTCAGGAGTACCGGGTCCAGGTCGACTGGAACACGGCAGCAGGCGCCAAAACCACAGGTGGCTACCACCGGGTCGCTCCGGCGTCGGGGAGCTGGAGCGACTACAAATCCATCGTGTTCAAGGCCTGGACCGGCGCCGGAACCGGTCCCGGCGAGGCCGAGCTGGCGTTCACCACGCGGTCGAGCGCGCCAACCAGTTGTATTGCCGGCCTCACCCTGACGGAGATCGACGGGTCGTTGCGGGCCGTCAAGGGAGCATCCGATCCGACGCTCGCGAACATGCTCTCCCTCGCGAGCCAGTCTCCGTTGGACTACACAGTGACCCAGGCGGTCGCTCCAAAGTGGGAGCCATACTATGCGTGGGATCCAGCCGCGTCAGGGGCTACCGCTACGAGCGGGCCAGGCGATCGTCGAGTGGACCAACGGAACCGCCCCCTCAGGACCGGTGTTCGTCGACTGGGCCTCGGCCACACACGTCGGCATGCAGCCTCTCACGAGTGGAGGACCGGTGAACGAGAAGACCGCCGGCGACCGAAACTGGGACATCTATCAGGAAGAGTACTGGGGGCTCGGTTTGGTCAACTCAGGCAACCGAGTCGCGGCGCCGGTGACCGAGATCCTCGACGTCTACGATTCCTCGGTGAATGCCGCGGGCGATCCGCTTACCGGCATCCTCTCCACCCGGTACTTCGGGCTGTTCAGGGGCCTCAGCGAGTTGCGCGGCAGCAACACCGGGCTCGGGTTGTTCGACGCTGGACCACCGGCCACGATCACGACCTATAGTAACCAGGAGCACGTCGAGAACTACGTTTGCCGCGCGTCGGACGAGATCCACAACTTCGACTACGGCCTCGGGACATTCAGCACGGGCCTGCACTCCCAGCCCTGGAACGTCGATCCGACGCGGTATCATTCCGGCTGCACTGCCGACCCGACCGCCATGAGACTTCTGATCCACTCGGACATGCTGACCACCGTCCACAACGGCCGGTACGAGTACGGCGTGACGATGAGCAATAAGCCGGGGACGATCGGTCCACCGTTTGCGTTCGATGGCAACGTCGTCACGGTCACGACGTGGAACTACGAAGAGGCGATGGGTTTCAAGGAGGCGATGGTCGCCGACTTTTCCGGCAATGGATACGAAACCATCGGCGTGACCTGGTGGCTTCCCGCAAGTTATCGGTACTGGGCCGCCAAGATCGCCGGAGACGAGCGCCTGGTCGCCGGGTACAGCGGCACTTTTCCCAGAGACTCGCTCGAGCCGGTGATCACCGACCGCTGGCGTTACAAGGCCGCCGTGGGCAACTGCTTCTGGAACCCTGGCTGGGGCGAACTGGCCCTATGGCAGGTGTGCGACGCAGCGGTCGATCCTCACTGCGGCGACACCTACCCGTGGACAGCCCTCGTGCCTGGTGCCGGCCGCAGCTACGGCGCCGAAGAGGACACTGCGGTCGATATGGCGTCGGCGTCGTTCGATCCGGGCCCCGTACCGCTTGAGCCGTCCTGGGACACCTCAGTGTCAGGTGCGCTCACCAACCCTGTTGAGTACCGCGTCCGGCTGCGCTACTACAGCGACTCCGCCGTGCCGTCATCGATCACGTTCCAGGCGGCCGCCGCTTCGGGAACGCTGTCCCCGATCTACGCTGCCACGGTCACCACGTCCACGATCGCCTGTGCGGATCCGGGTGCCTGCGGAGGCCCCTACTACGTGATCGAAGCCGAGGCAGGCCTGGGCCTGCCGCCAGGCCCGGCCGATCCGTGGATCAACGTCCGGCCGATCGTTCTTTCTCATGGGGCGACCATCGACGTCCTCAGCCTGCAGCAATCCACCCCGCCGCTCGCCTTCCCCAGCACGGTCGAGTATCAGTGTGGCGACTGGAATGTCTATCCCTGATCGCGTGGTCTCATTCTGTCTGGGCCTGGCCCTGCTATCTCCACCGCTGCCACCCGCTCTCAGCGTTTCGGCGCGTTCTCCGGTACACGTACCGCGTCGACGATGCGGGGATCCGGGATCTGTGGTTCGCCCTTCACCGATTCGCACAGCTCGAAGGCCTCGGTGACCGTCTTCTCGTCCCCCTCCAGGGCCAGCACGACAGCACCCTCGGACCCGGCGACACCACCGGAGGCGATGTGTACGGCGGTGACCCCGGTGAGAATCTCGAGTGCCTGGATCTCCGTCACCGCTTTGGCCGTGACCACCGGCATCAGGCCGGCCGCTGAACCCATGGTCAGATCCCACAGGTGATTGCCCGAGGCAAAGTGAGCGTCGATGACCGAGGGAATGAGCCGTTCCAGACTCACCGGGGAGATCCAGTGGCAGCCGCGGGCGGTCAGAGTTCCCCAGATTCCACCCACAGTACCTCCCGCGCCGTCGCCAGCCATGACGCCGATGTTGCCCTCGGGATCGACGGCGTTGGCCCCTTTGATCGAGACATCTTTGGCCTCCATCTGACCGAGGGCTTCCGGGGCCGTCACCTCGACGAGCTTGCCGTCGCGCAGCACCCACGGTCCCACTTGGTCGTCAGGGTGGACTCCTGACAGCCGTCCCTGCGTGATGATGCCGGCCGTGTAGTTGCCCTTGGGGCCCGCCTCGCCGGTGATCTCCTCCAGCAGGTAGGACGGGGTGATACCACGGGAAACGATGAGCCAGCCGTCCCTGAGCACTCTCTGGATCTCAGGTATCTGCTGAGTGCCTTTGGCGATGAGCCGTTTGCCCTCGTTCGGCAGCAGCACGACGACGGCGTGGAAGCGGTCATCCCGGGTACCTTCAAGAGGTCTTCTGAATGCTGAAGTGTCGTAGAACATGTCGTTCCTTCGTGTGAGTGGTCGGTGGCCTACCTTACCGATGAGAGAGACGTCGTCAGTCACGTGGGTTCGGGTGCACCACCAAACTTCAATGAGCAGAGACAGGCGCCGCAATTCAAGCCGCGAGAAGTCAGAGCGCCATCACATCAGCCAGGAAACCTATGAGAATACTCTACCTCGATCTTGACGCACTCAACCCGCGGCACCTGTCCTGTTACGGGTATCACCGCAATACCAGCCCGGCGATCGACGCCGTTGCCGCCGAGGGATTGCGCTGCACCAATGTCTACACGCCAGACGCCCCCTGCCTGCCATCGCGCACCGCCTTCTACCAGGGGCGATTCGGCATTCAGACCGGTGTGGTCGGCCACGGTGGCACGGCGGCGGACCCCAAGCGCGAGGGGTGGGACCGGGGCTTCCGTTCCTGCTATGAGGAAGCCTCGTTTCCGCGACTGCTGCAGAAGTCCGGCCTGCACACGGCCATGATCTCGCCTTTCGGTCAGCGTCATGCAGCGCACCAATTCTACGCCGGGTTCAACGAGATCCACAATACGGGTCAGGGCGGCATGGAGCCGGTGGCGGTGGTGCAGCCGGTGGTCGATCGCTGGCTCGACCAGCACGCCGCCGAAGAGGATTGGTATCTGCACGTCAACTACTGGGACATCCACACACCGTACCGAACACCGGACGACTACGGCAATCCCTTTGTGGACGATCCGGTGTCCGATCTCTTCACCGACGAGCTCATCGAGGCCCACGTCCAGCGCTACGGCCCGCACTCGGCCCAGGATCTGGGCATGTACACCGACAACAACACCGAGCGATTCCCGCGCCTGCCGTTGCGGATCACCGACGGGGCAACGTTGAAACAGTGGCTGGACGGGTACGATGTGGCCATCCGTTACGTGGACGACCAGATCGCCACCATCGTCGGCAAGCTCAAGGCGGCGGGGGTGTACGACGACACGGCGATCATCATCTCGGCAGACCACGGTGAGAACCAGGGTGAGCTGGGGATCTACGGTGAACACGCCACCGCCGATGCCGGCACCTGCCGGATCCCGATGGTGGTCAAGTGGCCGGGCGGCGTGGCCGGCGCCGTGGACGAAGGATTCCACTACAACATCGACTGGGCGCCCACGTGTCTGGAGCTGTTCGGCAGCCAACAGCCGGTGCCGGACCTGTGGGACGGGCAGAGTTATGCGGCAACGGTGCAAACCGGGGCGGGACCCGGTCGCCACGAACTGGTGGTGAGTCAGTGCTGCCACGTGTGCCAGCGCAGCGTGCGTTTCGACCGGTGGATGTATGTGCGCACCTACTGCGACGGCTTTCATCCCTTCGCGCAGGACATGCTGTTCGATCTGGAAGCCGATCCCCTGGAGCAGGATGACGTCGCCGCAAAGCACCCCGAGGTCGTACGCGAGGGAGCCTACCGGCTTATGAACTGGCACGACGCCCAGATGCAGAAGATGGCCGTCCACTGCAGCGACTCGGTGGATCCGCTGTGGACGGTGGTGCGCGAGGGGGGGCCCCATCACGCGCTGCACGACCCGGAGCGGAGCCCGCTGCCGAAGTACCTGCAGAGGCTCGAGGCGACGGGGCGCGCCAGCGGCGCCGCCGAGCTGCGCCGGAAGTATCCCAACCTGACATGAGGCGAAGCGGGTCCAGGCACGCTGTGGCCGCCATCGCTGCGGCGCTGCTGTGGATCTCCTGCGCGGAGGAGGGTGACAACGATGTCGGCACACCCCGGACCCTCGTCATCTGGGACTTCGGGGGCGTGCCCGGGCACGAAGCCTGGATCCGAGGGGCGGTGGACAGTCTCGACGCCGCCCGCGACGACCTGCACATCAAGTTGGAGACCCGCGACTGGGCGACGCAGCGGGAGAGTCTGATCAGCTCCACCGTGGTCGGCGAGGGGGCCGACATCGTTCGCGTGCACCACAAGTACGCGGTAGAGTTCGGCGAGCTCGGTGGCCTGCTGGCGCTGGACAATTTCGCCGACTTTCCCCAGGTCAGGTCGAAGCTGCTCGACAATCTCTGGGACCACGTGGCGTACGATGGTCAGCACTACGGCGTACCCGTCTCCATGCTGCCCTTCATCATGCCGGTGAATCGCCACATGCTGCAGGCCCATGGGCTGGACGTTCCGGCGACCTGGGAAGACATGTGGGACATGGGACCGGCGTTGAAGGCCAGCGGCATCCACACGCTGACCATGCCTGCCGGACTGAACCTCGATACGGCCTATCGGTTTCTGGCGCTGTTCTACCGGGCCGGCGGTCGGCTGTTCAACGACGACTGGACAGCGGCGGCCTTCAACGGGCCCGCAGGTCTGGGTACACTCAAGTTCCTGATCCGGATGAAGGATGCCGGTTTCTTTCCCGCCGCCAGCACGGCATACCGTTCGGATGAGAACGAGGCCCACTGGAGCACGGAGAAGGCGGCTCTGGCGATCGAGGGTCCCTGGTGGCAGAGCGTCGCCGCCGACCACTTCGGCTTCGATCTGGCCAAGCTGCAGCTGGCCCAGGTCCCCCGGCCGCAACGGCTGCTCGAAGACAACGAGTCGAAGACCCTGATCGACGTCGTCATGGTGGCGATCACGGGATACACGAAAGCGCCGGACGCGGCCTGGGAGGTGGTGAAGGCCCTCGCCGTGGAGGACCCTGTGTGGCATCGGCCCGACCCGTCGATGGGTGGTATGTCGACGCACAAAGTCGCCTACGGTCCGGGTGTGGCGTCGGACTACATGGATCTACCGGTACTGGCCGAGGCTGGCGCCAACGGCCTCGGATGGCCCGGTCATCCGGCGATCACGGAGATCCAGCGCCATCTCGCCGACGCGGTGAACATGGCGCTCACCGGTACGATGGATCCGCAGCAGGCGCTGGACCACGCTGCCGCCGAAGTGAACGAGATTCTCGCCGACTACTGAAACCACAGGACGGCACCAGGAGAGGGACATGCTCAGCGACGATCAGCTCAGCCACTTCCGCCAGCAGGGGTACGTCATCGTGCCGGACGCCTTGAAGGACCTCGGGCAGGAACGAGTGCGGCAGGCCTTCAACGACGCGCAACGGCAGACGGAACCCGCCTGGCGCGAGTACCTGGCCAGCGAGTCGACAAAAGGCGTGTACGGCCGGGGGCCTTCAGCCCACGTCATGGTCGACATGTGGCAGCACGATGGCCTGTTTCTCGATCTGGCCGATAACCCGGCCGTGATCCCCGCTCTGCAACAGGTGGTCGGCCCCGACCTGCAACTCACCGAGGCCATCGGCCACATCCATCCGGCAGATACACCGGCCCATATCGAGTGGCACCGGGACTGGCCGCCCTGGAGCCATCCCACCCAGGCGCTGAAGGCCAAGGTCTTCTATTTCGTCGACGACATCGATGCGGACATGGGCTGCTTCAGCATCGTGCCGGCAAGTCACGCCTGGCCGGAGGATCCGCCGGGCTCGACCAACTCGTTTCACACCGAGGCAGAGCGCGCCGAGCGGACCCCTCAGTACACCGGAGACGAGCTGGAGGACATGCCGGGCCTGCAGAAGGTGACGGCCGCGGCGGGTACGGCGGTGATCTGGAACGTCGCCCTCTGGCACACGGCCACGGCCAACACCAGCAGCCGGGATCGTCGAATCCTCGTCTACGGCTACACCCATTTCTGGGTCAAGCAGTGGGAAGACCGCCGGCCGCCAAAGGCGATGATCGAGTGGGCGGATTCACCCCACCGGCGCCAGTTGATGGGGATCCACGCGGTGGAGGGCCGGGCGGCCTGGGATCGCCGGGATGTGCCGTACTTGCCCGAGCACCAGGCGATCGCCGATGCCAAGCCATTCTGAGCACTCGGGTGGCGGCTCTCAAGTTGACGGTCAACAAGTTGACTAAGTAAGTTAGTCATATGCCAACACATCAGGTTAACATCCACGAAGCCAAAACCCACCTGTCCCGCCTCATTCAGGAGGCACTCGAGGGCACCGAAGTCATCATCGCCAAGGGAAACCGGCCTGTTGCCAGGCTGGAAATACTGCCTGAGGGCAAACCCGAACGAAGGATCGGCGGCAGCGCCGGCCTGGTGATTCGGATGGACGAAGATTTCGATGCCTCCCTCGACGACTTCGCATCCTACAGCGAATGAAACTCCTCATCGATACCCATGTGTTTCTGTGGGCTGTGCACGGTGACCCGCGTCTCAGCGAACCGGCCAGGGAAGCGTATCTGAATCGTCGCAACGATCTCTACGTGAGTGCCGCCAGCTTCTGGGAGATCGGCATCAAGGTCAGCCTCGGCAAACTCGAGTTGGCCTCCGGATGGCTCGAGACACTACGGCACGAGATGGAAGCGAGTGGCTTGAGGCTGCTGCCCGTGGAACCCGAGCACTGCGCCAGTCTGGCGTCTCTCCCGTTCCATCACCGAGATCCGTTTGACCGGTTGCTGGTGACACAAGCACTGAAGGAGGGCATGTCCATCATCACGGCAGATCGCAAGCTCGCCGAGTACGAGCCGGCGTGTGTGTGGTAGGTAGGCAGGTGGAACTGGACATCGTTGAGTCCCGGGTGCATTCTCGAGTAGGGAGTCCGGCCCGTCTGCCACGCATTTCCTCTGAGACGTACAGGAGTCGACGATGAGCTTGTCCGTGCACCAGGAATCCGATCTGGTCGTCGTGGGGAACTCCTCTGACGATCCCTTCGCCATCGACGTGGCCTTTGCCACGGGACAGGGCGAAGACATCGCCGATCTGATCAGCATGAAGAGATATGCCAACTCGGAATTCTGTCCCAGGTTCATCTCGGATGAGCGGGACTTTGCCGAGATCGGCAACAAACTCGAAGGCAAGCAGGTCATCATCGTCAGCACCAGCAATCTGATGCTGAGCCGTCAGAGCTTGGCTATGCGCAACCTGCTGATTGCCCGGGCCGCCAAGGAGAACGGTGCCGCCGCCGTGGTCCTCGTCGAGCCGGATCTGTATTACAGCGCCCAGGACCGGGGGCCCCGCGCCGACGCGGTGGACACCGATTCCGAACGCAGCGCCAGCGACCTAAAGAAGTTCGACGGCCAGCCGTTTACGGCAAAGCTGTATGCCCAGATGCTGAAGCTGTCAGGTGTCGATCGGGTGGTGACGGTGCACAACCACTCCCACGCCGTGCAGAGCATGTTCAGTGAGGTTTTCGACGGCGGCTTCCACAACCTGATTCCCTACGAGATCTACATCGACTACCTGTTGAACTCGAATATCGTAGACTACGGAGAGGGTGGTGAAGGCCTGGCGTTGTGCGCGCCGGACAGGGGAGCCCGGGATTTCGTCAAGGGGCTCTTCACCGCTCTGGGACTGCCCAAGGCCAGGTCCGTCCTGCTGGAGAAGGAGAGGACGGGAGAGCGCGAGGTGGAGATCAAGCTCGACCCCGAGAGTGAGTCCACCCTCGATCAGCTGGACGGTCACGACATCGTGCTGTTCGACGACATGGTCCGCACCGGCTCAACGGTGGTGAAGTCCTGTCAGCTGCTCAAGCAGGCCAACCCGGGCAAGACCGTGTTCGCCGTCACCCACTTCTACGCCAGCGAAGAGGGTCGAGAGAAGATGGCCAACACCTCCATCGACGAGATCCTGGCCCTCAATACGATCCCGACGATACTCAACCGCGACGTGCAAGGGCGGCTGCGCCGGAAGATGGTGGTCCTCAAGATCGAGAAGTGGCTGGCGCGCAATCTCTGTGAGATTCTGGGCGTGGCCGCGCCAGAACAGTCGAGCCTCTACCAGATCGACATGTCCTCGAAGAACCGGCGTTTTCAGCACAAGATCTGGATGAGCGAGGAGCTGAGGGGGCTGAACAAGGCCTGACAGGGCAGCTGGGCGATCCCGCCAACGGCCATCACGGCGCGAACTTCTGAATGCGCCGGTTGCCCACATCGGCCACATATATGAAGCCATCGTCGTCCACGGCGATGGAGCCGGCAAGATCAGAGTATGTCTGGCCACCGAGGAAGTCGAACTCACCCTCAGTAGCCCCTTTGTGGCCCCATTGAGTGAGGTAGTTCCCCTCCGTGTCGAACACTTGAATCCGAGAGTTGCCAGCGTCGAGGACGTAGAATCTGCCGTCCCGGCTGACATCGAATGACAGCGGCGCTGTCAACTCGCCGTCGCCGTTTCCCAGCCCCGCGCCGATCGCGGCACCATCAGTTGACGTCGGCCAGTCAATTCTGCCCGTGGCGGTGAATCCGGCTGCTCCCACTCGAATACTGTTGCCCTGCACCATGCAGAGACCGAGCATATCTCCCCCTGTTGGGCTCTCCCAGGTTCGGATCTCTGCGACGGGGCCGTCCAGATGCAGTGAGCGTAACTCGGAGCCATCGGCTGCGAAGGACCGCGCCGTCGCACCTGTTGCGAGACCGACGACGTCTCCGAGGGAGACTGTACTCGCCCACTCCGGAGGCGTGTCCATGAACTCCGACCAGTAGACCGGCGTCGTTGCCCGAATGTCCTGCGTACCTGCGCCGAGTTCGGCCGAGAAGGAAAAGGGAAAGCCTGGCAGAAGCGGGAATGGTGATATTGCCAGACCTGTATTCCTGTCATCGCCAATATATGCCCACGCCATCTCGACGCTCTGTGACTCGGGTCGCATTGTGAAGCTGACACGCGCGTAGGTTGGACTAACACGCGAGCCCAGAGTCACCACGGTTCTCCCCGACACAATCGAGAGTGTGGCCTGGTATGTCACGCTCTGCCAGTCCTGCCCCCCCGAATAGCGGAGCGTAGTCGGTGCGCCAAGCTCACCCCCTGAACGTTCGAGGACGACACGGCCGTCCTCGACAAGGTCTCCCTGCAAGCCAGTAGGATCGGAGGAGGGGTCGAGAGTTACCACGGGTATGCCGTCGGCCACGACAGCCATTCTGTGCAAGAAAGCCAGCGCCGTGGCGAACCCACCCCCACTTGAGGATGTCTCCAGGTCAACGTCCAACCTGCTTTGAAAGAGAGCATCGGTTCGCAGACTCGGTCCAGCATCCTCGAACAGAATGAAGTCTGCATTGCTGGCTGCGATCATGCCCGACGCCGTTCGTCCAGCAGTTCTCACGTCCTCCTCGATTGCGAAGCTGGTAAGCCTCCGGCCCACCGGATCACGCGCTGTACTCACCGAGTGCTTCCGGAATCGAACAGGCGAGACATCGATCACTTCACTGTCATCGATCACCACCCCGTCCTGCGAGAAGTGAAGTAGCCGCACCCGTGAGCCCTCGTTCACAATTGCACTCAACTGCCCGGGCTCTTCGACATAGAGTCGCACGCTTGCGCTGTCGGGAATCTCCATGGGCCAGGACGACAGCCACTCGTGGATGCCGCCACCTTTGACGACACCGGGTAGCCGCTCAGCCAGTAACGTCAGCACTTCTACCCGGTAACTGTACCGCCTGTCTCCATGCAATCCTCTATCGACGATGGAGGTCGATGATGCATCGCGGACCTCGCCGACGAGCACATCACCTTCCTCGCGGGAGGATCTCCAGACCTCGTAGGCCTCGAATCTGGGCCCGTTGTAGACCGTCCAGCGCACCGTGGCCGTTGCTGTGGCGGCATCGAACCGAAGGTCTTGGATGACGACCCCCTGCAGCTTTATGGCCCGAGGATTGACCTCGTTCGAAGATGCCTCAAGGCCGTCACGGGTGACGACGGAAACCCGGTACGTGAACTGACTGAGGAGAGAAACCGTGTCCGTGAAGGATACGGTCCTGGTGTCGTACATCCGCGCGAGAGTGTCCACGCTGGACAGATCCGAGCGTGTTCGTAGAACCAGATACTCGGCGAACCGACCTTCAGCAGCAGTCCACGACAACTGTACCGTACCCGTGCTGTCATCGGTGACGGCGGTCAACGTCACCGCCGGCGTCAGCTCGGGATCGAGCGGATTCTCCCGCTTGGCGTCGTGGCTGCAGCCCAGCAGGGCCAGCAGGGCGATGAGTCGGATGGATTTCGGCGCCCTGCCGCTGCTCAACGCCGGACTGGCACGAATGCCCACCCCGCAACTGTCGCTGGCGGCCTGGCCGATCCTCTATTCCATCATCCTCTTCTTCCGTGGACCCGGCATCGCGCTGCCCGAAACCGTCATCGCTCTGCTCAGACACGCCGAGGATCTGCCGCCCCTGCGGCGCTTCTGCTGGTGGGTGGCGGGTGTGTCCACGACGCTGCTGGCCCTGGTCACACTGACGCCGGTTTTGCCCCGATACCTGCACCACGTGGCCGGCGTCAGCGGCCATCTCGCCGACCTCGTGATGACAGGTGTACTCGTCGGTGCCTTCATCCCGGCGCTGGCAGCGGTGAGCAACATGTTCCGCGGGATCCTCATGACAGGGCGGGCGACTTCCCACGTCTACTGGGGGATGGCGGCGTATTTCGTGGCTACCGTCATCGGCATCGGCGCGGGTGTCGTTCTGCAGACCCCCGGTATCCTCACCGCAAGTCTCGTCTTCACCACGTCTACAATCGTTGAGATCGTCTATCTGGGGGTCAACGCCCGAAGGCTGCAGCGCCGGCGTTGGCCCGCCTCAGTCCCTGGCCAGGGTCAGGATTTGCGCCGAGGGAGTGTTTCATGATAGTACTGGCTGGAAGGAGGAAGCAGACATGACTTCTCGAGAGCGAATGCTCGCCGCCCAGCGCGGTGAGCGCCCCGACCGCGTGCCCGTGTCGCCCTTCGGGCTGGGGCATCTGGATCCGCAGAGCACCATCGCCGCCGAACTGATCGCGCGCACCGACCCCTTCCTGAGTGCCGGCCTCGGGGGCAACACTTTCGCCGGAACCGCCGTCGAGACCACCGTTCAGCAGGTGGGAGACGAAACGGTAACCCAGATCCAGACACCCTCGGGACCTCTCGTGCAGCGCTATCGCCGCACCGACATCACCGGCTGCATGGTCGAGTTCCCGTGCAAGACGGCAGCCGACGTCGAGGCGTACCTGGCGATTCCCTTCGTCGCCGCCGTGCCCCAAGTGGAGGGATTCCTCGAGCAGCGCGCCAGGATCGGCGACGACGCGATCCTGCTGGCCGGCATCGGCGACGCCATCTGTTTTCCGGCATCGATCCTGTCACCTGAGGACATGTGCCTGCTGTCGATAGATGTCCCCGACCTGCTGCGCCGCTGCGTGCAGGTGGCCCACGAACGCCTCATGGTCTACGTCGAAGCGGCCTGTCGCGGCGGTGTCGATGCCTGGCGTATCGTCGGCGGCGAGTATGCCACAGAGCAGCTCGGCCCCGACGGTTTCGACGACCTCGTCAAGCCCTGGGATACCGAGCTCGTCTCCCTGATGCACGATCATGGCGCCCTGGCCTATTACCACAACCACGGGTACGTCGACATCTACCTGGAAACCTTCGCCGATCTCGGCATCGATTTTCTGGATCCGCTGGAGGTGCCACCCTACGGCAATGTCGACCTCGGTGAGGCCCACCGTCGCATCGGTGATCGTGTCTGCCTGGTGGGTGGCCTCGACGACATGGAGGTGCTCGAGACAAGGGACGAGGCCACCGTCCGGCAGATGGGTCGCGCCCACCTGGAGTCCGTTGGACACGAGAGTGGATTCTGTCTGGGCGGGACGGCGTCAGGGACCTACACCGAAGTGGCGGCGCGAAACTTCGTCGCCCTGGTAGAGGAATCAGAGCGCTTCTGCAACTGAGGTCCGCTGGAGTCAGCTTCTACCGGTGCCAACGCTCCCGCAGGTACTCCAGGTAGAACAGGGCATTGTCGACGGGAACGTTGCTGGGAATGTGGTTGCCCACGGCAAATACAAAGCCGTTGCAGCGTTCGGTAAGGGCCAGACTGGCGTCGATCTCGACGGCGATCTGTTGTTGCGTACCGAAGGTGAGGGTGCGGCAGTCCACCTTGCTGCTGACGATGACGTGGGTGTCGCCGAAGGCCTCGACGGCGGCCTCCAGCGACGTCATGGGCTCGAAGATGAATCCATGGGCCCCGGCAGCGGCCAGGTCCGGCAGGAACTCGGTGTAGGTGGCATCGGCGCAGAAGAGGACGAGTTTCCCGGCTTCACGCAAAGGCTCCCACAGTTTCTGGTAGCGCGGGAAGATGGCCGACCGGTAGAAGTCCGGGTGCATGAAGGGACCTTCCGACCAGACCATGTCGTCATGGCAGATGAAGGCCTCGATGGAGGTCTCGGCCTGCGCCTGGTAGTGGTGCAGGGAGAGGCGGAAGAAGCCATCGATGACACGCTCGAAGCGCTGCTGATCGGCGGCGGCTTCCAGCAAGCGCTCCCAGCCAAAGGTCTGAATCATGCCGGAGACGATGGTCTTGTAGTAACCGCCGGGAAACACCTGTTCGGGATGATCGGCGCGCCCGCTGCGATAGCGCTCTTCGTAGTAGTCGACGAGCTCGCCTGAATCAGGCAGCCCGTATTCTGCAACTGCATCGAATGCCCAGACCTGTTCCACGGAGGCAAACGGGCAGGTTACCGTTTCGCGGCGATCGATGCCGCCCTCCAGAAACTCGGCGTGGCCCATGTCGGTGACCCGGCCGCGTTGCTCCCATGGCACCGGACCATCATTCGTCGACCACAGAAAGTCGATGTCCCAGGCTTCGTGGAAGGCCTGCCAGGCGTCGGTGTCGGTGCGTGGGTCACGCCCGGTGACGGCGCGAACCAGGGCGTAATTGCTGCAGTACTCCGTATGCGCCAGGCGCGCCGCCGGATCCCGACGCAGCGCCGCCATGCCGATTTCGTAGCTCATGTAACGCGGCCTTCTAGCGCCAGCGGGCGCAGTAGTCGCTCTCGCGATGAGCGTCGACCATTTCCTGATCCAGCGGGTAGCTGCCCCAGCGTCTTGTCGCCTCGACCATGGCCCGATAGTTCTCCGGCTTCACGGCGGGATGGATGGAGTTGCTCGAGGCCAGCACGAAGCCGCCACCGGGGGCCGCTTTGGCGATGGTTTCCTGCACCGCCGCCTCGACTTCTTCGGCTGTGGCGTTGGGCAGCAGCTCGGTACAGTCGATGTTGCCCATGACGGCGATGCGGTCCCCGTATCGGGCCTTCACCTCACCGATGTCCATGCCCGCCAGGGGCTCCAGCGGGTCGATGGCATCGATACCCGCCTCGTCGACCATCATGTCGAGAAGCGGCCAGATATTGCCATCCGTGTGTTTGATGAAGGGCACGCCGGCCTCGTGGGCGACATCGACGCTCTGCTTCAGGTAGGGCAGGACGAACTCGCGGAAGTGGTTGGGTGACATGGACGGCCCGTGGGTGGCGGCGTAGTCGTCACCGGAGACGATGACGTCGGCGCCCAGCTCGATGGCGTTCTTCATCATGCGGATCTTGTAGTCCATCACCAGCCGCGCCAGGTCGTGGACGAAGTCAGGCGCTTCGATGTAGGCCATGAGCAGCCGGTCCATACCGCCGAGCAGATAGTGGGAGAACTCGAAGGCATCGTGGGTGCAGAAAACGATGGCCCGCTCGCCCTTGAAGCGTGACACCGCTGAGCGCAGTCCCGCCAGGCGGGCGCCGTCGTCGGCGTCGGGAGGGGTGTAGGCGGCCAGGTCCCCGGGACCGGCGATGGGACCACTTTCGGGATAGGGGATGCCCACGTCCGTTTGACGCCAGACGACCTGCCAGTGATCGGCCGAGGCCTCGCCGATGCCCTGCATGCCGATGTCGTCGGCCTGCACGGGGGTCAGCGGCGTGTCCTCGAAGACGGTGATGCCGTCGAGATCCTCGGCTTCGACGAAGTCTTCGAGGCTGGCAGCACCCCAGGCTGAGCGCGTGGGCTCGTTGACGATGAGCTCCCAGATGGGAACACGGTCCGGCTGCTGCCGTTGGAGTGCCGCGAGAAACCGCTCTCGTCCGTTCATTGTCACCTTTCAGGAACAGTTCGACCAGGGGATGTCCAACATCCGGCGTCGGGTAATAACGGATAATCATCCCCAACCGCGCACGTCGAGGCAATCGGCCCGGGCAGAAGGTCTCTTACTTCAGCAGCGAGATCTGGTGTGTCTGTCGTACGTCACCCGTCTGCAGCCGCACGAAATACCGGCCGCTGGCCAGTGCCCGGCCGCTGTCGTCAGAGCCGTTCCAGACGACGGTATAGGCGCCAGCCGTCTGTGCGGCGTTGACGAGGATGCGCACGCGCTGACCGACGGCATTGTAGACCAGCAGCTCCACATCGGCAGCGCCGGCCAGCTGATACGGGATCGTCGTCGACGGATTGGCGGGGTTCGGGTAGCTGGGTAACAGGGCGTCCCTCGGTGGGGTGCCAGAATCCAGTTCAGCGATGGCGGCGACGATGGCTCTCCTGGCGGCGCCCTGTCGAAAGCTATCGGCGAAGAGGAAGATGTCCGTCATGTCGACCAGGCCATCCCCGTCGAGGTCAAAGGCCGGGGCGTTGGCGCTGCCAAGGTTTGTGACGAGCAGGAAGAAGTCGGCAAAGTCGAGCAAGCCATCTTCGTTGAAGTCGCCGACGATGACAGGCACGACGGGCTCTTCGGCGGAGATCGTCGCCGTGAAGTGGTCTCCAGGGCGATCCTCCCCACCGTCGGGGGTGACGAAGACAGTACCCCGCACCAGCAGCTCCGCGGAGCCGCTGAAGCCGTCGAGGATCTCGAACTGGACAGATCCCAGAAAACCAGCTCCCTGCCCAGTGGGAGCGCTGCCGGCTTCGGGCTCGACGCCGAGACCGAGACGGCCAGCCACGTCGCTGTCCCAGGACTCGACATCGGGCAGAAAGTCGCCCGTCTCGAAGCTGTCG
The DNA here is from genome assembly GCA_036011085.1 of Candidatus Latescibacterota bacterium. Lineage (GTDB taxonomy): Bacteria > Latescibacterota > UBA2968 > UBA8231 > UBA8231 > UBA8231. Next base: position 41,659 of record DASCMS010000044.1, read on the forward strand.
AATACGTACCGCAACTGTCCGGCGTCGTAGTCGAGGTCGACGCTCCAGCTGCTGCTCAAAGGGGCGTTGTCCGCGTAGAGCTGCACGGTGACGATGTCACCGACGGCGGCCGGCCCGTGAAGGTGTCGCTCCTGATCGCCGACACTGGCGTCGAGATCCAGAGACACGGTGCCGAAGCCCGGCTCTTCGGGGATGTACTCGCCGATGGGCAACAGCGCCGACATCGCATTGTTGCGGCGGTTCCGCTCGGTGAAGAAGGTGCCGCGGAAATTCGTCGCCCACAGGTTCAGCTCGTATTCGCCGATCTCCAGTCGACCGCCGAGATCGGCGTCCTCGATATCGAAGGTGAGGGTGTGCCGGGTTCCAGCGTGGATCGAATCGGCAGCGGACTCGATGATCATCTCCCGGGCGAAGAAGACCTCGCGAAAGGTGGTGGCCACGCGGACCTCCAGGCCGATGCCGAACATGTGCGACACCGGGTCACTTCCGACGTTCTCCACGGTGACGGTGAGACGATGAAAGTCGCCGAAGTCCTCGGTGTCATAGTCGGCAATGACGAGGTCGCCATCGGTCCCGGGGCGACGGCCGTCGTCGACGGTGAGCAGGCTCCAGAGGGTGTCATTGGCAGCCACCGCATCCAGGCCGTGGCCGCGACCGCCAAGGCGGATCGTGGCGCGCAGGTCGTAGGTGCCCGCTGTGAGCTCGTCGGGGAACACCAGATTCAGCGTCTGCGTGTCTCCTGGTGCGAAGTCGTCGATGCTGCTGATCGAGACGCTGGCAGACGTGGCGCGGCGACCGTCGCGCAGAGCGACGAGATCGACGATGATCTGCAGATCGTCCAGGGTGACGTCGCCAACGTGGGTTACTGCCGCCTGGAAACCGGCTTTGTCATTGGCGTAGACCGCTGCGAGTGTGGGTTGCAGGGAGGAGAGCTCGACGTCGAACAACGGCAGGGCACCGGGTTCACCGACGACGAGTTCGGCGATGGCGACGTTGTTGTGCCTGTCGAGCTCGTCGAAGTAGGTGAAGCGGAAATTCGTCGCCCACATCTGCAGACGGTATTCGCCATCCGGCAACGGCCCCCCCCGTCTCGCCGTCGACGAGGTCGAAGACGAGTTGACGGGCATCGCCCACCGGCATCACATCTCCCGCCGGCAGCAGGAGCTGACGCTGAAGAAAGACGTCACGGACCGGCGACGTCAGTTTTGCTTCGAGTTCGATGTCCACGTTGTAGGAAAGCGGATCGACGCCGGTGTTGTCCACATCGACGCGCAGCCGATGAGCGTTGCCAATGTCCTCGATTTCATATCCGAGAACGATCAGGTCGGCGCTGGTTCCTGGTCGACGGGAGTCAACTACGGAGAGGTGCGACCACAACGTGTCGTTGCGGGCATCTTCGTCGCGGCCATAGCCGACGGCGCCGAGCCGCAGTGTGGCCCGCAGGTCGTAGTCACCCGGGCCGAGCTCGGGCAGCTCCACTCGCAATGTCTGCAGGTCTCCCGTCACGAAGTCCTCGATGTTGGCCACCGAGGCCCCCGTCGACGCAGCGCGCACGCCGGATCGCTGGACGAGAAGATCGACGATGATCTGCAGATCATCGAGCTCCTCGGAGCCGAGATGCTCGGCATCCACCTCGATGACGGCCTTGTCGTTCAGATAGACCGTGTCAGTCAGGACACGGACCTCGCTCAGGCCGATATCGAGAAGCGGCGCTGTCTGGGCTACGGCGCCGGAGATGGGGACGAACATGGCGGCGAGGCTGAGCAGCAACGTGGTCACCGGACGGTTGTCCGGGCCCGTGCGCCGGGGAGACTGATTGGCTCTGATCATTACGGAGGACCCTCCTGTCAGGATTTCACTTGGTATCAAGTGTTCCTATTTAGATTATCGACAGTTGGGAGACTGAGTTCCGTGATCCGGCTCACGCCGGCGGATCGCCGCGCGCCAGCTCACGGGAGGCGTGCAGCGCGATCGCCCGCGTGCCTCGCGTATCACTCTCGTTCTGCTGCAGCACCTTCGTCCACTTCGCCTTTGCCCCGCCACTGATGGCATCGTAGGCGCCGTGCCTGTGCAACTGCTGTTCGACGTAACGCAGGCGACTGGTGGTGTGCTTCGTGCCCAGATGCCGGGGTTGGGGATGTCCTATATCGGCGAGGAAATCGGCCAGGCCCCAGTCGGCCGTGCCGCCACGCTCTGATTTTTCGTGCCATAGCAACGCCAGCTCCCGAACGTCTTCGTAGAGATCGGCCACGGCGTTTCCAGAGGTGGTGAAGAGCTCGATGGCGCCGAGAGCCTGTCTGGAGTAGGCGAAGATCAGGCGCGACTCGCGGGTACAGCGGGACACCAGTCTGCGCACTTCATCCTCGAAGCGGTTGACGCGCAGATCCTTGGCCAGCGCCGCGTCACCGAAGGCGGGATCGGTGACGATCTGTTCGAAGGTGTCCTCTACGGAGATGCCGAGCACGACGGGAGGTCTGTCGCGCAATCCCTTGATGTCGAGGAAGATGCCGCGCGCCTCGACATCCGGACCGTTCACTCGAAGTCGAACTCGACGAATTCGCCCAGTGCCAGGAAGCCGAGACGCTGGTAGATACTGTTGGAGGTGGGGTTCTCGACATCGGCAAAGAGGGTGCAGAACTGCCTGCCGGACGTCAGGATCTCATCACAGAGGGCGGCAACACACGAGGTGGCGTAACCGTGGCCGCGAAACTCGGCGGGGGTGTAGACGGCGTTGATGGCCAACCCTGTCGGCGTCGGACGGGACCGTGCGGCGAAGGAGACGGGCCTGCCACCGTCTTCCCAGATCCGGTAATTACCATTGGGCAGACGTCTGGAAACAGCGCGCACTTCCTGACCGACGGCGGGGTGGCCGTGGACTTCGAGGTGGAAGGCGTCCGACCAGGTCTGCAGCAGCTCTCGATCGGCGTCGGTGGCGTGACGGAAGACGCCCGGGGCACCGTCGTGCGGGTGAAGTTTTCGCAGTTCATAGACCGTCATGGCCAGCCCCTGCCCGATCTGCTGTCCCGAGAGGCGGGTCCAGGTGTCGGCGAAGGACTCCGACAGGGGGCGTGGCCCGAGAACGCCGGGCGTCGACCTGGAGGAGGCGCGCAGGTGAGAGACGAGGGCCCTCAGTGCGTCCGCATCAGGTGTGTCCTCACGGGCGTGCAGGATGAGGCGGTGAGGCGGGGTCATGACGGCGATGAGGAGGACGTCGCCATTCTGCTCTACGGACGCCAGGAAGGGTGGCTCGACTTCCTCATCCGGGTCACTGATGCGGCCGATCCGATCAGCGACGCCATAGATGAGGCCGGTGAACGCTTCGTTGCGGGCCAGCACGGGCGCGGCACGCTGGAGGAAGCTGTCGCTGCTGTCGTACTCGATGATGTCCATGGGGCAGGCTACCTCCCGGACATCATCTCTCGGATCATCTTTGCCACGTCACCCACGCCCTTGTAGGCGACGATGGTGACGGTGAGATAGAACATGATGCTGGAGATGGTGAACACCAGACTCCAAACGCTCTTCCAGCCAGCTACATCCATTGGGATATCCCCTATTTCATGCCGGCGAAATCGAGCACTCGCGGTGGGTAGCTCTTCTGCGTCAGCAAGGAGCCGACAACCATACCCACACCGCCGAGTACGAGGCTGGCCAGGTTCGTCAGGTTCGAGTTCTCGACGAAGGGCAGGACGGCGGCCGGCACCGACTCAGGGACCATGCTCATGATAAGAAAGTTGAGCGGCCCAAAGGCACCGAGGATCAGGGCGCAGTAAGCGCCGACGGCGTTCGACTTGCTCCAGTACAGGCCGAGCAGCACCGTGCCCACGGTACCGGCGAAGTAGATCGTGCCGGTAAGGTACATCCACTTGAAAGCGGTCTCCGGCAGACGGTTGATGAAGAACATGCCGAACAGCGCCAGCAGCAGCGCCAGTACGATCACACAGAAACGCGTCCAGTAGATCTCTTTCTCACTCGACAGCCCTCCCCAGGTATCATCGGCGCCGCGGGTCTGCTCACTGCCGGCGCGCATGGCCTTGATGGGCGAGATGACATCCCTGACGATGACACCGCTCCAGGCGAGCAGATAGCTGTCGTGAGTCGACATGAAGGCGGCGAACATGCCGGCCAGCAGCAGGCCGGCCACACCCACGGGAAGGATCTGGCCCAGCATCTCGGGCACGGCGGACTGCCCGTCGGCGGCGTAGGCACCGGTGTAGGATGGCAGGTGGGTCCAGGCGAAGGCGGCGGCGCCCCAGAACATGGGGATCACGGCGCGACCGACGGCGGTGAGCCCCTGAATCCAGAAGATCTTGCGGGCCACGCCGGAGTCGGCGGAGGACAGCGGGCGCGACACCTCCGGCTGCCACAGGATGCTCATGAAGGAGATGGCGATGAAGTAGAAGACAAACGTCCAGCCGTAGGAGACGTTGCTGATGGGGTCGAAGGCGTCGGCCCCCTTGTGTTGTTCCAGTGAGCCGACGATGACATCCCACCCCAGGTCGGGGTGCGTCAGAATGCAGTAGCTGCCGATAGCGAAACCCAGCGTCAGCAGGACGAACTGGGCGAAGTCCGTGAGCACCACCGAGACCATGCCACCCATCAACGTATAGAACACGACGATGAGGAGCAGCACGATCATGACCGGGTTCGTCCACTCCGGCGGCATGCCGGTGAAGCCGATGACGAATTTGGATCCCAGGATGGGGAACAGGCACATGTTGAGCGTGCCGGCCAGGCCGAGGATGCAGCCCCCCACGAGGCGTACGCCCCGCGAGTATTTGAGCTCGTAGAGCTCGGGTACCGTCATCAGCTTCAGGTGACGGAGACGGCTGACGAGAAAACCCGTCTTGCCGATGACGAAGTGAGCACAGGTGGCGATGACACCGACGAGGAAGGGCGAAAAGCCGTTCACAAAACCTTCCTGGGCCATGTACATCACCGTCACCAGGCCGAGTCCGGTGCTGACCATGGTGGCGGCGGCCATGTGGGTCTTCAGCGCCCGGCCGGCGACGAGGAAGTCGGAGATGCCGTGGATCGCCGTGCGCGCCAGCAGGCCGACGGCGATGGTGCCGCCGATGTAGACCAGGACGATCAGCAGGTCGATGGGGTGCAGGTGCATGGCTGAAGTATAGTGAATGCGGGGTGTTGGATCAGCGCGCGACGTCCTGTCGCGCGCCCCTTCGGGGCCCGGGACTCGGCAGGCCTGCCCTCCGCTGATGCGGCCTACGGCACCGCTGCCGGCCCGCTCCCAATTCGCCTCTCACTGTTCGGTGACAGGAAAGGACATACTATTGGGTCAACTTCACGGTTACCGAGATGGGAAGAGGAGAAGAGTTGGACATGAGACGGTTGATGTGGTGCGCTGGGCTTTCTCTGGTTCTGTGCGGTGCGGCTGCGGCGGCACCGGCAGGGATGGTGCTGTATTTCGAGTCGGGTGGCGAGGTCTATCTGCTGCTCGCTGAGCATGCCGACAGCGACAGAGGCTGGGCGGGCTTCGGCGGTGGCGCGCGTGAGGGTGAAACCGTGGCCGAGACGGCGGCGCACAAGGCGCAGGAAGAGTCGCGGGGTTATTTCAGGCAGGCCGATCTGCTGCACCGAATGAAGGGTCTGGCGCCGGTGATGGATGGCGACTTCGCCTCCTACTTTGTCGAGGTCGACTTCGTACCGGCGCAGCGGGTGATGAACCATCCCATTCCCGAGGACAACGATGCCTACGCGGAGAGGAGCACCTTTGCCTGGATCCCCTATTCAGCCATCGAGGGGTTTCTGCAGAAGGACATCGATCGCAAGAAGAAGTACAACATCGATCCGGCCTTCCTGCCCGCAGGCAGCGAAACAGCGTGGTTCTGGCCGATCTGGTTGGGTAATCTGCGCCAGGCTGTGGCGACCCGGGCTTTGCCGTGGTAGCCGACCAGGTGAATTGACCGACCGGCAAAGGTGAACGGCACGTGTATCTGGCGCAGATAGGCTTCGTGCATGGGGATCAACCCTTCGCCGCCCTCGATGGCCAGGAGCATCCCCAGAGCAGACACCAGCGACAGCGCGGGAGCTCCCAGGCTGGAACGCATGGCGTGACCGGAGTCGGTCAGCGCTGCCGGCAGGGGGGCAGGGCAAGCCACAGCAGCACCACACATGCCTCGCGACGGTTCCGTCGCCACAGGCTCACCAGTCCCAGAGGCACAGTGATCATCTCGAAGAGATACAGCTGACCCCAGCCGGCCAAACCCGACCATCTTTCGGCAGGAGACTGTCATTGAGCAGAGCATAACACAGACACTCAGATACAGCGAGACCGCTCCCAGGCGGCCGATCAGCTCCCCGGGCCTGGCCCGTCGTGAAGTCGCTGGGCGATTTCGTGGACGAGATGGCGCAGCCACCGGTGGGCCGGATCCTGGTGGACCGCCTGGTGCCAGTACTGCATGACCTGCAGGCTGGGCAGGTCCACAGGGGGAGTCAGCGGGCGCAGACCGGCCCGGTCCATGGTGGCGGCGAACTTGGCCGGGATGGTGACGATATGAGGGGTTCTGTGAAGGATGTGAGGGATGCTCTGGATGTGGGGCAGGCGCAGGGCGACACGCCGCTCGACGCGCTGCTTGCGCAGGGCCTCGTCAAGCAGGCGATCGCCACGGCCCTGTGGCGCAAACAGGACATGGGACTGCTTCAGATACTGGTTGAGCGTCAGGCGACGTTTGATCGCCGGGTGTGTGGCGCTGACGACGCAGACGAATTCATCGACGAACAACTCCTGCTGGTAGACACCGGCGCCGACGTCCTGGTTGCCGATCAGCAGGTCGATCCGGCCGGTCTCCAGTGCATGCTGCGGCTGGAAGGCAGCCGTGGACAGCACCTCGATCTGTACGCTCGGCGCCTGTTCGTGCAGGGCCTCGATCAGCGGCGGCAGGAGAATCAGCTCGCTGTAGTCTGACATCGACAGCCGGAAGACACGCTCCAGGTCGGCCGGGGCGAAGGCCGTGGGCTCCAGCAGAACGGTACGCACCGCCCCCAGCACCTCGTCGATGAGGGGGGCGAGCTCGTGAGCACGAGGCGTGGGGCGCATGCCCTCGGAGGTGCGAACGAAGAGGGGATCACCGAAGAGCCCGCGCAGACGCTCGAGTGCATGACTGACAGCGGACTGGGTACGGTCGAGACGGGCCCCGGCACGCGTGAGACTGCCTTCGCGGTAGATGCAGTCAAAGACATAGAGCAGGTTCAGGTCGGCCCGCTTGATATCAATTTCGTGCATGATGTAAATAACAACTATGAACTTGATTGATGTCAACGACAGGCCGATTCTACCTAGAGACATCTCATCAATTGACACAGGAGTCGGTGTGACAGACACGAAGACATTCAAGATCGCCCTGCTTGCCGGAGACGGCATCGGTCCCGAGATCCTCTCGGAGGCAAAGAAGGTGATGGATGCCGTCCAGGCAGACGGTCAGGTGGCTTTCGAGTGCGTCGAAGCCCCCTTTGGTGGCGATGGGTACCACAAGACGGGTAAGGCATTTCCCAACGAAACCATCGAGGTGTGCGACGATGCCGATGCCATCCTCAAGGGTCCGATCGGCCTGAGCAAGGAAGAGTCGGAGCTGATTCCGGTGGACGAACGTCCCGAGCGCGGGGGATTGCTGCCGATGCGTCGACGTTACGATACCTTCGCCAACTACCGGCCCGTGTACCTGCCCAGGGGGCTGTCGCACTTCTCGCCGCTGAAAGCCGGAGGTGGTAGGCGACGGGATCGATCTGCTGATGATCAGGGAGCTGGTGGGTGGACTCTACTTTGGCCACAAGGAACGGGGCAGGAACGAAGCCGGGAACCGTTTCGTGCGCGAAACCCTCGAGTATGACGAGGAGCAGATCGCCCGCATCCTGCACGTCGCCTTCGGCGAGGCTCACAAGCGCAAGGGAGTCTTGCACAACGTGCACAAGAGCAACGTGCTGCTGTCGAGCGTACTGTGGAACCAGGTACTCGAAGAGGTCGCCCTGGACTACCCGGAAGTGACCGTCGAGCACGTCATCGTCGACGCGGCGGCCACTTTGCTCTGCCTGAACCCGCGCCAGTTCGACGTGATGGTGATGGAGAACATGATGGGGGACATTCTCAGTGATCTGGGTGGCGGCATCCTGGGATCACTCGGGTTGATGCCGTCGGCCTGCGTCGGACCGGCAAAGGCCTACTACGAACCCGCCCATGGCTCGGCCCCGGATATCGCCGGGCGCGGTATCGCCAATCCGTATTCGATGATCGGATCGGTGGCGATGATGCTGGAAACGAGTTTCGGTATGGCGCCGCAAGCACGGACGATCTGGGCGGCGCTGGAACAGGTCTTCATTGACGGCTATGTGACGGCTGATCTGGCCCGGGATGGGGATACTGTGTTGAACACCGCCGAGTTCGGTGACAAGGTGGTGGAGCGACTGACCCCGGAGGCATGAGTCCATGGGCGCCGGATACCAGTGGAACCCGAAGGACTACGCCAGAAACTCGACGGCCCAACTCGACTGGGCCCGGGAGTTGATCGGCAAGCTGGATCTGCACGGTGACGAGGATCTGCTCGACATCGGCTGCGGCGACGGCAAGGTGAGTGCGGCACTGAGCGATCTCCTGCCCAGGGGGCGAGTTCTGGGAATCGACAGCTCGTCAGCCATGGTCGTCCTGGCGCAAAGCAGCCATCCACAGAGCCAACACGCCAATCTCTCCTTTGCCCAGGCGGATGCCCGCACACTCTCCTACGAGGCGCGGTTCGACGTCGTGTTCTCCAACGCCACACTGCACTGGGTCCAGGGGCATGAAGCCGTGCTGGCTGGCATCGACTGCAGCCTGAAACCCGGTGGACGGTTCCTGTTGCAGATGGGAGGACGGGGTAACGCCGCGGCCATCGTCACGGTGATGGAGGAGATGATCGCCAGTCCCAGATGGGCAAAGCACTTCGAGGACTTCGCTTTTCCCTACGGCTTCTACGGTCCAGAGGAGTACGATACGTGGATGGCGTCGACCGCGCTGCTGCCCGCCAGTCTTGCCCTGATCCCGAAGGAGATGGTACACGAAGACGCGGCGGCGCTGACCGGCTGGGCGCGCACGACCTGGCTGCCCTACACCCAGCGTGTGGCTGAAGCAGAGCGGGAGATCTTCGTCGACGAGCTGGTTGCCAGGTACCTGGAGCAGCATCCGCCCGATGGTGCGGGTCGAACCAGGGTGCAGATGGTGCGGCTGGAGGTTGAGGGCCGCAAGGCAGCCGGTGGGGTTACCGGCGCGGGGCGGTGAGGCGCTTCGTCAGCGTCACCTGACCCACGGTCCGGTCGCCAGCGGTGGCGGTGATGTGCAGGCGCCGGTTGTCTGTTTCCAAGTCCAGTCGCGCGGCACGGCGCGTATCGGGAAGCAACAGTGTGACCAGGGTGGCCTCACGGTGCAGATCCTGCGAACACCAACGCAATACACCGGCGCCGGTCTCTGCAGCCGTCGGTGTGACAACCCCCTCCAGCAGTGTGGCCGGCACATCGGCGGCGAAGCTCATGGCCAGCCGTTGGCGATCGCCCTTGATCTGCACGGTACGGGTCCGGCGTCGGATGGCCGCGTGGGTATGGAAGCGCGCCTCCAGGCGGCCGTACTGAGCCATTTCCACGCGGTCGACGATGAGCAGCGCCTTGCCGAGCAGCAGAAAGAGGCGGGCACAGAAGCGACAGACCGGCCCGTCACGCATGGTTCCCATCGCCTCGGTGGCCTCCAGCAGAATGCCGCGATGGCGACCGATGTCGATCTCGCGTGTGCGCACGGTCGAGCCTCCCGTGACGCCGACACCGTTGATGAGCAGGGTGTTCTTGGACGCCGGCATGGCCTCGAACAGCTCGTAGCGCCGCGGACCGAAGGTGGTGTCGAGGTAGGTGCCGATCCCGAGGTTCTCAATCAGCGCCTCGTCACCGACGACGCCCCAGAAGCTGAGCAGATCGCGATGGCCGTGGGGTACTTCGGTGGTGCCGCCACGGATGGCGGCATAGATCTGCGGACCCGGCAGGCGATCGGCAAGCACAGCCCAGTCCATACCGCGGTACAGCTTGCGGGCGGGTCTCTGCACCGGCGCCTGTCGGCCACGTCGGCGCGGGTGGAAGAGCAACAACTCGGCCCTGTCCGGCCAGGCGCCATCCGTTGCACCGCGTTCCGGGAGCAGGGCGTCGAGGCGAGGAATCAGCTCGCTGCAACCGAGCTGATCGGCGGCAGCGTAGTGGAAGGGCATCGGCTTCCAGCTGTTGGCATCGCCGAAGCCGCAGGCGATCCCGTGAGGAGAAAAGTCGAGAGGGAACTCCAGCGTCTGCCGGGTCGCCTTCTGCCGCAGCAACGGGTGCTTCCTGCCGGAGGACCGCTCATGGCTGAGCAGGTACATGAAGGCATATCTCATGCCGTAGTTCCAGTACCCCACCCCTTCCGTCCAGCCGCCGTCGGTGTCCTTCAATCCGTGCATGTAGGGGAGGAAGGAGCGTTCCACCCGTGGCAGGGCTCGACGGGCCTCGCTCAACTCTTCATACATGGTCAGCGCCAGCATGCCGGCGCCACCGGCGCAGACCGTATTCCAGTTCGAGTCGGCACGTGTGAACCAGTGCGCCGGATCACGACGACCCGTATGGGCAAGAAAAGGCCGCAGGGATCGCCGGCGGGCGATGTCGACGAAGGCCCGCCGCTGCGCTGGAGCCAGCGTGTCGACGAGCCAGTCCCAGGCGATGGCCAGGGTTGTGGAGTTCTCACCATACGACAGGTCGAAGACCGCCTGCGGGTCAGCGTTGCCCTGACGCCAGGTGATCCAGGACCAGTATTCCCAGGCACCCATGGCCAGTATGTGGTCTACGGCTGCCCCGCGATAGCTGTCGTGTCTCGTGATATGCCAGGCCACGAGCAGGCTGACCACCCGCCTTTGCATCGTGCGGGCGCGCAGCAGGTGGGCGTTGTGCGTGTTGAGCTTCCAGTCGAACTCCGGGGAGGAGAGGTATTCTGTCGCGTGCAGCAACAGCTGCTTCTGTGTCTCGGCGAGGAATCCGAGCCGCGGCGGACGGCGCAGCCGGGCCAGATGCTCGCCGCTGGCGTAGAGCCGCGGGTGCGCAGTCAGCGGCGCGGACGTGGCCTTGTGCGGAACCCGGCTCATCGTCTCGACTTCACCTCACCCCAGCTCAGGCTGGCCACAACACTGGCCAGGCCGCTGACGTCGGTGAGTCGGGCTGATGTCCCCCTCCAGCACCTGGCTCAGGTCGAAGGGTTGGTCGGCTCCGGCGGGACCGACGTCGATTCCATTCTCAGCGATTCCCCCCCGCATCGAGGTGGCCGTCAGCGAGTACCTGGCGCCAATGGGAATCCTGAGGTCGTCAGCATCCAGAGTGATCTGACCAAAGACGGGTACGGCCAGCAACAGAGTGGCGAGGCTGGTGGTTCGGCAACGCAATGGGGCCTCCTTGAGAGCGGTGGTATCTCGTTATTGTCCTACACCTCGGGCGCCGATGTCAACAGAGACCTGCGCGGTGCCCTCGCGCCCCCGTTCATCGCAGTATATGGTTTCCCTGTTGGCTGGTTGTTCCTCGACACCTGTGAGCCGCCATGAATCTGCACTGGATCGATTGGCTGATCGTCATCAGTCTGCTGGGTTTCATCTGTATCACAGCCTACTCGACGCGTCAGTACATGCGTTCCGTGGCGGATTTTTTGTCGGCCAACCGCTGCGCCGGCAAGTACCTGCTCGGCGTTGCCGACGGTATCGCCGGACTTGGCGCCATCAGCATCGTCGCCCGCTTCGAGATGCACTACAAGGCCGGCTTCACCGCCGCCTGGTGGGACATGATGCTGTTGCCCATCGGCGTCATCGTCGCCGCTACCGGCTGGGTGCAGTATCGCTTCCGGCAGACCCGGGCCATGACTATGGCCCAGTTTTTTGAAATGCGTTACAGCCGGTCCTTCCGGGTTTACGCCGGGGTCATGGGATGTATCTCGGGTATCATCAACTTCGGCATCTTCCCCGCCGTGGGGGGGGCGCTTCTTCCAGTACTACTGCGGCTTTCCGGAGTACCTCGTCGACATGGGCTTCCGTTTTGATCTTGTCTATGCCGTGATCATGGCGTTCCTGCTAGCCGTTTCTCTCACTTTCACCTTCCTGGGCGGTCAGATCGCGGTGATGGTCACCGACTTCTTCCAGGGGATCTTTGTCAACGGCGTGTTTGCCGTGATGAGCATCTTTCTGCTGTTCTTCCTGTTCGACTGGTCGCAGATCATGGAGGCCGCGGCCATGGCACCGGCTGACGCCTCCCTCATCAACCCCATCAACACCGGTAACACCGACAACTTCAACGTCAGCTACTTCCTCATCCAGGCCTTCGGGGCCGTTTACGTGTTCATGGCCTGGCAGGGCAATCAGGGGTATTACGGCGCCGCGCGTTCACCACACGACGCGCGCATGGGTCGCCTCATCGGACAGCTGCGGCCGATTACCCAGACGTTGCCGTTGGTGCTGTTGCCCATGTGCGCCTGGGCCTTCCTCCATCACGCAGACTTCGCCACCGAGGCCCTGGGTGCGCACGCCGCACTGGATGCCATCGAGTCAGAGCAGATCCGCTCGCAGCTGACGGTGACGGTCGCCACGGCTCACTTCCTGCCGCCCGTCATCGTCGGCCTGTTCGCCGCTGTCATGCTCGCGGCCTTCATCTCCACTCACGACACCTATCTGCACGCCTGGGGCTCGATCTTCATCCAGGACGTCGTCATGTCCGTGCGACAGAACCTCCTGGGCGACAACAGCGTGCTCAAGCCCGAGGCGCATATCCGCCTGCTGAAGTACTCGATCTTCGGCGTTGCCGTCTTCCTCTTCCTCTTCAGCCTGCTCTTCAGTCAGCAGCAGGACATCCTGATGTTCTTCGCCCTCACCGGAACGATCTACCTGGGCTGGGCGGGCGCGGCCATCGTCGGTGGTCTCTACTGGAGTCGAGGCACCAACGCCGGCGTCTGGTGCGCCGCCGTCATCGGCGTCGTACTGGCTATCGGTGGCTGGTACTTCACCTACTTCTGGGAGGATGCGCGGCAGTTGCTCGCCGGCATCGCCCCCGACGTGGCGGCCGCCGAGAAAATCCCGATAAACGCCCAGATCCTCTGGTTCTGGACGATGGTGGCGACGCTGGTCACCTACGTGGTGGTCAGTCTCATCTCCGGCGCCGGCAAGCCGGCCTTCAACATGGACCAGTTGCTGCACCGGGGCCGGTACGCCGTCGATGCGGAAGAGGACGCTGCGGAACAGCCCGCATCAAGACAGGGGCTGGCGATCTTCGGCATGGGCAAGGAGTTCAGCTTCGGCGATCGGATGCTGTTCATCTTCTCCTACGCCTACCTGTTCCTCGTCTTCGCCGTCTTCGTGATCGGCACGTTCTACATGCTCTCCACCGACGTCAGCGATGCGGCGTGGGCGAGCTTCTGGTGGGGGTATGCAATCGTCATGCTGCTGCTGACGATCATCATCACCGGGTGGGTCGCCGTAGGTGGTGTGAAGAACCTGCGCGAGATGTTTGTCACGCTGGAAACCCTCGAGCGTGACGACGATGACGATGGCACGGTGGTGGGCCACCGCTCGTTGAGTGACATCCGTCACGGTGTGGGCGAAGCCGAATAGGACGGCGGCGAGGACCATGGGCAAGAAGCAGTCGCTGCGTGTCGCCTCCTGTCAGTTTCCCGTCACCGGGGATGTGAACCGGAACGCGGCGTACATCCGTCGCTACATGAAACGCGCTGTCGGCACCGGTGCCCACCTGCTGCACACGTCGGAAGCCTGTCTCTCCGGGTACGCCGGTTCGGATTTCGACAGCTTTGCCATGTTTGACTGGGGGCTTCTGCGAGGCGAGACGCAGCGGCTTTTCAAGCTGGCGGGCGAGCTGGGTATCTGGCTCGTGCTGGGCTCCGGCCACCACCTGGGTGGGCGGAGCAAACCGACGAACTGTCTCTACCTGGTCGATGACCACGGCCGGCTCGTCGACCGCTACGACAAGTGTTTCTGCACCGGCGGCGACCAACGGGCTTACAGCGCCGGAAACCGGCTGGTCACGCGACGGATCCATGGCGTGACAGTCGGCCTCGCCATCTGCTACGACATCTGTTATCCGCAGCTCTACGTCGCCTATCGGCAGCAGGGGGTAACCCTCATGCTGCACTCCTTCTACAACGCCCGTCACCCGGGGCCGAGCTGCCTCGACGTGCTCAACGACAGGCAGGTGCCAACCCGGTGCGCCGACAACCGCATGTGGGCTGTGGCCAACAATTCCTCCCATCCCTACTCAAACTGGGGCAGCTTCGTGGCTCGTCCGGACGCGACGATCACGAAGAAGCTGCCCCGGAATCGGGCCGGCATGCTCGTGCACGATTTCCCCGACGGCCTGTCAGAGAGGGGCTGGCTGCACAACAACATCCCGATGCAGCTGGCCGCTGACGAGAAGCTGTACTACGGCAAGCCGTCCCGTCATCCACGCCAGACCGATGGCTGTGCCCCGCCCTGACGCGGCGGACCCCTTCCCACCAGATCATGTCGCCGGCGCCGGTGACACCGTCCATGGCTGAGCCGAGGACCTTCACCTTCCGGGCGATCATCGCCGGCAGCGTGCTGTCCCTATGCCTGGCGTGTGGCGCGCCGTACGGCAATATGGTGATCCGCGGCTCGTACATGGCGCTCGATTTCAGCACGCCGGGGGCCATCTTCCTGCTGTTTCTACTGGCTGGGCCGCTCAACTTTCTCGCCCGCACCATCCATCGTCCTCTGGCCCTCGGACGCCGCGAGCTGCTCGTGGTCTACGCCATGCTGATCACAGCGTCGGCCATCACGACGATGGGCCTGTCCGAGTACCTGCTGACCATCATCACGGGGGTGCAGTACTACGCCACCCCGGAGAACGAGTGGGGGCTTCTGATCGCACCTCACGTACCGGGCTGGATGGTACCCCAGCACCCATCCGCGATCACCTGGTTCTACGAAGGTCTGCCCACGGGTACACCCATGCCCTGGCGGGCCTGGGTGGCGCCCCTGGCCTACTGGGCGATCCTGGTGGGTGCTCTGTACCTGGTGATGATCTCTTTCATGGTGATCCTGCGCCGTCAGTGGGTCCAACGTGAACGGCTGATCTTCCCCATCGCCCAGGTGCCCTTGGAGATGGTGCAGGACTCCGGAGACGGCACGCGACCGTTCTTCCGCAACCCTGTGATGTGGGCAGGCTTCATGATTCCCGCCATCGTCAGCAGCCTGAACGGTCTGCACGCGTACTACAACTTCGTGCCGGCGGTGAAGCTGTTGACGACCATCCCCGTCTTCCGCCAGGCGGTCAGCCTGATTATCCGGCTGAGCTTTCCGATGGTGGGATTCTCCTACCTCATCAACCTCGACATCGCCTTCAGCCTCTGGTTCTTCAACCTCATGGCCACCGGCCTGCGCGGGGTCATGGGTGTTCTCGGAATCATCAGCGCCCAGAAGCTCGGGATCTACGGGGCCGCAGCGAAGCCGATCCTGGCACACCAGGGACAGGGGGCACTGCTCGTCCTCGTTCTGTTCGGGCTGTGGGTAGCCCGCCCCCATTTGCGGGATGTGTGGCGCAAGGCCGTGCACGGCGACCCGCAAGTGGACGACTCGGGAGAGATCCTGTCCTATCGGGCTGCCGTGCTGTGTCTGGCAGGCGGGTACCTGACTTTGCTGGTCTGGCTGACCATGTCGGGTCTCGATCTTTGGGCCGCGGCGCTGACTCTGACCATCGCGCTGTTGATTTTTGTCGGCATGACGCGAGTCGTGGCAGAGAGCGGCGTGGCGGCGATCGTGAGCCCCCTGATCGCGGCTTCCACCCTGGTTTCAGCCTCGGGTTCCGTCGTGCTCGGTCCCTCCGGCCTCGTGGGACTGGCCTACACCCACGTGTGGGCTGCCGACATCCGTACGTTCGTCATGGCCTCCTGCGCTCACAGTCTGAAGCTGAGCGAACACATGGGGCACAACCTGCGACCCCTGTTCTGGGTACTGTTGCTGGCGATTCTGATCAGCCTTGTCAGCTCGGTATGCACGATCCTCTACCTGGCCTACGAATATGGCGGCATCAACCTCAACGGCTGGTTCTTCGGCGGCGGCACGCGGGCGCCCTTCACCTTCATCGCCGACAAGCTGAAGACACCCACCGACCCCAGTCTCGAGGGCTGGCTCAACACGCTTCTCGGGGGCGGCTTCATGACGCTGCTGATGCTCGCCCGCCATCATCTGCTCTGGTGGCCCCTGCATCCGGTGGGGTATGCGGTCTCGATGGTCTGGCTTATGGACCAGCTGTGGTTCAGTATCCTGCTGGCCTGGTTGTTCAAATTGGCGATCATCAAGTACGGGGGCCCCCGGCTGTATCAGCTGGGCAGGCCCTTCTTCCTCGGCCTGATCGCCGGACAGTTCGTCACGGCGGGTCTGTGGCTCGTCATCGATGCCATCACCGGGATGACGGACAACGTGGTCTTCTGGATCTGAACCTGCTGTCGCAGGCCAGTGCTCTGTTAAGGAGCGAACCTTGTATTCGACCACCGATGAATCCCGGCTCGCGGCGTTGCGCTCACTCGACGGGTCCACTGACCCGACTCGATCGCGCGCCTTGCGACCCGGGTCCCTCGGTGCCCTCATTTCACAAGGTCTACTCCCTAACAGAGCACTATCGTTTGCGGCGCACTCCGACGACGATGATCGTCATGTCGTCTTCCTGCGTGCGATCATCCTGGAAGGTGAGCACGGTCCTGACGATGTGTCGGTGCAGGCCGGCGGTGGTCAGCCCCCTGTCGCAGCCGACCTGAATCGTCCCCTGCAGGCGGTCGAAGCCGAAAGCCTCCCCCTGAGAATTTGCCGCTTCGACCAGCCCGTCCGAGCAGAACACGGCCCGGTCTCCCGGCGCCAGGTCCACGACCTTCTCGAAGTAGGTGGCGCTGTTGCTGACGCCGAGGGGATAGCCGTCGAGGGCGATTTCGTCGAGGCACCCGCTGGCCGCCGAATAGTGGTAGGGATAGGGGCAGCCGCTGTTGGACACGGTGAGCGTCCGCTTCTCCGGATCCAGGATCCCCATGGACAGACAGACAAAGGTCTGTTTCGGCAGTGCACGACAGAGGGAGCGGTTGAGACTGCCGAAAATCTGTGTGATTCTCTCGCTGCCAGCGACGTGATCTTCGAGAATGCCGGCGAAGATCATCAGTGGGATCATCGCTTCCATGGCGTGGCCTGTGGCGTCGGCGAGAAACCCCACAAGACGACCGTCAGGCAGGATGTAGGCTCGGTACATGTCGCCGCCGACCTGGCGGGCGGGCGTGCAGGATCCGGCGAAATCGTACCCCGGTATACGCGGAGCACGCTGAGGCATGAGACCCATCTGCAGGTCATGGGCACGCGTCAGCTCGCGTTCGTATTCCTCGATCTGAAGCCTCTGACCCTCGGTGACCCGGCGAAAGTCCAGGAAGCGTACGTAACCCAGATGCACCGCCTCGGCGAAGTCTCGAACGAGATCGACGACATCGTCGCGCCCTCCGGTCGTGTGCAGGCTCACGGAGCCGTGCTCGAAGGGCACGATGATGATCTCCAGCTCCGGCGGGAAGTAGTCCTCGTCCACCTGACTCAGGTCGAAGTCTTCAGCGAATCCGCGCGGGCGGTCCCAGTCGTCCGTACGTGAGTCGATCGTCCAGACCTCTCCCCGGCCCCATTGGGACAGATAGGTGGCATAGTTCGGGTGGGACGGATCGTATTCGCGGTAGCCGATGGCGATGTCGCCATCCATCTCGACGAGGTCGGGCGAGGTCCAGCCGATCCCCTTCAGGCGGGGTGAACGTTTGGCGGCGTAGTCATGAATCCGCTCGGCGCGCTTGTCGATGACCGCAAGATTGCAGCCGAACACGGCGCCACGCAGGGAGCGGATCTCGCGGAACAGGCTGGCCGCCACATGGCGAAGATCATCGAAACTCCGCATGGCCAGCGCCTCGGCGCGGACGCGATCAACGGCCATCTGGCGGGAGGTGGTCTGCTCGGCCTGCTCGAGTCGTTGCCTGAGGTCATGAACCTCACTCAGCAACTGCGCCCTGGTCTTGTTCTCGTCCGGCATCGACGGGTCAGCCTGTCAGCAGGGGTTCCTGCCCCGGAGAAAAGGCATCGGGGTCGGTGGCCTGCACGCCACCAGGCAGGGCAACCGGGCCCCGCAGCAGCGGATCGTCGGTGTCAGCCATCCAGCGGTCCAGCGCGGCGCCCAGCTGCTGTCGTACCGACGTCAGGTCGGGACGGTCGATCAGATTGCTCTGCTGATCGGGGTCGAAGTAGTGGTCGTAGAGCATCTCATGGAGGCGTGGCTGCTGCTGCCATTCATGGTCGAGCATGTCCTGCTTGGCGGGGGTGTCGTCCGTGTTTGGCAGCACCAGCTGCTGGCGGTCGTCGAAGCGACGGATGTAGATGTGGCGCCCGGTGCGTACGGCGCGCATCGGTTCGTAGGCGGCGTGGTAGGTCTGCTCGAAGAACAGCTGCCGACGCAAGTGGTCGACTTCGCCATCGACGAGAGGGAGCAGAGACTCGCCCTGCAGCCACGGCATTCGAGCTATGCCGGCCAGGTCACAGACGGTGGGCAGCAGATCCATCAGGGAGACCATGGCGTCGATGGCGCCACGACCGCCGAAGTGCTCGGGACCGTGGGCGAGCAGAAAAGCGGCGTTGCCGTGTTCCCCCACGTTGCCGATGTGCAGCGGCCACTGCAGGCCGTGGTCGGTGAAGGCAAAGATGTAGGTGTTGGCCAGTTGTCCGGTTTCCGCCAGAGTGTCGATGATGGCGCCGAAGGCGGCGTCCATTTCGCGGGCGCTGCGTTTGAGACCGGCTGTCATCCGGCGCAGAGCCGGGGTGTCGGCGAAGGGGCGAGGCGGGGAGCAATGGTCCGGATTCTCCGCGGCGAACAGATCGGGCTGCGGTTCGGGGTAGGGGGTGTGGGTCTGCTGGGTGCCGACGTTCAGGAAGAACGGCTCGGACGGCGCGGATCTCAGGTAGTCACACACGGCGGGAGCCACGTCCATCGCCCGGGCGCTGTCGTCACGGGTGAGGGTATGGTCGTAGACGCCGCCGCTGCCGGTGCCCTTTTCGTGGGCGTGTACGTGTTCGGTGCCGCACTGAGCGGTTTCGTACCCCTGTCCGCCCAGAATCCTGGCGATGTGGCGTTCAGGATGGGACAGGGCGAAGCCGCGATGGGCGAGGCCGAGCATGCCGCTGCAATGGGGGTACTGGCCTGTGAGAAACGCGGCGCGGCTGGGAGAGCAGGATGGGGCCGCGGAAAAGGCACGGCGGAACAGGGATCCGGCACGGGCCAGTTTCATCAGGTGAGGCGTCGGCACGGCGTGGCCGTACGGTTCGATGAAGCGACCCGTGTTGTGGGCGTGCAGGAAGAGGATGTTTGGTGGGGACACGAAGACCGGCTCCTTACTGGCGCCTAATGTATCTCCGTACTCGCTGTCCCGCGAGCTATCCTTCCGAGTAACTCAGGCCTTCCTGCGTGCGCCACAGCGCCAGGATACGCGCTGACTCGCGCAGGGCGACACGGTAGTTGCTGTCCGTCCGCCGCTGCTTGTTGCTTAGCTTGCTGCCGTGGGGTTGCAGGTTGAACTTGCCCCGCGCCTGGGTGACCTGCCGTTTCCTGTTGTCCACGGCGATGGTCAGCACGTGGTGCTGATCGGCTTCCTCCTGGTCAACACGCGAGCGCAGCGACCAGATCGACACCTCGCCGTCGATGCAACGGCGCGTATAGGAACCGACGCAGTGGTGCAACATGCGGCCTTCCACCTGCAGCAGGGCGGAGGTGCACAGCTCCTGGATCGTCCACTGAATGCGGGCCCTGAGCTTGTCGTTGTCCTCGGTCAGATCAAAACCGCTCATGCCACTGGGAGCCCATTCCTCCACATGGGAGAATTCGCCACCTGACAGTTGGGCGTGCCAGTCGTCGACTTCCCTGACCAGCCTGTCGATACTGCGGCCTTTGAGGCAGAACTTTGGATGCGCTGGCGGGGCCGTCTGGACAGAGCCGTCTGGCAGTGGGATACGACGAGGCTCGAATTTCGTGTAGTGGACGTAGTCGATGATCGCGCCGATGTAGCTGCGGTCGAGCATGGGGTTGTTGAGGAAGAAGTGCAGAATGCTCGTCCAGAAGTTTGCGTTTCGGCGGGAGTAGATGCGTTCGTGCCAGCACAGCCCCCAGGCGAAGAGCCGGTGGACCTGCTCGTCGATGGCCCGAACCTGCGCATGCCGCAACACGACGAGGGGTCGGTCCCAATGTTCGGACGTAGTGAACAGGTGCGCAGCCCGTTTTGTCAGCCGGAAGGGCAGATCGCTGGCCGTGCGGATGTTGTTTCCCGAGCCAACATGGAGAAACCAGCCCTGTTGGATATCCGCCTCCTGGGGGGCCTCCTCGAACCAGCCGGCGTGCAGGCAGTCCGGTACGGGGTAACGCGCCAGAAGATGGCAGGCCAGGTCTTCGAACTGAGCCTGCGGCTTGCCCCTCGTGGGACGCCAGTCCTCCAGAGGGCGGACCCAATAATGATGGTGCCGGGCCAGCTGTGACAGGCCCATGATCACCAGATTGCGGCCGGTCCGAGGAAGCCGCCTTGAGCCCCGTACGCAGAGCAGCAGGCGTCCATGTTTCTCTACATGCAGCAGCAGCCGCAACAGTGCCTCGTGACCGCCATCGACAGTGGCCACCTCGGCGAACAGTCCGGGCACGCGGCTCATGGGCTCGGCCAGCCAGCGATCTGCATAGTCGCCGGCGGCGATGGCCTCGATCAGGCCGGTTCGGTCCACGGGACGGGACTGGTGCCGAAACAGCTCGAGTTCGTCAGTTCGCTCTGCGGCGGACTTGTGCAGATCCATCGACAGGCCGTGTCGGCGACACCAGAGCTTGTAGGCAGAGACGGAGATCAGCCCCAGAGACTGCATGTGAGCATACAACTCGCCGTCGCCGTCAACCTGCATCGCAGGCGCGGGAGAGGCGGAGTAGGTAGCGATAGCAGTCGACATTCGTCCGGTCTTCCCGAAAGAGTAGCCTATCATGTCACCAGACCTCTATACCGCCAGAACGTGACCGGCAGGCGGGGATGTTTGCCTACCTTCTATGAACCAACTCCTCAGACGGAGAGATCGAACGCGTGAACATAGCACCCGGCCAGCGCTGGCACAGCCTTACGGAACCAGAACTGGGTCTTGGACTCATCGAAGCTGTCGAACAGCGTCAGGTGGTGATCACTTTTCCAGCGCGTGGTGAAACGCGACGCTACACCATTCAGAATGCACCACTGGCGCGGGCGCAACTGATCGAAGGGCAGAGGGCACGGGGGTCGGGAGCCGACTTCCGTATCGAGGAGGTCGTCGCGGATGGCGATCTGCTGAGCTACCGGGGTGAGGGGAAGGAACTGTGCGAGACCGATCTGGATGCAGGGCTCGACGTGGGCACGCCGGAGAACAGGCTGCGCACTGGACAGGTGGACGCTCCGGAGCTGTTCGACCTGCGTCGGACCGGGCTGGAGATCCGACACCGCATGCTGGCCTCGCCGACGCGTGGGTTTCTGGGTGGGCGGATCCGCCTCTTCGATCATCAGCTGTCCATCGCCCGCGATGTCTGTGAACGCCACCGGGTGCGCGTCCTGCTGGCCGATGAGGTCGGTCTCGGCAAGACGATCGAAGCCCTGCTCGTGCTGCACAGAATGCTGCTGACGGGTCGCGTCGAGAACGCGCTCATTCTCGTGCCACCCGCCCTCGTGCATCAGTGGCTGGCCGAAGCCTACCTGCGTTTCAATCTGATTCTGCGCGTCATGGGGGACGACACGTACGGTGGCGGCACCATCGATCCCGAGAGCGAGGACCTGCCCGAGCAGCTGCTCAATGCGCAGCTGTTCATCTGTCCCCTCGGCACCGATGTGGGCGAGGCCTTCATCGTATCGCCCTGGAATATCGTCATCGTCGACGAGTCCCATCATCTGCAACCCGGCACGGCCGAGTTCGGTCTCGTCGAACAGCTGGCCGGTCGCGTCGATCACGTGCTCCTGTTGAGTGCGACGCCCGATCGCGACGGCGAGGAGGCGCACTTTCAACGGCTGGGTCTGCTCGACCCGGCGCGCTTCTGTGACGCCGAACAGTACCGCCTCGAAGCAGAGGCCTACCGGGAACTGGCCGACACCGCGGAGAAGCTGCAATCCGGGGAGGAGATGGGTGAGGACGATCATGCCGCCTTACGGCAGCGTCTTCCAGGGTCCGATGTGGACGAGTTGCTGGCGAGAGTCTCCGAGCGGGAGGCACAGCGGTCTCTGCTTGTCCGGCTCCTCGACCTGCACGGCATCGGTCGGGTCATGTTCCGCAACGTGCGGGCCCGGATTCCGGGATTCCCGCGGCGCGTGCCGGCGCCGGCGGAACTGCCTGCAGGCCCCACCGAACGCCTGCGCCGAGAGTTTCTCTTCGACATCGGCCAGGATGAGTCCTTCCACCTGACCGGAATCGAGCTCGATCCGAGAACACGCTGGCTTGGCGAGTTTCTCGACGAGAACAAGGGTGACAAGGTGCTCGTGCTGTGCGCCAACCGGCGCAAGGTGGAGGCTTTTTCCGGTGCCCTGTCGGCGTCCGGCAGGGAGGTGGCACGGTTCCACGAGGACATGAGCAACATCGAGCGGGATCGGCAGGCGGCCTGGTTCCTGGAAGAGGAGGGACCGCAGGTCGTGATCAGCTCTGCTATCGGCGCTGAGGGGCGCAATTTTCAGGTGGCACGGCACCTGGTGCTGCTGGATCTGCCGATGAGCGCCGATCGGCTGGAGCAGTCCATCGGACGCGTCGACCGCATCGGCCAGGGAGCCCAGGTACATCTCCACGCCGTGGTGGTGGCAGGTACGCCGCAGGCCCGGTTGCGCCGCTGGTTCGACGAGGCGCTGCAGGTCTTCGAGCGGCCCTGGCATGGGTCTCCCGCGATCGAGCGTGAGTTTTCCGAACAGCTGCTGGAGGCACTGCTGGCAGACGGGGAGGAGCCACTCGAGGCGCTGATCGAAAGCGCGCGCCGGCGCAACCAGCAGATCATCGATGAGTTGGAGAACGGCCGCGATCGCCTGCTGGAGCTGACCTCCTTTGACACCGATGCCGCCCACGAACTGCAGGGGGCCATCTCCCGCGCCGAGAAGGACACCGAGCTGCAGGACTTCATGATCGAGGCCTTCGAGAGAGGAGGGCTCGACGTCGAATTGATCGGCCCCCGCAGCTACGCGGTGCGTGTCGGCTCGGAGTACCATCGTCCCTTCCCGGGGTTCCACGGTGAGGAGATGGGGGTCACCTTCGATCGGGCCGTGGGTCTGGACCATCCCGAGCGCACGCTGCTGACGTGGGATCACCCCATGGTGCGCGACACCGTGGACGGGCTGCTCGACCACGAGACAGGCAATGCCTGCATCGCCCTGTCATCGGGTGACTCACCCGGCCTGCTTCTCGAGGCCCTGTTCGTTGCCGAGCCGACCATCGACAGCAGCCTGCGCGCCGATCGCTTCCTGCCCCCGGCGCCGATCCACGTCATCGTCGACATGAGCGGGGAGGAAACAGAACTGGACGCCGGCAACGCTGCAGACCTGCAGTCGGCGGACCCCGGCGTTCTCGACCTGCCGCAAGTGCACGACCTGCTGCCCGGCATGCTGGAACGGGCCCGGCAGATCGCCGACGACAAAGCCCCCGCCATCGGCGCCCGCGCGCGACGGCAGATGCGTCGGGAGTTGGAGCCCGCCGTGGCTCGCCTGCAGGCCCTTGTGGCGACGAATCCCACTGTGAGTGCAGCGGAGCTGGAGGCGGCACAGGCAGAGATGGATCAGCTCGATCGCGGGTTGCGGGCCCCCCGTGTGCGCCTCGACGGTCTGCGCCTCATTCTCCAACAGGAAGACCCTGCATGACCGAACCTCAGGTCTACATCAGAGGCCAGACCGTCCCCGCGTCCCAGGCACACGTGGCCATCTTCGACGCCGCCGTCGTCCTCGGCGCCACGGTCACCGATCTGGCGCGCACCTTCGCTGGCGAACCCTTCCGCCTCGGCGATCACGTGGACCGCTTCTACCGATCGTGCCGTTACGCCCGTATCGAGCCACCCATAGACAGGGACGAGACCGAGGGCGTCTGTCGCCAGCTGCTGGCACACAACGGCGCCCTGCTGGAAGCCGGGGCGGAGCAGGCGGTGGTGCTTTTCATCTCTCCCGGGGAGCTGTCCGTGTACGCCGGCAGCGCCGGCGGCAGTGACATGACACCCACCTTCTGTATCCACACCTTCCCGCTTCCTTTCCATCTGTGGCGACACTTCTTTGACGAGGGGGCCCACGTGGTGACACCCTCGGTGCGCCAGGTTCCGGCGGCCTGCGTCGACCCGAAAATCAAGTGTCGCAGCCGCATGCACTGGTGGCTCGCCGACGGCGAGACCCATCAGGTCGATCCGCGCGCCGTATCTCTCTGTCTCGATCTGCAGGGCAACGTCACCGAGACGGCGGGCTCGAACTTCCTCATCATGCGGGATGGCGTCATCATCAGCCCGTCACCGGACCAGATCCTGCGCGGTATCAGCCTGTTGACGGTGATCGAACTGTGCGACGAACTGGGGATCGGTTTCGAGGAGCGTAACTTCCAGGTCTACGACGTGGTCAACGCCGACGAGGCATACCTGGCGACGACACCCTACTGTCTGGCACCGGTGACGAAGATCAATGGGATTGATGTCGGTACAGGGCAACCCGGGCCCGTGTTCGGGCGGTTGATGGCGGGGTGGAGCAAGCGCGTCGGACTCGACATCGTCAATCAGATCCGCGCCGACTGAAGCGCAAGGGGCGCGCCGGTTCACCCAGCAGGCCCCCGACGCGGCTGCCGAACTGCTGTTCCAGCCACGGCCGGTCACCGATGCGGCGCAGCACATCCCAGCGCGCCAGGCGGACGGGGGCTGAGCCCATCTCCCAGACATCCACCGCGTCGGCACCCTGACGGTAGAGGTCGTGAGCCTCGCGCAGCACGCGCCAGGCATCCAGCTCGCCGAAGGGGACCAGTTCGTCGTTGGCGTCGGCGCCTTCGTCGGTGAAGTAGAGGCCCCACTCATAGCCACGGGGGAACACGGCGTTGTCGTGTTGCCCGACGCTGGGAACGATCTGCACCTGCTGGCGTGCCGGTCCCAGCTCGTCGTAGAGGTGTTCGAGAAACATCGGCTTGTACGTGCGACGGAAGGATGGAGAGATGACATCGACAAGGCCTTCGCGCGCCCAACGGCCCACGTCGAGTCCAGACAGCCAGTTCTGCGACACCGCCTGCACGAGCTTGCCCGCTTTCAGAATCGACCACTCGCCGCTGACCTGTACGGCGATCGGGATGGGCCGTCCCAGGTCGGCGGCGATGGTGTCGGTCTGTGACCGCAGGCGGCGCATGAACTCCGTCAGGTGATCGCAGCGGAACCGGTACCAGCTTTCTGGAGGATCCTCGCCGGCGAGTGGATCGTCGCCTGTCTCGTCGCGGTAGCGCTGCACCGCATGGGGGGCAAAGTCCCACAGGGCACCCAGCTCGCAGGTGAGGTTGAGGTGCAGGCAGGCCGGTCCCTTGCGGGCAAGTTCGGCCAGCAGATCGAGCTTGTACTGCTCCCAGCCTTCGTGGAAGTGGGAGAAGCTGTGGCTGCATACCCGACCGTGACGATCGACGTGACGCCAGGACTGATGCGCCTCGGTAAAGGGAGAATTGAAGTCATGGCCGAAGCCACCGGCGTAGTCGCAGGGATAGTCCTGCTGGATGCGGAAGTCGGTCCACAGTTCCAGGTCCCGCGCACGAGCGTAGTCGATCATGACGTCCACCGGATCCCAGCCGTCGGCAGCCGCCCTCTGCAGGCTCTGTGCACAGCGTCGGTTGTGTTCGGAGTGCAACGAGTCGAGAGGCTGATCCTGGCCCAGCCAGTAGCCCACCTCGGTCAGGTAGGTGAGACGCATCGTCGTGCAGGTGCAGCCGAAATGAATGCGGCGGAAGTCGGAGTCGACGAAGGGTGCGAGCATGCCGCGTACGTCGTCCGGTGACCCGGGGGCGTACGCACCGAGCGTCTCGTGACCGTCTATGACGGCGCCCCCTGTGCGGCTTGCCGACGTGTGGGGCGAATCCGCCGGGCCTTCGGGCAACAACTCCAGACGCAGGTAGGCCAGACGCGACTGTCGACGATCGGCGCGATTCAGCAACGCCTGAGGCAGGAATTCGAAGGTGACATCCGTCAGGTCGGCGTCGCCCAGGTGCAGCTCCTCGCCGGAAGAGGCGTCGGTATCCCACCGGACCGAGGTCTCCACTCGACGGAACCACGGCTCGCGCGGGGCCAGGCGCACACGGAGACCACAAGCACCCTGAAACCCGAGAAACACGCGGTGCCAGCCGCGGGCCGGGCTCGGCAGGCGGGCGGGGCAAGCCTCACCCGACGTGGCGAATTCCAGCCCGTGTCCGTGGCGACCATCCAGGCACCAGGCAAAGCTCGTGGCCGCCGTGTGGCCTGTGGCACCGCGCAGGTCACAGATCATGGAATTGCCCGGGGCGGGCCTGTTCTGCATGGTTACCTGCATATCGGCAACAGCGGACCATGGATCCCAACGAAAGAACCACCATGAGACTCGAGGACAAGGTCGCCATCGTTACCGGCGGCGGCCAGGGACTGGGCGGCGCCATGTCGCGGATCTTCGCCCGCGAAGGCGCGAAAGTGGCCATCGCTCAACGTACACAAGAAAAGCTGGAACAGACACAGGCTGATATCGAGGCCGCAGGCGGTGACGTGCTGGCCATGGAGGTGGACGTGTCCGTACCGGAGCAGGTAGAGAGCCTGATGGAAGCCACCGTCGAGCGCTTCGGGGGTCTCGACATCCTGGTCAACAACGCCGGCATCGGCCTGTGGATTCCGGTGGATGAGGTGGGGGAGGCCGACTACGATCGTGTGATGGACACCAACCTGAAGGGCTTGTGGATGGGGTGCCACTACGCTGTGCCGCACATGAAGGCTCGTGGCGGTGGCGCCATCCTCAACATCTCTTCCGTGCACGGGATCCAGGGAGGCGAATGCAACACCGTCTACGCGGCGACGAAAGGTGGCATCATCGGCTGCACGAAGGCGCTGGCGGCAGAGCTGGCGCCCTTCAATATTCGCGTCAACACGATCAGCCCCGGCGCCATCGACGTGTACGATACGCGAGAGCGTACCCTGGCCGGAGTGAAGCCCGAGTTCCATGCGGAACTGCTGGAACGCTTCGGCGATCAGCTGAACCCGGTTCACCAGTATTTCCAGCCTCTCGATCGGGTGGGTGTACCGGACGACATCGCCTGGTGCGCCGTCTATCTCGCCTCGGATGAAGCGGGCTTCGTCACGGGGCAGAACATCGCCGTGGATGGTGGCGTGACAACGTACCTGTCCGGTGCCGGTCTGGAGCGCGAGCGCATCCGTAAGAAGGAGTCCACGACGCAAGAGCTGAAGGCCTTCGTCGAGGCCCACGCGGCGGAGACGGAATGAGGTCGCGCAATCGATTCTGCGAGTGGGTGGTCCTGGTCGCCCTGTCGGCCTCGCAGGCTGGGATCGCCAGGGCCCAGGCCTTTCCTGAAGTGGTCACCCAGCAGACGCGGGCCGACAGCGAGGCGCTGGCGCGCCTGCAGGCGCCCGGTGTTGTGATCTTCGCCGACGCCGCTGAGACGTCGGCCGGCTTCGATGGTTATCTCGAGGTGAGTGGCCGGGACGACGGTCGCGTCCAGCGGGTGGTGGATCCAGCCATTGCCCATGGCGGTACCGGCGCCTATCAATTCGACGCTCCCGAGAAGGGGGGCAACTCATCGGGATCGGGAGCCACGGTGTATTTCGGTCCGGACGGGTACGATGTGGTCTACTTCCGTCGTTACCTGCGCTTCGCCCCCGACTATGACCAGGGCAACCTGAATCACACTGGTGGCGGCCTTGCGGGCGTGGCCGGCAGCAACCCCTGGGAGGGTATGGGGAAGGCGGGCATCCGTCCCACGGGCGCCGACCGTTTCACCGCCAGCCTCGAGCCGTGGAAGGACTGGGGGCGCTATGAGGCGCCCGGGTACTTCTTCATGTATACCTACTGGATGGACATGACGCAGGACCGGGACGGAAACTACTGGGGCAACTTCTTCGAGCCGGCGCCGGAACACCGTCTGGTGCCTGAGCGGGATCGCTGGTACTGCCTGGAGCACATGATCCGCGCCAATGACCCCGAGCAGGCCAACGGCGAGATGGCCGCCTGGATCGACGGCGAGTTACACATCCACGCCACGGGGTTTCGCTGGCGTACGACGGATGCGGTGCGGCTGAAGCGGGCCCACTTCGGCATCTACATCCACGCGGCGACGAAGGACAACCGGGTCTGGTACGACGACATCGTACTTTCCACCGGATATATCGGTCCCACCGAGGCAGACGCCGCCAGCGCCGTCCCACCAACCACATGGGGAGCACTGAAGTCACCATGAAGATCACGGATATCGAAGTCATCCCATTCCGCGTGCCGAGGCGGCCCTTCCGCAACGGTGAGCTCGGTGAGGAGACGACGATCATACAGACGCTGACGCGGATCCACACCGACGAAGGCGCCGAGGGCCTCTATCTGGGGGGCGCCGGCCACGGCGACCAGGACGGTCTTGCCCCTCACGATCGCGCTGCACTCCGCGGACCGATCCGGCACAGGCTGGTGGGCGAAGACGCCTTCGATCGCGAGAAATTCTGGCACTGGATGTGGGTGTCGAATACACAGGAGAATCTGCTCAGTGTGGTCGACATGGCCCTGTGGGATCTGCAGGCCCGACTGTATGGTGTACCGCTGCACAAGCTTCTGGGCAGCTGTCGTGACCGGGTGAAGGCCTACGCCAGCACCTATCCCAACATGGGTTCTCCCGAGGTCTACGGCGACCACGCGGCGGCCTGCAAAGCCCGCGGCTACCGGCACTACAAGATCCATCCCTACTACTTCTGGGATCCCGCCACCGGCCAACCCGATCCCGGGCGACCCTCGCACATCGACTGGGACATCGAGTGCTGCCGTGCCGTACGCGCCGCCGTGGGCGACGACATGGTGCTCAGCTTCGACCCCTGGGGCACGTACCGCACCTATGAAGAGGCGGTGAAGGTGGGTCGTGAGCTGGAGCGGCTGAATTTCTATTGGTATGAGCATCCGATGAGTGAGTACCGCGTCGGCGCCTACGAGAAGCTCTGCGCCGAGCTCGACATTCCCATCCTGTCACCGGAGATCGCCGCCGGCTCCATCTACACGCGGGCCGACTGGATCCGCCGCGGCGCGTCCGACATGAGTCGCATCGACGTGCTGCGCGGCGGGGTCACCGGAGTGCGCAAGATGGCAGCCATCTGCGAGGCTTTCGGAGTGAAGTGTGAGGTCCATATGAGCGGCTTCGCCAATCTGCAGCTGCTGGGCGCCAGCAGCGAAGACGTATGCGAGTACTACGAGCGCGGATTGCTGGCTCCCGGCGTCGACGAGGAGACACCACTGCCCTATCTGGAAGCCGTGGCCGATCCTCTCGACGACGACGGCTACGTGACCGTGCCAACCGAGCCGGGCATGGGGTATCGTTTGATCTGGGATTACATCGAAGAGAACAGGATCGAGGAGTGAGAGAAATGCGCATGCTTGTTGGTGCCGCCCTGGGGGGCTTCCTGCTGGGGGCGGTGGGTGATCGGGAGTACGGCTACGTGGGCGGCGGAGAGCACCGCCGTAGAGCCCGTGGGGCCCAGGTTGTCCCCCAGGCTCCGAGATCTGCTGGCACAGGAGATGGCGGCCATCCTTGTTGCCAGCGGGGTGATCCAGGAGGCGTTGGTACGGGGCGACGCGGACAGCGTCAGCGCCCAGGCCCGGAATATCCGCGACAGCTTCATCCTCAAGCGCCAGTTGACGCAGGAGGATCGCAAAGCGCTACGTGCCGCTGTCGGTGCAGCCTTCGTCCAGCGGGACCAGGCCTTCCATCGACTTGCCGGAGACCTGGCCGAGGCGGCCGATGCCGGTGACCGAACCGAGCAACATCGGCTGTACGGGGCCATGATCGAGGCCTGCGCCAGCTGTCATGCGCAGTACGCAGCCGACAAATTCCCTGGCTTCGCCGTACAGGGCCTCCCCGCCACCGAGGGTGACGCACAATGAACAGACACGAGTCCTTCCGCGGCATCTTTCCCGTAGTGCTCACGCCCATCGGCGCCGATGGTGATGTGCTCTATGACGAACTCACAAAGCAGGTGGAGTTCTGCCTCGCCGGCGGTGCCCACGGCCTCGTGTTTCCGGTACTCGGCAGTGAATTCCAGTATCTGACCCAGCAGGAGCGTCGCCGCGGCATGGAGACCATCGTCCGCGCCGCCGACGGTCGTCTACCCGTCGTCGGCGGCGTCGCCGCCCCGAGTCGACAGGTGGCCGTCGAGGTGACGCGCGAGGCGGCCGGCACCGGCGTCGATGCCGTCATCGCCCTGCCGCCATACATCTCAGCCGGGAGTGCGGCCGAGATCCGCACGTACTACGAAGAGGTGGCGGCCGCAGCCGGCAGACCGGTGTTCGTGCAGCACACGACGGCGGGCATGACGTCGGATTTTCTGCAGAAGCTGCTGCGTGAAGTCGAACATGTGCGCTATCTCAAGGAGGAGATGCAGCCGAGCGCGCATCAGATCAGCGCCGTGCTGGCAGGCATCGGTGATGCCTGCGACGGGGTCTTCGGCGGTGCACACGGACGCTGGATGCTGTCGGAGATGGCGCGTGGCGCCCATGGGTTCATGCCGGCCACCGAGGCGGTGGACGTTCATGTGCAGGTGTGGGATGCCTGGCAATCGGGCAACGAGGCCGAGGCCCGCCGCATCTACGGGCAGCTGCTGCCGTTCATCAACCTGGTGCTGCTCATCGGCCTTCCCGTCTGCAAGACACTGCTCCAACGGCGCGGGGTGTTCTCCAGCGCCGCCATGCGCACGCCCGGCTCGCCGACGCTGGACGCCGGCGACGAGCGCGAACTGGATGCGATTCTGGAGGGGCTGCGACCGCTCTTCCGCGTCTAGAGCCGCCCGGCCCTAGTCACCGAGGCGCTCGATCACGGCGTCGGCAAAGTCCATGGTGCCCAGTTCGCCGCCCAGATCGCGGGTCTTGCAGCCATCGGCCAGGGTCTTGTCGTAGGCGACGCGAATGGTCTTTGCACAGGAACGGCAGGTCGAATCACCGCGCGTGTCGGCCAGATAGTTGAGCATCATCACGCTCGACATCAGCAAGGCCAGCGGGTTGGCGACGCCCTTGCCGGCGATGTCGGGGGCCGAGCCGTGGACGGCTTCGAACACGGCGTGGGTCTCGCCGATGTTGGCGCCGGGAACCACACCGAGGCCACCGACGAGGCCGGCGCACAGGTCGCTGACGACGTCACCGTAGAGGTTCTCGAGCAACAGTACATCGAACTGTGACGGATCCTGCACCAGACGCATGCAGCCGGCGTCGATGATGGCTTCCGTGTACTCGATGTTGGGGTATTCGCGCTCGTGTTCCTCGGCCGACATACGAATGAAGAGGCCGTCGGTGACCTTCATGATATTGGCTTTGTGGAACACGGTGATCTTCTGCCGTCGACGCTGGGTGGCGTAACGGAAGGCCCAGTGGGCGATGCGGCGGCAGCCTTTCTCGGTGGCTACCTTCATGCTCATGACCACCCCCGGGGTGATCTCGTTTTCGACGCCAGAGTAGAGGCCTTCCGTGTTCTCGCGGATGATGACGAGATCGACGTTCTCGAAACGCGTCGATACACCGGGAAGGGAGCGCACGGGGCGCACGGCAGCGTAGAGTTTGAGCTGCTTGCGCAGCTGCACGTTGACGGAGGAGAAGCCCTCGCCCACGGGTGTGGTGCAAGGGCCTTTCAGGGCCACGCCATGGTGGCGGATGGCGTCGATGGTTTCTGCGGGCAGGACGTCCAGTCCGCGCTCGAGCGCGGCCAGGCCCGCCGGGTGTTCTTCCCAGGAGAGCGGGGCCTCGGCAGCGGCGAGTACGCGCTGCACACCCTCGGTCACCTCCGGGCCAATGCCGTCGCCGGCAATCAGAGCAATGGTATGATTCATGCCCCAGATAGTACTGCACGGATCGACACCGTGCCACAGGGGGCGGTCCTCCTAGGCAGCTTCGAGGGCGGCCTCGTCCTCTTCGTCCCAGTCGTCACCGAACATGTCGCGCAGGATCTGGCGCTGCTCGTCGTGGGTGCGCACGACGAAGGCCTCGGGACGCAGATCGTCGTGGGTGATGATGCAGTCCATCCACTGCTCGTCACCTTCGGCTGCCTCCTCAGGGGATGGCTCGCCCGTGGTGGTTGCTACGGACCTGGCGGTGGCCTGACTCGGCTGTTGATGTGACTCCCACTCGACAAAAAAGGCTTCCACAGCCAGCGGCAACGATACGTCCGACAGGCAGCTGACGAACGTTGCGGCGACGACATCCCGGGCCGTGGCTTCCAGCTGATCGCCTTCGCCCAGAAGACTGGCCACCTCGGCCTGCAGCAGAAGCAGGTGCAGGGGTGTCAACTGCACGGGTCCACCCGTCTCTTCCCGATCGCTCCCACCGCCGCAGGCACGCAGATAATCACCGGCGCCACCTGCCAGGTGAAGCCCCTGCTGGTCGCGCCAGGAGATCACGCCCGACTTGATGAAGGCCTGACGACCTTCGTCTCCCAATCCGTTCAGTGCGTGGCCCACGAGGCTGGGTAGCGGCCGACGGGCCAGCAGGCGGGCCGCTTCGGTCGGGCGGTGAATGAGGGAGTCGAGGAAGGACCGCTGGTGGGGACGCCAGATCGCTGCGAGGGCGGTGGCCCGGCTGGACGGGTCGGCTCCCGCGTCGTCTCCGACCACAGCGGACAGCTTTTCCTTGCGGCCTTCGGGAGGTTCGTTCTGACGAAAACGGAAGTCACCGAGCTGACCGAGGATCTGCACGCTGTTCGGGTTCGTCACAATGCTCCTGCTGGCCCTGGGGATGGGAGGCGCGACCTGGCGGTCGCTGAGGCGGTCGTAGCAGCCCTGACCTACAGGCCGCTGTCGTCCGGCGGCCCGGCATAGGGCGCGGCCTCAAACCGACAGGGTTCCTCGACCACCCGCGGGTCGTCCTGCTGTTGCAGCAGCTCGAAGAGACGAGTCTTCAGTTCGGTCTGCACCCCGGCGTAGCGCGCCTCTCCGGCGACGTTGTGCATGTAGTGCGGGTCTTCACCCAGGTCGTACAGCTCTTCCATCGGTCGCTTGCCGAAGCCCAGGTCGAAGGAGCGCCTGACCTCGGCTTCGTCGCGGTGGTGGATCATCCACGCCTTGGTCGGACTCGCGTCGAGATCGGCGTAGCAGATCATCGTGTCCGTCTCCAGATCCTCGTAGGCAGGGGGCACTGTTCGGGGATCGTCCAGTCCCTCGGGATCGCCAGCCGGCCAGCGATCGGGTGCGAAGTTGTGGACGTAGAGGAAGTCCTTCGTGCGGATCGCTCGCTGAGGATAGGGCAGCTGGCCCGCGCGAGCCGTGTGTACATGGCGCTCGCGGCCGGTGACGACGAAGGTGCGATCCTCGTCGACCTGGCCGTCACGATCGCTGGTCAGCACAGGCAGCAGGGACTTTGCCGTCATCGAATCGGGCACTCCCACACCGCAGGCGTCGAGGAAGGTGGGCGCCAGATCCATGAGATTGACGAAGTCGTCGATCCTCCTGCCCGCGGGGATGTGGCCGGGCCAACGGGCCGCCAGGGCGACCTCGCAGCCGATGTCGTAGAGGTTGCACTTGGCCCGTGGAAAGCCGGGGATGCCGTGGTCGCCGCTGACGACGACAAGGGTGTTGTCGAGTTCGCCGATCTCTTCCAGGCGCTGCAGCAGCACACCGAGACCTGCGTCGACGGCCATACACTCTCCCAGATAGTCGGCCACGTCCTCACGGACGTCGTGTACATCGGGCAGGAATTCGGGCAGCCTGCCCTGCAGATCATCCGGTTCGATGTCCCATAGAGCTTTACCCGAGCCTTTCTGCCAGCGCCGGTGCGTGTTGGTCGGCCCCCACCAGTAGCAGAAGGGCGTGTCATCCTGGCGATCTGCGAGAAAGGCGTCGAAGTTGGCCCTCGTCTCATCGTAGAGCAGCAGCTTGGCGCCATCGACGCCATGGCTGTCGACGTGGTCGGTGGCGTAGAAGGAGAAGTTGCGGTACTCGT
Source organism: Candidatus Latescibacterota bacterium (assembly GCA_036011085.1). Lineage (GTDB taxonomy): Bacteria > Latescibacterota > UBA2968 > UBA8231 > UBA8231 > UBA8231. Next base: position 75,866 of record DASCMS010000044.1, read on the forward strand.
TGCCGGCCGGTTCATACTGTGTACGCTTGCCACCGTAGGGCGCGTTCACCATGCGCCCCGGTGACCAGACTTTGTAGGTATAGCCTATGTGGTACGCCGCCTTCTCCAGCTCGAGGGGATAGGTGGGGATGGTCTCGTCCCAGACGGCGCCGGCGAGAATGGCGCCCATCCCGGTCTGCCAGAAATAGGAACCCGAGAGCAGTGAACTGCGGCAGGGCGTGCAGCTGGGCGCCGCTACGTAGGCGTTGCGGAACAGGGCCCCCTCGCCCGCGACGCGGTCGAAGTTGGGTGTGTCGATGAGGGCACTGAGAGATCCCTCTCCCTCGTGCCTGGCGTAGGCGCTGGCGTAACGGCCCCAGTCGTCGGCAAAGGCGAAGAGGATGTTGGGACGTTTCGGTTGTATCGTTGGCACGCGTTGCTCCCCATTCACGTTGCAGTGGAAGTGAGAGGTGTGAGATGGACCCGTTCAGCTTCAGAAGAGCCCTCCGGTCACGGCAGACACGAATCTTCTACGACGCGCGGTCGTACAGCGCCTTCCCCCATGTCGAGAGGCTGGAGGGCGATGAACTGCTGCTGGCCTTCCGGCAGGCGCCGCGGCACCCGGCGGGTGTCCGGCACACCGATCCACGATCCATCATCACCGTGGTTCGATCCCCGGATGCCGGCCAAACGTGGCACGTCAATGACGCGGCGCAACTGGCCGCCGGCGGTGGCCAGGAGTTCGGCCTGATCTACCTGGGCAAGGGACATGTGGGCGGCGCGCTGGCGGCACACGAGGTCTTCCCCGAATCCGAGGCCGAACGCTCCGGGGTCCCATGGACTCATCCGCGGGAATTCCCCTTCCGCAGCGTCGGCGCTCTGTGGTGCTGGAGTGACAACTTCGGTCTCACGTGGCGCGTGGACAACACAACACTGGTGGGGCCGCAGATGCAGGCCTGCGCCCCACCGGTGCGCTTACAGGACGGGACGCTGATGATCCCGGCGTACGGCGCGCTCGGGCGATCGAAGACGGGTTCGTCCGTGCTCTATCGATCGACCGATCGAGGGGCGAGCTGGTCGGAGGCGGTCATCATCGCCCGCGGCAACCCGAGAACGCGGGCCTACCAGGAGCCGGTCCTGATGGAGCTGGCGCCTGGCCGGCTGCTGTGCATGCTCCGGGTCTACGATCCCGAGCACCCCGGCATCTTCTGGCGCAGCGAGTCTTCCGATGGCGGTAGCACCTGGTCGAAGCCGGAGTCCACCGGTGTTCTGTCGGGTGCCTGCCCCCGGCTGCTCAAGCTGAGGGACGGTCGTCTGCTGTTGACGTACGGTCGTCGCTTCGAGCCCTTCGGTATCTACGCGGCGATCAGCGAGGATGGCGGCGCGAGTTGGGGCGACACGTTGCAGCTGCGTCCCGCTAAGGACGGTGACCAGGGGTACACCTCGTCAGTGGAAATCGAAAGCGGACGCATCCTGACCACGACGTACGGCAAGAATGCCCGCCGGGTCACCGGCATTACCGGGACGTTCTGGAGTCTGCCGTAGAGCGATTTCCTACTGCTACGCTTCTGACCTTCCCTCCAGCCGCGCAAACAGCGCATCCACCCGCGCCTGGCGATCCGCATCACGCCGGCTGATGAACCCCTCGCCGAAGAAGATGATGCACGCCACGACCATCTCGCCCCCGGTGTAGATGGCGAAGCTGTCGGGGTAGATGTTTTTGAGCACGGCGAAGGTGGCAAAGCCGCCCACCAGTGCACCGATGGCGCCGCGCGCCGTCGGTCCGCGCCACAACATGCCGAACATCAACGGAATCGCGACAGGCGGCAGGATAGCGGCGAAGAGCTTGACCGTCTGCGAGAATACCTTGCCGATGCCCTCGGACCCATCCACTGCAAGAGCTGCGCCGAGCACAGCGGTGCCGAAGGCGAGAGTCGCGATGCGACCGACGAAAAACAGCTGCTTGTCCGTCACCGGCGTCTTGCGGCTGCGTTCGTACACGTCCTTGGTGAACACCGCCGCCAGGGAGTTGATGTCACTGTCGATCATGGACATGGTGGCGGCGAACATGGAACAGACAAGCAGGCCCAGCAGCCCGGGGGCCAGGCCGGACAGGACCTGACGGGCGATGAGCACATAGGTCTGATCCGGGTCGAAGCCGTCGATGGGCATCATCGTCGTCGCGTCGAAGTACTGGGGCATCATCAGCGGGGCCGCCCAGGCGGGGACGAAGATGACGAGGGGGTAGACGAGGAACAGGGCGCCGGACAGGAGCGCCGCCTTGCGGGCATCCCGTTCGTCACCGACGGAGATGAAACGCTGGGCCAGACCCCAGGTACCGCCGTTGTAGCTGAAGATGATGACGATGAGGTAAACGAACCAGAATTCGATGCCGATGCCGGCGCCGGGGTTCAGCAGGTTGCCGTGCGCCTCGGGCAGCTGATCCCACATGGATCCCCAGCCACCGACGGCGCTGAGCACGGCGGTGACGACGATGGCGCTGAGCAGGAACTGGACGACAAACTGCACGATGTCGGTCAGAACAGTTGCCCATAGACCGCCGATCAACACGTACAGGCAGGTGACGACGCCGCCGACGAAGATGATCGGCGTGCGCTCCCATCCGGTGCTGACCTGCACGACGATGGCGATGGCGTAGAGCTTGATGCCCAGGTCGATGAATTTCACGCCGATGCCGGACAGGGCGATGAGGATCCGCACCTTCGGCCCGTAGCGTTCTTCCAGGTACTGAACAGGCGTCAGCACCTTCAGTCGTGACCAGCGGGGCGCCCACAGGCCGGCGCCGAGCATCATGGCGATGAAGCAGGGCACGGAGAACAGCATCCACATGCTCAGACCGGCGCTGGCCGCCTTGCCGGCGAAACCGACAAAGACGACAGCGCTGTACCCGGACACATGGTGGGAGATGGCAGCCATCCACCAGGGCAGGCTGTGGCCGGCAGCGAAGTAAGCGTCGGCGCCCTTCGACCTTTTTCCGGCGACCCAGGCGAGCCAGCCCATGGCACCGGCGTAGATCGCGACGACGACGAAATCGAGACTTTCCATATCAGCGTTCCTGACTCATGTGGCGATCCATTTGCAAAAACGGTCCTCGTCGACGTTGCGGCCGCTGATGACAGCGACGATGTCGCCCGATCCCTCCACCTCGACACAGCCATGCAGCAGGGCGGCTGTGGCGATGGCCCCGGAGGGCTCGACGCGCAGGCCGTGAGTCTCGTAGAGCCATTTCATGGCGGCACGCGTCGCATCATCGGGGAGGCTGACAGATTCGGCGACCAGCCGTCGCAGGATGGGCCAGTTGTGCTCGCCCACGTCGTAGGAGAGCAGGCCATCACAGATGCTGGCGGGCTGCTCCAGGCGCACGCGTTCGCCCTTGTCCAGGGATTGGCGGAAGTCGTCGGCGCCCACCGGTTCGACGCCGATGATACGCGCCTGCGGGAAGCCGTCGGCCACGGCGAGGGCGTGGCCGGCCATGAGGCCGCCGCCGCTGACGGGACAGATGAACTGCGACACCTCCCGTTGCTGCTGTCGCAGTGCCTCGACGATCTCGAGCCCGCCCACTCCGTTGCCGGCGATGACGTGGGGATCGTCGTAGGGGGAGGCCTGGAGGGCCTGCTCTTCTTCGGCGACCTGCCGTGTCAGGCGGTCGCGTTCGCCTGTCTGATGATCGGTCGTGATGTCGTAGGTGCGTATCTCGGCGCCGAAGGAGCGGGTCAGCGCGAACTTCACGCTCGGCGCCGACTCCGGCATGATGATGATGACCCGTTTGCCGTAGCGCCTCCCGGCGAAGGACAGGCCGGAGGCGAAGTTGCCGGAGGAGTGCGCCGCCACCGGGCGATCGCCGACTTCGTCGGCGTGATGGGCCATCCAGTTGAGGGCCCCCAGCAGCTTGAAGGATCCCACCGGTGTCCAGCCGTAGTCCTTGAGCCAGACCCGCCGATCCGTGGGCAGGTCGAGCTGTTTCTCCAACGCGTAGGATCGGATCAGTGGTGCCGGCGTGATGTGCTGGCGGATGACGTCGGCGGCGGCGCGAACGTCCTCCATGGTGGCGATCTGTACCGGCATCTACGGGTGTCCTCCAGGGGACAAAGGTGGCGCTGAGGTCCGGGAATGTAGTAGATGAAGCCGGGAGGGATCGAATATGAGCCGCACATCATACCGCGTCGGTCTGGCCACCGTCGACGTGACGCCCCCGGTGGGCATCTTTCTCGCAGGGTACGCAGGCAGGGACTCACCCTCCGATGGTGTCTACCACCCGCTGCGTGCTGTATGTATCGCGATGGACGAGGGGGCGGATGACAGCACACCCCTGCTGCTGGTCACCATCGACTGGCTCGGCTTCTACGACCGGACCGCCGATGCCCGTCGACGTATCGGCGAGCGCACCGGTCTGCCACCGGAGCGTATCCTGCTCACCGGGACGCACACGCACTGCGGACCCGTGCTGCGCCGGGAGATGGACAGCCGCCGGCACGGTGTGCTGGATGAGGACTACATCGAGCGGACTCTCACGACGCTGGCGGAGACGGCGGCTACAGCCCTCGCTGATCGCCAGCCCGCCCACCTGAGGGTCGGCACCGGTCGCTGCGGGTTCTCGTCTTCCCGTCGTCGGCCGGCTGGGAAGGGCGGCGTTCAATTCAGGCCGAGCCTCGACGCACCGCACGATCACCAGGTCTCCGCGCTGGCCGTCGAATCCGAGAACGGCGATCTCCGGTATGTCCTGTTCAGCTATGCCTGCCACCCCACGAGCACCGGCCCCATCCTGCAGATTGGCGGTGACTATCCGGCCTTCGCCTGCGATGCCATCGAGAGCCAGCACGCGGGCGTAACGGCGGCATTCTTTCAGGGGTGCGCCGGCGACCAGAAGGTGGACGCGCGGAATCCGGAGGGTGACGGCTACCGCAAGCTCACTGTCGACGAGGTGCGCGAACGTGGCGAAGATCTGGCGGCGTCGGTGAGCGGAGCACTCACCGAAGGGGCGCTGCGAGATGTTACCGGCCCGCTGTTGCTGTCACAGGAGTTCGTCCCGCTGACGACGGACGTGCCCGAGGAGGAGGAGCTGCGAGTCCACCTGGATTCGCCTCAGGGGTACGTGCGCGAGTGGGCGCAACATCACCTGGATCTGCGCGCGGCGGGTACTCCGGCGGGCAACAGCTTCAGCTTCGAGGTGCAGACCCTGCGCTTCGGGACCGGCCTGGCGTTCATCGCCCTGGCCGGTGAGATGTGCGTGGAGTACGGCCTGCGTTACCGGGACGAGCACGGGACCCGCTTTGGCGACGTCTGGACGCTGGGATACGCCAACGAGATGGTGGGGTACATTCCGGCGCGCCGGCAGATCCCGGAGGGCGGGTACGAGGTGATCGACAACAACCGGCACCTGCTCTACACCGGGCCCTTCTCGGAGGATACGGAGGAGCTGATCAGCGCCGCCGTACATCGCTGCCTGGGGGCGTGAAGCCGCGCGGCTCCAGGCCTGCTACTCGAACCAGGTCGTACCCGGTACCTGATACTGCTGTCCCACCTCTTCGTCCAGCTCCACACCGATTCCGGGGCGGTCGTCCAGGTGGATGAAGCCGTCCTTGATGATGTCGGTCTTCTCCTGAATGATCGTCGTCCAGTAGTCGCGGTGCAGCCAGTGGAACTCCAGCACGAGGAAGTTGGGCACCGTGGCGCAGACGTGGGCCGAGGCCAGCGTGCCGATGGGTGAGGACACGTTGTGCGGGGCGAAGGGGATGTAGTAGATCTCGGCGAGGTTGGCGATCTTGCGGCACTCCGACAGGCCGCCGCATTTGGGGATGTCGGGCATGATGATGTTGACCGCCTGCTTCTCGATCAGCTCGCGAAAGCCGTGGCGCAGGTAGAGGTTCTCGCCGCTGCAGATCGGCAGGCTCGTCGACTGCGTGACGGTACGCATGGCGTCGACGTTCTCCGCCGGCACCGGTTCCTCCAGCCACATCAGGTGGTAACTCTCCAGGGCTTTGGCCAGGCGGATGGCGCTGGGTACGTCGAGGCGGGTGTGCACGTCGGCGGCCACATCGACACCGGGTCCCGCGGCTGAGGTCACCATGTCCACCAGGCTCACCATACGTTCGTGTTCCCACTGATTCGCCGTGGTATTGAATTTGTCCTTCTCGAAGTGGGCCACCTCGCTGCCTTTGTAGCCGTAGGCGTCGATGTCGACGTCGATTTTCAGCGCCGTGAAGCCTCTCTCGAGGACCTCGTCGACGACCTTCTTGATCTCGTCGAAGTTCATGCCTGGAGCGACCTGGCAGTCGGCGTAGACGCGTACCTTGTGGCGGAACTGCCCGCCAAGCAGTTCGTACACGGGTGTCTTCAGGGCCTTGCCTTTCAGGTCCCAGAGCGCGATTTCGATGCCGGTCAGCGCCGTGATGAGCGCGCCGGCGTCCCCGCCGTCGAACACGTGCCGGCGGCGCATGTCCTCGAACAGGGCATCCACGGCGAAGGGGTCGCTGCCGACGAGGCGCTCTTCGAGGTTCTGAATGATGGCGATGGCCTGCTTGCCGCCGTGTACGCACTCGCCCGTGCCGGTGATGCCTGCGTCAGTGGTGATACGCACCCACAGATGCATGCCGTGCCCCCGGGTGGCAGCCGTCTTGACGGAGGTGATTTTCATCGCACGCTCTCGTATCCGGCGAGGGCGCCCCGGCGTTTGGCGAAGACGATCTGCCACAGCACCTTCTTGTTGCTGCGGAACGTGCCGGCACTCATCAGCAGGTAGTAAGTCCACATGCGGAAGAAGCGTTCGTCGTACTCTTCACCGAGGTCGTCCCAGTTGCTGACGAAATTCCTGTGCCAGGCCATCAACGTGGGGTCGTAGTAGGCGCCGAAGCTGTGCCAGTCATTGAGTGAGAAAAGGCGCTCCGCAGCCGTGGTCAGTTGCCTGGCTGCCGGCATCATGGCGTTGGGAAAGATGTACTTGTGCATCCATGGATCCGTATTGGATCCCGACCGGTGACGACCGATGGTGTGCAGCAGAAACAAGCCGCCCTCCTTCAGGCTGCGGTGAGCGACCTCGAACAGGCTGCGATAGTTCTTGTAGCCCACATGTTCGATCATGCCGCACACGAGTACCTTGTCGAACCCGGTCTCGGTGAAGTCACGGTAGTCGGACCTGACGAAACTCACCGGCAGGCCGGCGCAGTAGTCCTGGGCGTAAGCCAGCTGCTTGTCGGAGATCGTCATGCCCGTCACATGACAGCCGTAGCGTTCGGCGGCAAACTTGGCAAAGCCACCCCAGCCACTGCCGATGTCGAGCACCTTCTCGCCTTCGCGCAGTTGCAGCTTGCGGCAGATCAGGTCGAGCTTGTTTTCCTGCGCCTGATTGAGATCTTCGGTGCCCTTGAAGTAGCCGCAGGTGTACTGGTTGTACGGATCGAGGAAGGACATGAAGAGAGCCGGGCTCAACTGGTAGTGTGTGTCGATGACGTCCCGGGCGCGCAGCTTCGACTGCAGGTTGAAGATCTTCGAGCGGGCGATGGCGAACTTGGCCGAAAAGGGGATGATCTGCTGGTTCAGTCGTCCGCGGAACATGCGGTCGCAGAACTGGTCGAGAGCCTTGCAGGTCCACCAGCCGTCCATGAAGGACTCGCCGAGCGCCAGGGAGCCGCCGGTGACGACGCGTTTGTAGAAGGCTTCTTCGTGGACGTGCATGTCCCAGTCGCGGGCGCCGTCGACGCCGATGTCGGCCTGGGCGACAATGTCAGTGAAGAGCTGTTTCATTGTTTCAAGTCTCCGTGAGGACCGTAATGATAATGAAGGACGTCATCCCCGTCGCCCGGCTCGTCCCGCGGTGAACATCATCCTGTTCCAGGCGCAGGAGATATCCCGGCCGTTGCTGCGGGAGGATCCCAGGGCGCGCCACATTCTCGATGTACTGCGACGCAAGCCGGGAGAGAGTTTCGACGTGGGCTTGATCGACGGCCCCCGGGGCAAGGCGGTGGTCGACACGGTCACTGACGCGGAGCTGATCCTGTCCTTCACGTGGGAGACTGAGCTGCCAGCGCCGGAGAGGATCGCCCTGATCGCCGGGCTGTGCCGGCCACAGACCAACCGACGCGTGCTCCGCGAGGCGGCGGCTCTCGGCGTGGCGCGGATGCTCTTCCCCCGGACCGAACGGGGTGAGCCCACCTATGCCGACAGCAGCCTCTGGTCCTCAGGCGAATACGAACGCCAGGTGCTGACCGGTGTCGAGCAGGCCTTTGCCACGAGTCTCCCGGACGTGGATTTCGGCATGGATCTCGGCCAGGCCATCACGGCCGCCGGGGGACAGGTCCGTATCGCCCTGGACAACTACGAGGGCATCAAGCCTTTGCCGCAGGTCGTGCCGGGTCATCAGGGGTCGATGGTGCTGGCAGCCGGGTCGGAACGGGGTTGGGCCCCGGCCGAACGGGATCTGCTGCGCTCCGAAGGGTACCAGCTGGCCGGCATGGGCCCCCGCGTGCTGCGCACCGAAACGGCGGTGATCGGCGCCCTGGCGGTGATCAAGTCAGTGTCGGGTGCCTGGGATGCGGGATCCACGCCGGACACGAGACAGGACACGTAGGTCCAGGTGCCCCCGGAGGTTGTGCTCGAAGTTCCCCAGGGACGGTTTGAGCTGCGCCGGTTCCCGCGGAGGGATCGCGAGCAGCTGCGCGCCTGGGACGCCGCCGACGACTACCTGCTCCATCATCTGCACGATGAGCCTACTGAAGAGGGAGCCGAAACCTGGATACTCAACGATGGTTTCGGGGCGTTGACGGTGGCCATGGCGGCCCGGCAGCAGGTGTCCATGTCATCGGATTCCTGGCTCGCTCACGCCGGGACGCAGGCCAATCTCGACGACAATGACCCGGGCCCGACTGTCCGGCCGCCCAGACTGCTCACCAGCCTCGAGGACCCGCCGGCGAGGGCAGGGGTGGTGCTCGTGAAGATCCCGAGGAGCCTGGCCCTGCTCGAGGATCAGCTGCACAGGATCCGGCACAATCTGCAACCGGGGGGTCGCATCGTCGGCGCGGGTATGGTGCGGGCGATCCACACCTCGACGTTGCGGCTGTTCGAGGACATTCTCGGGTCGACGTCGACGACGCTGGCCCGGCGCAAGGCCCGCCTCGTGATGTGCCAGTTCGACAGGGATCTCAATCCGGGGGCCAGTCCCTACCCGACGACGTATCAACTCGATGAGCAGGAATGGTCACTGACAAACCACGCCGGCGTGTTCTGCCGTGAACACCTGGACGCGGGCACAAGACACCTGCTGGCCCACGTCCCCGAAGCAATCGAGGCACGGGACATCGTCGATCTGGGCTGTGGCAATGGTGTGGTCGGTCTCGTGGCGGCGCACCGCAATCCCGACGCACGACTCACCTTCGTCGACGAGTCGTACATGGCCGTCGATTCGGCGCGGTGCAACTGGCAGGAACTGTTCGGCGGGAGAGACGCAGCGTTCCTCGCGGGAGACTGCCTGGAATCCGTCGACCACCGCAGCGCTGACCTGATCCTGTGCAACCCGCCGTTCCATCAGCAGAGCGTGATGGGAGATGCCGTGGCCTGGCGCATGTTCAGCGGCGCGCGCAAGGTGTTGCGGTCGGGTGGGGCGATGCTCGTCGTCGGCAATCGCCACCTGGCCTACCACAGCAAGCTGCGGCGGATCTTCGGGAACTGTGACGTGGTGGACAGCGATCCCCGGTTCGTCGTGCTGCGAAGTTACGTGCGCCAGTAGGTCGAGTCGTCGGCAGGCTGGTAGGCGATGTCGAGATGCGGCGTATCGATGCGGGCGCCGTCCCGGTGCAGGCTGTCGACCCCGGCTTCGGTGAGGCCCGTGGTCAGCAAGGTCCGTTCGATGGGGTAGGAGGGTGCACCGGTACGGAACATCTGCTCCATGTGATGACTCAGCGGGGTGAAAAAGCTGGCCAGCGTTCCCGGTGGGGAGGGCATGGGCAGGTACAGGTTCGTCGACAGGGGACGGTCCCGACCGGCCAGCTGGGCGGCGAAGTTGAAATCACCCACCAGTCCGTTGAGGGCGATGACGGAGCAGCGCAGACCGTCGAGGTGTTCGTAGACATAGGCCCACGGATCCGGCACGAGGGCTTTCATCTCGTCGAGGGAGGGGAACACGTGGTTGAACCCGGGGCGGGAGGACTTCAGGATGTGGCTGCGGCTCAGACAGGCCTCGAACAGTTCGATGGACCACAGCCCTTCGGCGTGAGCCTGCCAGAAGGCATCACCGCGAAACCCCTGAATCCACCGGACGCCGGTCTCGCCGCCCTGCCGCGTCTCGACCATGGACTGTACCGCCTCGTAGGCGTGGAAATCGCCGCCGTCGATCCAGCTGACGCCCAGACACATGGCTTCTTCCACCTGCGCCCCGAGGGGGATCTCGACGGCCGGCACCCGCCAGGTGACCGGCAGACTGGACCCGGCCATGAGCGGGAAGTCCAGTTCTCTTGACACCTCGTACATCTCGAGCGCCTGATCCCAGCTCCAGGACAGGTGCTTGTCGTTGAAGACGGGCACCCCACGGCCACAGGTCCGGAATACGGCCTCCATCTGTTTGAAGAATTCGTAGCGCGGCCACAGGGTCTGCCCCTTGTCGTTGACGGGGTAGTCACCGTGCTCAGCGATGAGAATCACACCATCCACGGCCAGGTCGTCGCCGCCGAGGGTGAGACATTCGGCGATGGTGGGATACAGCGTCAGTCCGGGGAAACGGGCCGCCCGTTCGTGGCTGACGTCGTCGTCGCCGACCTGATCGACGTACATGGAGACCACATCCACTTCCGGTCGGTGATGACGGCCGTTCCAACCGTATCCGTCGAGGAAACGATCGACGATATGCTGGGCATGGGCGTGTTTGCGGTAGATGGAGACCAGGGCGGCCAGACGCGGGCGTGCAGGCGATGGCATATCAGGTGGTCCTAAGACGAAGGCTGGATCAGGTTTCCGCCGCGAAAGATCTCGACGCCACGGGCCACGCTGTGCAGCAGCAGAAGGGCCTCCTGCGAACCCCAGGCGCGCATCAGCTGATGCATCGTGCGCTCTTCGCCGTCCCACGGGAAGCCGAAGACGATGTCGAACTCGTCCAGGGCGTGGCCGATCGTCGGATAGGCCGATGTCGCCTCGCCGATCGTACCCAGGCGCGGGTCGTCGCCCTTGGCAGGACGGTACCCGGTAGGCAGGAAGCTGCCAGTAGCAAACCGCGCTGCGGACCCGGATCGTTCGGCCAGGTCCCCGGCGATATGGACAAGGTCGGCATCGAGTTCGATACCGTAGGCTTCGTAGCCCAGCAAGTCGGCCATGATGGTGATCACACCCGTTGCCGATCCGAGCTCCAGAAACCGCAGACCGGGGCCACGAAGGTCGATCAGTACCTGTTGCACAACACCGTAGTCGGCGGCGACAAAGGGGTGCCAGGTCTCCTGGCGCACCTCCATGTCAAAGCGGGACCACAGCTCCCAACCCTCATCGCACAGGGCGTCCAGCCGATGTCTCAGGCCCTCATCGAGGGGGATGGACTTCAACCGACCTCAGCCACGCGTACGACGCGATCGACGCCATAGGGATACCCGGTGGCATCGATGCAGAGAAGGCCAGATCCGGCGTCGTGGGTGTGTGCAAGTTCCTCCCCGTTGTCGAGCCAGCGCACTGACGTTACGTGGCGATCGACGTCGGTGAAACCGCGCGGTCCAGCGCCGCCGCCACCGGTGGTGACATGAGCATCTCCACCGACGGACAGATCGTGAATGAAGAGGAAGAGACGGCCTTCCGTTTCGAGGGCGAAGTCGTTGCCGGTACCCTGCACCGATGAAGGTCGACCACCGTAGATGACGTCTTCCTGACCCGTGATCCATTCGCCGACGCGACGCAGGGCGGCTGATTCGTAGTCGGGTATACGTCCCGCCGCGGTGGGTCCCACGTTCAGCAGGTAATTGGCGCCCACCTTCCGGCAGGCACACAGATTCTCGATGATCTGCCGCGGCGACATGTAGTTGAAGTCCTCGGCACCGATCCCCCAGTGGCGGTTGAAGGTCTGGCACATCTCCGCCGTGACGTACTTGTCCATGCCGTCACGATCCATCGGCGTCGGGCGGCCCTGTTCGAAGGTGACCGAGTCGATCTCGGGATGCCCCACATGACCTTTCGCTCCCAGGCCCGTGTTGTTGATGATCATGGCTTCCGGCTGATGCTGGCGGATCATGCCGTAGAGCCGGTCCTCCTGCCAGTCGGCGTCGGGTTTGCTCCAGTTGCCGTCGAACCAGAGACCACCGATCTCGCCGTACTGGGTGCAGAGGACTTCCACCGACCGATGCAGGTAGTCGAGGTAGGCGTCGAAGTCGTTCTCGAAGCTGGGCTGGTACCAGTCCAGCGTCGTGTGGTAGAAGAAGGGGATGATGTCCTCGGCCCGGCAGCCATCGATCAACTCGGCTACCAGGTCGCGTCCGGCGGGGCTGTGCGGGGCATCGTGATCACTGAGGCCGCGCGTATCATACAGTGAGAACCCGTCGTGATGACGACTCGTCAGAGTGATGTACTTCATTCCCGACTCACGAGCGGTGCGGGCGATGGCACGGCCGTCGAACTGTTCGGCGGTGAAGCGGTCTTTCAGCCGGGCGTATTCGTCCATGGGAATCTGGCGCAGGTGCTGGACCCATTCTCCCTGCCCCATCTGGGCGTACAGCCCCCAGTGGATGAACATGCCGTAGCCGAGCCTCTCGAAGCGGGCGACACGAGGCTCAGGGACGGGGAGGGTCATGGTGGTTCCTTTCGGCTTGGAGCCAGTTCGCGGAGCGGCAACAGCTAGCGTGGCATATTATACCGCAATTCCGTACCCCCCTGTCGAGGAGTTTCCTTCTGCCCCCGGCCACCGAGGCGTCAGGGCGCGGCTGATTGACCCCCACAGACCGTCCCGATATACTCCGCCGCACAGGAGATACAAGCATGCCAACAGGACTCACCGCAGAGCAGGTCAAGCACTTCGAGGACGAGGGGTACCTGATGGTACCCGACGTGTTCACCGAGGCCGAACTCCAGCCACTGCGCGACGAGATCACCGCCGTGATCGACGAGGCTGCGCGCGGCCTGCTGGCGGCGGGCAAGATCAGCCAGACCTGGGAGGACGAGCCCTTCGAGACACGGCTGACGCGAATCTTCGCCGAGAGTGAGGAGATTCTGCGACCTATTGTCGGACGCGCAGGCGGGGGTCACAGCGGCCCGGCTTTCTTCGAGTTCATCACCAACAGGAAACTGCTGGCCACGATCGAGTCGCTCGTAGGTCCGGAGATCATCGGCTCGTCGGTGTACCGTATCCGCCCGAAGATGCCGTCCCATGCCCGCGGTGCCGTTCCCTGGCATCAGGACTCCGGTTACTTCAGCTCCCACTGTGACGGCGACCTCATCGTCACCTGCTGGATCCCTCTCGTCGATACCTATCCTGAAAACGGCTGCCTGCAGGTCGTACCCAGGGCGCATCGTGACGGCATCGTCCGCCACTGCACGAAGGGCCCTGGAGGGTTCCTGGTGATCCCTGACGACGAACTGCCCGCCAACACGCCCGTCACCGTGCCGGTGCCGGCCGGCGGCGTGCTGTTCATGACCAATCTGGCACCGCACAAGTCGACGTACCACACCGAGGACATCATCCGCTGGGCGGTGGATGTGCGCTACCAGTCGGCCTCTGTGCCGAACAACGTCGGCGAACTGCCTTCTGACTATGACCCGGAACGGCCGCTGCACGAGATTGCCTGCTACCCGCCGGAGGCGGACTTCGTTCTGCAGAGCCTGGAGCATCCGGAGCGGGTGGTGGATTCGTGGCCTGCCTTCCACGAGATCCGCCAGCGCTTCGAGCAACGGGACACCCGTCCCCCCGGCCCGAAGCGAGGCTGGGTGCCAATAGGGGAGGCGTCTGCCAGCTTGAGGGAGGACGCATGACGAAGATTCCACGCCTGGTTGCCGCCGGCATGGTCGTGCTCACCGCTGCCATGCTGGGCTGCGGCGGGGATGGTTCCACCCTCGGCCCGGATGGCACACCCCTCGACGAGGGCGACTCCGATGGGATCGTCGACGACGGTGATTCCACCGCGGTGACGGTTTCGCTCACGCAGTTGAGCGCCGAGATCTTCACGCCGAAGTGTGCCAAGGCCGGGTGTCACACCGGATCCTCTCCCGCTGCAGGCATGTCCCTGGCGAGCAGCAGCATCGCGGCGGCCATCATCGACGTGGCCAGCAACCAGCGTCCGGGTCTCAAGCGTATCGATCCGAACAACCCTGACGGGTCGTACCTGATTCAGAAAGTGCGCGGCGCCGGCGCCAACAGTCAGATGCCTATCGGCGACGCGCCACTGAGTTCCGCCGAGATTCAGCTGATCGTCGACTGGGTCACAGCCGGCGCACCATCGGAGTAGGGAGCAGAACCATGACAGCCAAGGTGTCCGGAATCGAGCGCTTCATCCTGCACGTGCCTTTCGTCGATCGCGTGCGCCGCGAGATGGAGCGTGCCGGCGTGCACTCCTGGTCGGAGCTGGAGATCACCAAAGTCGAGACCGACGCCGGGGTCACCGGCTGGGGTGAGACGATTCAGAACTACACCTGGGGGCGGGTAAAGAACGAGGACCGCGTCGTCGGCCGTCCGCCGGCGGAGACGATGTGGGACGATTCGCTGGGAGCGGGCCTGCAGATGGCCCTCTTCGATGCGGCGGGCAAGCTGGCGGGTGTGCCCGTGCACCGCCTGCTCGGCGGCGCCAAGGTGCGCGACTGGTGTGCCATCTCCTTCTGGGATCACGACATGTCCCCCGAGAAGTATGAGGAGGAGGCGAAAGTCGCCGTGTCTCTCGGGTACACCTGTATCAAGATCAAGACCCGTCCGTGGTTCGACGTGCGGGAGACGATCGACCGCATCAGTCGGGCTACACCCGACCACTTTCGCATCGACGCCGACTGGAACGCCTTCCTCGTCAACGCCTCGAATGCGATCCCCCTGCTGCGCGAACTGGAGTCGACGTTCCCCAAGATCAAGATCTTCGAAGATCCGATCCCGCGACACGACGCGTCGGGCAATCACTTCATGCGCTCGCAGATCGAGACGGCCGTAGCCCATCACTATGGACAGATCGGTGCCCGCGAAGGCATCGAGATGGGGGGCGTCTGCGACGGTTGGGTGATCGGCGGTGGTGTGTCGCAGACCATGCGGCAGGGACACACCGCGGCGGCGCTCAACATGCCCTTCTTCCTGCAGATGGTGGGAGCGGCGCCGACGACGGCCATGTCCCTGCACCTGAGTGCGGTGCTGTCGGCCGCCCAGTGGCCGACCATCACCTGTCACGAGCTCTATGAACACAGTCTGCTGACCGAGCGTATGCCCGTCATCGATGGTCACGCCCGCGTACCGGAAGAGCCGGGACTGGGAATCACCCTCGACGCGGACGCGCTGGAGAAGTACCGGGTGGAGAAGGCCGATCACTCGCTGCCGCGACGGCTGGTGCGTGTCAATCGGCCCGGTGGCAGCAAGATCTACTTCGCCAACTCCGGTCAGAAGTGGACATTCTACAGCAATGGCAACAGCGCCGTCGACGACTGGGGCTGCAGCACGGACCTGCTGGACGACGACGGCTCGTCCGACTTCGACGATCTGCACAAACGCGCCAGCGAGTCGCCGGTGATCACCAGGGAGTAGAGCATGCCACGTACCCCCGAACTGCTCGTAGATGATCTGTTCTTTCCCGAGGGCCCACGATGGCGCGTCGGCGACGATGATCAGGGCAAGCTGTGGTTCTCGGATGTGCTCGCCGGTGATATCAAGAGCGTCGATCTGACAGGTGATCTGCAGTCGGTGGCCGCCGTACCGGAAATGCCGTCGGGCCTGGGCTGGTGGCCGGACGGGACCTTCGTGGCCGTGTCCCTGGACGGCAAGCTGAACCGCATCGGCGCCGACGGCTCGGTCACTCCCGTGGCTGACATGCACGCTCTCGATGGTTTCGGCTGCAACGACATGGTGGTCGACGGGTCCGGGCGCAGCTACATCGGCAGCTTCCAGATGTTGGACGAGTTACAGCACCCCGGCCCAGGAAACATGCCGGGCTTCAGCCACATCATCCTCGTACAGCCGGATGGTTCGGCGCGCATCGTCGCTGACCGTATGACCTTTCCCAATGGCCCGGTGATCTCGCCGGATGGGCGCACCTACATCGTCGCCGAGACTTTTGCCAACCGACTCACCGCCTTCGACATCGAAGAGGATGGCTCCCTCAGCAACCGGCGGGTGTGGGCCGACATCGGGGCGCCAACCGACGGGATCACGATGGATGAAGAAGGCTGTCTGTGGGTGGCGGTGCCGTACTACATCTACGGTGGACCGGGGGGCTTCGTCCGCGTCCGCGAGGGGGGTGAGATCGTTGACCGTATCGATATGGACGGCTATGCCTCCTACGCCTGCACGCTGGGTGGCCCGCAGATGAAGACGCTGTTCCTCTGTCAATCGACGCTGATCGGCCGGGAGCGATTCCAGGGAGATGGCCGCATCATGGTCGTGGAGGTTGATGTGCCCGGTACGGGTACGCCTTGAACTGGGATTTCCCGTACGCCAGTCGGCGTATGCCGGTGATGGCGCGCAATGTGGTGGCCACGTCGCAGCCGCTGGCGGCGCAGGCAGGTCTGCAGATGATGCAGCAGGGCGGCAACGCCATCGACGCGGCCCTGGCGACGGCCATCGCCCTGACCGTAGTCGAGCCGAACATGAACGGCATCGGCTCCGATGCCTTCGCCATTCTCTGGGACGGCGAGCAGCTTCACGGGCTCAACGCCTCCGGCCGGTCGCCGCAGGCCTGGTCGCCGCAGCACTATTCCAAGTATGAGCACATGCCGTCCTTCGGTTGGGACACGGTCACCGTGCCCGGCTGTGTGTCGGCCTGGTCGGCCCTGTCGGAGCGCTTCGGACAACTGCCTTTCGCCGATCTGTTCGAACCGGCTATCAGCTACGCGCGGCACGGCTGGCTGGTGCCACCGGTGACGGCGGCGTCATGGGGGGAGGCGGCGCGCACGCATGAGAACCACCCGGACTGGCAGGCGGTTTTTACCCTCGAGGGACGGGCGCCATTGCCCGGCGAACGCTTTGCCTTTCCGGCGCAGGCTGAGACCCTCGAGAAGATCGCCGAGACAGGCGGGCAGGACTTCTACCAGGGCGACCTGGCGGAGCAGATCGCCGCCCACGCCAGGGCCGGCGGCGGGTTGTTGACCGTTGACGATCTGGCGTCCCATCAACCCGAATGGGTGAAGCCTCTGGCGGTGGACTATCGCGGTCAGAGTCTGCACGAGATCCCGCCCAACGGGCAGGGCATCACCGCGCTCATCGCTCTGGGCATTCTGCGGCAGTTCGATCTGGCCGCTCATCCGGTGGATTCGGCCGACTGTCTGCATCTGCAGATCGAAGCCATGAAGCTGGCCTTCGCCGATGCCAAACGCTACGTGGCGGACCCGGAGGCAGGCGATATTGATTTCGAGGCGCTGCTCGACGACGGCTACCTGCAGCGCCGGGCGGCCGACATCGACATGGCTGCGGCGCAGGCGCCCGTCTTCGGAACACCAGAACAAGGCGACACAGTATACCTGACCGCAGCCGATGAAGAGGGACGAATGATCTCCTTCATCCAGTCAAACTTCGGCGGCTTCGGTTCCGGCGTCGTCGTCCCCGACACTGGCATCAGCCTGCAGAACCGGGGTGCAGGATTTACCCTCGAGCCGGGTCATCCAAATCAGGTGGGTGGCAGCAAACGACCGTACCACACAATCATCCCTGCTTTCGTCACACGGGACGGGCAGCCGTTGATCAGTTGCGGGGTCATGGGGGGCCACATGCAGCCCCAGGGGCACGCCCAGGTGATGGTGCGCCTCTTCGACTACGGGCAGAATCCCCAGACGGCTCTCGACGCACCACGCTGGCGCTTCGACACCGGCCTCGACGTGTCGATCGAGGAGTCGGCGGGGACAGAGGTCCTGGCTCAGCTCGAAGGACGGGGACACCACATGCGCCTGCGGGATGCGGCACACTTCGGCGGCGGCCAGGTGATCCATCGTCTCGACGAGGGCTACCTCGCGGCCTCGGAGCCGCGCAAGGATGGACAGGCAGTCGGTTTCTGAGACGGCGATCCTACCAGCAAGTGGTGCCGGGAGTTGTCCAATCGGTGTCGCAATCGGATATTAAGCTGTTTCGTCCGCGCCAAACCCCAGGAGTGAAGTGAGCGAACCCACCGACTACGCCTTCTTCGGCGCCCTGCTCGTCATCGGCGCCGCGCTCGGCATCGCCCCTCTCGTAGCGCCCCTGTTTCTGGCGCCACGTTCCACCGGCTCCAAGACCCGAGACACATACGAATGCGGCGTGGACACTGAGGGTAGTGCCTGGGTGCGCTTCGATATCGCCTATTACCTGTTCGCCCTGATCTTCGTCGTTTTCGAAGTGGACGTGCTCTATATCCTTCCGGTGGCAGTCGTCTTCGGCAACGGTCAGTACGCGTGGCGCGATCTCATCGAGTTGTCGCTCTTCATTGGTATTCTATTCCTGGCCATCGTCTACGCCTGGCGCAAAGGTGTGTTGCACTGGAGGTCGGCGTGAGTCGATCGGAGGCGGCCTCCGACAACACCGAGGAGTTGTTGGAGCAGGCCCGGCCTCTGGTGCACCTGGACCTGCTCGAAAACCTGCTCAACCAGGCGCGGGCCAATTCGCTGTGGCCACTGACCTTCGGTCTGGCCTGTTGTGCCATGGAGATGATGGCCGTCGGTGCCTCCCGGTTCGATCTGGATCGTATCGGTGCCGGCGTATTCCGTCCCAGCGCCCGTCAGGCAGACGTGATGATTCTGGCAGGCACGATCTCGCGCAAGATGGTGCCCGTCATCAGGACACTGTGGGATCAGATGCCAGCGCCGAAGTGGACCATTGCCATGGGTGGCTGCACGATCGACGGTGGACCCTTCAAGTATCCGGGTCAGTATGCCATCGTCGAGGGTGCCGACAAGATCGTCCCAGTCGACGTCTATGTGCCGGGGTGTCCGCCACGGCCCGAGGCGCTGTTCGCCGGTATCCTCAAGCTGGAAGAGAAGATCAAGGCCGGTCGCAAGGGTCCGGAGATCGCCGCTTGAGCGAGTTGATCCTTCCCGGCGTGACGGCGTCGAGGGACGTCGACTACGCCGAACGTGGTCTGCGGCATCTGCACCAGGCGCCAGCCGGAGACATGCCGGCGGTGGCGGCCGCCTTCCGCGATGCCGGTTACTATCTCGAACACATCACCTGCCTCGATCTGCGCCTGGTCGAGGAGGTGGCCGCCTTCCGTGTGGACTACCAGTTCTGCCCCGTAGAGGGTCGGGTCAACCGGCATGTGGTCCAGGCCACAGTGGCAGAGGGCCAGCCGGCGACGAGTATCACCGGCATCTATCCAGGTGCGGAGTGGTACGAGCGCGAGGTCTACGACATGCACGGGGTGCACGTCGACGGCCATCCCGACCTGAAGCGGATCCTGATGCCCGAAGACTACGTGGGACACCCGCTGCGCAAGGACTTCGTCGACGAGGATCCGGAGCGTCACCAGTTGTCTGGTGTCGTGGTCGAGGCCGAGGGTGCCGCCGATGGCGATGTTGGGGACGGCGACGAATGACGCAGCCGACGCCGAGCATGGAACTGGTCCGCGATGCGGCCGATCCGGACACGTACTACATGAACATGGGCCCACAGCATCCGTCCACCCATGGCGTGCTGCGACTGCGGCTGCACATGGAAGGTGAACGCATCCTCGAGGCCGAGGCCGTCATCGGCTATGGGCACCGGGCCCATGAGAAGATGGCGGAAAACCGCGACTACCTGCAGTTCCTGCCCAACACCAGCCGTATCGACTACCTGTCGGGCATGATCTACAACCTCGGTTACTGCCAGGCTATCGAAAAGGCCATGCAGATCGAGGTCCCCGAACGGGCCGAGTACATCCGCATCATTGCCGGCGAGCTGAACCGGATCACCAGCCACCTGCTGTGGTTCGGTACGTACCTGCTCGACCTGGGCGGGATCACTCCCTTCCTGTATGCCTTCGATGACCGAGAGAAGATTCTCGACATCCTGGATCTGGTCACAGGATCGCGTCTGACCTACAGCTACGGACGCTTCGGTGGTGTATCGATGGATGTGGACGACGAATTCCTCCAGGCCACAGCAGATTTCTGCACCCACTTCCGGCAACGAATCACCGAATACCACACTCTGGTGACCCACAACGTCATCTTCCGCCACCGCACAAAGGGCGTGGGTGACATGGGGGCTGATCTGGCACGCGACTTCGGTGTCACCGGCCCCTGTCTGCGGGCAGCAGGTGTCGCCCGAGACGTGCGCAAGGACGAACCGTACGGTATCTACGACCGTTTCGACTTCGACATCGTCACCGCCGAGGAAGGTGACTGCTTCGCCCGACACATGGTGCGCATGGGCGAGCTGGAGCAGAGTCTTAACATTATCGAACAGGCCGTACGTGACATACCCGACGGCCCCGTCATGGCACCGAAGGTCCCCAAGCGGATCAGACTGCCGGAGGGCGAGCACTACTTCGCCGTCGAGTCAGGGCGAGGCCACTTCGGCATGTACCTGTGCAGCGACGGCACGGACGTGCCGGTGCGCAGCAAGCTGCGCGTGCCCTCTTTCGTGAACGTGTCCACCATGCCGTCCGTGCTGCGTGGCACGATGCTTGCCGACACCGTTGCGATTCTCGGCAGTATCGATGTCGTCATCCCCGAGATCGACCGATGAGCGGCGTAGACGCAGCTTCCCGGCCCAACGGTCGTCCCACGCCGCTCGGGCCGAGATCGCGCCCGCACCCGGCCCCGCACTGCCGCGCGGCACGATCTCTGCGGTCATAGTCCGATGACGATCTTTTTTGACCTGTTCGCCAATCCCTGGATCGGTATCGCCGCGGCGACGGGGGCGATTCTCGGCTTCATCACGATCAACTCCCTGTGGCTGATCTGGCTCGAGCGCAAATTCAGTGCTCGCCTGCAGCGTCGGTACGGTCCGACGGAGGTCGGGCCTTTCGGGCTGCTGCAGACCCTGGCGGATATGGGAAAACTGATCGGCAAGGAGCTGATCACGCCCGACCATGTGCACCGTCCCCTCTACTTGGTGGCGCCGCTGCTGCTGTTTACGCCGCTGGTGGCGCTGCTGTCGCTGCTGCCCATCGACGCGGACTGGGTATTCCACGATTTCGACATCGCCCTGGTGCTGCTGCTGGCCTTCAGCGGGCTCAATGTGATCGGCATCTTCGCCGCTGGCTGGGGCTCGAACAACAAGTATGCCCTGCTCGGGGCCGTGCGCGCCGTGGCGCAGAACATCTCCTACGAGATCCCCCTGCTGCTCGCGGTGATCCCCATCGTGCTGATGACCCGCTCGCTGAGTCTGTACGAGATCGCCAGCGCCCAGTCCTATCCCTTCCTGCTGGTGCAGCCCCTGGCGTTCGTGATCTACTTCATCTCGGCCACAGCGGAAACGAACAGGACACCTTTCGATATTCCCGAAGCCGAATCGGAGCTCATCGCCGGTTTTCATACGGAGTACTCGGGCATGCGTTTCGGCGTCTTCTTCCTGGCGGAGTTCACCAACATGGTGATCGTCTGCGCCGTGGCAACGATCCTGTTCCTCGGCGGGTGGAAGGGGCCGTTGCTGCCGGGCTGGGTCTGGTTCTTCATCAAGGTCTATGGCCTCATCCTGATGATGATGTGGTTCCGCTGGACGTTTCCGCGGCTGCGCTTCGACCAGCTGATGACTTTCGCCTGGGCGATCCTGGTGCCCCTGGCGCTCATCAACCTGCTGATTACCACCGTGGTCCTGAAACTGTAGAGCGGCAGATGTTCAGACAGACAATACTTGGAGCGTGGTCTCTGCTCGTCGGTATGAAGGTGACGCTGTCGCATCTCTTCCGGGGGCCGGTGACGTCGCAGTATCCGCGCGAGCGCATCGAGATGACGACGGCGTACCGCAACGTCATCCGTCTCATCGAGATCGAGGCCATCGGCTCGCACGACTGCATCGACTGCCAGGCGTGTGTGCGCGTCTGCCCATCGGACTGCATCACCGTCGAGGGCGAGCGTCCCGAGGGTATGCGGAAGAAACGGGCGACCCTGTTTGAGGTGGAGTTCGCCCTGTGCTCGGAGTGCGGTCTGTGCATCGATTCCTGTCCGACGGACACACTGGGATACAGTCGGGAGTACGACCAGGCCGGGTTCCGGCGGAACGACTTCCTCTACGATCTGCTCGAAGAGTGGCGTGACGGCGAAGATGAAGTGCGCGCGAAGCTGCGCGAGGAAGAAGAGAAGAAGGCGGCGGCCAAGAAGGTTGCAGCGGCGAAGGCGGCGGCCGCCAAGAAGGCCAAGCAAGAGGCTGCTGAGGCCGCAGCCGGTGGTGACGATCAGGAGTCCGGAGAATGATCGGCCAGGCCATACAGTTCCTGTTCGTCGGACTCGTGCTGGTCGGCGGCGGCGTGGCAGCCCTGTCACGGCACGTGCTCTACAATATCATCGGGCTCGGTATCAGTCTGTTCGGCGTGGCCGGTCTGTTCCTGCTGTTGGGGAGTCCATTCGTGGCCGCCATGCAGCTGCTCATCTACCTCGGCGGGATCACGGTGGCCATCGTCTTTGCCATGATGCTGTCCATCGCTATGACGCTGGATCCGCTGCCTCGATCGCCGGTCAAGACCGGGTTTGCCGCCGTTGCCGCCCTGGTTTTCGGCATGGGCGTGTACGGCCTGATCGGCAGGGCAACCTTTGCCGAAGTGGCACCGGTACCAGCCGAGGCCTGGGCAGTTGGCCGAATCGGCAATGCCCTGCTCGAGCACTACAATCTGGTTTTCGAGACGCTCTCCGTCGTCCTGCTGCTGGCCATCATCGGCGCGATCCTGATCGCCCGCCCCGGGCAGCGAGGAAAAGCAGCGTGACCCTCGAAGCCTTTCTCGCCCTCGGTCTCGTCCTGTTCTGCCTCGGACTGTTCGCCGTGCTCTCTCACCGGAACCTGATCGCCGTGCTCATCGGTGTGGAGTTGATGATGAACGCCGCCAGTCTGAATCTGATGGCTTTCAATCGGTTCAGTGTGACCGATCCGGCCACAGGTCAGGTCTTCGTGCTCATCATCATCGGTCTGGCGGCAGCCGAGGTGGCCATCTTCCTGTCCATCATTCTCAATCTCTATCGGACGCAACGAACGATTGATACTGAACAGTTGACCGAGTTGCAGGGCTGATGGACAGCCTGACTCTCATCCTGTCGACGACCTTCGCGCCGTTTGCCGCCTTCTTGCTGGCCATCCTGTTCCTGATGCGCCAGCCGCGGTTGGCGCAGATCGTCGTCATCGCCGGCGGGACGCTGTCCCTGGTGGGCGCCATCAGCCTGTTGTCTCAGGGACCGGTGGCGCCACTGCGTTACCTGTGGTTTGTCAGCGGCGAGGTGGAACTTCAATTCGGTTTCCTGCTGGACGGCATCAGCCTGATGTTCGGTGTGGCTGTCGCCCTGATCACGTTGTGTGTGATGATCTACTCGCTGGGCTACATGGGTCATGACCCGGGCAAGACGCGATACTTCGCCATGCTGGCGCTGTTCGAGTGGGCCATGCTCAGCTTTGTCTACGCCGTCGACCTGCTGCAGTCCTTCATCTTCTGGGAACTCGTCGGACTGGCCTCCTTCTTTCTCATCGGCTTCTGGTACGAGAAGCCGTCGGCTACAGCAGCGGCGAAGAAGGCCTTCCTGATGACCCGCGTCGGCGACGTGGGACTGTTTATCGGCGTTCTGATGGTCCTGCAGGTGGCAGGGCATTTCGATATACCCGCTCTGCTGGCCGCCGATGGTGGCCTCGTGTCACAGGCGGCACCGGCCGTGCTCACGACGATCACGCTGCTGATCTTCATCGGTATCGTCGGCAAGAGCGCGCAGTTCCCACTGTTTACCTGGTTGCCGGATGCCATGGAAGGGCCGACCCCGGTGAGCGCCCTGTTGCACTCGGCCACGATGGTCGCTGCCGGCGTCTATCTCATGGCCCGCCTGCACCCGCTGTTCATGGGCTCGGAGACGACACTCGGTGTCATTCTCGTCGTCGCCTCGATCACGGCCCTGCTGGCGGCGACGATGGCCATGGTGGCGACGGACATCAAGAGAGTTCTGGCGTTTTCGTCAATCAGCCAGCTCGGGTTCATGCTGCTCGGCCTGGCGGCAGGCAGCCTGTTCGCCGGTGTCTTCCATCTGATCACCCACGCCCTCTTCAAGGCGCTGCTGTTCCTCTGCTCCGGTCTTTTTATCCATCATTTCGAGTCGAACGAGATGGACGAGATCGGTCGTGGCGGGGGGCGGCGCATGCGCTTTGCTACGGTGGGCCTGGTGGTGGGTGGCGCGGCACTGGCCGGGATTCCGCCGCTGGGTGGATTCTTCAGCAAGGAAGAGATCTTCGCCGCTCTTGGTCACGATGGTGTCACCATCTTTTCGGTGGCGGCTTTCCTGGCGGCCTTCCTCACGGCGTACTACACATTCCGCATGATCTTCCTGGTGACCCGACCGGCTCAGATCGAGGCGGAGGACACCCACGCGGGGCACGGCCGTGCCGAACCATGGAGTATGGCACTGCCCGTGGCCCTGCTCGCCGTCGGCGCCGCCATCGCCGGTTTCTGGGGTTCGGATATCGCCCGCGGACTCGGCATCGAAGCGGCGCATCACAGCCTGGTGTCGATGCTGCCGGCCATCGCCGTCGTGATGGTTGGCGTACTGCTGGCGTGGCTCGATTACGGCAGGGCGGGCGCGGCGCGCACCGGTTTCATCTCAAACGTGCCTGCTCTCGAGCGGCTGTTCGCCAACGGCTGGTATGTCGACGCCTTCTACAACGCCGTCATCGTACGCAGTACGCTGCTCGTAGCCACGATCCTGCACGCCGTCGAAGATCGGCTGCTGGACGGCAACTATGACCGCTTCGGCTTCGGTATCCTCAGCCTGGGGTCGGGCTCGACCCGTCTGCAGAGCGGCTGGGTACAGATGTACGGCGGCTGGGCGGTTCTACTTATCGGCGTCGTGGCGGTCTACTTCGGCATGGGTGGAGAGTAGCCGATGGACACGCCCCTGCTGAGTGCGATTCTGCTGTGTCCGGTGGTGGCCCTCGGGCTCGTTCTGCTGACGCCCCCCCGTCTGACTGGAGTTGTGCGCTGGATCAGTGCCCTGTCGGCACTGGTGGCCGGCGGGCTCAGCTTCCAACTGTGGCGTGCCTATGACACGGTAGCCGGAGGTTTCCAGTTTGTCGAGATCATCCCGTGGGTAGCAGAGGTCGGCATCAGCTACCACCTGGCTGTCGACGGCTTCAGCACGATCCTGGTGATGCTCAATTCCATCGTCTTCTTCACCGGCGTGCTTACGATGTGGGATCTGGAAACACGAGTGAAGGAGTTCTTCGCCTTCATGCTGTTGCTCGTGATCGGTGTCTACGGCGTGTTCCTGTCGCAGGACCTGTTCTTCTTCTTCCTCTTCTATGAAGTCGCCGTGGTCCCCATGTATCCGTTGGTCCTGATCTGGGGCAGCGGCAATCGTGAATATGCGGCAATGAAGCTCATGCTGTTCCTGCTGGCCGGGTCAGCGCTGCTGTTCCCGGCGCTGCTGTCGATCTACCACGCCTCCGGCCTCGACACGTTCAACATGATTCTGCTGGCGCAGAAGGCCTTCGATCCAGATTTCCAGATCTTCGTCTATCCCTTCGTCTTTCTCGGTTTCGGAGTTCTCGCAGGCCTGTTCCCCTTCCATGGCTGGTCACCGACGGGACACGTGGCGGCTCCCTCCGCGGTGTCGATGCTGCACGCCGGTGTGCTGATGAAGCTGGGCGCCTACGGAGTGCTGGCGGTGGGCATCCGGCTGTTGCCGGTGGGCGCCGTGTACTGGGCCCCGACGTTTGCCACGATGGCCGCCATGGGCGTGGTCTACGGCGCTTTCGTCGCCATGCGTCAGTCGGACTTCAAGTTCGTTATCGGCTTCTCGTCCGTGTCCCACATGGGGATCGTCGTGCTCGGGTTGAACCTGGCGGTGCTGGGCAAGGCCGGTCAGGACGCCCTGAATGGTGCCGTGTTCCAGATGTTCGCCCACGGCATCATGACGGCCCTGTTCTTTTCGACGGTCGGCTTCATCTACGACCGGGCTCACTCCAAAACCATCGCCGACTTCGGTGGTCTCGGATCGCAGATGCCCCGGGCCGTATCGATCTTCATCGTCGCCGGTCTGTGTGGCGCCGGTGTGCCGGGTCTGGCCAGCTTCTGGGCCGAACTTCTCGTCTTTCTTGCTGCTCTCAAGACCTATCCCATCATCGGGGTGGCCATCATCGTCGGCCTCGTGCTCACGGCGATCTACATTCTGCGCGTCTTCAGCGTGGCTTTCTTCGGTCCGGTGAACGACAAGTGGGAGGGTCTGCGGAGCATGGACCTGAAGGGCTGGCAGATTCTGCCGCGGGCCATCCTCGTGGCGGTCCTCGTGTTCTTCGGCTTCTTCCCGCGGGTGCTGCTGGATGTCATCGACGGCACGACCACATCCGTACTGGCGGTCTTCTGATGGGCGACATGCAGTTGTTCCTGCCCGAGACGGTCTGCCTGCTGGGGGCGCTCCTGCTGTTTGGTGCGCAGGTCTCCGGCGCCCGTTACGGAGTCGTGTGGGGGCTGGCGCTGCTGTCCGGTGTCGTCGCCATCGCCACCAGTGTGTGGACCTGGTCTCTGGCAGGCGAGCCCTTCTTTCCGGGTATCTACCAGGTCGATTTCTTCTCCCAGTTCGTCAAGACGATCATCGCCGGCGGGTTCGTGTTCGTTGCCGCCATCAGCGGCCGACCGCACACGGTGAGCCGGGAAGCCTGGTCCGAGCTGCCCATGTTCCTGTTGCTGGCCACGACGGGGATGATGATGCTGGCCAGCGCCACGGAGCTGGTGACACTCTACATCTCGATGGAGCTGGCAGCCTATCCCATGTACATCGTCGTCGCCTTGCATCGCGGCCGCGATGTCAGCGGTGAGAGCTCGACGAAGTACATGCTGCAGGGCATGGTGGCCTCCGCCGTGACGCTGTATGGACTCAGCTTCCTCTTCGGACTGACAGGCTCGACCTACCTGAACGCGATCTCGTCTCAGCTGGGCACGCTGTCCGACCAGCCCCTGTTCTGGCTGGCCGTGCTGCTCGTGCTGGCGGGATTCCTGTTCAAGCTGGCGGCCTTTCCCTTCCACTTCTGGGCGCCCGACACCTACCAGGCTGCACCCCACGAAGTGGTGACCTTCGTGGCGACGGCGTCCAAGGTGGCGGCTATCGCCGTGCTCTGCCGGGTGGCGGCGCTGGTTGCACCGGCCGGAGTGGACGCGGAGTTGGCCACACAGGTGTTGATGTGGATGAGTGTTGCCGCCATGACCCTGGGTAACCTGGCCGCTCTGCGACAGAGTGACCTGAAGCGATTGCTGGGCTACTCGGCGGTGGCTCACGCCGGGTACGTGCTCATCGGCATCCAGACACTGTCGGACACCGGTCTTGCGGCGGCGTTATTCTATGCCCTGGGATATGCGGCGATGTCAGCGCTGTGTTTCCTCGTGGTTGTGGAGCTGGGGCGGGACGAGGATCTCGTCTCGATCGAATCACTCGCCGGGCTGCATGAGCGTGCACCCATGCTGGCAGCCACCTTGCTGATCGGCCTGTTCGGTCTGATCGGCCTGCCGCCCACGGTCGGTTTCATCGGCAAGTGGTTCCTCTTCTCAGCGGCCATCGAGCAGGGCCAGTTCGCCTTCGTGCTGGTGGCGGCGATCAACTCGGCGGTGGCTCTCTACTACTATCTGCTCGTGATCCGCCAGGCGTACTGCGCCGAGGGTCAGACCGATGAGCCGATTCACACGGGTGTGGTGACGCTGGCCGTGGCCGGGGGGACGACGGGGCTTGTCATCGCCATGGGCGTGGTGCCGGGGTGGTTCTGGACGCGGTCGGTTGAGGCTGTTGCTGCGTTGATGGGGTGATCGTTGGTTCGGTGTCGCGGGAGCGAGGCCGGCTCCGACGATGGCCTCCCCGGCTCGATCGACTCGCGACATCCTGTCGCTCGCCCCTTCGGGGCCCTTCTGTTCGGCAGGCCTGCCCTCCGCTGATGCGGCCTACGGCGCCTTTGGCTCAGCCCGCTGCGACCACAGATGAACTACGGAGAGATCGTCTGCGAAGATGCTCTGCGTGTCCTGAGCTCGCTCCGAGAGAAGTGTGCAGACATCGTGTTCTTGGATCCGCCGTTCAACCTCGGGAAGAGGTACGGAAAAAACGGAAGTCACCATGACAAGAGAAAGGAGTCAGAGTACATCCAATACATGGAGACGGTCATCCGTCAAGGAGCAAGAGTCCTCAAGGACGGAGGAGCGCTCTATCTGTACCATATCCCAAAGTGGGCGATACGGCTGAGCCCTTTCCTAGAGGAGTGTCTACAGTTTCGCCACTGGATCGCCATCTCCATATTGGTGATCCGAATCGGTGAAATTCCTGCAATAGGTAGTCTGACAACGAAAGCCCCACGCGGGCGGCGCGGACCTTCAACTCCCTATGGAGTTCTTCAGGGACGTTTCGTATTTGGATCTTCCGTGACATGCCACAAGCATGCGTTGCACATACTGCACATGTCAAAGCGTTCCGCCACCGACGGGTTGTCTCCCTTTCAATCTGTTGACTTGGTGGCGTCTTGACATATCTTGACATGTCAAGAGGAGACAGCTATGGCAGCGATTAAGATCAGTTCAAAGGTTGAGGATACGGTTTGGAAGGACCTGCAGGAGCTGTCGCGGGAATCCCACCAGAGCATCTCCGGGCTTCTTACGGAGGCGATCAGGGAATTCGTCAGTCGGCGGCAGGTGAGGCCCGAGGTCTTGCAGCACCTCGGGGCTTCCATCGACCAGAACAGGGAACTGGGCCGGCGTCTTGCCGAATGATTATGTCCGGTATTTAAGCCTGGACGAGGTGCTCGTGATCCACGAGCGGGTCATCGAGGCCTTCGGTGGTGCTGCTGGTGTTCGCGACCTCGGGCTCCTGGAGAGTGCCCTCTTTCGGCCGCGCACTGGATACTACAAGGACATCGTCGAGATGGCGGCGGCCCATTTCGATTCGCTGCTGATGAACCACCCCTTCGTCGATGGCAACAAGCGTGTCGCCTTTTTCGCCACCGATGTGTTCCTGCGCCTTAACGGGTGGCGGTTTCAGGCCGACCCACAAGAAGCTCACGAGTTTCTGATCGGCCTGCTGGACAAGGGGGACTGCGACTTCTCTCATCTCCTGCCCTGGATTCGTGACGCGATCCTCGCTCTGGAGGACCGTTGACCCCGTTCGCCTGACCTGATCCGCGCAAAAAACCTTGCAAAACAGTGATGCGATATATGAAATGCAAGGTATGTATCGAGATCGACTGTTGACCAGGCGCCTGGGCGACCTCACAAGGGCATTTCCTGCAGTGGTCGTCGCTGGCGCGCGACAGGTGGGCAAAACGACCCTGCTGCGCCATCTGTATCTGCCAGTGGCAGATGTCGTCGTTTTCGATCCGGTCGTCGATGTCGAGAATGCCCGACAGGATCCGGATCTGTTCCTCTCCAATCACCGCACACCCCTGGTTCTCGACGAGATCCAGTATGCCCCCGAACTGGTGGCCAGCCTCAAACGTCGCATCGACGAGGATCGATCGCCCGGACAGTACATCCTCAGCGGCTCACAGCAATGGAGCGTGCTGACATCCGTAGCCGACAGTCTGGCCGGTCGCGCCGCGTTTCTGGATCTCGAGGGATTCTGTCTGGCCGAGGAGGTGGGATCGTCCGCATCCTGGCTGGCTCGCTGGCTGGATGATCCGGAGTTCCTCACCTCACCGCGCCATCGACTGCCCGCGCCCCGGACGCTCTACGAGCACCTTTGGCGCGGTGGGCTGCCCGAGGCGACCTTGCTGGCTCAGGAGGTCATCCCTGATTTCCATGCGGCCTATCAACGGACCTACATCGAACGCGACATCCGCCTGCTGGCAGATGTGTCCGACTGGCAGTTGTTCGGCCGCTTCGTCCGGCTGTGTGCCGCACTCACAGCCCAGGAGATCAATCGAAGCCAGTTGGGCAGAGGACTAGGCGTCACACCCCAGACTGCGGGGCGCTGGCTGGAGTTGCTGAAGGCGGCCTACCAGTGGTTTGAAGTACCCGCCTTTTCAGGCAATGCCGTCAAGCGAGTCAGCGGCAAGTCAAAGGGGTACCTGGCCGACACCGGTCTGGCGTGCCACGCACAGTTGCTCTCCTCGCCGGCAGCTCTCGGTGGGCATCCACAGTTGGGTGCCCTGTTCGAGACGGCAGTCGCCGGTGAGATCCGCAAGCATGCAGGCGCTATGTCGATGCCGCCACAGATGTTTCATTGGCGGACCAATGGCGGGGCGGAAGTGGATCTGTTGCTCGAGCGGGATGGCATGTTCTTTCCGATTGAGCTCAAGGCCACCAGCGCACCGTCACGACGCGACACGTCGGGCATCACCGCCTTCCGCAAGACATATCCCCACTTACGAATCGCCCATGGGCTCGTCATCGCTCCGACCGAGAAAGTCCTCCAGCTGTCGGATCAGGATTGGGCGATTCACTGGGACCTGGTCGGTTGAGGGTGTATCGCTAGCGTGCTGAGCAGCTTCCATCTGCGGGAGTTCAACCGCAATGTGAAGCTGTTCTTTCTCTACGGTATTTCGATCAACGCCGGAATGGCGTTGTTCACGTTGCTCTACAACCTGTATCTGCTGCGCCTGAGTTATCAGGAGGACTTCATCGGCCAGGTCGCCGGGATGGCGCCGTTGGCCACCGGTCTGCTGGCACTGCCGATCGGCATGCTCAGCGACCGCCTCGGACGCAAGCCCTTCCTGGTGGCGTCGAGTCTGCTCCTGGCGGTGTCGCAGTTGGGTCTGTGTCTCTCGACAACGCCGGTGGCGCTGCTGGCGTTCTCCTTCCTCGGCGGCGTGGCGACGGCCTTCATCTGGGTCAATCATGTTCCGTTCCTGTCCGACAACGCATCTGTCTCGCGACGCGCCGAGGCCCTGGTGCTATGGTCGGCACTGCAAGTGGCGGTACGCATGCTCTGGAGCCTGGTGGGAGGGTTTCTCCCGGGCTTCATGGGCAGCCTCCTCGATGTGTCGACCGAACTGCCGGAGCCTTTCCGCTATTCTCTGTTTCTGGGAGTCGCCCTGTCGCTGATCGCCGTCTTGCCGCTGCTGCGAATGCCAGGTCACGCCGGTCGGAATTCCCCAGGCAAGGAGGTGGACACGCGGGCCGACGACACTTCGGCCTCTCCCTGGCCGACCTTCATCGGCATCGCCGCTCTCAGCGGATCCCGTGGCTTCTCGATGGGCCTGACGTTCCCCTTCTTCAACGTCTTCTTCGAAGAGGAGTTGCACGTCGGTGCTACGGCGATCGGGGCGATCTTCTTTCTCAGCCAACTGGTGGGCCTGCCGGCGACCTTCACCGCACCTGCCCTGGTGCGCAGATTCGGAGCGACTTTGACCATCCTCCCGGCGCGTACCGTCGGTGGCCTGGCTCTGGGCGTGATGGGGACGGTGATCAACCTGCCCGTCGCGGTGTTGATGTTTCTGCTGTCACGGGCCGCCGAGGTCGTCGACAATCCTTCCGACCAGCATTTTTCCACGCAGATTCTGCCACGACGCTACTGGGCGCGGATCCAGGGATTCCGCGTCTGTGGCTTTCAGCTGTTCAACTTCGCGGGAAGTGTGCTCGGCGGACTGCTGATCCTCGATTACGGGTACGGGGCGGCTTTCGGGCTAGCCTGCATGGCGAGGATAGCAAGCGGCCTGATCATGGCGGGATGGTTCGGACTGCGGCCGAAGACAGGGTAGAACACTGGACGCCACCTCCGGGCCATCTTGGTGTTCTGACGTCAAGGTGTCTACATTCAGTTCCATAGAGGAGCACCTCATCATGAACGTCTTTGCTGCAGCAGAATCTCATCTGGCCCAGAGAATCCGGCGCACCCTCGCCGGCGGCGTGCGGCGCATGAGCACAAGGTCGCGTGTCATCACCGCAGTCGTTCTGTGCGGTGCCTGTGCTGCCGTCCTGCCTTCGACCGGTATCGCACAGACGCGAGACAGCGTCGACTGGGAGATGGCCAGGACCACGGCGCCGGAGGAGTGGTCAGAGGAGCTGAAGTCCCAGATCATCGCTGCCGGCTACGATCTGGAGGCCATTGCGGAGCGTATACGCCTGGGTCAGCAGGAGGACGCGCGTCGCACGGAAGGGGATGGCGACAGTGACCGACTTGCCGAGTTCCAGCGAGGTGTCGCCGCAAGAGCGATGGCCATCCCACCGGAGGAATGGAATGAAAGGTTGAAAGCGGCCATCGTCCGTGCCGGCTGGGACCTGGATGAGTTCACCGAAGGGATCCGCCAACGGCAGGCATTTGCGCACCAGGCGAAGAGGGAGGACGGCATAGACTGGCGGGCAGTTGCGGCGATGCCGCCGGAGGAGTGGTCAGAGGAGCTGAAGTCCCAGATTATCGCCGCCGGTCATGATCTGGAGGAGATCGCGGAGCGTATACGTCTGCGTCAGCAGGAAGAAGTTGCGCGTCGCACGGATGAGGATGGCGACAGCGACCGACTTGCTGAGTTCCAGCGTGGCGTTGCCGCCAGGGCGATGGCCACACCGCCGGAGGAATGGGATGAAGAGATGAAGCGTGCCATCCGGCGAGCTGGTTGGGATCCGGTGGTTCTTGCCGAGCGGGTGCGCCAGGCCCGGGCAAGCGACAGCGAATCGGTGGATCTGTCTGAGCTGCAGTCCGGGGCCAGCACCGTCATTCAGGAGCGTACCTGGGGGCAGGTAAAGCGGGAGGTCGCCAACCCCGAGTAGCGCAGTCTGCCGTACCGACAATCCATCAGCCATCATGCAGCATACGGAAGAAGGTCGGACCTGAGAATCGTCCTCTGGCTCGCTTTCATGATATGGACGGTGGGGCTCGGGTGCGCCGGCCTGGTCGTGGCCGTCGCGATCTATTCGGAGTTGGCAGCGCCGACCATCATCGAGTACTCCGGCCGGCCACTGGTGGACGTGGACTTCTTCGTCCGCCACGAGAGACTCGGTTGGGCGCTGCAGCCACATCTCGAGTATCACCTGCTGGACGAAGCCACGCAGGAGCCAGTGCCCTACTTCACCACGGGAGCTGACGGACTGCGCTTGACCGCCAGCGGCGCCGGCCCTCTGGAACCCGGGATCGTCCTTCTAGGTGACTCCTTCGTCCAGGGTTATCACCTGTACGACCACTAGACCATCGGCTCCCGCCTGGAGGAAAAAACCAGGATCGGCACGGTGAACGCCGGCGTCGGCGGCTATTCCACAGACCAGCAGTACATCCTGCTGCAGCAGTTGCTCGGGTCGCACGATCCATCCTGGGTGGTTCTGATCTTCTTCGTCAATGATCTTCTCTACCTGGAGAATGACGAAGCCTTCGGCATGGGAAAACCGCGTTTCGAGGTTGACGACGGCCGAGTCGACATCACCGCCCTTCACCTGCCGACGCTCAGAAGCGACTCTCTGGGCATGTCATCTATCAACCGGAAGGTGGTTGACTGTTGCACCTATGACCCGTTGGCCAACGTCCTCGAGAAAGTCGGCAGGACCCTCGGCGCGAGACCACTGCCAGGCGCCCTTCTGGGGGAACTGCAGTCGCAGATCGGTCTGACCAAGAAGCGCGAGCACCACTACCAGATCGGGCGTCCGGAGTTCTACACTCAACCCGAACGGTACGGTTCAGACTGGAGCCTGTTCTTCCAGTTTCTCCTGCATATACAGAGGCAGGGCGAGCGGGATGGGTTTCAGCTGCTCGTTCTCTATCTGCCCGAGATCGCTCAGATCGTCGAGGCTGACACCGACCCCTTTGCTCCGCAGCGCTATTTCGCTGACCGCTGCGGCCATCTGAAGATTGACTGCCTCGAGCCCCATCGCGCATTCGTCGAACGACAGGGGGAGGGGATCGATCTGTTCTTCATGGACGATGGCCATCTCTCGCCCCGTGGGGCGGATCTCGTTGCCGGGATCCTGGCCGCCCGGCTTTCTAGAACTCCAGCTCGTTGAACTCCTCCCAGCGATGGAACCCGGCCTTGGTGAAGGGAGCCGTCGAAGACAACTCCGGGTTCTCCAGGCCGCCGTTGCAGTTATAGCGGCAGACGGCAAACTGCCACACGGTGCCGGCCCGGGGTGCCTGATCCATGCCGAAAGCCTGCCATGGTACAACCGCCTCCACGGTCCAGCTGCCGTCTGCCACCACAACTCTCTTCCTCGTGCCACTGGCCAGCGCAATCACTTCGTCCCAGGTGATCTCACCGGCCATGAAGCGCTCTCGGTCCGGGATCCGGATATCCATCAGGAAATCGTTGGGCGTGACGTGGATCTCCCAGTAGTCGGGGCGGTCGGCGCCGGGCTTGATGAACAGTTCGGCCACGTCACCCAGAGTCCACATCTTCTGCTGATCGGCGGTGGCCTGCGAGAAGATGTCGCTGTCCTGCAGTTCCACATGGAAGGCGAGCCCCTCCGCGGCGGCGCCGACACGGGCCGTCCCGGCTTCATGGGGGAGGTCCGTGGCTGATTCCCAGAAGCGGCGAAGAGTCAGTGGCTGACAGTCGGCGTAGGTGGCGGTATCCGCGGGCTCGGAGAGAACACGAACTACTTCACGACAGGGCAAGGGGGCAGGGCTCATCAGGACTCCTTCAGGCGCGAGTGCATCCAAGCTACACTCCGGCGGGAACGACCTCCAGAGCTGACCTGCGGTTGCCGGGACGGCGACACCTTTCGTTCATTGCGCAGCATCCCCTTCCCATCAGGTCATTTGCTCTGAACACTCATCGACGTACAGCCGTGTTGATCCTCCTGGGCCTGCTCCCGCTGACGCCGCCGGCGATTCGTGACGCCGGGGCGCAGGTGCTGCGCTTTGACAGTGAGGCGTCCTGGCAGCAGTGGCAGCTGCCTGCTGGCGCTCTCGAGATCACACCTTCCGGCGGGTTGGTCGCCGTTCGCCTGCGCAAGGACATCAACGCCGCGGTGAACTCGGCGCAGTTCGATGGCGGTGTCCTGCAGGCGAGTTCGAATCGGCAGATGGCGGATCTGGCCATCGATGGTGATCCCGCCACGGGATGGCGCCCGGATGGTACCGAGCGCACGGGGGAGGCCGTGCTCGAGATCAATCTGGGTCGTGCCGTGTCGACGAACTCGGTGACGCTGGTTTTCGCCGAGGATGCACCCCCCTTCGAGTTGTTCGAGGTGTTGATGTCGACGGGCGAGCCGCAGGTCGACATCGTCGGCAATCCACTTCCGGGTGTCGTCGTCTACCGCATGCAGCACCGCTTCAAGGAGAACTCGCGGCACGAGGTGACGATCGAGTTCGATCCCCTGAAGGATCCGCCGATTCAATACGTACGGGTCGTGCCGTTGATCTATCACCCCGACGCACGCCTGACCGAGATCCAGGTCAACGGCTTCGGCGACAATGCGGTGCTGGGACTGATCCCGCGGGGGGGCAGCGCCAATGTCGTGGTCGGTCTCGGTCGGATTGAGCTCGATGTGCCATTGGGCAATGTGGTGGGGTTGATCGACGGCGCCATGGCGACGCGCATGTACTACGGGGCAACACCAGGCCGGGGTGTCGAGGACATCGACGCGCACATCGTGCTGGACCTTGGCGCGGTGTACTGGCTCGACCACGTCCGCCTGATCGGCGAAGCCATGGGTTTCCGTCGGTTCAGCTTCAAGGACTACTCGCTGTTGACCTCCGATGGCAGCCTGGCGCCGGACGGCACACTGATCTGGGATCGGCAATTCAACGGTCGGGCGACAGACAGCGACAACCGACGGGGCTTCGTCGACCACTTCTTTCAACGGAGGCCGGTACGGCTTGTGAGACTCCTGTGGAAGTTCTGGGATGGCGCCTGCGCCGTGGCCCTGGGCGGTGGACAGAGGGCCACGTCCGTCGCCTGTTCCGCACGGGGTACCATGCAGGAGATGCAGGCCTTTGGCGGTGGGTTTCCCCGGGATCTGAGGATGCAGTCGCAGATTCTGGATCTTGGCCAGCGGCGCAACTTCAGCATTGTCGAATGGCAGGGGGAGGTGCCGGCCGGCACCCGGCTGGAAATCCGCAGTCGTACCGGCGGCGGGCTCGTGGAGCGCTACGTGTTTCTGGACCGCAATGGCAAACAGGTGACGGAGCGTGCCTGGGGTCGGCTGATCCCGTCTTTCCGGGGCCCAATCGACACGCTGCAGTCGGTTGGCGGTGACTGGAGTCCGTGGAGCACGGCGTACGCTCGATCAGGCGACCGCTTCCTGTCGCCGGCACCCCGTCGCTACGCCCAACTGCAGGTCGGGCTGTTGACCGACGACCCGGAGGTGGCACCGTCACTGGACTGGCTGCAGGTGACTCATACGTCGCCCCTGGCGCTGACCGCTGTCGGCGAGGTGTTTCCCACGCAGGTGCGGGTCGGGGTGGAACAGGAATTCTCCTACTTTGTTCGTACCGACAACTCCAGCGCCGGCTTCGACGCTCTGGCCGTCGAGGCGACGGCGCCACCCACCTTCCTCGAAGCGCACATGTCCGGCGAGCCCGTCGAGGCAGCGGCCAAGGTGACGACGGATGGCTTCCGCGTCACGTTGCCCCGGCGCGCCCGTGGCGGCGAACTGGTGGAATTGCGCTTCTCCTCTGCTGTCTTCCTGCACGGCACACGCTTTGAGGCCTTTCTGGAGGACAGCCGGTCGCCGGGGGATCGTCAGCGCGTAGACGCGGGAGATGCCTCGCCGGACGTGCCGGGCAACACCAATGTTGTGGGGCTGCCGGTGGGCGAGCGTGTACTGGCCAACGTCACACTGTCGACGCCGGTGGTGACGCCGAACGGCGATGCCGTTAACGACGAGCTCCGCGTCGAGGTGGATGTGGCCAACCTGCTGGTGGCGCGGCCGCTGGTCCTGCGGGTGTTCGACCTGGGCGGCCGGATCGTGCACCAGCAGCAGCGGCACATCGAGGCGGGACGAGAGCGAATCAGCTGGCAGGCCCGTGGCGTGGCACCCGGAGTGTATGTCGTGGAGCTGAGTGTAGCAGGAGACGCGCGGTCGGAGACCGTGCGCCGGACGGTGGCGGTGGTCTACTGAACGACAAGCTCCCGGCCACCTTACTCCAGTTCGAACCGCAGCCCCATGCCGACCGTAACCCCGCGGCTCCGCAGAGGGGCGCCGATGAGATCGTCGAAGCGGTCGTTCTGGAAGCCCGATTGAAACAGCAACCCCACTCCGGGAGACGACCTCACGCGAAACCCGGCACGTATCCCGACACTCGTGCCTCGGCTCAGCGCCCGTCGTTCCAGTCGCTGTTCGCCGCGAGCAAACAACAGGTACCCGCCGACGAAGGGCTGCACCGCTGCGTGGGAGTTGCCTCGGCTCAGCGTTGCCTCCGGGCCACCACCCCAGAGGCGGGCAATGTCATTGTCGTTGAAGTCCTGACGGTAGAGATATCGGGCGCCGACCGTCAGGCGTGGTGACAGCGCGTAGCCCATGCCGGCGCTGAACTGCACCTGGGGCACCGAGAGTCCGAGCTCGTCGCACCAGCCGTCATCGGCCTCGTAGAGGCCGGGATCGCACAGCTCCCGGCCGCGGTGGCTGCCATCTGTTTCGTCGTCCTCGGCGGCGGCGATGAGGACGACGACGATGGTGGCCATGCTGCGCAGCAGCTGTGTCCACTCGTCGCCGTCGTACAGTCCGTCGCTGTGGCCGCTGATGACGAACCCGTCGGCCGTGACGACGGTGGCACAAAGGAGCAGAGCGATAGTGGCGAGCGTGACAGCCCGTACAGGAATCGGGTGACGACGGCGGGGCATGCGGGGTTCCCTCCCCCCTGCAGACCACCGGCCAACGGGCTCGTTCCCCCAGTTCAGCCGTTTTCGTGGGCCAGGGCGCAGGAGGCGGGTTCGCCGTCGGCTTCGGCGAAGACTTTGCCGTACTCCTGCTTCGATACCTGGTGGGTCTCCACACCGCGGTACTGAAACTGCAGGGCGCGGCGACGCCTGGGGCTGGTGTTGGGTGGCGTCTGGTGGGGCAACATGGCCGAGAAGAAGAGAACGCCGCCGGCCTGCAACTCGACCGGTACCGCCTGCGCCGGATCGATCCGATCCGCCAGGATCTCGCAGTCGATGGTATGGTGGTGACGCAGGGCTCCGCGGGTGTGCTGGCCGGGAAGCAGGTGCATACAGCCGTTGTCGACGGTGGCGTCGTCGAGACCAATCCAGGCGGTACCGATCAACTCCAGCGGCAGGTAGTTGAAGTAGGCATTGTCCTGGTGCCAGGGTTTCTCCGAGCCGATGAAAGGCGGCTTGGACAGGGCCATCACGTCCTTGAGGATCAACTGCTGACCGATCAGTTCACTCAACAGGCCCTGGATTCGGGGATGGGCGGTCAACGTCTGGAAGGTGGGGTGTTCGTTCTCGTACCCGTGGACTTTTCGGCAGCGGCTTTCCGCCTCTTCATCGCTCAGTTCCAGCGGTTCGACGCCGGCCTCGAAGTGGATGGCACAGCCGCCGCCCGGTGTCACCACCCGCGAGCCGGCGTAGTTCCGCGCAGCCCCGGGCCGTGCCTGCTTCACCTCACCCTCACCGCGACGGGCAGCCTGCATAAGTCTGTGGGTCAGTTCCTTCAGGGCCTGGCGTGCGGCGGTGACTTCCGCCTCACTCAGCACGCCTTCAAACGCAACATAGCCCAACTCGGAGTACTGCTTGCGGTGGTCATCGGTCAGTTCACTCGGGCAGGGCTCAACGATGGGCCGGGTCAGCGACATGCTCGCATCAGTTCCTTGTCAGGTGATCGAATCTTTGGCGACGCAGGCGTTGGATCACCGCCGCATCGATGTCGTCGAAACGGTAGATCGTACCGCCGTACTGTTCCACGAAGGCACGAGCGGAGGCTTGTTTCATGAACGGAGCGAGGGTTGGCCCCATGGCGCCCAACCGACGGCTGCCAGCGACGAAGAAGAGATCCTGGGCCTGGCTCCAGCCGTCGTCGTGAGCTTCCCAGGGACCTTCGTCGAGGCCTTGAAACCAGAGGCCTGCCACACGGCGCTGGCGCACTGGATCGAGCCACTCGCCGAAAACTTCCGCCGCATCGCAGAAGTAGGCACGTTCCCCATCGTGGCGCAGCAGCTGCGCCTTGGGTCCGTCGTGCTGCCCGATGAGCATACCATCCAGGGTACAGGCCTCGCCGGGGGGGACGGGCAGAGATACGACGTCCGTTGCCGGTTCAGGGCCGCAGGCAGACAGGAGTGTCAGTAGAAGCAGAAGGGCCATATGGCACCCCCGATTCATTCGCTGTCTGACAACGCGCGAAAATCGATGGGGCGGTGGATGGCACGGAGCCGGTGTCCGGCGAGCAGCACCGGCCCGGCGACCCAGAGGCCCAGCATGACGGCCGCCGCCAGGGCACCGGTCTGTCGCGCATGCAGCAGAGCTTCGACCTGGTCAGGGAAAAAGTGGGCGTACGTCAGCAACCGGAAGCTGCCCAGGGGATTGACCAGTATGAGGCCATTCACCAGCCAGTCGGGAACATCCCCTGCGGTGGCCGCCAGCAGGCCGACGATGAGGAAATCGAGCAGGACGGCCAGCAGGATCCAGGAGCCCACAGCCAGCGACACCACCGTTCCACGGTTGAGGCTGCAGCTGGAGATCAGCAGGCCCGTGGAAACGACGGCGCCGGACAGGAAACCGCAGTAGAGCAGCAGGGCGGCGAAGGTCAGCCATCCGCCACCGGCGGTGTGGAAGGCGTGCCCCTGCAGCAGCATCCCCGGCGAGATGGCGATGGCGAGACAGGCGAACAGACCGATCCATTTGCCGACGAGGAATGTCCAGCGACTCACACCCAGCGACAGGTGGAGGTCGAACATGCCGCTTTCCCGCTCGCCGAGAACGGCGTCGTACGCCAGCACTAACCCCAGCAGCGGGACGATGTAGAGCTGCAGGTGCAGCAGCGAGACGAGTACGCTTTCGGCCCCCGCCTGACCCGAGGCAAAGGAGAAGCCGTAGGTCCCGATCAACCCCGACAGCAGGGCGCAGACGGTGCCCATGATGACGATCCACCAGCTGCGCAGATGGGCGGACATCTCCTTGACCGCCAGGTGCAGGGCCGCGTGAACCGCCGTCATCCGCTGCCCCCGTTTCGGCGCGATGTGCCCGTCACCCCGGCCGACGACGGAATCGTGGTTTCCTCCAACCCCGCCTGGCTGAACGTATGCAGGTACAGGTCATTCAGGCCCGCATGGTGGATCTCGATGTCACCCACATCACCCCGCACACCAGCGATGGCGTGCAACAGGTTGCCCACCT
The DNA here is from genome assembly GCA_036011085.1 of Candidatus Latescibacterota bacterium. Classification (GTDB taxonomy): domain Bacteria; phylum Latescibacterota; class UBA2968; order UBA8231; family UBA8231; genus UBA8231. The sequence goes on from DASCMS010000044.1 coordinate 116,232, forward strand.
CGCGTCGTGGCAGCAGAACGTCGACGCGGTCGGCGTTTTCGCGAACCGTCCAGCCGTGACCGAGAAGCACGGGCAACAACAGGGCGGCATCTCCCTGATCGCGTATGCAGACCTGGGTGGGCAGACCGCAGTGTTCGACCAGATCGATGCAGGCACCACTGCGCAGGATGAGGCCATCGTGCAGGAAGGCGACGTGCGTGATGTGGGCCTCGATTTCGGCCAAAAGATGAGACGAGAGCACAACGGTGGCGCCGGCGTCAGCGTGCTGGCGGAGGATCTTGTAGAAGTCGATGATCCCCCGCGGGTCGAGGCCGTTCGTCGGTTCGTCGAGCACGAGCAGCTCGGGTGCGCCGAGCAGTGCCTGGGCCAGGCCCAGCTTCTGCTTCATGCCCTTCGAGTAGGCGGCGACCTTCTTGTCCCGTGCATCCCAGAGGCCGACGCGGGAAAGGATCTGTGCTTCATCGTCGGCCGACGTGCCGATGTAGCGCGAGAAATAACGCAGCACCTGGGAGCCGGTCAGATAGGGATACCACTGACAGTTCTCCGGCATGTAGCCGATCCGGGGGCGATGATCCGGGCCACGAAGGTCGCCGCTGTCAGGGCGCAGCACGCCGGAAAGGATCTTCAGCAGCGTGCTCTTGCCGGACCCGTTTTCTCCCACCAGTCCCAGGATGCTCCCCTGCTGTATCGGCAGGTCCACGCCGCGCAGCACGGTCTCGCGACCGTAGTGCATGTGGATCCGGTGCAGACGGCACAGTTCGGTCACAGAACCCTCGCGGCAGCCAGAGGGTTGGCCATCAGCGGCTGCGTGTCCCAGAGACCGGGAGGGCGCAGCACCGGGAACTGTGCTTCCAGTCCCTGCAGCAGCACCATGGCCGGGGAATGTAGAATCAGGCGAACCGCCGGGAAGCGCTGCACCAGGTAGGCGGCGACATCGCTGGGAAAGTGGCCCCGGTCGCCGAATCCGTCACCGTTGCGGTCCCAGCCGACGTAGTCGCTCCAGAAGTTTCCACCGTGGGGATCGTCCCAGACCAACGTCGCGAAATCCTGGAAACTCAACTGTTCGTCATTGTCGACGAAGGCGTTGCCGTAGACCTCGTTGTCGGGTGAGTCGGAGAGGTGCAGGCCGAGACGGTTGTCGCTGACCAGGTTGGCGGCGAGCGTGTCGTAGCTGCAACCGCTGAAGAACAACCCATCCTCGCTGTCGTGGACCTCGTTGCCCTCGATACGGCTGTTATAGAGGTTGCGCAGGAGGATGCCGTGTGTGCGGCCGGCGCGGACCCGGTTGTCGAGGACCTGGATGCCCTTTGAGTACATCAGGGCGATGCCGACAGAGGTACTGTCGGTGACGTTGCCAATGACCCGGTTGGCGTGGGCATACATATAATGAATAGCGAAGCGGGCGCCGTGGATATGATTGTTCTCGATCAGGCAACCACTCGAGTTGGAGATGTAGACACCGTCGCGTCCGGCTTCGATGTGATTGCCGCGTACGGTTCCTCCCGTCACATTGAACAGATGGATGCCGTTGCCCAGATCCGAGATGATGGCGGCGTCGCTGCGACCGATGATGCGACAGCTCGTGATCCGCGGCGCTGAGGCGGCGTCAACCCAGATGCCGAAGCCACAGCCCTCCACTCGTACGCTGTCGACGCTGGCAGAGCCGGCGAGGCGGTCGATCCAGATACCGCTCTCCTTGAGGCTCACATCGGTGCCGCTGTTGGTCACCATCAGGTTGCGCACAGAGATGTCCGGGGACCTCAGGGCCAACACGTGGCCGGCACCCCCCCCATCGATCACCGTGCCCGTACCGTGGCCGACGAGGGTCAGCGCCTTGTTGATGGTGGCCGAAGCATAACGCTGCGGCAGCAGCTGCAACGTGTCCCCGGGCGAGGCGTGATCCACGAGCTCCTGCAGGTCGATCTGCGCCACAGCGGGGCCGACGGAAGTCCACAACAGGACCAGAAAAAGCCCGGGGGCGAGTCGGTCAGGCACTGGCGCGATCACTCTCGTGGTAGTCTTCCCACAGATCAGATCTGAGCAACGGCGGGCAGACCTTGGGGTCGTTCATGTGATTGGTGCACTCCAGACAGCCGAAGCATGTCTTCGGATCGATGTTTCCGCCGTCGTCGATCGCCCTCGTGGAGCAACCCTTCGCACAGATCTTACATACGGTACAGAAATTTCGACGAGGCAGCTTGAACAGCTGAAACCTGGACAGGATCGCCAGGTAGCCGCCGAGGGGACACAGGTAGCGGCAGAAGGACCGTACGGTGACCAGCCCCAAGATCAATAGCCATGCCCAGTAGAGCCCCAGGTACCAGGGGCGGTTGGTAACACCCACGAGCCACGTCGTCTTGAAGGGCTCCATCTCGGCGAGCATCTCGGCGAGATGGAGGGAGAACAGGGACACCGTCAGCAGTCCGATGAAGGTCACATACGGGATGTATTTGAGACGATGGTGCCAGCGGTCGGGCATCTCCCATGAACTGTGCCAGCGATGGGGCAACAGCTTGCTGCGCAGGAAGTGGAGGATCTCCAGCAGGCCGCCGAAGGGGCATATCCAGCCGCAGAACGGCCCTCGTCCCCACAGCAATGTTCCCACGGTGATACAGAGCCAGGAGACAAAGAGGAACGGCTCGGTAAGGAAGATCCCCACGCCACTGCCCGAACGGAGGACATCGACGAAGGTGAAGATGTTGACCACCGACGGCTGTCCCTTCTGGCCGATCCCGAGAAGCAGGATGGAGCAGACGAGGATGGCCAGGTGGAAGGTGTCGAGAAACGCTCGATTCTTCGAGATGCGCACGCGGAAGGCGAAGGACAGCAGAACGATCGCCCAGAGAGCGATATAGAGCCCGATCCAGAGGATCTTGCCGGACCAGATGCGCGCGGTCATCGACTGGCTGCCGAGCTCCCCGAAAGCGACTTCGGGGGCGATCACATACTCGGCGGGCATCTCGAAGGGGGTCTTGAAGTGCATGAACTTCTTCGATTTGGCGCTGTCGAAGAAGCGCTCGGTGACCAGCACCTCCAGTTCCCAGGGCATGGCGCCGTTGAAGGCGTCGTTGCGGACGATGTAGATCGCCTTCTCGTGGATCGGTGGCGCATCCTCGAGCAGGATGCGGAACTGGTAGTGGTAGTCACTGTCACGGAAACGGATGATCTCCAGGCCCTGGGTCACCTGCAGTCGATCGAAGATGCCACCGCGCACAAAGCCGGAGCCGCGGAAGGAATAGCTGCCGTTGTTGAGCAGGAGCAGCAGGGAATGACCGGGGTAGTCAGCCACCAGCGAGCGGTAGACCTCCTCGCCAAGCAGGTTGATCCCCAGTGAGGGCTGGTTGACGATACCATAATGGAGATCGAGCCAGTCCTCCTCCGACGCGTGTTCGTCGCCACGGACCTCGGCCGCGCTCAGCGACACGTGACGCAGCAACCCCTTTTCGGTCAGCTGTGACCATTGCAGTGGTTCGAAGTGGTCGTTGAGACGGGCCGCCTGCCCGGACTCGCGAGCCAGTACGCCGATCTGTTGAGCGATGATGCGGGCGCCGGTGAATACAACCTGGTCGGCCACCAGGGCCGTCACCGTGGCGCCGGAGACGCCGTCGAGAGAGATCTTCGATTCGCCGGCGATGTTCTCGCGCAGGAGTCTCTCGATGTGCCGGCCTTCATATTGGTCGATGTAGTCGTGTAGTACCTGCTCCGGAATGCCTACCAGCAGGATCGGCTCGTGGTGGTCGATCAGATCGACACGTTCGATGAGGCCGTCCGCCGTCATGGCCACCAGGATCTCGAGGGGCTTGCCTGAATAAGCCACCATGTCGTCGAGCTGATGTGACAGGAACAGGTACCCCACCGCCTCACCGTCACGGTGCGCCTCGAAGACGGGTTTGCCATCGACGTCGATCTGCTGCCACGTGGCCCCGGGAAAGGACGTGGGCAGGTGTTGCTGCGGCAGGCAGACAGGCCGGCCGTCACGCAGTTCGAGATAGGACTGGGCGGTCAGGGGCTCAGCCGCAAGGGCAAGGGCCACCAGACAAGCCAGAAGGATGGGCATTCCCGGGTCTTTCTGTGAGGCGATTCGGGGTGGGACGGTGGGTGCGCGCGACATGCAGCCGCGCGCACCCGCAGATGAAGACACTAGCTGACGATGAAACGGCCGCGCATCTCGAGGTGGAGGGCGTGACAGAACCAGGGGCAGTAGTACCAGAAGACACCCGCCGTGTCGGCGGTAAACGTGGTCGACACCGTTTCGGAAGGAGCGACACCGAAGTTGATGTCGTGGTGCGACAGGCAGAATCCGTGACACAGGTCGTCGACCTGGTCGAGGTTGGTGAGGACGAGGGTAACCTCGTCGCCCTGCTGCACGCGGATCTCGGTGAGGCCGAAGGCCGGCGCCACGCTGGTCATGAAGACGGTGACCTTGCTGCCGTCACGGATGACCTGGTTGGCCGCGCCCAGCTGGACCCCGTGCTTGGCGGCCAGCTTCCTCTCGAACTCGAATTTCGCGTCGGCGGGATCCCAGCGCTTCTTCGGCTTGAAAGGCTCCGGTGAAGCGATGACGGCGTCGTGCGGCTCGGAGTGAGTGGCCGAGTCATGGACGATGCGCATCTTGTCGCCGGAGATGTCGATGAGCTGCTCGTTCTCCGGATGGAAGGGGCCCACGGAAAGGAAACGGTCCTTGGAGAACTTGTTGAGGGAAATCAGCCACTGGCCGTCCGCCCGTTTCGTCTCGCTGTTGGAGGCGTTGATGTGACCGATCTGGTAGTGGATGTCAATCTTGTCGACGATCGGGTTCTCACCAGCCACAGCCTTGGCGATGTCCCACTTGACCACCGCCGAGTCGAGGAACAGCGACGTGTAGGCATTGCCGCGACCGTCGAAGGCGGTATGCAGCGGCCCGAGGCCGACTTCCGGCTCGGCGACAACGCAGTCACGCGGCTTGATGGAACCGCCGAAAGCACTGTCGATCTTCTGCAGGTCGATCACCGAACAGGTGGGCGACAGCTTGCCGGAGCAGATGGCATAGCGACCCGTGGGATCGACGTTGACACCGTGCGGACTGTTGGGAATCGGGATGTAGAGAACGTAGGGGTTGTCGTCGACACGGCCGTCGAGGACGGGTACGTCGGAATCACCGATGGTGATGGTCTTGCCGTCGGCTACAGCCTTCTCGATGGCGGCAATGTTGAACACCGCCAGCCAGTCGCGGTCGTTGCCCATCATCTCGGCCAGATTCGTGCCCTTCTCGCTGTTGTAGCAGGTGCCCATGGAGTACTTGCCATCGTAGTCGGTGGCACACAGGTCGAGATTGCCCTTCACCGCTACCTGCCACTTCGGTACCATCTTCCTGGCGTCGATGCAGGTGTGCAGGGCGACGTAGTTGGCGATGTCGTCGGCGGTCTTGCCGTTGTTATCGATGGGCGTGGCGAACTCCGAGTTGCAGTACACATCCTTCAGAGTATGACGCGACGGGAAGATGCCGTGCGTGCCCTGGCAGTTCGGGATCTCGCAGATCGCATCGGTCTCCATGAAATCGAGGCGGATGCGTGCCAGGCGACCCTGGGCCTTGTCGTTGACGAAGCCGTACTGACCATCATACCACCCATCCTTATAGGACAGGTGGAAGTGATGAGTGTCGCCCGTCTTCTTGCCGTTGAGCAGGCCCTTGGTGTAGTTCGTCACACCATGGCCGTAGGTGCAGTCGAAGTTGAACACCGGGATCCGCTTCAGGACACGCATCGACGGCAGTCCCATGATGCGTACCTCGCCGCTCTGTCCGCCTGACCAGAAGCCGTAATACTCGTCCAGTTCTCCCGGCGCGACGTGAGTCGACAATCCGCCCTGGGTCTCGGCGGACGAACTGGTGCTGCCGATCATGCCCGTCGCCGTCAGGGCGAGACCGCCCAGGCCGCCGATCTTGAGCATATCGCGGCGCGACAGTCCATCCTGCTGATCCTGCTCTGAATTCTCCATTACAGCCTCTCCGCTACGTGGTGGTTGTACAAGCCGGAACGGTAGCTTTCCGTCCGTTGATTCTCGGGACTTCTTAACGATCTGTCTTGGCAAATAGGGGGCCAGCGCTATTCGACCTTGCACACGACGATTTACCCGGACCTACCGGGGGGCAGCCCGGAGTCCAGTGCGACAGGGGCCTCACACTGTCGAGACAGACGTGTCACAGTGGGGGAAGTCTGACGCAAGCCATCGCCCGGTTGACAAGGGCCTTGCCCTGTTCGCCGGGGCAGCCGTGATTCAAAGGACCGGCAGGTCTCTTAGAGCTTGAATATGATCCGTAGAATAATGGATCAGGTAAAGGGTTCATCGGTTGAACCAGACCGGACCGCACAACACTCATCAAGCGAGGTGCTGAATGTCGTTCGCCAAATGGGCCTCCATGCTCCTGATCGTACTCTGCAACCTGGGGGTCGTGGCCGCTGCGCATACACACTCGACGTCAGCTACTGCCGATCTCAGGGATCGCATCGCCGAACAGCGAGTCGCAGAAGAGGCCGCCGTGGCACAGGCCGCTGCGCAGATCCTGGTGCGCTACGAGGAACGCTTCGCCGAGAGGAAGGCTGCGGCGCGCGCCGCGGCGCTGGCCGCTCTCCCTGGGGATCCCAAGCAGGGCAGCATGACCTTCATGGTCTGTGGCGCCTGCCACGGCCTGAAAGCAGAGGGCAAGCGGGCCTTCAATACGCCCCGCCTGTCCAGCCAGGCGCCCTGGTACCTGCGTGGCCAGCTGATGAAGTTCCGGGCTGGAGTGCGAGGCGCCCATCCCCAGGATCTGACCGGGATGCAGATGGCACCCATGGCCAAGATGCTGGCCACGGAAGAGAAGGTCGATGACGTCGTCGCCTACATCGCCAGCCTCGATCCGGGCGTGCCGGCAGATGCTGGTGAGGGAGACATCGCCGCGGGACAGGAACACTACACCATCTGCGCAACGTGCCACGGCCGTGCCGGGGAAGGTCTGGAGCAGCAGAAAGGACCGATGTTGTCGGGACAGCACGCCTGGTATCTGGTCAGGCAGCTGAAGTACTTCCGCGAGGGGCTGCGGGGGTATCACGAGGCGGACGCCGAAGGCAAACTCATGGTACCGATGGCGCAGATGTTACAGGACGATCGGGCCATCGACGACCTTGTCGCCTACATCCATTCTCTCGGCGAGTGAGAATCCCCTGAGACGGGCCATTTCATCCTCCCGATAGCGGAACGGTCTGGCGTCGCTATGAAGCGTAGCGTCTTCTACAGATGGCCCATCAACATCCGCACCAAGCTCCTGGTGCTCGTCATCGGGGCCGCCTGTCTGCCTGTGCTGGCGCTGGCGAGCTTCTACTACACCTTCATGGTGGACTCCCTCCGTCAGCAGGCCGAAGGCCGTGAGTTGATGCAGGTGAACATCCTCGCCGATCGCATCCGCAGTCTCATCACATCGGCCGAACACGACCTGCTATTTCTCGCCGGGTTGCCGGCGCTGCAGCCCTTCGTGGTGTCGCCGACGATCAGTACGGACGAGAGAGGCCATCTGCACGAGACCTTCCTCGCGTTCTCCCGGACTCACTCCCAGTTCGACCAGGTACGCTACCTGGACGCCGCCGGTATGGAGGTGGTGCGCATCAATCACAATGCGGGCCGTCCGATCGTCGTCGACGAACAGCGTCTGCAGAACAAGGCCTCGCGCTACTATTTCCGCGAGACGATGCAGCTGCAGCGGGGCCAGATCTACGTCTCGCCCATCGATCTGAACATCGAATGGGGACACGTAGAAGAGCCAGCCAAGCCGATGATCCGTCTCGCCACACCGCTGTTCTCAGTTACGGGTGAGCCTCGGGGGATGGTGGTAGTCAATCTCCTCGGCGAGCAGTTCCTCGAACAGCTGGAGGGGGCGAAACTCGGCAGCGAGCGCCGTGTGGCCATCACTGATCGTGGTGGCAAGCTGCTCGCCGAGGGCTGGTCGGAGGGAGAGGAGATGCTCGCCTTTGCCTTCGACGAAGGCCGGAGGCTGCAGGACGATCTGCCAGGCGACCTGGTGAGCATGTTGCTGCAGCAACGCGCAGGAATCCTGGTCGCTCCGGACGAGGTCCTCATCGCCCACGCGACGATCACGCCAAGCACTGACCTGCCACAGCGTTTCTGGAAGGTCATCACCCGCCTTCCTCGCGCCACTGCCATGCGTGCCGTCTCCTCCTTCTCCATCCTGTTTCTGGCCATCCTCGGAATCGTGCTGATCATCGCCGTCTTCATCGGCGCCGTGGTGGCAAGACATTTTCTGCGCCCTATTCGGGATCTGAAGGCAGGAACGAAGGCCCTGGCCCGGGGCGAATACGACGTCAATCTGCAGATCCTGACGAATGATGAGATCGAAGAGCTGGCTGACGATTTTCTTGCCATGACCCGGCAGCTCAAGGCCAAGGACGAGAAGATTCAGGGCTACAATCATGAACTCGAGGAGACCGTGGCCCGCCGTTCGAGCGAGATCATCGAGGAGAAGCAGAAGCTCGACAGCATCGTCGAGTCGTTGGGGGCGGCCCTGGCCCTGATCGACGATCGTTTCATCATTCGCTGGCACAACCAGACACTGGCACAATGGTGCGGCGCCTCCCCGCTGGGCCGCCACTGCTGCGAGGTCTACCACCGGGGAACCGAGGCTTGTGAGGGGTGTGCCCTGCAGTCGGTATTCGAAACCGGCGCGGGGGAGAGCCGTGAGACCCAGCTGCCCGGTTTCGACGGACCGCGGGATTGTCTGGAGACAGTCCGTCCCATCTTCGACGAGGACGGCGGGATCAAGTACCTGCTCAAGCTGTCACAGGACATCACCGAGAAGAAGGAGTTGGAGCGCCAGCTGCTGCAGGCCGAACGGCTGTCCTCCCTGGGTGAATTCTCGGCGGGGATCGCCCACGAGATCGGCAATCCGTTGGGCTCGATGAAGCTGAACGCCCAGATCCTGGAGCGGCGCTTGAACGGGCAGGTCGACGAGCGCGTCGCCGTGCAGCGGATCGTTGACCAGATCGACCGCCTGGACGGGATCGTCAAGACGTTTTCGGCCTTCGCCAGACCCAAGCAAACCCACGCCATCCGCTATCCCGCAGAGTCCCTGCTCGATGACGTCTTTGCTCTGACGGCGGTGAATCTACAACGCAACAAGGTGCGACTCTCACGGGACGTGCAACCCGGGATTCCGCAGGTATACGTGGATACCTCCCAGATCCAGCAGGTGGTGCTGAACCTGATTCTCAATGCCATACAGGCCATGCCAGAGGGTGGCACGCTGAACGTGTTGTGCTCCTGCCAGGTACCTGAATACGTGCAACTCTCGATCGCAGATTCGGGCCCCGGTATTCCTGCCGAAGTGCAGGAGAAGATCTTCGAGCCCTTCTTCACAACCAAGTCGGATGGCACGGGCCTGGGGCTCTCCATCGCCTACAACCTGGTCAAACACAACGGTGGCAGGCTTTCGCTGGGAGCTCCAGAGGGCGGCGCCGAGTTCATCCTGGAGCTGCCCGTCGTCCGGGGATCCGGGCCATGAGTTTCCGCATGTTGATCGTCGAGGACGACGAGGCCATGCGCCTGACCCTGGTGGAGTACTTCGAACAGAAGGGCTGCGAGGTGGACGCCGCCGCTGAGGGCGGGGCGGCAGTGGAAGTCCTGCAGACGAAGCTGGTGGACATCGTGCTGCTGGACCTGAATCTCCCCGACGGCTCCGGATTGGATTTCCTGCCCCGGATGAAGGCCCAGGACGATCAGCTGATCGTGCTCATGATGACGGCCTATCCCGATGTGCGCAACGCGGTACTGGCGATGAAGCAGGGAGCCTTTGACTACATCATCAAGCCCTTCGACCTTGATGAGTTGGACCTGACGCTGGCGCGCGTCCTGGAGCATCACCAGCTGCGTTCACGGGTTGAGCAGTTGCAGGCCGAACAGCCCCAGATGCACAAGACCGGCGGCATCCTCGGGGAAAGCACAGCCATGGCCGAGCTGCGGGAACTGATCTCGAAGGTCGCTCAGTCCCCCCGTTCAACGGTCCTGGTTCGTGGCGAGAGCGGCACCGGAAAGGAGATGGTCGTCAACGCCATCCACGCCGCCAGCGAGCGTCGCACCGGCCCCCTGATCAAGATCAACTGCAGTGCCATCCCGGAGAACCTGCTGGAGGCGGAGATCTTCGGTTACGAGAAGGGGGCTTTCACCAGCGCCGAGACCGACAAGCGGGGGCTGCTGGAGCTGGCCCACGGCGGGACGCTGTTCTTCGACGAGCTGGGCGATCTATCGCCCGTGTTCCAGCCCAAACTCCTGCGGGTCATGGAAGAGCGCGTGTTCCGTCGGGTGGGCGGTGTGCGAGATATCGTGGTCGATGTCCGCTACGTGGCCGCCACCAATCACGATCTCGAAGAGATGGTCGAGAACGGGGCCTTTCGTGAAGATCTCTACTTCCGCTTCAAGGTGATGGAGATCCATGTCGCCCCTCTTCGCGAGCATACCGAAGATCTGCCAGTTCTGGTCGATCACCTCATCGGCACCATCGGAGGAGAGTTGGGCAAGGAGTTCGCCGGCCCGGACGATGACTTCCTGGAGATCGCGGCACGGTATTCGTGGCCGGGGAACGTCCGCGAACTGAGAAATGTCATCGAGCGACAGATGATCCTCACTCAAGACGGGCTGTTGCACGGCGAGGACTTGCCCACCGATCTCAAGCTGTCGATCTCTTCGCCGACTTCGTCCCACGACGCGGAGGCTGCGGGAGATCTGAAGGAGTTGGAGCGACACCACATCCTGAAGGTTCTCGAACAGCATGGCGGTAACAAGTCAGAGGCCGCCAAGACGCTCAAGATCGCGCGCTCAACTCTGCAGGAGAAGCTCAAGCGGTACCAGATCGACTGACCGAGTTTCGGTCAATCTCCCGACGCGGCTGACCGATTTCCGGTCGCCCAAGCTTGGCGCCTGCCCTTCCGCTCCGGCTGTCCCTGTCCAGCCATTCTGCCTCAAGATCATGTATAAAAGGACGTTAGGGTCCCCTTACTGAGCGTGTTGGTGTCCGCTTCGTCTGGCGGGCAAGCCAGTTGCTCTGGCTCGGGGGCTGTCCCGATCGGTGAAACCAGAATCTGAAGGAGGGCGATTCTCGATGACATCCAGGTACACAACTGGTGGGAGTAGCAGCAGACGAAGACTCGCGGCGGCACTCATCGCCGGCTTCTTCTTCTCGATTCTGGCGCAACAGGCCGACGCCGCCGACGGCCAGGGCGCCAAGTACTACGGCGATTTCCGCTATCGCTTCGAGCAGGACTGGGACTCGGACAAGACCAACGGTTCGCAGCGTGACGATCGTTCCCGTCTGCGCTACCGCCTGCGTTTCGGCTTCAACTATCAGTGGGACGATCACTTCAGCTTCGGCGGACGCCTGCGCTCGGGTAATCCCGCCGATCAGCAGTCGCCGCACATCACTCTGGGCAACGAGTTCGAGCCGGCGGACATCAACATCGACAAGGCCTTCCTCAAGGGGAATTACGGCTCGAGCTGGTGGTGGGTGGGCAAGAACAGCCTGCCCTTCTGGAAGCAGAACGAAATGTTCTGGGACGACGACGTCACCGCCGAGGGGCTGGCACTGGGGCGGAGCTTCGCCGCCGGCAACAAGCTCAAGCTCAAGGCCACGGCCGGCTACTTCATCGTCGGCCACTCGGGCATGGCCTTCTCCGACGACGCCACGATGACGGCAGCACAGGTGGCCCTGGAGGGGCTGAATCTCGGCACTGCCGCGCTGAAGCTGGCCAGCGGTTACTACCTGCTCAGCGACATCCCCGACCAGAACGACGGCACGGCTACTTCCGTGGTCGACTACAAGCTGCTCGTCTCAGGGGCGCAGCTCGGTCTCAAAGGCGGGTTGCCTCTGACTCTCGGTCTGGACTTCATGCTCAACACCGAAGACTACGCCGATCATCCCACCATCGGCGGCTCCAACCTGGAGGACGAGACGACGGGCTTCGTCGTCAGCGTCAAGTACGGCTCGCTGAACGCCAGGGGTGACACCCAGTTCCGCTACTACTTCGCCAGCATCGGCAAGTACGCGGTGGTCGACTATTTCGCTCAGGATGACTGGGTGCGGTGGAACTACAGCGGCGCCAGTGGCGCGCGTTCGAGCAATTTCCAGGGCCACGAGTTGCGTTGTGCCTATGCCTTCGGTCCCAAGTTCAACGCCGTGGCCCGGCTCTATCTGGTCGAGGCCAAAGAGAAGAAATCGGCGGGTGACCTGGCGCTGGAGTCGGGCAACCGCTTTCGCCTCGACTTCAACATCGGCTTCTAGGCTTCGAGACACGGAGAGAATCAATGAACACGAGGACATCACGCATCACGTGGTTCCGCCCCATGCTGATCATGCTCTGTTCGATGCCCATGGCGGTGGCTGCAGCCAAGAAGGTCACCTACGAGGAAGTGGCGGTGACGGACGGAGTCAGCATAACGGGCAAGGTCACCTTCGAGGGCGACCACCCAGCCGCCAAGACGAAGACAATCAACAAGGACATACCCACCTGCGGCGAGGGTGAGCGCGAATACAACATCACCACCATCGGCGACGACGGGTCAGTGCTCAATGCCGTGGTCTACATCGAGAAGATCGCTGCCGGCAAGGCCTGGGATGGCAAGGAGGTCTTCGAACTGGAGCAGGCCGGGTGTGCCTTCCTGCCCAAGTCGTACGTGGTCAGGCGCGGTGCCGATCTGCACGTGCAGAACAAGGACGACGTCTTCCACAACATCCACAGCTATGAGATCGCCGGGAAGGCGCGTATCACCATGTTCAACAGCGGCCAGCCGGCCAACAGCGAGTTCACCAAGCCTTTGCGCATGCGGCGACGGGGCTCGCACGCCATCAAGCTGGAATGTGACGCCCACAACTTCATGCACGAATGGATGTTCGCGGCGGACAACCCCTACTACAGTGTCACCGGTGAGGATGGCGCTTTCGAGATCGGTGACGTGCCTCCCGGCAAGTACAAGCTGTCAGTGTGGCACCCGGTCCTCGGCACGGAAACGACCCAGATCGAGGTGGCCGCGGGAGCGGCGAGCACCCAGGCCTTCCTCTATCAAGGCAAGGTGAAGTGATGAAGAACGCCAGGAATTCAAGTATCCTTCTCATTCTCTGTGCTGCGGTCCTCGGCTCTGCGAGCCTTGCCGCGGCCAAGGACGATGTTCCAGCCATCGGACCTCTCGAGCCTCTGGAGGTGAACACAGCCCGGGCTGAACTAGGCAAGGAACTGTTCTTCGACGTGCGACTGTCGGGAGATGCGGCCATCAGCTGCGCCACCTGTCACGATCCGACGAAGGGCTGGGCCGATGGCCTGCCTCTGTCCAAGGCCTATCCGGGCTCAGAGTATTTCCGCAACGCCAAGACCTACCTCAACTCGGCCTACGCCCGGTATTTCTACTGGGACGGCCGCTTGTCGGGTAACGACGGGGCCACACTGGTTCGCGACTCGATCACCGAGACTCACTTCCTCAACATGGACGGCCGTTTGATGTTCCTGCGGCTGCAGCAGGTCCCGGAGTACGTGGAGATGTTCCAGCAGGCCTTCGGTGCCGAACCGAGTTTCGGACGGGTGCTGAAGGCGGTGGCCGAGTTCCAGAAGACGGTGGTCTCCCGGAATGTGCCCTTCGACAACTATGCAGCCGGTGACAAGGATGCCCTGAGCAAGGACGCCCGGAAGGGACTGAAGCTTTTCCGCGGCAAGGCCGGCTGCATTCAGTGTCACAACGGCTCCTACTTCAGTGACGGCGAGCCGCACAACCTGGGCGTGGCCGAGAACGAGGACATCCTCAACACGCCGCTGCGGCACATCACCATGCGCTCCATGTTCAAGTTCATGGGTGTCGACGGCTTTGAGAACGTCAAGACCGACGTCGGCTTCTACACGGTGTCCAAGAACGACGCAGATCGCGGTTCCTTCGTCACGCCGACGCTGCGGGAGCTGACCAGAACAGCCCCCTACATGCACAACGGCACGCTGGCCACCCTGGACGACGTGATCGATTTCTACAATCAAGGTGGCGGCGCGGGTGATCGTACCGATCCACGACTGAAGAAGCTCAAGCTGAAAGACTCCGAGCGCCGACAGCTCCGCGTATTCCTCGAGGCGCTCAGCGGTGACGAGGTGATCATCGAGCCTCCCGCCTTCAAGCCATATCAGGTGATAGAAAACTGGACGGAGGTGCCGAATTGAAACGCGTCGCTCTCGCTCTGCTGCTGGTGGCCGCGGCGGGCTCCGCGGAAGCTGCCGACTTCCCCCCGCTGGGACCGCTGGGACCGGTTCCCGTACCCGACGACAACAAGATCACTCCCGAGAAGGTAGAACTCGGCAAGCTGCTCTACTTCGATCCCAGGCTGGGCGGAGATATGTCGACATCCTGCGCCGACTGTCATGCACCCGACAAGGGCTGGCAGGATCTGCAACCCATCTGTCGGGGGTATCCCGGAACCGAGCACTGGCGCAACTGCCAGACCATCGTCAACTCGGCCTATTACTCACAACTGTTCTGGGCGGGCTCATCCACCTCCCTGGAGGCCCAGGCGCCCAGTGCCGCCCGTGGCGCCGTAGCCGGCAACGGCGAACGGGACATGATGGAAGAGCGTCTGGCCCAGGTGCCGGTATACATCGAGATGTTCGAGGCTGCCTTCGGTACCAAGCGTCCTCTGTTGCGCGACGCCTGGCGAGCCATCGCCACCTTCGAGCGCACCCTCGTGCAGCGGGACACGCCCTTCGACCAATACATGCTCGGCGACAAGAGTGCTCTCACGGCACAACAGATCGAGGGCAAGGAACTGTTCGAAGGCAAGGCGGGCTGTATCCACTGTCACAACGGCGCCTTTCTGACCGACGAGAAGTACTACAACCTGGGCCTGCCGGAAAACGAGATCTTCGAAGAGTCCGAGCTGCACCAGATCACCTTCCGCTTCGAGCAGTACGCCAAAGGCGTACCTGAAGACATCTACCGGTCGGTGAAGACCGACCTGGGGCTCTACTACCGGATGAAGGACCGGGAGAGCATGGGCAAGTTCCGCACGCCCACTTTGCGCTACCTCGAATACAGTTCGCCGTACATGCACAACGGGGTCTTCTTCGACCTGATCGAGGTCGTGGAGTTCTACAACGAGGGCGGCGGCGAGGATGCTATCGAGCGCAACTTCGGCCATTCCACCAAGACGCCTCTGCTGCAGCCCCTGGGTCTCACCGACGCAGAGATGGAAGCCATCGTAGCGTTTCTGGAATCGCTCACCGGCGACGAGATCACCATGGAGGCTCCCGAGCTTCCCAAAGACGCCGTGATGAAATAGGAGGAACTCATGACCGCCAATACAGCAGTGGACAAGCAGAACCCGGCTTCGCCAGACAAGCTTCCGGGCTGCATGGGACGCCGGCAGTTCCTCCTGACGGGTGCCGCGGCGACGGTGTGCACACTGATCCTGCCTGGCGTCGGGCCGAGCGAGGTTCAGGCCCTGGAGATGGCTTACCCGAGAAAGCGGATCGGCAAGGTTTCCCAGCTGCAGGAAGGGGTGCAGATCAACTTCTCCTACCCCGATGCCGCGACCAGCAACTTCCTCGTCAAGCTGGGAGTGGAGGGTGGACGCGGCGTTGGCGCCGGCAAGGACATCGTCGCCTTCAACAGTCTGTGTACCCACATGGGTGGACCGCTCACCGGACTCTACCAGCACGAACACAAGGCGGCGGGCCCATGCCCCTTCCACTTGACGACCTTCGACCTGTCCCGCTACGGCATCGTCATCGCCGGACACGCGTCTGAGTCTCTGACCCAGGTGATGCTGGAAGTCGACGGTGATGACATTTACGCCACGGGCTTTGCGGGCCTGGTCTACGGCAAGCACGCCAACCTATAGATCCGGTACGGAAACCAGAGAGGGCTGATACCATGAGCGTACCATACTACCAGACAGAAGACCGGATCCCCCTGCCGCCCACCGACGCCGACGTGCTGACGACGGCCTGCGACTACTGTATCGTCGCCTGCGGCTACAAGATCTACCGCTGGCCGGTGGGCACCGAGGGCGGGCCCAAGGCGTCCGAGAACGCTCTGGCCTGCGACTTCCCACGCGCCATCATGCAGGGCAACTGGATCTCGCCGAACATGCACAACATCGTCCAGCACGAGGGACGTGATCATCACGTGGTCATCGTCGGAGATGGTGACACCGAAGTGGTCAACGTCGGCGGTGATCATTCGATTCGCGGCGGTACTATCGCCAAGAAGTGTTACAACCCGAAGACGCCGACCAAAGACCGGCTGCAGACACCCCTGTTGCGGGTGAACGGGGAGCTGGTGCCGATCAGCTGGGATCAAGCTACCGATATCTTTGCCGGTGTTTCCCAGCATGTCATCGACAAGCACGGTGCCCATGCGTGGGCGCAGAAGAGGTTCTCTTACCAGTTCTTCGAAAACACCTACGCTCTGTCGAAGTTCGCCTGGGTCTCGGTGGGCACGCCGGCCACGGCCGAGCACGACAATCCTGGCCACTTCTCGTCGACGCCGGGTTGGCGCGACATTGGCTTCGAGAACTTCGCCGCATCCTATGAGGACTATTACCTGGCTGACACCGTCGTGTTGTCGGGCGCAGACCCCTATGAGACCAAGACGATCCTGTTCAATGAGTGGATCCTGAAAGGGGCACGGGAGAAGGGCAACAAGCTGATCTTCATCAATCCGAGAAAGACCACCGGTCCCGCCTTCGCCGAATCCAGCGGCGGGATGCATCTGTGGATCAATCCCGGTACGGATACGCTGCTGCACCTGGGTATTGCCCGGGTCGTACTCGAGAGCGGCTGGGAGGACCGGGAATGGATTGACGAATTCACCAACAACAAGTGGGAGTCCGATTCCGGTTTCGGCCAGGGCGTGCGCAATACACCCTGGCAGTGGCGCACCACGTGGGGCCAGTTCCAGTGCGACGGCTTCGAGGCGTACAAGGAGTGGGTGCTGTCGCAGAAGGAGTCGGAACTCGACTACGTCTCTCAGATGACGGGCATCTCCGTCGCCGACATCCGCAAAGCGGCGGAGATGATGGCCAAACCCAAGGCCGACGGCAGTCGCACGAAGACGACGATCGGCATCGAGAAGGGCACGTACTGGTCGAACAACTACCTCAACACCGCCTCCATCGGCTCCCTGGCACTGCTCTGTGGCACCGGCAACCGCCCGGGCCAGATGATCTCGCGCATGGGTGGCCATCAGCGCGGTGGGATGACGGCAGGGGGGTATCCGCGCAACTGGTCGCCGGAGAAGTTTGCCGGTCGTCGCCGCAAGGGGCTCGATCTGGATCGCTGGGTAGAGGCTGGCAAGGTTCGCTTTGCCTGGGTGGTCGGCACGACCTGGGTGAACGCCATGACCGGTACCACGGCGCTGTTCGACAAGCTCTCGGGTCAGACCGTCGAGAGCGAGCACCAGGTGCGCAGCACCGACGTCGACGAGGCGATCGAGACATACAAGCGCCGCGCCGACGACGGCGGCATGGTGCTGGTGGAGCAGAATATCTACCTGACTGAAACCATCGGTAAGAACCTGGCCGACCTGGTGCTGCCGGCGGCGACCTGGGGCGAGGAGGACTTTACCCGGGCCAACGGCGAGCGCCGCATTCGGCTCTACTCCAAGTTCATGGATGCGCCCGGTGAGGCCAAGCCAGACTGGCAGATCACCGCGATGATCGCCAGGAAGATGGGATTCGATGGCTACGACTGGGAGACTTCCAACGATGTTTTTGAGGAGGCCGCCCGTTTCGGACGCAAGGGAGTTCTCAACTACCACCCGCTGGTGAAGTACGCCAAGCGCCACGGCCGCCGCGGTCACGACGTGTTGCGCAGCTACGGCACGACTGGGATTCAGGCGCCCGTACGCAACGAGGGGGGCGAACTGGTTGGTACCAAGCGTCTGCACGATCCGACCATCGAACTGCCGGAGACCGGACCCGAAGCCGACACCGTCTGGATCAAGAAGTTGAAGTCTTTCAATTCCCAGACGGGGAAGGCCAACTTCATCAAGTCGCCCTGGTTCCTTTTTGCCGATTTCTACGAAGAGATCCGGCCCAAGGACGGTGAGATCTGGGTGCTCAATGGCCGCATCAACGAGATCTGGCAATCGGGCTTCGATGATGTGATGCGCCGGCCCTACATCACGCAGAGATGGCCGGAGAACTTCATCGAGATCCATCCGGACGACGCCGCGGGCTTGGGCATCGAGTCGGGTGACTATGTCGAAGTCGCCAACGACCGGGTGCCGGTGCAGACCGGTGGCTTTGTCTCGCGCGACGTGAAGGATGCCCTCTACACCGGCCTGAAGGAGGCGGGGCACATCAAGTTCGTCGCCGGCAAGGTCAAGGCGGTGGCACTGGTCATAGACGTCCCCAAACCCGGTACGACCTTCATGTATTTCCTCAACCAGAAGGAGTCCGCCAACTGTCTGGTGCCGCGCGTGCCCGACCCCATCAGCGATAACTACCGTTTCAAGCTGGGATTCGGCAGGATCACGCGGATTGGCGATTCTCCCTACAAGAACGACCTGAGCCAGATGACCTTCGCCACCCGCTCGATCATCTGACCCCGCAGCCTTCTGGTGGCCCGGCAACAGGAGAATTCCCGTTCTCCCGTTGTCGGGCACGCGCCAGTGTCTCGCACCCTACCGAGAGAGCATGAACGCCCCCACCAATCCGCTCAAGATACTGGCGTATTCACTCGTCAATATCCTGATCTTCATGTGGCTCGGCAGCTACCTGTTCGCGCTGTCGGGAAGCGTGATGCCGGGAGGATTGAGTGGCGAGATCTCGGTAGACGCGGGGGAGGCCATTTTCAAAGGTGCGGGCAAGTGCAGCACGTGTCACAGCATCGGTGATGAGGGATCGGCTGTGCGCTGCCCCAACTTCGGCGTGCAGCTGCCCAAGTTCGCTGCCCCCATCGGCATCAGGGGAGGGACGAGGAAAGAGGGGTACACGGCCATCGAGTACATGGTGGAATCGGTCTATGACCCCAACGCCTATGTCGTCGAGAGTTTCCCGGCGAACGTGATGACGCCGATCAATCGGCCACCCATCGCCCTGGAAGACGATCAGATCACTTCGGTTCTCCTCTACCTGCTGGACAAGTCAGGGGTGGAGGTGACCGACGAGATCATCCAGCAGGTGGTCAGCGCCCAGCGCCCGTACAAAGGCACGGGCGGACAACTCGCGGCAGAGGGGACCGGGCCGGCGATCAGATTCCCAGAGGGAGACTGGGAAGAGGGATTCTATGTCTTTGAGGAGATGAAATGCTTCCAGTGTCACCTGGTGGAGGGGGCGGACTTCGATCCGGGTGTGTTGACCGAGGAAGATCTGGCCGGCGGCGTCGGACCGGACCTGACCGGAATTGGCGCCATTCAGACCTACGAGTACCTGATGGAGTCCGTCCTCGATCCCAGTGCCGTCGTCCTCCCGGATCCGGCGCCCGACAAGAAGTATTCGGGCGAGGACGGCACATCGAAAATGCCCGACTTCCTCGATACGATGACGGCCAGACAGCTGCTGGACCTGGTGGCCTACCTCAAGAGCCTGGGTAACGAAGACATGCTGGCGGAAGAACTGTGATGGCTTCGACAACAGCAGCGCGCCGGATACCGGGGCTGTGCCTGACGGCGGTCCTACTGCTGGTGCCCACCGTGCTCTTCGCCGAGAACACGATAGGCGCCGAGTACCGGACGTTCTTCGGCTTGAATCCACGAACCACGGTATGGATGGTGGCAGAGCTGCACCTGCTCTTTGCCGCCTTCGTGCTGGGGGTGCCGATCTTCGCCGTCATCGTCGAATACATCGGCACGCGCTCGCCGGAGGCGCGCTACGACCGGTTGGCCCACGAATGCACGGCGCTGTTGTCGGCAGCCTTCGCCACGACGGCGGCCCTGGGGGGCTTGCTGGCCTTCACCGTCTTCAATCTCTACCCCAAGGTGATGGGCCATCTGGCCGGCGTGATGCACAGTTCCTTCTACATCTATGGGCTGCTGTTCTTCGGCGAAGCCTTCACCCTCTATCTCTACTACTACTCCTGGCACAGGATGGAGTCGAAGGTCCCGCGCCACGGCACCGTCATGCGGGTGCTGGAAAAGCCGGCGATGATTCTCGGCATGATCGCCATCCCGCTGTTTCTGTATCTGTTCTTCTTCAACGGTGTCGGCGCCTTTCCCGAGCGTGTTGAGGTGGTGGCTGAGGCGGCAGATGCGGCGAAGGAATACTTCTATGCCCCGGCCCACCCTATCTACACGTGGTTCGGCGTCGTGTCAGCGCTGTTCATCATCGTCTACGGGATCTACGCCTGGGCGGCGGGTCGCAAGAGCCTGCACATCTTTCTGGGTGTGCTGCTGAACTTCTTCGGTCTGACGCTGATGCTGGTGGCCAACTCCTGGGCGACGTACATGATGTCGCCCACCGGCCTGCATCCGGATTCACTCGAATTCATCGGCAGCACCTGGGACGCGGTAAGCAACACGCTGTGGCGACCCCTCAACCTGCACCGCCTGCTGGCCAATGTCGTGTTCGGCGGCTTCGTCATCGGCGCCTACGCGGCGGTCAAGATGCTGTCAGCCCGTTCGGACGAGGCCAGGGCGCACTACGACTGGATGGGGTACATCGGCAACTTCATCGGCATCTCGGCCCTGATCCCGCTGCCCTTTGCCGGCTACTATCTGGGCCGCGAGGTCTACTCCTTCAGTCCCATCATGGGCAACGACATGATGGGCGGCTTCTTCTCCTGGACTTTCGTGCTGCAGGCGGTGCTCATCGGGGCTCTCTTCATGGGCGGTAACTACTACCTGTGGGCCGGGATGGACCGCATCGAGGGAGCGCGGCGGTATCGGCCTTACATCAAATTCATCATGGGGGCGCTGCTGCTCAGCTTCATGGTGTGGGTGACGCCGCACAACCTGCCGCTGACGCCGGAAGAACAGGGCGTGATGGGCGGCCAGTACCACCCGGTGCTCAAGTACCTCGGTCTGATGCCGGCAAAGAACGCCGTGGTCAACTTCATCCTGCTCTCCACCTTCTTCAGCTTCATGCTCTACCGCCGGGCGAACAAGGGAGAGCCGGTGGCCTTCTCCACCGCTGCCGGTACGGGCAGAGTCGTTCTGCCCGTGGTGCTGGGACTGACTCTGACCCTGGTGGGGTATTTCGCCTGGAGCATCTGGAATCTCGATCCGCAGGAGCTGGCCGTGGAGGCGGACAAGTCGGTGTACTTCCGCTTTCACAGCGTCATGCTCCTGGTGCATATGGGGCTGCAGGTGCTGGCCGTGGTGCTCACCTTCCGCGACCGCGGCAAGGTGGGGCAGGCGATTCTGCTGGGTGGCACCGCGTTGATCGTGACCGGCGTCTTCGGGGTTTCGGGATTCTTCGTGCTGGAGAAGGTCAGCGGCTTCCTGCGCGACCTGGCGGTCTGTCAGGTACTGCTGGTGGTGGCGTCCATGGTGTTGGCCCAGACCATCGACATTCTGCTCTTCGGCAAGGCTGAAGTCGTGGGGAGGATGTTGTGGGGCAAGATCGGCAATCGGCCACAATACGCGCTGCTGACGCTCTGTATCTCCGTCGTCATGCTCATGGGGCTGATGGGCTACGTGCGTTCCGGCCTGCGGCAGAACTGGCACATCTACGGCGTCCTGAAGGACACGTCGGAACAGGCCATGTCGCCGGTGATCGCGGAGATGACGATGACCGTCGGCGTGATCACGATCATCTTCCTGGCCCTCGTCGTCTTCGTGTTCTGGCTGCGCTCCCTCGGCGAGACCGACGACGTCGTCTCTGAGGCGCAGACGGAGATCACCGGATAACGCCGATGGCACCCAAAAGCAACAAGCTCTTCATCAGCAGTCTCGTGCTCTTCGGCGGCGCCTACGTCTTTCTGAAGCTGGTGTTTCCCTTCGTCGCCAGAATCATCGTCGGGGCGGAGGCGAATCTGCCGGTACCGGGCACCCTCTTCATCTGGTACATGACGCTCATCACCATCGCCTTTTTCATCTACCTCTCCTCCAGCGAGGAGGATCTGCGGGGTTTCCTGCACCCCGTTCTCGAGGCGATTCGGGGTCGGGGAGGGGCCTCGGTGAAGGTCTTCAAGGTCGTGTTCTACGCCCTGCCCTTTTTCGTGGGATACCAGATCTATGATGCTTTCGTGCCCCGAGCGGTGGTGCCCGCTGTCACCCGGCAGCAGCATCCGGGTATGTCGCACGCGGGTGCGGCACCATATGCCGATCTGGAGAATCCCCACCGCGCGCCGACGCCGCAGATGCTGGAGGATTTCCTTGCCGCCTACGACGAGTTGCCCGACCAGGAGGGAGTGGCCGACGCCCTGCCTCTCAAGGTCGATGCGGCGGCCCTGAACGCCGCCGAACAGCGACAGCTGTACTCCGCCGAGGCGATCGTCGAAGGTCGTCAGCTCTATCAGAAGAACTGCCGTCCCTGTCACGGCACCGGCTTTGACGGCGCCGGGCCGATGGCCAGAGCCTTCAAGCTGCGGCCGGTCGCCTTCAACGATCCAGGCACGATCGCCACCCTGGTAGAGAACTCGGTCTTCTGGCGCGTGAGCGAGGGCGGCATCGGCCTGCCGGCCGTCTCCACACCGTGGGACTCGCCCATGCCCAAGTGGAAGGACGAACTCGACGAAGACGAGCGCTGGAAGATCATCATGGCCATCTATCACGACATCGGCATGAAGCCGCGCGTGCTCGAGATGAAGGTCGAATGATGGTCGGCAGGATCGCGCGCGCGCTGGCAGGTCTGCTCTGCCTGGCCACGGTCATGGAGGCGCAGCAGATCGAGTACGATCTGGAACAGATCGAGGCCGGCAAGCCGCCACAGATGGGAAATGCACCCGACGAAGGTGATCCCTTCTACGAGGCGGGTCGCCAGGTGTACTTCAAGCGCTGCTACTCCTGTCACGGCCGGTACGGCGAGGGGGACGGCATGGCGGCACACTACCTGGACCCGAGGCCGCGCGACTTCACTTTCGGCATGTTCAAGTTCAGAACGACATTGAGCGGCGAACTGCCCACCGACGCCGATCTCTTCCGCACGGTCTCGCGGGGCGTGCCCGGAACGGCCATGCCGGCCTGGGGAGAAGGGACCTTCGTACTGCCCGAGATCGAGCGCTGGCAGGCGATCCATTTCCTCAAGTCCCTCAGCGAAGACTTTGAGAACGAGGATCTCAACCCCTACGAGGAAGACCGCATCCTGGATGTGGGCACCGTGCCCGGCACCACGGCGGAAAGAATCGAGAACGGCAAGCGCTGGTTCCTCGACGCCGACAAGGCCGGGTGCGTGAAGTGCCACGGGCCCTCCGGGCGGGGCAACGGGGAAGCGGCGGGCAGCCACAGCGACGACTGGGGTGACCTGATCCTGCCGGCGGACATGACCAAGCCCTGGCGGTATAAGAACGGCGCCGCGGTGGAAGACATCTACCGCACGCTGACTCTGGGCCTGAACGGCACACCCATGCCCTCCTTTATGGACGCTATCCCCGACGACGACGATCGCTGGGATCTGGCCATGTATGTGGTTTCTCTTCTGGAGCCGGCGGCAACGACGGACAACGTCATCGATGCGGAGAAGACCGAAGGGGCGCTGCCGGCAACCGTGGACGACCCGGCGTGGGATGCGGCGGTCTCGTACGACGTAATCACGGGAGGCCAGGTGGTGCTGGGACCGCGATGGCAGAACCCGTCCGTTGACATGGTGCACATGCAGGCGCTCTACAACGACGACGAGGTGGCCCTGCTGCTGACCTGGAACGACCGCTTCGAGAATGCCACGTCGGCATCGGCACCTTTCGACCTGAACGAGCCACGAAACAGCTCCACGGAACTGGAGTACGGCGATGAAGTCGTCACCGCCAACGATCGTGCATACGAGTGGGACGAGATCGAAGCCCTGGGTGACCTGTGGAACCCGGCCGATACGTATCTCCAGGTTGCCGCCGCCAGGATCAGGGCGACCACTGCACAACTGCCCGACCAGTTGGCCATTCACTTTCCGGTCAAGCTCCCGCCGCCGGGGAAAGCGGAGCGTCCGTACCTGTTCATGGGAGATCCGGGTCATCCAGTCAACGGCTGGGTCTGGGTCGCCGGGGCCGAACAGGCGGTCGATGGCAATGCCAAGGGACCGCAGTCGTCCTACACAGCGCAGGAGGGAGAAGTAGGCCCCACGGCGACGGCTGTCTTTGAAGATGGGCAATGGCGGTTGCTGCTGAGACGCAGCCTGGTGGGCGACAAGAAGAAGGACACGCACTTTGCGCCTGGACGGCCGATCCCGTTCACGTTGCGGGTCTGGGACGGCGCCAATGGCGAAGCGGGCCTGCAGTCGGCCATGTCCTCCTGGTATTACCTGAACTTGAAGGCGTCGACACCGTCGAGGGCCTACGTCTACGGTCTGCTGGGGCTGGCCATCACCTTCGCCCTGCAGCTGATCCTGGTCCGCAGGATCCGCCGGGGTTGAGCAGTCCCCGCCGTTTCTGGTCACGCGCAATACCCAAGCGATAAAAGGACTCTTTTATCTTGTGTTCACTCGCTGAGGATGCTATCATGTCGGCCACAACAAGGGCAAACTGCGCGGAAGCGCAGGGCGCAAAGACGGCTAGCGGCAGGGTGACTTGGGCGGGGTAGATGGGGGGGAGGTCGTCACCTCAGTAGCCGCACTGCCGGACGTCTCGGCATGTGCGGTTTTCTGTTTGTGTTCTAATGGCAATGCGCCTGACTTCCTGCTTAGGAGGAGATGCGAGATCCATGGCAGAATCCAGAGAGGATCGACTCAAAGAGGCAGCCGCTGCTGAGCGGAGCGAATCCACAGAGCCTGAGGCGGCAACCACCAGCCGTCGCCGGTTTCTGAAGATCCTTGCCGCCGGTTCCGCTGCCGCGTTGACGCCGATGGACGTCCTGGCAGCGCAGCAGGTCATTCCGGATATCAAGAATCCGCTCAACCATTATCCCGATCGCGGTTGGGAGAAGACATACCTGGATCAGTATCGCTACGACCGCAGCTTCACCTGGATCTGCGCTCCGAACGACACTCACATGTGCCGGATGCGGGCATTCGTTCGCAATGGCGTGATGATTCGCAGCGAACAGAACTACGACCATGACCGGTGCGGCGACCTGTACGGAAACCGAACCACCAAATCGTGGAACCCTCGCGGCTGCCCGAAGGGCTTCACATTCCAGCGGCGGCTCTACGGTCCGTACCGTCTCAAAGGGCCGGTGATTCGAAAGGGTTGGAAGGACTGGGCGGACGCAGGATTCCCCTCGCTCTCCGACAACCCCTCACTGCGCACTGAGTACAGATTCGACGACCGCGGCAACGATACGTTCGAGAGGGTTTCCTGGGAGGAGGCTTCGGATTATGCCGCCCGGGGCCTGATGGCCGTCGCCGACACATACAGCGGCGATGAAGGCCGGCGGCGACTGCTGGGTGATGGCTACGAGGAAGAAATGCTGGAACACTGGCACGGTGCCGGGACCCGCACGATGAAGATCGGCTCGTCCCTGCCTCTCCACGGCGTCATGGGGAAATTCGGCCTCTTTCGCTTTGCCAACGCGATGGCCCTGGTAGATCACCACGCCCGTGGCGCCTCTCCCGAGGAGGCTCAGGGCGCGCGTGAGTGGACGGAATACACCTGGCGCGGCGATCAGGCCCCCGGCCAGCCATTCGTCCACGGTCTGCAGACCTCGGACATCGACATGGCGGATCTACGCTTTTCCAAACTCACGATTCAGGTCGGCAAGAATCTCGTTGAGAACAAGATGCCTGAATCTCACTGGCTCAATGAGATCATCGAACGGGGTGGCAAGATCGTCGTCATCTCTCCCGATTACAACGCCCCCGGGGCCAAGGCGGACTACTGGATTGGCACTCGTCCCGGCCTGTCTGATACTGCGGTTCTGCTGGGCGTAACCAAGATCCTGATTGATAACAACTGGATCGACGAGACCTTCCTGAAGCAGTTCACTGACTTTCCCCTTCTGGTCCGTACCGACACGCTACGCCGGCTACGGCCCGAAGAGATCATCCCGGGATACGAGACCAAGGACATCAGCGATGGACACTCCTACAAGATCCAGGGCCTGACCGACGAGCAGCGGGAACGGATCGGCGACTTCACCATCTGGGATGAGAAGTCGGGTGGTGTCGTGGCCATCAGCCGCGAGGATGTGGGCAGCAAGGCCAACGAGGATGCCGCCCTGTCCGGCACCTTCAAGGTGAACCTGGTGGATGGCCAGGAGGTCGAGGTCATGCCCGTACTCGAGATGTACAAACGCCATCTCGCGGACTATGACGTGACGACCGTCGAGGAGATCAGCGGCGCCAAGCCAGAGCTCGTCGAGCGCCTGGCGCGGGACATCTGGGAGACCTCAAAGGCCGGGCACCCCGTCTCCATCCACCATGGGGAAGGCACGAACCACTACTTCCATGGCACACTGCACAACAGGGCCTGCCATCTTCCCATGATGCTGACGGGCAATTTCGGCAAGCATGGCGCCGGTGTGTTCACCTGGGCCGGCAACTATAAAGGGGCTCTCTTTCAGGCATCCTCCTGGAGCGGCCCCGGCGTGGGCTCCTACTCGCACGAAAACCCCTTCGATCCCATACTCGACGAAGATGTCCGCATCAATCACGAGCACCTGCACAACTACAGCTATGGCGATGATGTCGCCTTCTGGGGCCATGGCGAACGGCCCCTGGTAGTCGACACACCCTCCGAGGGACGCAAGGTCTTCACCGGCAAGACCCACATGCCGACGCCGACGAAACTGATGTGGTACAACAATGCGAACCTGATCAACCAGGCCAAGTGGGTCTACAACCTGATCGTCAACGTGTTCCCGAAGATCGACATGATCGTCGATCAGCAGGTGGAATGGACCGCCTCGGCTGAATACGCCGACGTCGTCCTGCCGGCCAATACCTGGGCCGAGTTTCAGGATCTGGAGATAGGGGGGTCCTGCTCCAATCCTTTCATCCAGGTCTGGGGTGGTGATGGCGTCAAGCCGGTCCACGACTCCAAGGATGACGCCGAGATCTTCGCTGGCGTGGGTCGCGCCCTGGCGAAAATCACTGATGACCGACGTTTTGCCGACTACTGGAAGTACATCACGGAGAAGAAGGCGGGGGTCTATATCCAACGGGTGCTGGACAATTGTACAACGACCCGCGGGCCAGATGGTCCCTATCAGCTCAGCAAGATGCTGGAAGGCGAGTACGGCGGAGAACCGGGTGCCGCGTTGATGCTCTTCCGCACCTATCCGCGCGTTCCATTCTATGAACAGATCAACGATAGCATCCCTTTCTACACCGACAACGGCCGCCTGTCGGCCTATTGCGATCTACATGAGGCCATCGACTACGGCGAGAACCTCATCGTGCACCGCGAGGGTCCCGAAGCGACGCCCTATCTCCCCAACGTCATCGTCTCGAGCTCCGACTACATACGTCCCAACGACTATGGCATCTCACTCGACGAGATGGACCCGGACATGCGTTCGGTGCGCAACGTCAAGATGCCCTGGAGTGCGGTCAAGGACACGGTCAATCCACTCTGGGAGCAAGGGTTCCGCTACTTCTGCTCAACGCCGAAGAGCCGGCACACCACGCACTCGTCCTGGTCCACGGTGGACTGGAACTGGATCTGGAGCTCGAGCTTCAGCGATCCCTACCGCCGTGACAAGCGGGCCCCAGGCGTGGGCGATCGGCAGATTCAGATGAACCCCCAGGCGGCCAAGGACAGCGACTTCAAGGAAGGGGACTACGTCTACGTGGATGCCAACCCGGCCGATCGTCCCTTCGTCGGCTGGGACCCGGATGACCCCCGTTCCAAGGCCTTCCGCTGCATGGTGCGAGTCAAGTTCAACCTGTCCTTGCCCTATGGCATGACGATCATGAAACACACCGGGTGGATCGCCACCGAGCGAAGCGTCAAAGGTCACGAGACCAGGGCCGACGGCCAGGCGCTGGCCGCTGGCACCGGTTACCAGTCCAACTACCGATACGGTTCTCACCAGAGCATCACCAGAAGCTGGCTCCCTCCCATGCACCAGACGGATAGCCTGTTCCACAAGCAGACGGGGGCGATGAAGTTTGTGTTCGGTTTCGCCGTCGACAATCACGGTGTGAATACGGTTCCCAAGGAAACCCTCGTGCGCATCACGAAGGCCGAAGACGGTGGCCTGGGCGGAGTCGGCGCCTGGAAGCCTGCGACCACCGGATACGGTCCGGGAAACGAGTCGGACGAGATGAAGAAGTACCTCAGCGGCGGCTACACCAAGCTGGAGAAGACAGCATGACGTCTTCTGAAGAACAGAACGCCGATGCAGGGAAAGCAGCCGACGTCGACGACCCCATGCAACTGCGAGCCGGCGTCGTGGAAGGGAATCCACTGGCGATGCTGCAAGGGCTGATCGAGGAGTATGCCCGCATGGGATGGGATGCCGACCAGATCGCAGCCATTTTCGACAACCCGTTCTTTGCCGCCACGCACGGCCTTACCACGCAGTTCGGTCGGGCGCGGATCCGTGAGAACATCGAGCAGACTCTGGAACGATGCGGCGTCTTCCGCTTCGACACCGTCGAACCGGAGTCCGCTGCGAACCCGCTGCCATGCCCCGACACAGCCACCCCCTTGAGTGGAGAGCGCAACGATGCCTGACGTCTACAACTGGCAGTTGGGACGAGAGATGAGCTATCCCCACGAGGAGGCCCATCCCGAATGGCAGTTTGCCTTCGTCTTCAACATCAACCGCTGCATTGCCTGCCAGACCTGCACGATGGCCTGCAAGTCCACCTGGACGTTCGCTAAAGGGCAGGAATACATGTGGTGGAACAACGTGGAGAGCAAGCCCTACGGCGGCTATCCGCAAGACTGGGACAGAAAACTCCTGTCCATGATCGAGAATGAAAATCCCAAGAAGCAGACCTGGGAGGACGGAGGAAAGGGGGCGGAGAAGCCCTTTGGGACATTCGAGGGCAAGACTGTCTTTGAGGCTGCCGAGACAAACATCTCCCCCGACGGAGCCAACCAGGCGCTGGGCTACATCCCCTCGGACGAGGAGTGGCAGAGCCCCAACATCCACGAGGAAACCGCCACGGGAGAGGCCCGCAAGAAGGATGTGTGGGGCGCCTCCGTCGAGCTTCCTGAACACCGAGTCTGGTTCTTCTATCTCCAGCGCCTCTGCAACCACTGCACCTATCCCGCCTGTCTGGCGGCATGTCCGCGCAACGCCATCTACAAGCGGCCTGAGGACGGTATTGTGCTCATCGACCAGAGTCGTTGTCGGGGATACCGCAAGTGCGTGGAGGCCTGCCCCTACAAGAAGCCCATGTACAATGCGGCAACCCGGATCTCGGAGAAGTGCATCGCCTGCTATCCCCGCATAGAAGGCAAGGATCCGGACCTGAGCCCCGATGGTGCACCGCTGGAGACGCGCTGCATGTCCGCCTGCGTCGGCAAGATCCGTCTCCAGGGCCTGGTCAAGAAGACGCCGGAGGGGACGTGGGCCGAGGCCCCGGACAGTCCGATCCATTTCCTGGTGCGGGAACGCGGCGTGGCGTTGCCGCTGTATCCGCAGTTCGGCACAGAACCTAACGGCTATTACATCCCGCCGAGATGGGCACCACGGACCTATCTCACGCAGATGTTCGGTCCGGGTGTCGACCACGCCCTCGAACAGTACTGCTGCCCCGACCGGGAACTGCTGGCCGTCCTCCAGCTCTTTCGTGCCACGCAGCAGATCATTTTCAAGTATGAGATCGAACAGGGCCAGAAGGTTGCGGAAATCGAAGTCACGCTGCCTTCGGGCGAGAAGAAGGTTCAGGAGATCTTCAACGATACCGTGATCGGCTACAACAAGCTGGGAAATGAAGTTGTCCGCATCACGGTGGAAGAGCCGACCTTCGAACGCAGTAAGGAACACGTCAACTCCATCTGATGGAAACCGCTCAACCGCCTAGTGTCGTGTCTCAGAATTCCGTCAACATTCTGACGCCGAGCCATCCGTGCTCACTGCGTTGCGCTCACTCTGTGGGTCCACTGACCCACATCGATCGCGCGCCTTGTGAGCCCGGCGTCTCGCCGCCCGAATTTGCTGACTTATCTCTGAGACACGACACTAGCCACAGAGGAGAGAATCGATGAGTATCTCCAACCCAGATACGATCGATCTGCCGGTCAGTACGGATGAGGCCGAGGGATCCTGGGTTCTTGATCGGGCCAGATACACGGTGTACCAG
Organism: Candidatus Latescibacterota bacterium; assembly: GCA_036011085.1. Lineage (GTDB taxonomy): Bacteria > Latescibacterota > UBA2968 > UBA8231 > UBA8231 > UBA8231. Next base: position 146,503 of record DASCMS010000044.1, read on the forward strand.
TTCCTTTCCGTGGCAGCGTCCAGCCCCCACTCCGAGAGCTGGTCGCGGATTCTCGACGCCGATTTCCAGGAAGTCGGTCGGGCCGCGGCCGAAGTCATCCGTGACGATCCGACAGCCTGTCCGGACCCGCTGGCGCCTGGTGAAATCACCCCGAACACACTGAGTCTGGCGCTGCTGCTCTCCCATCTTCAGGTCTCTCGAGATCAACTCATTCAGGAGTATGATCGAGTCTTCGGACTTCTCGTCTCACGCGAATGTCCGCCCCATGAAACCGAATACTGCCCGCAGACCTTTTCGGTCTTTCGTTCCCATCACCTGGCGGACATCGCCGGCTACTACCAGGCCTTTGGTCTGGAGCCATCGGGCGAACATCCCGAGCGCCAGGATCATATCGTGCTCGAGCTGGAGTTCATGGGCTGGCTGATCGCCAAGACCCTGTACGCATCACAACACGGTGACGCCGACCAGGTGCGCATCTGCCGGGACGCCCAGGTGAGCTTCTTCCGAGATCACTTCGCCTGGTGGACTCCCGCATTCGCTCTGGCCCTGCGTCGCAAAGCCGACGGCATCGCCGATGAAAGAAGTCTGACCGAACCCCCGAAGAGTTACCAGGGTGCCCTGGGTGCCCTCCTGGCTGCCTTCGTGCCCGCTGAACGTGGCATCCTCGGCGTTTCGCCACCAACTGAGCTGGCTGCCCCGATACCAGGCGAGGACGACAGTCAAACAGGTTGTGAGGAATGCTCGGAAACCGGTACGGATCCGGAACTGATAGAGTTGAAATAGACGGAGGGAAGAGAACTGTGAAGCGAGCCATGCTTTTGGTCCTCGTGACTTTGGGTTGTCTCCTGCATGCTGCATCCGTTCTTGCGGCGCAGAGCCGTGCGGCGCAACTCTACGATCGACACTGCGCCGCGTGTCATGGCGCCGAAGGCGACGGTCAAGGTCCGGCGGCGTACCTGCTGTCGCCAAAACCTCGAGACTTCACCTCCGGCACGTACAAGTTCCGGAGCACGCCAAGCGGCTCGCCGCCGACCGACGCGGACCTGCTGCGTACCGTGCAGCGAGGCATCCCGGGTACGCCAATGCCCATGTGGGACCGCCTGTCCGAGACCGATCAAGTGGCCCTGGTCAGCTATGTGAAGTCCTTCTCAGACATATTCGAGGATGAGGACGCCATGGAGCCGGTGATCGAAATCACTTCGCCACCGGCCGTGAGCGAGGCCAGCATCCGGGCCGGCGAGAAGATCTACGAAGAGATGAAGTGCGCCGATTGCCACGGCCTAGGTGGCAAAGGGGATGGTCCTTCGTCGCCGACACTCAAGGATGATATGGGCCGTCCTATTCGACCGTACGATTTCACCAGGGGACCGGGCCTGATGAAGGGTGGCGCCTCGCAGCAGGATATCTATCGCACATTCGTCACCGGTCTCGACGGCACGCCCATGCCAGGGTATGAGGATTCGATGAACGAGATCGAGCGCTGGCAACTGGTGAACTATGTCCAGTCGCTCTCGGCAAACCAGGGCGCAACTCTGACGGCCACGACACCGACGCTTCAAGCTCTTCAGGCAGAGACCGATCCGTCGATCGACCAGGACGATCCAATCTGGCAGAGAGCACCGGCCACCACGGTTCCGACTCGCCCGCTGTGGGCCCGTGCCGCCTGGGTCGACGCGGTCAAGGTTCAAGCCATCGTCGGACCGGGAGAAATCGCCTACCGATTTGAGTGGCGCGATCCGCAGATGGACGAGCAGATCGTCAGGCAGCGCCAGTTCCGGGATGCGGTGGCGATCCAGTTTGTGCCGGAGGGAAGCCCTGGCGACTACATGGGGATTCCATTCATCGGCATGGGGGATGAGGAGAGCACTGTCACCATCCTGCACTGGAAAGCGGACTGGGAGGCGGATATCGCCGGCGGCTTCCGCGTGGCCGAAGAGCAGAATGAGTCGGCCATCAACCAGATGACCGCCGGGACCGACCTGTCGACGGACAGGGCGTTTCTCGCCGGTCTGGCAGCGGGCAACCCACTCTCGGAACGATCCCGCGTTACTCCCGTCGAGACGCTGGTGGCGAAGGGATTCGGCACCCTGACCAGCCCGCCGAAAGCGGAGCAGGTAGTCAAGGGCCGCGGGATGTGGCGTGACGGCGTCTGGACCGTCGTGATACATCAGCCCCTCGATTCCGCGCTGGCCCCCAGGCTGCAGCAGGGAGAGTCCCTGCCCGTTGCTGTGGCCGTGTGGGACGGGGCGGCTGACGATCGAGACGGGCAGAAGTCCGTTTCGCAGTGGCTGGAGCTTGTCGTCGAGTAAAATCCGACAGAAAACCAAGAGTGAGTGCAATCAAAGGCCGCTGTCGTTCGTTGGTTCAATAGGCAGTCTGAGTTCAACTGATATCAGTTACGGAAAATCCGCCGTGGCCGCCCGATGGGTAGAAAGAGACCAGGTTGATGAGAGGGGCGAGTACGTGTAACCGGGGAACGACCGTGGTCTGCCTGCTGCTCTGTGTCGTCTGCGTGTTGACCACCGGTCTGCAGGTCGACGCGGCGGGGCCCCAGACCGAAATCGTGACCGAAGAAGTCGCGGCGGCAGCGGGGGTCACACCGGCGACGGCCGGAGACGTCGAATACCGGGCCTTCCCCGTCGTCGGCAGCAGGGTGGCGATCTGGGTCGTGGCGCAGCTGCACCTGATGTTTGCCGCCTTCGTGCTCGCCGTGCCGATGTTCGCTCTCATCATCGAGTTCATCGGCTACCGCACCGGGGACAAACGCTACGACGCCCTGGCCCATGAGTTCACCAAGCTATTGTCCGTCTCCTTCTCCTTCACGGCGACCCTGGGGGCGCTGCTCACCTTCATGTTGGTCATCCTGTATCCACGGTTGACCCAATACATGATGGCGATCTTCAGCTGGACCTTCTTCCCCTACGCGTTGCTGTTCTTCGCCGAGGCGGGATTCCTCTACACCTACTACTACGGCTGGGGCAAGTTCTCGCCCAGGGTACACCTGGCGTTGGGGCTGGGGCTGAACATCGTAGGTACAGCGCTGATGTTCATCGCCAACGCCTGGCTCGCCTTCATGAACTCGCCCAACGGCATCAGCGAGAGCGGTGCCCTGGTCAACGTCTGGGAGGCTATCGACAACTTCATCTGGATGCCGATCAACGTGCACAGGGTGATCGCCAATGTCGCCTTCGGCGGTTCCATCGGGGCGGCGTACGCAGCTTATAAGTTCCTGGGGGCGCAGAGCGACGAGGAGCGGGCGCATTACGACTGGATGGGCTACGTGGGCAACGTCGTCGCCATCAGCGCCCTGCTGCCCCTGCCCTTTGCCGGGTACTGGCTGGGCAAGGAAGTCTACGCCTATTCACAGAGCCTCGGAATCACCTTGATGGGCGGGACGTTCTCGTGGCTCTTCATCATCCAGGCGGTGTTGATCGGCAATCTGTTCCTGGCGGCCAACTACTACCTGTGGGTAGGCATGGAGCGAATCGAAGGGGCTGAGCGCTTCCGCAAGTTCATCAAGTACCTGCTGGCGTCTGTAACGATCTGTTTCCTCGTGTGGGCGACGCCGCACTCACTGGTCGCTTCCATCGCCGAAGCTCGAAAGATGGGAGGAGCGCACCACCCTGCCATGGGCGTTCTGGGAGTGATGTCGGCCAAGAACACGGCGGTGAACATCCTCATCCTGACGACTTTCCTCAGCTTCCTGCTGTACAGGCGCGGGAACAAAGAAGCGACGGTCTCCTGGGCGAAAACGGGAAATACGATCCAGTTCGCAACCTTTGTCACCGTCGTCGCTTTCGTCGTCTTCCTCGGGGTCTATGGCTACTTCGTCGAGGCCAAGGTGCGTATCGGGCTGTCGGTCCCGCAGGTGCTCTCGGTGCTGTTGGCCATGGCTGTTGTCACCGCCATCGACATCCCCATGTTCAAGAACGCGCGCATCCGGGGGTCCATCGACTGGGGCAAGATGCCGGCCCGCTCGCAGTACGCCCTGTTCTTCATCGCCATCACGTTTGCCTGGACCATGGGTCTGATGGGCTATGTACGCGCCGGACTGCGGCAGCACTGGCACGTGTACGGCGTCATGCGCGATACATCGGTGGATGCCTTCACGCCAACCCTCGGCTTTGCCGCGGGGGTGGTGTCGGTCACGGTCCTGATCTTCTTCACGTTCATCGCGATCGTTTTCTGGTTGTCGGGACTGACGAGCAAGAAGGACTGGCAGGCAGAACGCTTGGACGTGCCGACATGACGGCGCTGAAGATCCTGATTTTCACCGTCGGCGTCGTCGCGTTCTATGCCTACGTGGGGCAGATGGTCCCTCAGAAAGAGACCCATCCGCCGGAGAACACCGAGATCCGGGCCGACATGACCACGGACGAGATGGTGGAGGTGGGCAAGGAGATCGCCGGCGGCAAGGGCACCTGCCTGACCTGCCACACCATCGGCTCGCAGGAAGCCGGGCGCTTCCCGGATCTGGCCGGCATCGGCGACAAGGCATCGACGCGCAAGGCGGGGATGAGCGCCCTCGACTACCTGGCGGAGTCGATCTACGACCCCAACGCCCACGTCACCGAAGGGTTTCTGCCAGGTATGCCGCCGATCCACAAGCCGCCGATCGGGCTGAGTGATGGCGAAATACTGACAGTGGTGGCCTACCTGCAGTCGCTGGGGTCGACACCCACGGTCACCATGGAGACCCGTCTACTGGGAGCAGGTCAGGAAGCCGACGCCGCAAGTGATGTCGCGCCAGTCGCTACTACCAGTCCAGGTGAAGCCGACGCCGCCAAGGCGCTGCTGACGTCGTACATGTGCATCACCTGTCACAAGCTGGATGGTCCCGAAAAACTCGTCGGCCCGAGTCTGCACGATGCCGGTGCCCGACTCAACCGGGCGGCGCTCTACGAATCAATACTGGATCCGGACGCCACGGTGGCTACCGGCTTTCCCCCTGGCGTGATGACGGTAACCCTGAAGGGTATGGGGTTCTACGACAAGGTCTCGGTGGATGAGCTCAAGCTCATGGTCAGTTTCCTGGCGTCCCTCAAAGGTGAGTGAGGAGTGATGAACCTCTGGGTCGTGCTCCCGATTGCAGCCGCCATGCTGGGGCTCAAGCTCGTCCGTCCCCACGTGGTGGGCTGGCTGGTGGCGTGGTGGGTGGCGCTGTTCCTGGTGCTCCACTACGGCATCGAGCCACCCTTGCCGGTATCGATCATCAACATGTTCATGGGCATCATCACGCTGTCGCTGCTCGCCTACCTGTCGTCGAACTCGGAGTACCTCGAGTCGGTCAGGAAGCCGGTGGTGACATTCCTGGTCGAAGAGAGATACTCCAGGCGGTTGATGATCCTCATGGTCGGTATGGCTCTGCTTGTCGCGGTGAAGGTGAACGTGAACCTGTCGGGGACCGTGGAACCACCGATCGCCAGTCGCACGATCCATCCCCCACCCCCGGGGGCCGTCACCTTCCAGGGGAAGAGGATTGATCTGGTGACGGGCACCAACCCCTTCCGCGAGCTGGAAGAGAGTGATCCGGACAGGTTCGGCGAGCACGTGCGCAACGGCAGCCGGATCTACTACCAGAATTGTGTGTTCTGCCACGGGGACAATCTCCAGGGCAAGGGTATCTACGCCTACGCCTTTGACCCGATTCCCGCCAACTTCAGCGATCCCACCACCATCGCCATGTTGCAGGAGTCCTACCTGTTCTGGAGAATCGCCAAGGGCGCCCCGGGGCTGCCGCCGGAGTCCGCCCCCTGGTCTTCGGCCATGCCGGCGTGGGAGAAGTTCCTCACCGAAGAGGAAATCTGGGAGGTCACCCTCTTTCTCTATGACTTCACCGGGCAGAAGCCGCGAGCCCAGGAGCACGTGGAATGAGACTTCTGCTACCGCTGCTTATCCTGGGTGCCCTCGGTTCGCTCCAGGCTCAGGAACCCGACCTCGGTACCGAGGCACCCGACCTCGGTACCGAGGCCCAGCGCGACGCCGGCAAGGTGATCTACGAGCAGAAATGCGCTCAGTGCCATGGGGCGGAAGGTGAAGGCGACGGCGACGGCGGCGCCTACTTCCGGCCGGCCCCCCGTGATCTGACGTCGGGAACCTTCAAGGTGAGAACGACCGAGAGCGGCGAACTGCCCACCGACGAGGATCTCAAGCGGGTGATCCGGCTGGGCATGCCCGCCACCGGCATGCCGGCATGGCCCGACTTCGGCGACCGGGAGCTGACGGAGCTGGTTTACTATATCAAGACGTTCAGCGAAGACTTCGCCGATCCGGACATGATCGTGCCACCCATGGAGATCCCGCAGGCACCAGCCTTCACTGAGGCGTCGGCCCAGAAGGGCCGCAAGCTCTTTGAGGAGAACAAGTGCATCGACTGTCACGGGCTCTACGGGAGGATGGACGGACCGTCGGCGCCGACTCTCAAGGACGACTGGGATCGGCACATCCGTCCGGCGGATCTGACCAAGAGGTGGACATATCGCGGCGGGCCGTCCAGGGAGGATATCTACCGTACCTTCACCACCGGTCTGAATGGCACACCCATGCCTTCGTACGCGGATCTGCTGGAGGAAGAGGACCGCTGGAATCTGGTGGACTACGTCTTTTCGCTGTCTGCTGACGAGCCCGACTACGCCACGGTTGTGATCGCCCGGCTGATGACGGGCGAGATCGATATCGAGCAGGCCTCGTCCCTCTTCGACAGCATCCCCGGTGCCCTGTTTCCCATGGCCGGCCAGGTCATCGAGCCAGGTCGGGAATTCTTCCGCAGCATCGACGCCGTCGACGTCAAAGCCGTATATAGTGCGAATCACATTGCCATCAGGCTGGCCTGGAACGACATGAGCGCCGACAGATCCGGACACAACAGTCCCGCGATCCCGGTGCCCGTATTCGATCCGGATGCAGAAGCGAGCACCGAGGACTTCTCGGATGCGGTGGCACTGCAGTTCCCCGCAAAGACGGGTTCGGTCCTGCCGTACTTCCTCTTTGGTGACCGGCGAAACGCAGTAGACATCTGGTTCGCCGATCTGGCCGGGGACGAGGCTGAGCGTTTCACCGGCAGGGGGAGTGACAACATAACGCCGGAGCCGCTGGGCACGCCCCTGGTTGACGCTTCGTACGAGGATGGTGAGTGGTCCGTCATCTTCGTCCAGGAGCGCCAGGCGGAAGGGGGCAGCCCATTCGAGGCGGGGAGTTTCGTACCCGTGGCGTTTTCACTGTGGGACGGATTCAACAAGGAGCGCGGCAACAAGCGGGGGCTGTCGTCCTGGTACTACCTGTACCTCGAGCCGGCGGAAGAGGAGTGGTCGATCCTGCCCACGCTGCAATGGGGACTGGCCACGCTGCTGGTCCAATTCGCCATCGTCTACGGCGTCAGGCGCAAATACGCGAACCACGCAGGGCAGGGACCCCACGACCGACAATAACCGAGAGGAAATCATGAGACTGATGAGATTCGTTGCAGTGGCGCTGCTCATACCGTTCTGCGTAGGTACCGCGTCGGCCCAGTATGTTGGGGCGGCCGTGAGCGACGGCGGCACCATTGTCGGCGTGGTGAAGGTGAGCGGGGAGATCCCCAAGGACGAGATCAAGACCGTGGTGAAGAACAGCGCCCAGTGTGGTGAGACCATCACCGCCGAGAAGTACGTCATCAGTGAGACCGGGCAGGTGCGGTGGGCGGTGGCCATGCTGGAGGGGATCACCGCCGGCAAGCCTCTCGACACCAAGGTCGAGATCATGGTCGACAACACTGGCTGCCGTTTCGCACCGCACGTGCTGGTGGCTCCCACGAAGGGCAAGTTGCAGATCAGGAACAGCGATGCCATGCTGCACAACTCGCATTTCTACCTGGTCACCGGCGACAAGAAGAAGAACGTGATCAACCTGGCTCTGCCGAAGCAGGGGCAGGTGTTGACCAAGGCCAAGATTCTGCGCAAGCCCGGCCTGCTTTCGGTGCAATGTGATGCTCATGACTTCATGCAGGGGTACGTGTGGTCGCTGCGCCACCCATACGGGGTGGTCACCGACGCCGAGGGCCGTTTCACGTTGGCCGACGTGCCGGCTGGCACACACACGCTGAAGGTCTGGCATGAGGCGTTGGGGGAAAGCTCGACGACGGTGACCGTCACGTCCGGTGCTGAGACCGAGGTAGCGATTGAGTTCTGAGGTCGCCAGGCAGTACGTTCCCTACCTGGTGGCCTTCAATCTTAGCGACCGCTGCAATCTCAGTTGCGCCCACTGCTACATGGACGCGGCCCAGAAGGCGACCGCCGGAGACGGCGAGTTGCGCTTCTCCGAGCTCGCCGCACTGTTCGCCGATATCGGGCGGGAGGCGCCGGGCACGATCGCCGTCCTGACCGGCGGCGAGCCGCTCATGCGTCCCGATATCGAAGGACTCGTGGATGCCGGCAGAGATGCCGGTCTGCGCATGGTGATCGGCACCAACGGCGTCCTGCTCACCAAAACGAAGATCCGTCGATTCAAGGAACTCGGCCTGGAAGGCGTCGGCATCAGCCTCGATTCGGTGAGCGCCGAGGGGCACGACTCCTTCCGCGGTGTTACCGGTTCCTTTGCCCGAGCATGCACCGCCATTCGCCAGTGCAAGGCCGAAGGTCTCCACGCCCAGGTTCACTTCACAGTCACGAAACACAACTGTGGTGAGCTGGCTCAAGCGGTGGCCCTGGCGCGTGATCTTGGGGCGGCGATCATCAATTTCTTCTTCCTGGTGTGCATCGGCAGGGGCGGACGGCAGATGGACCTCTCCGCCGACCTCTATGAGCAGCTGCTCGAGGAAATCGCCGGATTGCAACGCAGCACGAAGGGGATCATGGTCCAGTCCCGCTGCACACCGCACTACAAGCGCATCCTGTACGAGAACGACCCGGCGTCACCCTATACTCGCGCCACGGGGTACGACGGCGGCGGCTGTCCTGCCGCCTCGCACTACTGTCGCATCGCGCCCAACGGCGACGTGACACCCTGTCCGTACATCGAGCTGTCGGCGGGGAATGTGCGCCAGAAGCCCTTCTGGGACATCTGGGACGAGGCGGTGCTGTTCGAGTCTCTGCGAACCCCCGATCTGCTCCAGGGTCGTTGCGCCAGGTGCGAATACAAGCTGCTGTGCGGCGGCTGCCGGGCGCGCAGTCTGGCTCAGGCTGGCAATCTCATGGGAGAAGATCCCAACTGTAGCTATGTGCCACAGGGGGGAGAGACGATCCCGATTCAGATCGCCGGGATCGGTGACGAGGTGGAGTGGACACCGGAGGCGCGGGAACGTCTGGCGAGGATCCCGGTCTTCCTGCGGCCCCGGATCAAGAAGAAACTGGAAGAGCGGGCGAGAGCCGAAGGTACGGTGGTGACGCCGGATCTCATGCAGAGACATCGGGAAGAGCGTGAGTTGGAACTGGGCATCAAGTTCAACTGAACGGAGAACAACAACGATGAGTGCCGGCAATCCGAAGCAGAAAATCGTGTTGGGCGAGAGGGACATGGCGGTGGAACTGGCGACCGGAACCCGCCAGCTGCCTGTCGCGTCGTTGCCCGACAAGTGCATCGACTGGATCGAGCAGGGCCGTCGAGGCATGTACAACCGACTGCTGCAGAAGGAGGCGCCCGAGTTCTTCTCCGCCCATCTGCCCGTGGTCATCACGCAAGCGAAGGAGGGGGAGTTCCCCTTCAATTGCTCGAACAAGGGCATCGGCTACGTGCCCAGGCAGGAGCGCCTTTCGGAGTACATCGATCTCTTCCAGGAGACGCTGCACAACACGCGAGGCAAACCCTGGCAGGAATCCATGGCAGCCCGCATCGAGGCCATGTCACAGTTCTACTTCGACCGCGACGCCGTCGACTACCGGGCGATGACCGGCTTGGAGATCTTTGCCCGGCAGACGTATCAGAACCTGGAACAGACGCCTCTGGCAGCGCTGCATTTCACCGGATGCGCTCCCGAATACATGAGCTTCCAGCTCAACTGCGCCGTCGAGGTGATCGCCGAGGACGATCCCCGTCACACTTTCGTTCTGCTGGCGCGGACCATGTTCGAGTACGACGATTTCCACATCGTGCAACCCCAGTATCCTTTCGCCTACATTTTCTGGATCTCCGAGGTGGTCGACAAGACACCGCGTCAGGTGCCAACGGAGAAGGAGGTCTCGGTCCACGGGGGCATGCGCTGGTCGCCAGAGGCGTCACAGGCGGTGGAGCGGGCGCCCGGAATGATTCAGCAGTTCATCCGCGAGCAGATCGAGCAGTACGCCGCCGACAAGGGCGTGGAAGAGATCGGCCTGCAACTGGTGCAGGAAGCGCGTCAGGTTCTGCAGGGAGGTGAGGAACGAGATGCGATCGGACCCTACGGCAAGATCTTCGCCGCTGTCGATGGTTCGGAGCTGTCCAGCGCCGCCATGGATCTGGCGGTCCGGATCGGCAAGGGCAACGGATCCGAGCTCTACGGTTGCCACGTGTACGCCGCCAAGCTGCACGACCAACGCTTCCGAGCGATGGAAGGCGGGCTGCCGGAAAAGTACCAGGAAGAGGAAGAGCTGGAGAAGCAGCGAGACGTACACGATTCGCTGATCACGCAGGGCCTGGAGCTCATCACCGATTCCTATCTGGAGCATATGTCGGGACTGTGTCAGCAGGCGGAACTGCCCTTCACCGGGATCTCGCTGGAAGGCAGGAACTGGCAGGCACTGGTCGAAGATATCGAAGCCCACGACTATGATCTGATTGCCCTCGGTGCCTTCGGCATCGGCAGGGTATCCCGTTCGCTGTTGGGGACGGTGTCGGAGCGCGTGCTGCGCCGGGTGCGCCGGGACGTGTTGCTCTGCAAACGAAGCGAGGGGGAGGAAGAGGGTGCCTCCGAGCCGCCTGGCTCCGACAAGATCGTTGTCTGCCTGGACGGCAGCACGCGCAGCTGGGGTGCCCTGATGCGCGGGATCCAGCTGTCCAGGACGTTCGGCAAGCAGCTCATCGCCGTCTCCGCCTTCGACCCGTACTTCCACTATACCATGTTCAACAGCCTCAACGAAGTGCTCACCGACAAAGCCAGGGAGGTCTTCAAGTTCGAAGAGCAGGAGAAGCTGCACGAGGACATCATCGACTCGGGACTGGCCAAGATCTATCAATCCCACCTGCAGATTGCCGAAAAGGTCGCCGCCGACGAAGGCGTGGAGCTGGAGACCCACCTGCTCGATGGCAAAGCCTTCGACAAGATCCTCGAGTTCGTGCAGAACACCTCTCCGTGGCTGCTGGTGGTGGGCCGCATCGGCATTCACAGCGACGAGGAGATGGACATTGGCGGCAATACGGAAAACCTGTGTCGCCTGGCGCCGTGCAACCTGCTCGTGGTGGACTCGCAGTACAAGCCCAGCGTCGAATACCAGGCAGAGGCAACCGTCACCTGGACCAAGGAGGCCCGGGCCAAGATGGAGATCGTACCGCCCATGGCGCAGGGCGTGGCCATGCAGGCCGTGCAGAACTACTGCCTGGCCGAGGGCCACACCATCGTCACCGGCTCGGTGCTCAATGCTGCCATCCGGGACATCCTGCCGCCCGAGGCGATCAAGAGAATGGGCATCAGCTTCGAGGACGAGGACCGGGAATCGCAGGAGAAGATCGCCCTCAGTTTCTCCTGCCCGGCCTGCGGCCATGTGCACCACGGATCGCGACCACAGGCCTGTCCTATCTGTGACAGAGAGGGCAGTGAGTTCAAGCTGTCCGAGAGCAGGAAGGTGGAGGATGGCGTTGTCCTCGATGCCCTGGGCGAGCGCCAGCTGGTGTGGGACCCGGCCTGTCTGGCAGAACTGGACGCCGTGGAGGACGAAGTCCAACGTCGGCAGATCCGGACCCAGCTGGAGAAACGGGCGCTGACCCGACGGGTCACGACAGTCACCCTGGAGATGTTCAGGGAGGCCGCCGGGCTGGCCCCACCCGAACCGGTGTGGACGGACGAGGCCACCACACGTCTGGAGCGAGTGCCCGAAGGGTTCATGCGTCGGGCCGCCCAGGACACGGTCGAAGCGTACGCCAGGGACAACGGCTTTCTCGAGATCACTCTCGAGGTCGCTGAAGGCGGAATGGGCAAGGCGCGCGAGAAGATGGCAGCGGCCATGCGCGGTGACAAGACCGAGGCTCACGGGCGGCGTGGCAGCGGTGTGGTTGAGGGTGATGCACCTGGCGAGTCGGCCGCGCAGGCCTTCGACTGGGATGCGGAGGCGCTGGCAAAGATCGAACGGGTGCCGCCGGGCTTCATGCGCACCATGACGCGCAGCCGGATCGAAGAGTGGGCACGCCAGCACGGGTACGAAAGGATCACTCTGCAGGTGGTGGAAGAGAAGTACGCGAACTGGGGGGAAGGGTCCGACCGGGTGGAGCGCGAACTCGAATGGAGCCAGGAGGCTCTGACGCGGACGGAGAAGATCCCCGATTTCATCCGACCCGTCGTCATGCGTGAGATCGAGCGCCACGTGAAGGAGTCGGGAGCGGAACACGTTACGGGTGAAGCCATGGCCCGCTTCCTGGAAACACTGTCCGGCGACGGCCAATTCCACAGGACCACCTGATGTCCTTTGAGAAGTGGGCTCCCATCCTGGTGGTCGTGCTGGCCAATGTATGGGTCGTCTTCGCCGCACACACGCATTCGCAGTCGGCCATCGACGGGCTCAATGATCGCCTCGCCGAACGACAGGTGGCCGAACAGGCGGCTCGGACAGAGGAGCAGGCGCGAGTACTGGCACGGTACGAGGAGCGAGTCTACGCGCGCCAGGTTGCGGCACGGGAGGCCGTTCTGGCCGCCCTGCCCGGTGATCCCGAACAGGGCAAGACGATCTTCATGGTCTGCGGCGCCTGCCATGGACTGCAGGCCGAGGGCAGGCGCGCCTTCAATACACCCCGTCTGTCAGGGCAGGCGCCGTGGTACCTGCGCCGGCAGCTGCTCAAGTTCAGAGCCGGCGTACGTGGCGCCCATCCCCAGGACCTGACGGGGATGCAGATGGCGCCCATGGCAATGATGCTGTCCACCGAAGGCAAGGTCGACGACGTGGTGGCCTATATCGCCCGCCTCGATCCGGGCGTGCCGGCTGACATGGGCGAGGGGGATTCAGGCAGAGGCGAGGCGCACTACACCGTCTGTGTGGCCTGCCACGGCCGCGACGGAGAAGGCATCGAACAGCAGAGGGCGCCCATGCTGTCGGGGCAGCATGCCTGGTATCTGGCCAGGCAACTGAGGAACTACCGCGAGGGGCTGCGTGGGTACCACGAGGAGGACGCGGAGGGCAAGCTGATGGTACCTCTGGCGCAGTTGCTGCAGGATGATGAGGCGATCGATGACGTCGTCGCCTTCATCCGTTCATTGGACTAGCCCCGACTTGCCACCACCTTTCCAGCTTGTCCTGCGGTGCCCATCCCAGCAGCCGCTGCGCCTTGCCGCTGAGGCACTGCTGCTGGGGCAGGTCGACGGTGAGGAAGAACGCCTCACAGCGTGAGGGCAATCGCGCCGGATCCACTTCCAGTGCACAACGGATCGCCCGCGCGGCATCGGCGTAGGTGACGGCGAAGGGATTCATCTCACCGCGCCATCCGGGAGGCGGTTCGGCGTCAATAAAGCTGGACACGATCATCGTTATCACATGAATCGGATACCCCTCGGAGAAGATGCGGCAGAGCTCCTGTCCCAGGGACTTGCTCACAGCGTACAGCCCCGTTCCAGGATGAGGTGGGATCTCCTCGTGCAGGGCAAAGTCGGTGCGAAGGTAGGCAGGCCCCGCCAGCGTGAACCGTGGGCCGGTGTTGACGAAGCGCTCATGGCCGAGCTCGACGGCCGCCGTCAGGGCGTTGCCCGTGCCCAGGGTGTTCACGTCGAAGGCGCGCCGACGGTGCGTGCGTGACACCGAACAGTTGATGATGACATCGGTGTTGCAGGCGGCGGCGCGAACCTGCCCGAGGTCGGCTACGTCCACCTGATGTGTCTCGTGGTCTGATTCGATGGGGACCACGTCTGTGAGGACGATTTCATGATCGGCCTCGAGTTCGGCCACTACGTGCGGGCCGAGATAGCCGCTTCCCCCTAGAATCAGGACGCGCATCGGTCGATCACCCGGCGGCGGATCGGCCTTTGGGTACGGTCTTGCCGAGGAGGTTGCCTTTGTCCGCTGCGGCGGCATTGCTGCGGGCGGCAGCGCGATCCCGGCGCATCTGGGCGGTGGTCTTCGTCTGCAACCGGGCGGCGCCCTTCGTCTTTCTCGTGCCGAGAGGCTTCGCCGCAGCCAGGCGCTTCCTGGCTGCGGGGATGGATTTGCCGTACTGGGGCAGCCACTTCGACTGGGCGACGAGCATCTCGTCCGTCATCTGCCAGATCTCGTGCGGGTCGCAGACGGCGCCGGTGAGGGGATCCAGCATCATCGCCTGCCGAAGCAGATCCACGTCCCCGTGTACGGCGGCCTCGACGGCCAGGTGCTGTACGTGGACCGAGGTGGAGCAGATGGCAGCGCAGGCCAGCGGCAGGTCACCGACCCGGGGGATGGAGAGCCCGTTGCGGTCGACGTAACCCGGCACCTCGACGACGGCATCCCGCGGCAGGTTGGTGATACAGCCGTCGTTGACAACGTTGAAGTGACCGCGATAGACTCGCCCCGTCTCGCGCGCCTCGATGATCCAGCTGCCGTGCTCCTCGGAGCGGCTTTCGTAGGTGAACTGGGGCGGCTCCTGCTTCATCCAGTTGGGGGAATCGGTTTCGAACCAGTTGCGGCCCTCGGTACATACACGCAGGTAACCGCCGGTCTCGCCGTGGATCCAGCTCGATAGGTCGATCCATCTGCGGATCTGCCTCGTCCGTTTGCGATACCATGGCACATACTCCGATACATGACCGTTCGACTCGGTCGTGTAGTAGCCGAAACGGCGCAACATGTCGATGCGCACCTTCTCCGTCCTGCTGAAGACGGGGTGCTGCTCGAAGCCCTCCAGCAGGCGGCCCGTCCAGTCCTGCCCCAGGTACAAAACCTGCACGTACCACGTCTGATGGTTGATACCGGCACAGATGATGTCCACATCCTTCTTCGTCACCGGCCGCTTCACGAGCTGTTCGATCACCTGGCAGATCTGTGCGTGTCCCCCCTGCACGCCATGGCACAGACCGATGGTATCGATGCCCCCGTACTCAATCGCCGCCCAGGTGTTCATGGCCATGGGGTTGGCGTAATTGAGGAAGAGCACGTCGTCAGCGGCGACTGCCGCCATGTCGTCACAGAAAGCGAGAACCTGCGGGATGTTGCGCTGGCCGTACATGATGCCACCGGCGCAAAGCGTATCACCCACACACTGATCGATCCCGTACTTGAGGGGTATATCGATATCTCTCTGGAAGGCCTCGAGGCCGCCGATGCGGGTGGTGTTGAGCACGTAGTCAGAACCCTCGAGGGCCCGGCGCCGGTTCGTGGAGGTGGTCAACTTCGCCGGCAGTCGGTTGGCCTTGATATCGCGGCGCGCCAGCCGGGCGATCATGTCGAGGTTGCGGCGGTTGATATCGTGGAAGGCGAACTCGGTGTCGGCCAGTTCGGGCACCGACAGGATGTCCCGCATGAGGCGGAGGGTGAAACCGATGCTGCCGGCGCCGATGACGGCGACCTTGATGGGCATGTGGGGTACCTACCTTTCGACGCGTTTCGTCAGGCCACCCTCCTGCGTGAGGGCGAAGATGATCGTGTTGATGCCGAACTGGAGGTGGCGCGTGACATCCGTCTGGCTGTTGCCGCCGAGGACGTGCTGCAGTCCCTGATAGGAGATGACGGCCAGCAGCCGGCCGTCCACACGCACGCCGATCAGATAGTCGAGACGACGCCCGCCGGGCTTCGGCGGCAGTGGGGGATGATCGAAGTCGAAGTAGCTGTGGTAGATCGGATGGTCCGCACGCAGCCGGCGAAACTTCGCCCGCTTGCCGGCGGTGGCCAGCGATTTCTCGATGAGAGTGCGGGCGAAGACGTCGGCCTCGCCGCCGATGTCGACACCGCCGTCGGCCAGCACGAAGCCACCCCCCGTCATGTAGCGGCCGAGGCTGCGCAGGTCACTGCCGGTAAACTGATAGCGCTCTACGGCGAGGAATATCCACGGCGAGCGCAGAAGATCCCGCGAGCTGTAGGTGACCCGCCTGGCCGCCCTGACCTCCAGAGGCGTCAGTTCGTTCAGGCCCTCGATCAGAGACCCTACGGCCCAGGACGTGCTTGCGGTGCTCACCCCGGCGACCTCGGCCAGGCGCACCTGACCCAGCAGGTTGTGGCGATCCGTCGAGTCGACGACGACGACGTTGCCAACCTTCGCCAGTGTGTCAGCACTCAACGCCAGTCGCCACTCGGGGATCTGCGATTCGGAGACAACCGGGGCGGTGTCCTGCGCTGGGGATCGGCCCGGGATGAGAGCCATCACCAGTGCCACCAGCTGCAGGCACGCGCGACGGGTGATCATGCTCTCAATCCTCGTTCGCAGGTTGACGCTGACCGGAGTAGCGGTTCGACGGATCCTCCCCGCCGGGAAACCAGCCACCGGGCCGCTCCTGCCAGGGGGTGCCACACAGTGACGACAGCACCCGCCACTCACTGGCGCGCAGATGAGGATCGGGGTGAAACAGGAAGCGGGTCATGCCAGCGTCCCGCGCTGAGGCCAGAATGCCGTGCAGGTCGCGGCTCGTCATGGAATCCCCGGCATGCGGTGCGCGTCCGGTGGAGACCCAGAAGATGAGGCGCTCGGCATCGTCACCGACGGCGGCCAGGGCGCGGCGCGTCTCGCCGGCCACCACGTCGTCGTAGAACTCCTGGGGAAAGCCGAGCTCCAGGTCGAGAAGGCAGTGGACCCCCGGCAGGCGAAGACCGAATAGGTTTTCGACGACGAGCAGGGCGTCCGCTTCGGTGAGGCCCGCATTCCAACGACACAGCCGCTGCACCCAGCGGGCGACGGTGCCGTAGAGGCCATCGAAGCCGCGATGCCAGTAGTAGTGCTTGGGGAACAGCAGATCGAAAGGGCCGGCCGCCATCAGCTGATAGTCCTGGCCGGTGAGCGGCGAGAAGGTGGCCGTACGGGGAATGCCGCCCAGCTGCATGGGACGATCCACCCCGTCGACGGCATCCCGCGCCTCCTGCCAGCGGTGCTGCGATGCCAGGCGACGCTGGCGCAGCCAGTAGAGGCCGTCTTCATCGACGTCGAACAAGGTCAGGCCACCGAATGTGCCCCCCGGTGCCAGGTAGCGGACACGCTGCGGCGTCAGCTCTTGGAAGCTCTGCCGCAGGGAGGTGATGCCGCGACCGATGCGGTCCAGATCGGCACCGATGGAGCGATAGAGGCCGTCCTCACCGGGCCGGATCTCGAACAGCTCGCCCCCGTGATGGAAGGCCAGCTCATAGTGGTTTTCGCCAGGACCGTCGACGATGAACCCACTCACCTGAGGAAAAGCGTTGGCCAGATCCTGCAGTGTGGCCGGCGTCATGGGCGCGCCGAAGATCATCACCTGCCAGCCGCGATCGGCGGCACTGTCCAGCATCTGCCGCAGTCGGGCCTCGCGCTCCGCATCACGCGGACCCTCCGGCGGGGTCTCACCGTGAGCGGCATAGACGGCCGGGTCGGGGGTCCAGGCGGAAACACTGCTGCCGTCGGGAAGAGTGAACCTCATATAGCCGACGACGATGCCGCGCACACCCGCCTCGTGCCAGGCGTCGAAGCGCTCCTGGTGCCCGTCGATCCAGTGATCGAAGGGGGCCATGCTGTGCGTAAAGATCCAGAAGTTCATGGTGGGTGTCCCGGTTTCAGGTCAGGTACGTGCGGAACCAGCCGATCGTGCGGTCCCACGCCAGATCGGCGGCGGCCTCGACGTATCGAGGCGTCGAGTTGTTGTGGAAACCGTGACCGGTACCGGGATACGTGTGCATCTCGAAGGGCAGGGCCGCCGCCTTCAGCGCCGCCTCATACGCCTCACGGGTGGCGTTGACACGTTTGTCGTTCTCGGCGTAGTGGATCTGCATGGCGGCTCTGATCCTGGGCACGGCCGACGGGTCGGGGCCGCTGCCGTAGAAGGGAGCCCCCGCCTGCAGATCCTCTCCCAGCGTCACGGCGAGAAAGTTCGTCGTGCTGCCACCCCAGCAGAAGCCGGTAGCGCCGAGTTTTCCGGTAGAGGACCCATGTGCCTTGAGCCATCTGGCGCTGTTGACGATGTCCTGACGCAGCTTGTCGCGATCCAGGCTGCGCTGCATGGCGCGACCGTCATCGTCGTTGCCAGGGTAGCCGCCAGCGGGTGACAGTCCGTCAGGTGCCAGCGCCAGGAAGCCCGCCGCCGCAGCCCGGCGCGCTACATCCTTCACATATGGATTGAGGCCACGGTTCTCATGGATGACGAGGACCGCGGGGAAGGGACCCTCGCCGGTGGTGGGATGAACGAGATAGCCACGCATGCTTCCGGAGTTGCCGCCGGGTGACTCGTAGTCGACCCAGGTGGCATTGATCCGCTCGTCGGTGAAGGAGACCGTCAGGGCTTCGGCGTAGCGGGGCAGCAGACTCTCGGCCAGCGCCAGGCCGGAAACGCCGCCAATGGTGATGGCTGTGGCGCGGCTGAAGAATTCCCGGCGCTCGATATGGCCATGGCAGTAGTCGTCGTAGAGGTCGTAGACCTGCTGTTCTTCGGGTGGGCGAGTCATGGACCTGTCTCCTTGCGGGGCGGGGGTGCACCGGGCGGACAGGACCAAGGCTAGTGCCTGAGGGGGTGGCGCTCAAGAGGTCGCGGGTGACGCCAGCCCCCAACGTGCGATCAACGCATGCGCGACATAGCTGAAGTCGCCCCAGCTGCCGTCGGTTTCTTGTCGCGCCGCAAAGGCGTCACAGAAACGGGCACGCATGCTTTCGGCCACGGGATGGGCCATGCAGCCGATGGCGTGCATCAGGCAGAAGGGTTCGCGATCCTGGAACCGGGCGTCGTCGTCGAGGTGGGACTCGATGTGCTCCAACTGCGTCGTGATCGCGGCCGAGGAATCCAGCTGCTCACGACCGAGCCAGAGAATCCGCAGCCACAATGCCGGCGTCCACGGACACCAGCCTTCGTTGTTCCAGTTCTGCAGCAGTCCGTGGATCTCGGCCAGCGTCGGGGCGAGGATCTCGGGGTCCTGATCTTCCATGACGAGGCCGGCATAGAGCTCGTAGTGGCCGATCTTGCCCCTGGACTTCCACTGATCGGCGATGATCCTGCCGAAAGCGCGGCGCAGGTCAGGGAACAGGCGCACGAGAGCCTCGCCGTAGCTCTTCTGGAATGGCTGGTGATGAGGAGTGCCCTTGGACCGGATGTAGGAGACGAGCCCCGTCGTCAGGCGCTGCAACTCGTCGTCGTCCCCGCTCGCCGGAGGCCGACCCAGGTGGCGCCGCACAAGGGCTGCCTGGGGACTGCCGCTCGTATCCAGCCAGATACCCGGGTCCCTGTGCCACATCAACGCTGTCGTCATCGCCGCCTCCTTCGTCACACCTGATAAGGACGTACGTACCGCAGCTTCGAGCAGTCTCGCAACAGGCTTCTGCGATGATGAGCGCGCTACAGGTCCCAGCTCCAGTTGAACCCCAGTGACGGTAGCAGGCGGAACCAGTACTCCGGAGATTGCCGCAGTCCACAGCTCTCCGGGGTCTCATCGGAGCACTGGAAGTTGTACTCATAGCCCGAGACGTTGCCATGGTCGTAGAGGTTGGTCACCTCGAAGAAGGCGTGGATCTCGCCGCCAAACACGCGAAAGGCGCGGTTGAGGCGGGCGTCGAGACGGTGGAAGGCGGGATAGGTTCGGCCGTTGGGTTCACCGAGCTCGGTGGTGAAGAAGCCGCCCGAATCCGATGTGCGCGTGAAGGCCAGGCTCTGCAAGGTGTAGGGCCAGCCGCTACGGTACTGCCACGCCAGATTGAGATGCCAGCGAAGGCTCGGACGGTAGTTGAGGTCGGCGTAGACGGTGTGGCGCTGATCGTAGCGACCGGGGATGTCCCGCTGGAAGGGGTAACTCTGATCGCCGACGCCGAAAGCGCGGATGTCGTCGCGCACCTCGGCCAGGGCGTAGCTGAGCCACCAGGTGAATCGATCGTCGGCATCGCGCTTGAGATAGACCTCCAGTCCCCTCGATCGGCCACCGTCGAGGTCGAGACGGATGCGGTCGCCCTGCAGCTCCGGGAAGATCTCGATGTCGTCCAGCCAGTTGCGCCACTTGGGTTGACGCGAGGACAGCTGCTTGTCGTAGGCTTCGATCCGCAGGTGTATATCATCGTCGAGCAGGTGCTCGAGACCGACGACACGGTGTTCGGAGCGTTCCGCCGGCAGGAAGGTTGCCTGGCCCTCCTCCACCCGGAGCTGGTGAATTGCCTGGCTCTGATGATACCGTCCCCAGGCGGCGCGCAGGTGGGTCCGCGACCCCAGGGCATAGACGAGACTGAGTCGCGGGCTGACCAGGCGATCGTCAGTGTGGTCGATGTCGTCGTAGCGCAGCCCGAGCTCGGCGGTCAGCTTCGGCGTCAGGCGGAGCCGATCGGCAGCGTACAACGAGAAGCTGGGCTGCGTCAGTTCGAGAGCGACGGCGGTAGTGTCCTGGTTGTCGAGCAACTCGCCGGTGGCATCCCGATGCAGGAGACGCTGATCGCTCAGGTAGTCGTAGTAGCCGTCGAGGTGGCGCAGGTCGAAGCCCCACTTCAGGAAATGGTCGGGTGTGGCCTCCCAGCTCCAGTCCTGTCGCAGGGAGAGGATGTCGAAGTCACGTTCGTCCCGGATGACGAACTCCTGAACGCCGTCGTCGAAGTAGCCGACGCCGACGCGATCGGAGCTGACCCGACCGGCAGACAGCGTTGTGCGACCCACCAGGGCCGGACTCAGGGTGGACGTCAGACTGAGCCATCCGTACGTGTTGCCGTAGCCGGTGTTCGATTCGTCGTCGTCATCCTCCATCAGATCGAAGTCGTCGCGGGAGCGCAACAGACTCGCCTGCAGGTGGTGGGCGCCGGTCAGTTCGTAGGTGTACTTGGCGAACAGGTCGCTGTATCTGGGATCGATGTCCTCGTCCTCACCCATGAGGGCCAGCACGATGTCGAGGTATCCACGGCGGGCCGACACCAGCCAGGAGCTGCGTTCACCAGCACCCTCGAACTGCGCCCGCGTGTTCATCATGCTCAGGCCGATGGAGGCCCGGCGTTGCCCGGGCTCGGGGCTGCGGGAGCGCACATCGAAAACCCCGCTGAGTCGATCGCCATATTCGGCGGAAAAGCCGCCGGTGAGCAGGTCGACGCTCTCGATCAGGCCGACGTCGACGATGCTGAGGGCGCCGCCGTTGATGTCCTTCAGATGGAACGGTTCGAACAGCTCGACGCCGTCGAGACGCACCAGGACCTCTTCCTGCTCGCCCCCACGGACGGTGAACTTGGCCGAGTAGTCGCTGCCGGCGACCCCCGGCAGGCGGGTGACGGCACGGAAGATGTCCTCACCGAACTGAGGTATGCTCTGAATCTCCTCCTCGCTCAGCACCTGGTGCGACCCCCCGGCGTCGCCCATGATGGCGAAGCGGCCGGGTGTGACGGTGATCTCACGCAGGGAGATCACATCGACTGTGAGGTAGGCACGCAGCTGCAACGGCACGGCCTCCGTGATGTCGAATTCGGACTTCCACGGTGCATAACCGATGAGCCGGATCTCCACCGTCGCCGCACCGGTGGGCAGGACGAGGGAGAAACGACCATCGTCGTCGCACACGGTGCCGCTGGCGCCGTCGCGCACGACGACGATGGCGCCCGGCAGGGGCAGCCCGGTGGATTCATCGAATACGCGGCCCTCGATCCGACCCGTCTGCGCGGCCAGCGGTGACGTCAGCATGAGCAGAAGAAACGGGAGGAGGACCCTTGGTACGGTGAGCGGCATCTGAATCTTCAGCGCTGCACCTGGGTCACGTCGCGCACTGCGCCCCGGGAGGCACTGGTCGTCAGGGCCGCGTACGCCTGCAGCGCTGTAGAGACAGCCCGCGACCGCTTGCCCGGCTGCCACGCCTCAGCGCCGAGAGCCTCCATGCGCTCTCGGCGGGCTGACAGTTCTTCGGTCGACACCAACAATTCGACCTGGCGTTGCGGGATGTCGAAGCGGATCGTGTCTCCCTCTTCCACCAGACCGATGATCCCGCCCTCGGCGGCTTCGGGCGAAACGTGGCCGATGGACAGTCCGCTCGTGCCGCCCGAGAAACGGCCGTCCGTAAGCAGGGCGCAGCTCTTGCCGAGACCTTTCGACTTGATATAGGAAGTGGGGTAGAGCATCTCCTGCATTCCCGGTCCACCCTTGGGTCCCTCGTAGCGGATGACGATGACATCACCGGCGTTGACGCGGTTGGTGAGGATCGCTTCACAGGCCGCCTCCTGTGACTCGTAGATTCGAGCCGGCCCGGCGAAGACAAGGATCGATTCGTCCACGCCTGCCGTCTTCACGATGCAGCCGTCCTCGGCGATGTTGCCGAAGAGCACGGCGAGCCCGCCATCTTTCGAATAGGCATGCTCGACCGATCGGATACAGCCGGCAGCCGCATCGGTGTCGGCCGCCTCGTGGTAGTTGCTCTGCGAGAAGGCCTCCTTCGTGCGCACCCTGCCAGGGGCGACGAGCGCGCGCTGCTCGGCGGCTTCGTCCGCGGTCCCCGAGCGAATGTCGTCAGCGGCGAGCAGGTCGCCGAGACTCCTGCCGGAGATGGTACGAGTGTCGGTGTGCACCAGCCCGGCGCGGGCCAGCTCACCCAGAATCGACGGAATGCCGCCAGCATGGGCGACGTCCTCCACGTGGAACTGCTGCGTCGCCGGCGCCACCTTGCAGATGCAGGGCACTTTGCGCGACAGGCGGTCGATGTCGGCCATGGTGAAGTCGACGCCGGCCTCCTCGGCCATGGCCAGAAGGTGCAGGACCGTGTTGGTGGAGCCTCCCATGGCGATATCGAGGGTCATGGCGTTTTCGAAAGCTTCGAAGGTGGCCACGGAGCGCGGCAGTACGGAACGGTCGCCGTCGCGGTAGTAGGCCTGCGCCATCTCGACGATGCGGTGGCCAGCCTGCTCGAACAGTGACCAGCGCAACTCATGCGTCGCCAGCACGGTGCCGTTGCCCGGCAGAGCCAGGCCGATGGCCTCGTTCAGGCAGTTCATGCTGTTGGCGGTGAACATACCCGAACAGGAGCCGCACGTGGGACAGGCGGCGGACTCCATCTTCTCCAGGTCGGCGTCGGAGACATTGTCATCGCCGGCGGCGATCATCGAATCGATGAGGTCGAGCTTGGCAGGTCCCGTCTCCAGTTCTTCACGGCCGGCTTCCATGGGTCCGCCGGAGACGAAGATCGTCGGCAGGTTCAACCTCAGCGCCGCCATCTGCATGCCAGGGGTGATCTTGTCGCAGTTGGAGATGCAGATGAGGGCGTCGGCCGTGTGGGCGTTGACCATATACTCCACCGAGTCGGCGATGAGCTCGCGGCTGGGCAGGGAGTAGAGCATGCCGTCGTGTCCCATGGCGATGCCGTCGTCGATGGCGATGGTATTGAATTCGACGCCGTAGCCCCCGGCGGCATCGATGATCTGCTTGACCCGCTGACCGATGGGGTGCAGGTGCACGTGGCCGGGCACGAACTGGGTGAAGGAATTGGCGATAGCGATGACGGGTTTCTTGAAGTCCTCCGTCTTCATGCCGGTGGCACGCCACAGGGCACGGGCACCGGCCATGCGCCGGCCTTCGGTGGAGGTGGCGCTGCGGAGGGGTATGGGGGTCGCCATGGTCTGTTCCGTTGGGCGTGTGGTGGCTGAATGGGTGATGGCAGGAAGATACGGGTTGCAGCCGTCGTCTGGCAGGGGGACACCGTGTGCCCACTGCCGGTGGGCCTGAAGGGCACACTTCCGGAGTCCGGTGACCAGATGAAGGCAGCTCTGGCACGTTCACCAGGCCAGGGTCCGGGGCGCGACGGGTCCTGACGGCATCGACTATATTTTGAGTCATGTGGCGCGCACAGTATTCATCCCTGATCCTCGGGTTTCTTGCCTGCAGCCCGCAGACTGAGCCCGGGGCATCGGGTACGACGACACAGACCAGCGGCCGGGCCGCGCATGATCTGCTGACGGAGTATCAGGAGAGCTTCCCGAAGTACATCCTCCGTGGCGACACAACGTCGGGCCTGTGTGTCGATATCCTGCACGAGATCGGGCGTGTCTCCGGACTGAGCATCGGCACAGCGACGCCAGCCTTCACCCCCTTCGCCCGTCTACAAAGGCATCTCGAGACAGGTCGGATCGACCTCTTCGTGGGATTCCGCAAAACGCCGGCCCGGGAGGCCCGCTACCGATTCCTCGAGCCGCCCGTCTATCGTGTCTCGACGGTTGTCGCCGCCCTGGCCGATGAAGAGCTGGAAGAGATCGGGGATCTCGACGAACTGGCAGGGGAGCGGGTCATGATTCCGCACGGGAGCGCGACAGCGCAGCTGGTCAAGGCACAGCATCCTCTGCTCGAGGTCGATGAAGGGGGTGATATCTTCGCCTGCCTGGAGAAACTCGTGCGCCGCCGGGGGCGTTTCGTCGTCTACCACGATCTGGGAGTCCTCGCCGCCAGCCGTCAGATGGGCCTGCAGGAATCTGTGAAAGTCCTTCCCGGAACTTTCGGTGAGTACGAGCACTACGTGGCAGTCTCCTCTGCAGCTGACCCGGACAAGGTAGCCCGAGTTGCCGCCGCTCTTGCCGAGCTGGATCAGACGAAGGTTCTCGATCGGATCTCCAGGAGATACAAGACCCCGTGATGCGCCAGCCACTCGAGGCCGTGCTCAGACCGCCACAGAAGGTCCGAGTGTGGGCTCGAGGTCATGTTGCGCTCCTATTGGCGACGCTCTGGCCGGCTTCGAGTCCGGCGCAGCTGGAGGAATCGACCCGTCCTCACCATGGGGGTGTCCTCGTCTTCTCCTCCGCCAACAGCGCTCTTCAGTGGCGTCTCGACGGGCGGGTGCAGATCGACGGGGCGTATTATCTCGATCGTGAGAACGACTGGAGCTCGGGCAGCGAAGTGAGGCGGGCGCGCTTCGGTGTACGAACGGTCCTCCACCATCGATGGCGGACCGAACTGGATGTGGATCTGAGCGACGACGAGGTGCGCTTACGGGATGCTTGGATCGGGTGGCGCCGAGACCGTTTTCTCTGGCGGGTCGGTCACTTCAAGGAACCCTTCAGTCTCGACCGACTGACGAGTTCGGCCAACCACACCTTCATGGAAAGTGCCCTGACGGATGCTCTGACCCCGGGCAGACACATAGGTCTCGGCGTGGAAGCCGATCGTGGCATCTGGTATCTGGCCGCCGGCGTTTTCGGGCAGGAAGCTCGGAGTACAGATGAAGACGCCGATGAGGCCGTGGGGCTTACAGGACGGCTTGTCGCCCATCCCACGATCGGCGAGGGCACACTGGTTCATCTCGGTCTGGCAGTCACGCGGCGTACGCCCGATGCGGACAATGGATCGGCTGACCAGGTGCGCTTCCGAACTCAGCTGGAGACAGATGTGGAACGATCCTGGGTACTGTCGACGGGGCGGATCTCCCACGCTCGTCACCACCTGGCAGGTGGGTTGGAGACAGCTATTGCCAGGGGGCCGCTGCGTCTGCAGGCGGAATACATCGTGGCCCGTGTCCTGCGTCGCAGCCCTTTCGAGACGGCAGTGCTGGATGGTGCCTATGTGCAGGCTGCCTGGCTGCTCTCGGATGGGGTGACGCACAGATACGTGCCACTGGAAGCCGAGTTTGGCATGGCAACGCCATCCGAGGAGAAGCCCGCATGGGAGATCGCCTTGCGGCAGAGCTTCCTCGATCTCAACGACTTCGACGCCGAAGTCTTCGGTGGATCTGCTCGGAGTACGACCATTGCCTTGAACTACTATGCCAACCTGAATGTCCGCCTGCAGCTGAATGCTTCCCACGTGAACACGGATGAATTCGCCACGGGGGGCTCGCCTGTTGGCTCTCTCGTGGGAGATGACGAGTTTTCCTTCGTACAGATGCGATGGCAGGCGCTTTTCTAGTGAGTGCGAAAGGAGGGACCATGAGATTGCTGGTTTTATGCTGTCTGGTGTCCATCGGTTGCGGCTCGGACGACGGTGAGGGACCGACGTCCCCGACTTCGGAGTCGCCGCGGGTGTTCGTCAACGAGTTGCTCGCATCCAACGACTCTGTCAACGTGGATCCGGATTTCGGTGAGGCCGCAGACTGGGTGGAACTCTACAACGCCGAGTCTGAACCGGTCGCCCTGGGTGGCATGTATCTGACTGACGATGCTGACGAGCCGACGAAGTGGTTGATTCCGGCGGGTGTGATGATCGACGCCGGTGGCTACCTTGGTGATCTACGCCGATGACGAAGACACCCTGATGACGGCGCTTCACACAAGCTTCAAACTGGGCAAGAGCGGCGAGGTGGTGGGGCTGTATGACACCGACGACAGGGGAAACCGCACGATCGATCTGGTCGTTTTCGACGAGCAGACGACGGATGTGTCCTTCGGCCGCGAGTCCGATGGCGCCGAGGACTGGCAGCAGTTTGCCGAGCCGACTCCTGGCAGTTCGAACTAGTGCTCTGTTAGTGTCGTGAGGCGTCATTTCTATCACTGGGTGATTGCCGCCATCGTGCCGCTCTCTCTCTCTTCATC
Source organism: Candidatus Latescibacterota bacterium (assembly GCA_036011085.1). GTDB lineage: Bacteria > Latescibacterota > UBA2968 > UBA8231 > UBA8231 > UBA8231. The sequence goes on from DASCMS010000044.1 coordinate 173,170, forward strand.
TGGGGGTACGAGGAGTACACCGAGAGACAGGTGACCTCGCTGGTCGAGCACCATGCGCGCTTCCTGGAAGGTCCGGTGTGGCACCTGAACCGGGCAGAGGCGGCGAGGGACCTCGAGCTGATCGCCAGCAGCGGACACTTCGGACGTCTGGCTCTCTTCCTCAACGACGGGAGCGTTTTCGCGGCCTTCGATCCACAACTCGAGGAGAGTGGGATCGAGAGGATTCTGAGACGATCTCACCTGATCCGGGAATCGCTCCACGTCCATCCCCTCTCAAGACACGGCGGGCAGATCGGACGTATCGAACTCACGTGGCTCAATCGCAACGTGTACGTCTACTTCTACGCGATCTTCGTTATTGCTCTCGTCCTCAAAGTGGGTCAGTACTACCTGCGCCTGGTCGAGAATCGCCACTTGCTCGAGCATCGTGTCGAGGAGCGAACCGAGGAGCTGAGTCGCTCTGTGGCGCAGCTGCAGGAGGAAGTGGCCGAACGACTGCGGGCGGAGGAACGACTGGAGCATTCTCTAGAGGAGAAGGAGGTGCTCATCAAGGAGGTCCACCACCGGGTGAAGAACAACCTGCAGGTGATCTCCAGTATGCTCAGTCTGCAGGCGGGCTACATCGAGAATGATGAGGCAAGAGCCGCCTTCGCCGACGGGCGGGCACGCATCGAATCGATCGCGCAGATCCACGAACGGCTGTATCAAGCGGTCGACCTGTCCCGCATCGATGTGCCCGCTTACCTCGAGGCGCTGGCGAGCCGGATCTTCAATGCCCAGGCACACAGGGACGGGGTCGAACTGTCGACGGATATTGAGCCGGTGGCGTTGACCATGTCCCAGGCGGTGCCCTGTGGGCTCGTCCTCAACGAACTGCTGACCAACGCGTTGAAGCACGCCTTTCCCCATGGCGAAGGCCGTGTCTTCGTGTCACTGAAGAAGGTCCGCCGGGACCAGGCCTGCCTCAGCGTCTGTGACAATGGCCAGGGCATTCCGGAAGGTGTGGACATAAAGAGGGGCGAAACCCTCGGCGTGCTCCTGGTCTCATCCCTGGCCAAGACGCTGCATGGCCAGCTCGACGTGACCCAAAATGGCGGAACAACGGTGTGTGTCACGATGCCCCTGAGCGCTGAAGTTGACCTCGGGGCCAGAGGCGGCGCTGTTCCGGAGTCTGATCGCGCCCCTGGCCGGGCGTGAGCCTCAGGAAAGGAACCGAAACGTGAACGGAATCGTGATCCTGGCAGGGCTGCTGATCCTGCACTCCGGTCTGCTGCCGGTGTACGCGAAGGAGAGCGGCACAATACATGCCTGGCCTCTGGACCGGCTGGAGGATGGGGGGTACGCCCCCAGCATGGGCAGTGCACGACTGGAGGTGCTGCGACAGGCGAGCCATGTGCAGGGAATCGAGGGAGGGGCGGTACGATTGTCGCGGCTGGATGCTCTCCAGTGCACAGGCTTCCAGGATGTCGTGGCGGACGGCGTGTTCTCCATTCAGTTCTGGGTCAAGGTGGAGTGGGCTTCCCGACGGCACGGCCATGGTGACGTGATCAACTTCATCACGGATGACGAAGAGCGTCCATGGGTCTGGCGGGTCGGCTTCCCGGCGACGTGGGCGCAGGTCATGCCCGCCGCCCCCTGGCCACTGGCCCTGCGCATCGGTGAGGAATTCTCGACGGCGGAGCTGCCGGTTGATATCGAGCCCTGGCAGTGGACTCATGTGGGGTTTGTCGGTGACGGCGAGCAGGTCGCCGTGTACCGCAACGGCGGGTTGATCGGCTTCGTGCGATACCCCGAGGAAGGACTGCCCCAGGGCACGCCAGAACGGGGCGCCCTGCAGGTGAACGGCTCCAACAACTTCGATCTGGCGGTGGAAAAGGGTCGTCAGGGAGTGTGGGAATGCGACCTGCGGATCGATGCGCTGCAGCTGGCAGACGGGGCGGTACCGCCGGAGGTGGATTTTCCTGCCTATCTCAATGGGCCCCCCTCGCTGTTGCCGTTGAAGATGCGGCTCGCCGGACTGCAGGGCCTCGCCGCCCACGACCGCCAGGCGATCGACGCGCTGATCTTGCAGGCCGAGCAGATCGACAACGGCCAGGACACGGGCGTGATGCGGGCAGAACTGCTGACGCAGATCGACACTGCCCTCGAAGAAGCCGAACAGGGGAAGCGGCCGTTGACCCGGAGACGTGGTCATCTGCAGTTGACCTACATCAGTACCGTGGATCAGTCGATCCAACCGTACGAGGTATACGTGCCCCATTCGTGGCAGGGAAAGGAGCCGACAGCGCTGGTGCTGGCCCTGCACGGCAGCACCGAGGACGAGACGGTCTACTTCGAGCGCTACTCCATCGAGGAACAGGCCGAGCGCTACTCCTGGATCGTTGCCACTCCCTACGGCCGTGGACAGCGGGCCTACGAGGACGCCGGAGGGCAGGATGTGCTGGACGTCATCGAGCGGGTGCGGCGGCAGTGGCAGGTGGATGAAGACAGGATCTACGTCACCGGGCACTCGATGGGCGGCATGGGAGCCATCCGCCTGCCCATGGTGTATCCCGGAGTGTTCGCCGCGGCGGCCCCGGTTGCCGGCTGGGGCGAGCCGGCCTACATGGAACAGTTGCAGGGCACGCCGTTTCTCTGGGTGGTCGGCGAAAAGGATGGCGACTGGGCCACCGGCACGGTGAAGAATATGATGGCGGCGGCTGTCGAAGCCGGAGCACCACACGAATCACTCGTGCTGGAGGGCTACGACCACGGCGGTTTCCTGGGTTTGAGCTGGCCAACCGTGGTGGAGGTCTCACTGCCGCAGGTATTCGATTTCTTCGCCAGACACGCCCTGGAATGAATCCCGGGATGCAGCCTGTTGCAGGTTGCATATGTTATCATCCATAGCTCATGGGTGGATCCAATCGACATCGGCACTGGATCCGATTGCTCGGCATCGGCGCTGCACTGCTCTGTCCGGTCACGGGAGCCTCGGCGGAGCAGATGCGCTTCGATCGAGCCTCCCAGTGGAGTCAGTGGGAGTACGCCCGTAGCGCCGTCCGTCTGGCCGGCAACAGCGTCGAGCCCGTACGCTTCCGCAAGGACGTCAACGCCGCTGCGAATGTGACGGAATTCGGCGGCGGCATCCTCGATGTCGGCTCCAACCGCTTTCAGGCCGGACGCATCCTCGATGGTGATCCGGCCACCGGGTGGGCTCCCGAGCCAGATACCGACCGGGAAGACTGGTTCGTCGAGATCGACCTGGGCAGGGCGGTATCGGCCCGCCGGATCGAACTTCTCTTCGACGAGGGCAGCCCACCCTTCGACCTGTTCGAGCTCTTCCTGTCCACCGGTGAGCCCGCGGTCGACCTCGTCGGCAATCCCATCGAGGGCAGTCTCGTCTTTCGGCTGAGTGAGCGGTTCCGCGAGAATCAGCGCCACCACCTGGTCTACGAGCCCGAGATCCTCTTCGAGACACCCATCCAGGTGCTGCGCCTCGAGGTGCTGTCCTTTCCGCCCGAAGCACGGCTGACGGAAGTCATCGTGGAGACGCCGGGAGACAATCTGGCGGTGAATCTGCTCGATCGCGGAGGGGCCCTTGAGATCGTCAACGACTTCACCGGTGACGGCGATCTGGTGTCACTCACAAATGGCCAGCTCATGGTGGACGGCTCCATTCCCAATGGCTGGCGCAACGGTTCAGAACCGCGCAAGACGCATCCCACCTGGAGCCAGATCACCCTCGATCTCGGCGCCACCTACCTCGTCGATTTCGTCCGGATCATCAGCAGTATCGGGGCGGGTCGAGGCTTCAACTTCAAGCTGTACGAATTGCTGACCTCGGACGGTTCGCTGGCGCCGGACGGCTCGCTGATCTGGGACAAGCACTTTTCCGGCCTCGCCGGCGACCGCAACCAGCAGACCGGGATTGCCGATCACGTGTTTCCAGCGCTCTCGGGCCGCTTTGTGCGCATCAACTGGCTGATCTGGGACACGGCCTGTGCCGATTTTTTCGGCACGGCCGGACAGAACACGAAATGGATCTGCTTCGCCCGGGGGTCCACCCAGGAGATTCAGGTCTTCGGTGAGGGATTTCCGCGAGCCGTGGGTCTCACCTCCCCCCTGATCGATTTCGGCGAGGCAAAGAACCTGAATTCCGTGGAGTGGGCGGGGACTACCCCGGATGGCACTCGACTGGAGGTCCGCAGCCGGAGCGGCAGTGATGTGGTCGAACAACTCGCCTTCCGGGACAAGAATGGCAAGGAGGTGACGCCGCGAAAGTGGGAACGCCTGATCCCATCCTTCCGCGGCCCCATCGACACCGTGCGTGTTGCCGGCGGTGACTGGAGTCCGTGGAGCACCATCTATCCCGAGTCCGGGGCGCGGGCCCTGTCCCCCTCGCCACGCCGATATCTCGAGTTGAACACACGCCTGGTGACCGAGGTGTCGGATGTGGCCCCGCGTATGGACTGGCTGGCGGTGAACTTCACCGATCCCATCGCTGAAGAGACCTTTGGCGAGGTGGTTCCCCTGCTGGTGCGACCCGGCGTGGAGACGGAGTTCTCTTATTTCCTGAGACCGGGTTCTTCCCCAGCCGGCTTCGACCAGATCTCGCTGCAGGCATCAACCGTTCCACGGTTCTCTCTGGCCCTGGTCAACGGCGTTGTCAGTGACGTGGCTGTCGAGTCCGACAGCAGCGGGTTTCGTGTCACCTTCCCGCAACGGCTGCGCGGCGGCGACCTCGTGGAGCTTCGATTCGGGTCGACCGTGTTCATTCAGTCGACACGTTTCGATGCCTTTCTGCAGGACAGTCGGCTGGGGGACGGCATCCGCCAGCAGGTCGACGCCGGCGACGCCAGCGACGAGGCAGTGAGCAGCACGAACGTGGTCAGTCTGCCACTGAACACAAAGCTCCTGGACAACGTCGTGCTGTCTGCGCGCGTCGTTACGCCCAACGGCGATCTCAGCAACGACGAACTCCGCATCGAGGTGGACCTGACTACCGTACTGGCAACGCGACCCGTGCGCGTCCGCATCCACGACCTGGCGGGCCGAACCGTCTGGGAAGAGGAACGGTTGCTCAGTGCCGGTGAGCATTCCTATACGTGGAGTGGTCGACGACAGGACGGCAGGCTCGCGCCTCCGGGTCTGTACCTGCTGGAACTGTTCGTCAACGGCGATGCCAAGCAGGAGAGGGTGTTGCGCACGGTGGGTGTGGCCTACTGAGCTGCCTGTTCAGTACGGATTCGACGGCATCAGCTCCCAGGCGTTCACTACCTCGACCGATACATCACCGCCCCCGGCGAACAGCCGCACGCCACGGCCACCCAGCGTCGGATAGATTGCCCGGGCCACCGCTTGCCGTTCGTTGGCGTAGACCTCGACGATGGAGCGATCGACGAAAACGCGTAGATGCAGGCGTTCGCCGTCGGCAAGAGTCAGAGGACCGGCCTCCATCACCTTGCGGCCAAACCCCAGGCTGCTTCGGGTCGTGTCGCACTGCAGCTGCTTCAACCCGGCATCATAGCAGAACACCGTCTCCTCGCTTCCGTCATCCGTACAGCAGACTTTCACTCCGCACCGTGTAGCGGAACCCGTGTCCATGACGATCTCGAGCTCCAGCAGCTCCTTGCCGAATCCCTTCAGCTCCAGCTCTTCGTCAGCAGGAACCACCAGATCGCGCTTCGTGCGGCGGCGCTGGCGCAGCTGCTTGAGCTCCTTCACGGGTGCCATGTGCAGCGTCCCGTCCTCACCCAGCCACAACGAGCGTGGCAGGCCATACATGCCGTTCCAGCCGCTGGCTCGCCAGACCTCTTCCGGGCGGTCGTCGAAGATCCAGGCCCACATGATGTGCCGACCCTTGCCGTCTAGGAGCGACTCGGGCGCGAAGTAGGCGTTGTCACACCAGGTCATGCGGCCGTGCTGCTCGGGCAGGAAGCGGTCGTCCTCAATGTCGTAGGTACCGACGTAGTACTGGCAGCCCTTGTTATGCGAGATAAACAGCAGTAGATGCTTGTCGCTGGCGGGGCCGCCGCTTTCACGGCTCGGCAGGGGAAGGAAGCTGGGGCACATGTCGTCTTCGCTGCGATCCGTCCAGTCTCGGCGTGACTCGTAGAAGGGGTGCAGGTAGTCCCACGACTCGAGGTCATCCGAGACGAACAGATAGAGCCGGTCGCCCTGCTGTTCGGGTGGTGCGTCGTCGCCGCGGCCCATCTTGTTGAGGACCTGCAGGTTGCCGGTGAGCAGGTAGTATCTGCCGTCTTTCTGCCAGATCTGCGACGGGTCGGACGAACCGATGACGAGGCAGTCGCCGTTTTCATCGGTGGTTTCGGTGAGGCCACGGTCGGTGGAGGCAATCACCGGATTGGCCTCGCTCTTCGTCCAGTTGTCGAAGTGCTCATCATCGGAAAAGGCCAGGCAGATGCCGCGCTCCTCCCAGAGGCCCCAGTAGGAGAGGATGGCGCGTCCCTTGCGATCGACGAAGGCGCCGCCACTGAAGCAACCAACATCCCCGTCTCCCGGGCCGATGGCGTAGGGATGATGGCGCCAGTGCAGCAGGTCGGTACTGGAGACGTGGCCCCAGACGAAACCCAGATCGGCGTGGTTGTAGAGATACATCAGGTGGTAACGGCCGTTGGCATAGAAGGCGCCGTTGGGGTCACCTGGTCGGCCATCGTCCTCGGGGAAGGCGAAGTGGAAACCCGGCCGATGCGGGTCGGCGAGCATCCGGCAGCGCAGGTCGCGGGCGGCGTGCAGGACGTCGTTGCCGGGGGGCGGGGACTGACTCATCAGGGCCTCCGTGGTGGTCTGGCATGTTTTCGAGCAGCCGCAATCTCCTCCTATCATATAGACTCACCCCCACAACGAGAAGAAGAATGCAGAGCACACCGCTGGTCGACGAGCTGTTTCAGGGACACATCGAACTGCAGCGAGGCAAGGGTTGGGTCAAACCCTGGCGGCTGCCTCACAGTCGCCGCGCCCTGTATCCATCTCCGGATGAAGGACTGCTGGCACGGGCGGAGACCACCAGCGGTGTGCGTCTGCGATCTGCCACGACATCGACGCAACTGCGCCTCCGGTTCCTGCCGCTCCCCGACTCGGAACCGGCGGCCCGTCGCGAGGGCTTCCACTTCGATCTGACCATCGACGGCGATCTCGTCGTCAGCGTCTCGGTCGCCCCCGGTGGCGAAGAAGCGGTCTTCGAGAACCTGCCGGCAGGGGACAAGGTGGTTGAGATCTGGCTGTCCCAGGAGATTCCCGTGTCGCTGACGGCACTGGAAGGGGACGCTCCCTGTCATCCGGTGGCCGACGATCGGCCTCGCTGGGTGACCTACGGCAGCTCGTTGACTCACTGTGTCCGCGCCCACAGTCCTGCCCGCACCTGGCCGGCGCTGGTGGCCCGTCGTCGGGGGCTGCACCTGACCAGCTTGGGATTCGGTGGGCAGTGTCATCTCGATGCCATGGTGGGCACGGTGGTCGGCGATCTGCCGGCAGACTACATCACGCTGAAGCTCGGGATCAACACGATCGGCGGGTCGCTGTCGGCGCGCACCTATCCGGCCGCCGTCGTCGGACTGGTGCATATCATCAGGCAGCAACACCCAGACACGCCCATGGCGCTGGTGTCACCCATCGGCTACCCCCCGCACGAAACAGAACCCAGCCCGGTGGGCTACACGATCAGCGGCCAGCGGCGCGACATGGAGGATGTGTTCCGCCGGCTGCAGAGCCTCGGAGATACGAACCTCATCTACGTCGACGGCCTGGAGGTCTTCAATCTGGAGTTGATCGAGCGTTACACCGAGGACCAATGCCATCCAGACGGCGACGGCATCGAGGTGCAGGCGGACAACTTCGACAGGGCTGTGATGGAAAGGCTGTTGTCCTCGCGGGATCGGTGATCTCAGTCTTTGGGCCCATGTCAGCCGGTCAGATGTGGCGCCGGCCCGGGCGGTTGCGCTTATGTACATGTGTTCGGCAACCAATACGTGGAAATGAGAGGAGGGCAAGATGCGACGTACTCTTATCGCGGTGCCAGTGCTCGTGCTCGGGTTGCTGTGGAGCTGTGACAACGACGACGTTACTCGCCCTGACGCCAGCGACGAGGAGCGGATCACCAGATCCTACGCGGCCGTGCAGGAGCTTTCCTTCGAGGTGGTCAGCGGGCATGTCAGAGTGCAGGCTGGCGCGACGGATTGCACCCGCGTCGAACTGGCTCACACCTACAGCCCCGTCGGTGTCTTCAAACCCGAGTTTATCGAGTCCGATGGTGAGCTGACTCTGCGCGAGACCTTCGACGGGGGGACGGTCAATGGCTATTCGGACTGGACCGTAACCTGTGTACCGGGGACGAGGATCCGCTTCACGTCGGCCTCCGGAGACCTGCAGGTCACGTCTCCGGTGAGTGACCTCCGGGCGACCACAGCGTCCGGCGAGGTCACCATCGCGGCCGCCGACGGAGACATGCGGATCACGATGCGAGTTGTGGAGTGGCTCTTGCATGGACGAAGACACTCGTACCTATTGTCCCAGTAAAACCGCGCCTGAACCCCTGACGGAGCCCAGCATGCCCTTCGATCCGAAATTGCCGAAGAAACTCGAAGCAGTTATCGGCAGGTACACGCCGTTGTCCTTCGAGCCTGTGCGCAACGTGTCCGTGGAGTGGGCGGAGACGAAGGAGCAATTCCGCAGCGTGCCCGAGGGCGCCGGCCTGCGCTGGCGTCGGGCGCGACCGGGCATGCAGTGGGGGAGAGCCTGGACAACCGGCTGGTTCCGCGGCGCCGTTCAGGTACCCGCCACCTGCAAGGGGCAACGCCTCTATCTGCGGGCCGACACCGGGGCGCCCGAGGGGCTGTTGATCGTCGACGGTGAGCATCGCGGTGTGTTCGATCCCAACCATCCGGTGGTCATGATGGCGGCGGCCGGCAATCCACGTCATCGCTACCACGTGGCCGTCGAGGCCCACGCCGGTCACCCCTGCATCGGCACACAACCCGACGACGACAACTCGGGCCAGGACTACCGGCGTACCTTCGGCGGGTTTGACGTGCTGCTGCAACGCGAGGACGTGGTGGGTTTCGTTTTCGATCTGCAGACGCTGCTGCAACTGGCTGCCGCTCTGGATGAGAACAGCCTGCGTCGTGGCCGGATCCTGGCCGGCCTCGGAGACGTGTGGCAGGCGATCGATGCCATGCCCGCCGAGGTGGCAGAGAGCAGCTGGCGGCCGAAGCTGGAAGCGGCGCGCCGGATCATGCGGCCCCTGCTGGCGGCGAAGAACGGCGACAGCACTCCCTTCATGGGGATCGTCGGCCACTCGCATATCGACACCGCCTGGCTGTGGACGATCGCCGAGACCGAGCGCAAGTGCGCCCGCACCTTCTCGTCGGCACTCAACCTGATGGAGCAGTACCCCGAGTTCCGCTTTCTGCAGAGCGCCCCGTACCACGCCGATATCGTACGTCGCGAGTATCCTGCTCTCTTCAAGCGCATCCAGGCGGCGGTGGCAACAGGTCGCTGGGAACCGAACGGCGCCATGTGGGTCGAGCCCGACTGCAACATCCCCTCGGGCGAGTCCTTCGTACGACAGTTGCTGCTGGGTCAGCAGTTCACCCGCAAGCACTTCGGCTACACGGCCGACGCCTTCTGGCAGCCGGACGTGTTCGGCTACTCGGCGGCCCTGCCGCAGATTCTGCGCCAGGCCGGCGTCGAGTACTTCCTGACGACGAAGATCGCCTGGAACGACACGACGCGGTTCCCCTACGACACGTTCCGCTGGAAGGGCATCGACGGCACTGAAGTGCTGTCTCACTTCAACAAGATCCACTGCTTCCCCGACCCGAAGACGCTGATCGAACAATGGCAGGACGTGCAGCACAAGGAGTCGGCTGATCGCCGGCTCTCGGCCATCGGCTATGGCGACGGCGGCGGTGGACCGCAGTACGAGATGCTCGAATTCGCCCGACGGGTGAAAGACCTGGAAGGGTGTCCGCAGGGGGAGTACGTGACGGTCACCGACTTCATGAAGGGTATCGCGGCGAAGGCACACGAGCTGCCCGAGTGGGTGGGCGAACTCTACCTGGAGCTGCACCGGGGTACGCTGACATCGATCGCCGAGATCAAGCGCCTCAACCGTCGCGGTGAAGAGGCCCTGCGTGACGCCGAGATCGCCTGGACGATGGCCGGGGCAACCAGGGGTCGTCGCTACCCGGCCGCGAAGTTACACGAACTCTGGGCCGGCTTTCTCGTCAACCAGTTCCACGACATCCTGCCGGGCAGCTCGATTCCCGAGGTCAACGACCAGGCTATCGCCGAGATGACGGACACGGTGGCTGCCGCTGGCGGGCTGGCGCAGGACGCGTTGGCGGCGCTCGCGGGGGGCGCGGGGCGCAAGACGGCTTCGCATCTGTTCGTGCTCAACACTCTCGGGTGGACTCGCGGCGGGGGATTCCAGTTGCCAGCCGAGAGCCTGCCTGCTGGCACCGTACCAGATGGCGATGGTGTCATCAGTCAGCGTCTGCGGACCGTCACCGGCGAGGAGCGCGTCGCCATCGCCGGTGTCTCGCTGCCCGGCCTGGGTGCAGTCTCGGTGCCCCTGCGTCTGGGTCGCTCAGGCGGTCGATCACCGTTTACGGTGCGGGGCCGGGTGGTGAACACGCCCTCCGTGCGCGCCCGGTTCGATGTCACCGGCCGGATCACCTCTCTGTTGCACAAGGAATCAGGTCGTGAGCTGGTGGCCTCCGGTGGCGCCCTCAACACGCTCTGGCTGGGAGAGGACGTGCCCGCCGCCTGGGACAACTGGGACATCGACTTCGATCAGCAGTTCAAGATGCAGGCTCAGACAGAGCTGCTGTCGCACACAGTTACCGATGGGCCGCTGCAGCTGCGTATTCGTCACGAGATCAGCATCGGCGCCGCGTCACGATTGATCCAGGATGTCGTGTTCCACGCCACGTCGGCCCAGATCGACTTCGAAACCGTCGTCCACTGGCACGAGAAGCACCGCCTGTTGAAAGCCGGCTTCGACCTGGACGTGCATGTCGACAGCGCCCGGCACGAGATCCAGTTCGGCCACGTGACACGGCCCACACATCAGAACCGCCCGGCAGACCGGGCGCAGTTCGAGGTGGTCAACCACCGCTGGACGGACCTGTCGGAAACACGTTTCGGTGTAGCCCTGCTCAACGATGGCAAGTACGGCATATCCGTGGACGGCGCCGAGGCACGTCTCACACTGCTCAAGTCGGGCGCCCGGCCTGATCCGCGGGGGGACGAGGGCACGCACACCTTCACATACGCCCTGCTGCCACATGCCGGTGGCTTCTCGGCCGAGTCTGTTGTCCGGCCGGGGTACGAACTCAATGTTTCGCCACGGGTCGTGCCTACGACCAGAAGCGAAGGTCTCGACAGCCTGCTGACGGTGGACGCACCGAACGTCGTGATCGATACGGTGAAGTGGGCCGAAGATAACAGCGGCTGGATCGTGCGGTTGTACGAATGTGAAGGCACGGCAGCGCCAACACGGATCGATTTCGGCGTCGAGGTGGCGCGGGTGGCCGAGACCAATCTGCTGGAGGACGAAGTCGTCGCCGAGGTAGGCGGCAGAGGACGACGAGTGCGTTGTACCCTCCGTCCATTCGAGCTCAAGACCCTCTGGGTAACACCGGCCTGACCCATGAAGATCGAGCGTATCGAGCTCTCCGTGTTCGAAACGAGGGCGAACACGGGACGTTTCGACCTGGAGCAGATCGAGGCGGCGCCCGGCTATAAACGCTGGGTGCGCCGGGGGCGTCCCACGCCTCCGGGCGAGATCCACGTGCTGCACGTGTGGGCGGACGGTGTCGAAGGCATGTGCACCGTCGGTGACGCGCGTTACTCGACGATGCGCTCAGAAGATCTGGAACAGTTGCGTGTGCTCGCCCTCGGCGAGAGCGCCCTGGATCGCGAGCGACTGTTCGACAAGATGCACGCCGCAACTCGTGGCATGTTCACTCTGGTCGGCTGGTTCGGAGCTTTCGACAACTGCCTGTGGGATATCGCCGGCAAGGCCGAAGGTAAGCCGGTCTGCGAGCTGATCGGCGGGAGCCGTGACACCTGCCCGGCGTATTACAACTTCGGCGGCAGCAGTCCCGAAGCCGCCGCTGATGATGCGGTGCAGGCCAGGGAAAGAGGCTTCGGTGCGCTGAAGGACCACTTCCAGGATACTGGACAGGTCAACGAGGCGTGGTTCCGTGCCGTGCGGGATGCGGTGGGAGCCGGACCCGATCTGCTACATGACGCTGCCAGCTGCACCTATCACTTCGACGAGGCGCTGTCGGTGGGCCGGGTACTGGAGGAGCTGGACTACGGGTGGTTCGAGGAGCCCCTGGCGGATCGTGATCAGCCGGGCCTGCAACGCCTGTGCGATGCCCTCGAGATTCCGATCCTGGCACCGGAGACGATGATGAATGACGTCGAGCTGTCACAGGTGTGGCTGACTTCCGGTGCCGTCGACATGCTGCGAGTCAACGCCCGGCACGGCATGACGATGACGTTGCGTCTGGCGCGTCTGGCTGCCGGGAGTGGTACGACGATCGAAGCCAACGGTCCGGGAGGTCTCTTTGGCCTCGTCCACGCCCACCTGGTCTGCGCTGTGGAGAACACGACGTACTACGAGTACTTCCCAGGCGGATCACGGGATGAGGTGGGCAGAGAGATCGGTCTGCTGAATCCCCCTGTACCGGTGGCGGGCGCGATCTCGCCTCCCGAAGGCCCCGGCTGGGGAGCGGCATGGGATCGGGCGTTTTTCGAGCGCCAACGGGTGGCGGTCAGGTAGCTGGAAGCCGGCCTCGCCGCCTGGATCACTTCACCGTCCGCTTCACCTCTGACCACGATGAGTCGTCCACCGCCGTGGCGGCATCGACGAAGGTCATCCAGCCGAAGCGGTCCGGGCGGTGGAAGTCCTGCTCACCCACGGGGCTCCACGAACTGGCTTCGACGGCCGTGATCGAGCCGTCGGTGCGGATCCGCTCGAAGCGGTAGAGGTTGATGCGCCAGCGGTCACCCACCTGAGGCGGCAGGGACATCTCGTTCATGACGTCGCGGATGTCGGTGGCCAGCGCCTCCCACGGCAGGGCCAACTCCACGGTCCAGGCCGTGTCGGTGTCGCCGGCGTCATCGACCGTTCCCTGCACGCTGACGGCGCTGGAAAACACGGGATTCCATTCTGCGAAGCCGCGACCGCTGTCGGCCCACGGCTTTGACAGCAGCAGGTCGAAGATCGTGTTCAACGGATTGATCTCTATCTCGGCGTAGTCGAGGCCGTCCCCGTCGGGATCGATGAAGATCTCGACGACCTCCTCCTGCCAGATCTGGTCATCCCGGTTGGTAAAGGTGGACCAGACATCGGCATCGACCATGGTGAACAGAAAGTAGAGATGGTCTTCATCCCAGAGCATCCTCGCCATGGTAGGCCGAGAGTGCTGGCGCTGTCCGGAAAGATCCGCCACGTCGATCAGAGCCAGCTCGACAGCACGACGCCAGGCGCTGTCTCCTGGATCGCCGTCGATGACCGGAGGCGTCGCCGTGCGGACGCAGTCGAAGGATGGCAGGTCCTGGGCAGTTCCCGCGGTGGCAGTAAGGGTAACGAGCAGCAGAGCACGAAGAACTCGCGAAACCATGGACATGGTCTACTCCGTTTCGGGTAGCAGTTGCCGGGTCACCGCCGCCATCTTCTCCGGTCCATCACTCTGGCCGAAGAGAAACCGCACCTTGCCCTGCTGGTCGATCAGGTACGTCGACGTCGAGTGATCGGCGAAGTAGTCGGCCTGCCCGTCCTCTCTGTTGAGCCGGTAGTAGCCACCGTACTGGCTGGTCACACGATCGATCTCCTCCTTGCTGCCGCGCAGGCCGATGGCGCCGACATCGAAGTAGCCGAGATACTCGGCGAGCTTGTCAGCGGTGTCGCGATCGGGATCGACGGTGACGAACAAGGTTGCCAGGTCGCGACCGCCGTCGCCGAGAATCTCATGGACGCGATGGATCCTGGACAGGGTCACAGGGCAGATGTCGGGGCAGAAGGTGTAACCAAAGAACAGCAAGGCTGGCCGTCCCCGCAGACTCTGCAGCTCGAAGGCCTCCCCGCGCTGGTCCTCGAGGGTGAAATCGCCGCCGATGCCACCGTAGTCCTCAAGGGGTGGCGTGGCGGCATCGGTCATCATCATCTGCTGCTGCTGGCCGCCGGGGTCACCACCGCAGGACAGCAGCAGAAGGACAGCACACAGGAGCAGCGCGTCAGTCCGAGCCATACCTCTCCTTACGCACAGGCACCGATACACGACTCTCGACGTCACCGGCAAAGTGCAAAACCAGTTCGATCCGGTCCCCGGACTGCAGAACGCGACGTGGTTTCATGAGCATCAGGTGTGTCCGGCCTGATCGCAGGGCGATCTCGCCATGTGCGGGGATCGTAATGGCGTCAGTGCGACGCATGGTCATGCCGTCGTCCTTGTATTCCATCACATGAATCTCGGTACGCTCTGCTGCCGTCGTCTCGACGGCGATGAGCTCAGCGTCGCTGGTGCCATGATTCTCGATTACCAGGTATCCCGCCGCCGGACTCCGGGGAGGCGGCTCCCGGATCCAGGCATCGCGCACGACGATGCCGCCGCTCTCACCACTGTGATCGGCGCAGGCAACGAGGACGAAGAGCAACAGCGCATGTTCGAGTTTCACTGCCGGATCGATCCCTGGCGTGACGTGTTCTCGGGAGGATGGTTTCAGGAACTGAAGAGAAGTCCGGCCTAGAGGAAAGTCAACGAGGCTCCTTCGATGACTTCGCTCACAGCGCCCGATTCTCTGCGGAGTATTCGTGGTTTCCACCAAGAGCCCATGTACCTCGAAACAGGGAGCACCGCAGGGGTGGCATGGTCGCTATGATCTCGTGGCTCAGGCTGGTCCTGTGCCACTGAGCCCAGATGGAGTTGTAGCAGTTGAAGATGGCACATCTGGGGTTGTCGGGATTGGTCCAGTCGTTGGCTGCGTGGATGAGGGACTCTGTGAAGATGACCACTGAACCGGCAGGACAGCTATACTCGTCCATGGCAGCGCGGATGTCGTCCTCCCAGGGAGAGTCACTGATATTGGGCCGGTACGGATCGGGGCCGCCGTAGTTGAAGTGTGCCTTGTGCGATCCACTGAGGAATGTGGTCCCTCCCTGCCCTGCTTTCACCTCTTCCAGTTCCCACACGACACGGGTCAATCCGGAGTAGATCTTGCCACCTGCCACCTGGTAACGCATGGCGTTGGCCTGCTGGGGTGGGCGTACCACATGGGGCAGACCGTTGTCACTGCGCTGGCTCTTGTCCCAACCTGGTGGGCGTATCGTGGTGAACGAGCTTTCGCAGCGGAAGCCATAGCAGTCCTGCCGGACGAAAGGCTCCTCTGACAGGATCTCTGACAGGATGCCGACGATGGCCGGGTGGTCGAGCAATTCCTGCAGGGCCCCCTCGTAGTTGTGCCTGGCGCCGGCATATACCTCAGCCTTCATCGTGTCGATCTGTTCTGCCGACAGGACCGATGGGAGAAGGATCCACCCTCGCAGGTCGAAGAAGAACCTCTGCTCGTCTGTCATGGGTATGGCGGTGACTGTGCCGGTCATCCCGTCCTTTCCGTCCTGGTTCGGCGAATCGAGGTAGCCAATATCGACCACCGGGGCGTTGTCGGCCAAAGTCGGACTCAAGACGTTGCCGACGCGGTCACCTTTGCCTTGTCTATCTGCAAAAGAGAAAGGCAAAACATGGGTTCATTCTACGACAACTCCATCATCCCCGATCACCTGCGCCGGGATTTCGACGTCTATGATCGGATCGGGCAACTCGACCTCGATCTGGGCACTTTCGACAGCTGGATGGCCCGGGATCTCAAGGACGCCAGTATCTGTTCCGTCATCTTCCACGAATCGGGTCTGGTCTACCTGTCGGGCTATGGCTACGGTCCCGGTCAGATGTACGACGATCCGGACCGCCTCAAGGAAGGCCAGGATGCGGCACAGTTCGTCGCCGACTCCATGATCGGCCGACTGCACTGGTCGCTGACCTGCGGTGGTGAGGGGGGAGACCTGAACGATGTGCTCTACACGGTGAAGGGACTGGGCATGGTGGTGTCTACAGATGTCGCCTTCCACGGGGCCCCGGCGGTGATGAACGGTTTCTCCAGACGCTGGCAATCCGTATTCGGCGGCGGTGCCGGCGCCTTCGCCGTGGACGGGCAGGACAGCAGCTACTCGGGTGTGCACGCCCGCAGCGCCATCGGGGGTTTTACCGGGCGTTTCTCCATCGAGCCCGAGCTTATCGTCGCCATCCCGCCCGAGCTGGCTAAAGCGGTCATCCGCAACCGGGGCTGGGTCTTTCCGCTGCCGCCGAAAGAAGCCGAGCGGATCCGCGCCGAATACCGGCAGGCACACGGGGAGGCGGCATGAAGGTCTGCGATCCCCATTTTCACCTGTGGGACATCAACGAGAGGCCGAATCCGAATCTGGGTACGGCGGTGGAGGAGAACCTGCCGCGATATGTTGGAGCCGACTACCTGCGGGACATGCAGCAGTTGCCTGCACCTCTCGAACTGGTCTCCAGCGTACATGTGGAAACGGTGGTGGGACAGATGGCCGGGGGCGCCGTCATCGACACGCTGACGGAAACACGTTTCGTCAGCGCCCAGCTGAGTGCCAGGCAGCACCCGGCGGGGATCGTCGCCTACGTGCATCTGGCACGGGATACGGCGATGGCCGAGAAGATCTTGCTGGAACACGCCGAAGCGGCAGACGGACGCCTGCGCGGGGTGCGCATGATCCTCAATCACCATCCCGAGAACGCAGACCTGACGTGGCCCCAGGTGGAGCGGGGAGACTTCGTGGGCAGCACCGTGTTCAAGGAAGGGATCGCGCTGCTCGGCGAGCACGGGCTCTCCTTCGATCTGCAGTGCAACCCCCATCAGTTCATCGACGCCGCGGCGACGTTTGCGGACCTGGCGCAGACGCCGGTCATCCTCAACCATCTCGGGTCATTTCACGATGGTGAGGATGAGGAGTACGAACAGATGTGGCGTCAGGGTATGAAGGCCCTGGCCGCGTTGCCGCACGTATCGGTGAAGCTGTCCATGCTGTTCTTCTGCGCCCAGGGTTATCACGAGGATGAGGACAAGGAGGAACACGTCCGCCGGCTGGTGCGCGAAGTGATCGACATGTTCGGTGCCGATCGCTGCATGTTTGCCAGCAACTATCCCGTGGACAGGATCCAGGGCATCGACGTGGCGACGCTCTACGGCAGGTTCGTAGCGTGGACCCAGGACTGGTCCGAGGCGGAACGTGCCGCCCTGTTCCACGACACGGCGGCGCGGGTGTATCGTCTGGATTAGCTGCGCTCCCCCGTACGTCAGTCGCCTTCTCCGCCTGTCAGAGTGTGACCGGTAAGGCGCTCCAGCACCTTCAGCACGGCGATGTGATCGGCGTCGCCGTCTCCGTGAGCGACGCAGCTGTGATAGAGCTGCCAGGCGGTGGTCGCATTCGGCAGCACGAGGCCGAGGTCGCGGGCGGCGTCGACGGCCAGTCCCAGGTCCTTGCGCTGCAGTTCGGCGCGAAAACTGGCGTCGAAGTCCCGTGCCAGCATTCGCTGTCCGTGATTGTCGAGGATCAGCGACGCGGCGGCGCCTCCCATCAACGCCTCCCTCACCTTGTGCGGATCGGCCCCCGCCTTCGAGGCGAACAACAGGGCCTCGGCCACGGCCTGCACCGTGGTGCCGACGATGATCTGGTTGGCCACTTTGCACACCTGCCCGTCGCCGTTGCGCGTGCCGATGAGGGTGACGGTGGTACCCATGGTCTGCAACAGGGGGAGCAGGCGATCGAATGTCGACTGTGGTCCACCTACCATGATGGTCAACTCGCCGGTGACGGCCCGCGGGGCTCCGCCGGACACGGGGGCGTCGAGATAGTCGCAGCCGAGGTCGTTGATGCGCCGGGCGAAGTCCACCGTCGCCGTGGGTGAGATGGAGCTCATGTCGATGACGGTCTTGCCATGTTGCAGACCGGCGGCGACGCCGTCATCGGCGAACAGCACCGTCTCCACGTCGGGTGTGTCGGGGACCATGAGCACGATGATCTCTGCGGCCGACGCGACGGCCTTGTTCGTGGTGCAGACGTGGGCGCCGCCATCGATCAGCTCCGGTGGCAGGGGCGGGTCGAAGTCGACGATGACCAGGGGATAACCGGCGGCCTGCACATTACACGCCATGGGTCGGCCCATGGTGCCCAGGCCGATGAAGCCGACCGTCGGCCGCGCCGCGCTCACGACCCGGCCTTCACGTCAGCGTAGCTGACCAGCTGAATGCCGCGCTCGGCGATGATGGCCCGCACCTCCGGATCGGTCCAGGATTGCGTCACGCCCTGGCGGTCGGCGGCGACCTCAGCATATCCCGCGTGCCCCAGCACCCGCGTCTCAGGGGTGTCAAAGGCGGGGTGATCGACGAAGAGCCAGCGTCCCGGCGCTACATCGCGCAGGCTCCGGCACAATGCCCGGGTCTTCTGTTCCGCCGACAGACTGTGGCTGTTGTCCCCGTACCCACGAAACCGTTCGAAGGCGCCGACACCGGTCTGCAGTCCATACTCCCGTTCCAGGTCTGCCACCAGGTCGCCGATACGTTCGTCGGCCGCGGCCACGCCCATGTGTCCCGTCAGATGCGAGGCGCGGGGCACGCAGTCGATAATTCTGTCGATCTGGGCCCGCAACTCAGTCTCTACCTCGTCCAGCTGCCAGTGGAGATCACAGAAAGCGTCGCCATCGTCGCTACGGCTGCGGAAGGTCCGACAGAAGTAGCCACTGCTGTCGACGAGGCTCGGGGCCCGCGTCAGCGGTCCCCACTTCATGCGGTCCCATTCACTCGTCAGCGTCAGGTGGATGCCGACGTCGAGATCAGGACACTCGGCAAGCATGGTGATGGCTTCCGGGAACCACGGGCAGGGCGCCATGAGCTCGACGGACTGACAGATGCCCTTCCGGAAGACGTGGAGACAGGCTTCGTTCACCGAATGAGCCATGCCGATGTCGTCGGCTCGTACCAGCAGTTGAATCTCACTCACAGGGAACTCTCCTTCACGGTCATCCAGCTGCCATCTACCTTAGGGCCTGACGGCCCTCCATGCGAGGGCCTAACAGCCCGTTGACAAAGCCCATCTGGGCTGCTGCCGGTCCTTTCGACCGGTGCCTGCGTTGCGCTCCTTCAGCGGGTCTAAAACCGAAGCATCACACAAGGGAGGATGCCATCTCACGAATCGTTGATCTGACCCACATACTCGAGCCGACCCAGGCCGATGCGACACGCCGGTTTGCCGTCACGCAAGGACCGGCCATCGCCGAACCCGAGGGCAAGGTGCGGCCCGAGGGAGAGTGGTACATCATGTCGCACGTGGACGTCATGGTCCATGTGGGCACTCACCTGGAAACACCCTATCACTGCCTCCAGGAGGGCGACGACCTGGCGACGCTGTCGCTGGACCGGTTGATCGGGGAGGCGGCGATCCTCGATCTGCGTGGCGCCGAAGCTGAGGGTGGCGTAACCCTCGAGCAGGTACAGACGGCCGGCGCCGCCTCCGGTGGGATACACAATGGAGATATCGTGTTCTGCAACATGGGGCCGACGGGCAACTTCTCGACGCCCGGACTGCAGTGGCTGGTCGACGCCGGCATGAAGATGATGGGCGTCAGCTCGGGAGGCGTGGAGCTGGCCGACCCCGAGCACCGCAACATCAACCACCTGGTGTTGTTCCGGCAGGGCATTCCGTTGATCGAACACCTGGCCCATCTCGACCAGCTGCGGCAGTCACGGGTCACCGTCTACGCCCTGCCGATTCCGGCGAAGGGGGTCGATGCCTTTCCGCTGCGAGTCATTGCGGTCGAAGCCTGAGCTGGCGGCCGACACGGGCGGCGATGGCTTCTACGTCCTGTTGCCCGTCGACGACGATACAGGGCAGGCAAAGAGACTTGCAGCGCTCACCGACCCAGGCAGCGAAGGCGACATCGCGGTCCATCCAGTTGCGGAAGGCGCGCTCGGGTTCGCGGCAGTCGGTCAACGAGTCACGAGCCCAGTCGCGCTGCCCGTAGTGCCGGCGCTGGAAGTCGGGCGTTGGTACGACCCACACCATGGCTGCCGTCGCTGCCATCGGTGCCAGGCAGTCCGGCAGCAGACAGCTGCCCTCGGTCAGAATCGTCGCGGAGCCGGAGCGGGTCTGAGCGACGAGTGCGTCGACGATGAACGCGCAGTGCTCACTGTAGCAGGCGATGACCTCATCGAGCAGCTGGGGCACCGGCTGCAGCCAACGCTCGTCAGAGGATGCCTGCAGCCAGGCGCACAGGGCGGGCTGACGCTCAGGGGAGAACCCTCTGGACTGAACGGCGAAGTCCTCATCGACGCTGAATCGCGCCGGCCCTCCGGCGGCCGACAGGCGCTCGGCGATCGTGCTCTTGCCGGCGCAGGGAGAACCCCCGATCCAGAGCACCGAATCGCCGAGGTTCTGCCGCTGCTCAGCGGTGACCGCAAACGTCACGTCCATCATGCCACACATCATACACCAGGGGCAGCTTCCGCGCCGGCCCCAGGCTGGCTCGCACGCTGGCCTGAGGCTACTTTCGTGCGCGCTAAGCCACACTCATGGAGCCGCGTGGCTCTACCCAATGCCAACGGAGTCACCGCCACATGCCTGACGTTCAGGATGTACTCGTGCTGTTCCAGACCACACCCGGTCTCGATTCCCAGGTGGTGGCATGGTCGCGCTACGAAGCCTCCAAGGGGACCGGCATCAGTGATCTGGCCGAAGAGGACGAGCCTCCCTACGGCAACGCCATGGAGGCCATGCGCGACGGTTGGCAGGTGATACAGATGTCGGAGCTGAAGCACCGTCCACCCGGCGACGATGCCTACGAGGACGGCCCCCTGCCATATCAGACGGTCCTGTCCCGATTCAACCCCCTGGCAAACGACGAGGAGTGAGAAGAGATCATGAGCGCGCACCTTCTTTCGGCCACGCAGATGGCGCAGTTCGTCGCCTCGGGGTACCTGAAGTTCGAAGACATGGTGCCCCGCGATCTGTCGGCGGCATGTCGCCAGGAGATGGAGTCCAACAAAGGGTATCTCGCCGTGGGCACACCCTTCGAGACAACCTGGCCGACAGGGACGGCCCTGGGGGACGCTTTCCGCCTGCCGCAGATGGAAGGCATGATCGAATCCCTCGTCGGTCCCGACCCGCTCTACGATCACCATGCCGCGCATCTGGTGAAGGCCGGCGTCATGCGGGGACCGGACATGCATCAGGATTCGGTCCTCGACTACCGCGAGAACTACTTCGACATCCAGCTGTCGCTGTTTCCGGTAGATACGCCGGATGAGATGGGCGGGACCTACCTGATTCCGGGCACGCAGTTCCGCAACGTGCGGACGGGGGAGATCAAGATGTACCAGCACATGCGCGGCAAGGTCTGGGCAAACTGCAAGGCCGGCACCGTGTATGTATGGAACACGCGGGTCTGGCACGGGTCGCGCAGCAATCACACCGACCAGGATCGCTACATGTACAAGCTGCGGCTGAATCCCACACGGCCCCAAGTTCGGCTGTTCGATACCTCCGACCTGGACAATCCCGGTATCGGCAAGATTCTGTCACACAACCACGGCTGGGAAGGCAACGAGCATCGGTACGAATTGATGCGCCGCGTTCAGCAATGGCGTTTCCTGTCGGATCAGCCCGACTACGATATCGGCGAGCGTTTCCTGCGCCGACGGGAGTACAACCCGGCAGCGGCGTAGCTGGCCAGGCGAATCGCAACGGGCGCCTGACGCTACCCGGAAAAAAGGACTCGGAAACGCTGGCACACAACGGGCATGGAATGATCGGGCTCGCGGCCCAGTTCCTCGCACTGGGCAGCGAAGATCCGCCAGTACTGGCGACGCCATGTCTTGAGTGACCGGTCCCACTCGCCGTTGTCGTAGGCGAAGCGCAGGTCGATCTCGCGGAACGGGCGGGTCACCAGCTCGGTTGTGCGAACCACGCAGACCGGTTCGTCGCGGCCGTTCTCGAGAATGCTCAGGGAGCGCACCTGAGGCAGGGGTTGATGCCGTGCCTCGTACCTCCAGAGCAGGGAGCTGGCGGCCGTCTTGATGCCGCGGCCGACGAGCAGGGCACCATCATCCGCGTCGTCGGCGGTAACACCGAGGCGGAAGGCCTGATAGAACCAGCGTTGTGCTGTGTCGGCGTCAGGCGCAGTGTCGAGGTACTGGCGCCAGAAGCGCTCGGTGGCGGGTTTCAGCGGTGCAGTCATCAGGTTTCACGAAGGCATGTCTGGCGAAAGATGCACATACGAAGCGGCAGTGCCCACCTCCTTCTGTTGCTGCTGATTCTGGCCGCAACCACCGGGATCAGCCACGCGGAGTGGCCCTACGATGACTACGACACGGGACGTCGCGGCAGGGCAGTGCCCGTGGCCCTGGGTCCGCGGGCGGGGTACGACTACGATGGTGACACCTTCAGCGCCGGTGTCCAGCTGCGGATTCCGCTGTGGCGCCGGAGTCGTTTTCTTCTGGTTCCCAGCGGCGACATCTACGACGACGGCAAAGGCACGGACTGGCAGGCCAACGTGGATCTGCTGGTGTCGCCGGGCCCCAGAGGCGGCTTCTACGGCGGCCTCGGGTTCGCCTGGGTGGAGGACGGCCGGCCGCAGCGAGAACGGGCGGTAAACCAGGTTCTCGGCCTGCGTCTGCCGCTGGGTCGGGACCGGGTGCAGAGCTACATTGAGGCCCGCTGGACGGAGCTGAATCGCGAGACCGTGTTCCGTCTCGTCTTCGGACTCAATCTCAACCTGTTCCGCTACTGACGCCACCGGGAGGCATCGCCATGCGCCGATTCAACCGAACGCCGTGTTACACAGGTCCCGAGGATCCGGCCCGCGATGAGGTCCGGGGTACGCTGCAGCTGGGTGAAACGGTCACCATCGAAACCGTGGGGGGCGCTGACCACGACTACGAGGCCGCCGGCGAAACACGAGCGGGTATGATCGTGGCGGCGAATACGCCTCGGTACTCCCGTCGCGGGGGCCCCTTCGTCATCGAAGGCATCGAGCCTGACGACTGGGTCTCCATCGAGATTCTCGACATGGAAATCGGTCCCTACGGCTTCTATCGCAACGCCGGTCCCCATTGGGGGTACTACCGCTGCGTCGCCCCGGTGCGTGATGGTCTCGTGCACTTTCCCCCGGATTTCGTCGTTCCGGTCCGCCCCATGGTCGGCGTCATCCAGTTGGAATCGGTGGCCCCCCATCCGATCGACCACGGGGGCAACATGGACTTCAACTCGATCCAACCGGGCAGCACCGTCCACATCCGGGCACAACGGCCGGGAGGTTATCTGTCCCTGGGGGACACGCATGCCCGCATGGGTGACGGCGAACTGACCGCCGCCGGGGTTGAGATCGATGCGGCGGTGACCCTGAAGGTGGATCGTTCGCCCGGGTTCCCCAACAGCAGTCCCGTCGTCGAGACCACCGGATACGTGGAGAGTCGTGAAGAGTGGCTCACCAGTGGCATCGGTGAGACCTGGGGTGACGCGCTGAAGAAGGCGTGGACGGAAATGGTGGCGCTTCTCATCGACCGCTACGGGACGAGCTTCGAATACGCCAACATGATCGTCGGCACCATCGCCGATGCGCGGCCCGGGTTTGCCACCGAATACATCGGCAGCTACTGCACGGTGCAGCTGGCTATCACCAAACAACTGCGACGCACTGGAGCTCCCTATAAACCTTGATTCACTCCTGTGGCGACGCCGGCGACGTGCGCTGCCACTCCATCCACTCCGTCAACTGACGCTGGGTGTCGTCGAAACGGGAGCGCACCTGTGGCGGGAACACATAGTGGTTGACGTTACCCGGGTTGCCGGCAAGGGACTCGCGCATGGCGGGGTTGTAGGTGGCATCGATGTAGTTGAAGTAGAGATTCGTGCGATGGCTTTCGGTGGTCTTCGGCATGCCGGTGTGCAGCAGGGTCTCGGAAAACATCACCACGTCGCCCGCCTGGCCGGTGACACGCACTGTTCCCGGCAGTTCCCGGCCGCGATAGTCGGCCATGGGTAGATCGATCTCGGACTTGTGGGCACCGGGGACGAGGACCAGACAGCCATCCTCGGGCCCGTTGTCGGTGAGCAGGTAGACGCAGTTGAGCATGCGCGTACGCACTGTGCCCTGGCGGACGCTGTAGTCATCGGGATTCAGGCCCCGGTGCCAGCCACCCCAGGGCGTGCCGAGAGTTTTGTCGATGGCCCACGTGTTGACCAGTTGTGGATGTTTCATCCAGGACCGCAGGCGGTCGACGACGGGGCCACAGCTGATGACCTCGTCGAAGACATCCGTCCACAGGGGCAGGCCGTTGAGGCGTCGCTGGCCCTCCGTCAGCTGTATCGTCGTCTGTCCGCGAACGTCTCCGGACTGCAGCCAGTCATCGTCGTACGTCTGGTCGAAGAGCCGGTCCAGTTCGGCGCAATAGCGCTCGCAGCGGTCGGCATCGAAAACGCCTCGTAGTACGATGAATCCCTGGGCGTCGAACTGGAATGTGTCGGCTATAGGTATGTCAGTCATCAATTTGCCTCCATTCGCCGGAAGCTCCTCTATTTTCTACGAACCCGCCACCCTCAAGTGAAACGAGCCAGAGGTTGAGACCGAGCAAGGTCCTGAGAAAGATCCGTGACGGTCAATGTGTCCGCGTCGCCGCGCTGGGTCACTACCTGCCTTTCTACGTGCGCCACGCCGCCCACTGCGCCTTCGACGCCATCTGGCTCGATCTCGAGCATCGGGCCATGGATCCACGCGAGGTGCAGAGCCTGCTGGCCATGTGTCACCAGCACGACATCGACGCCATGGTGCGGGCGCCGACGACGGAGCGCACCCTGCTCTATCGTTACTTCGAAGACGGCGCTGCCGGACTGTTGATGCCCCTGGTGGCCGACGCCGAGGAGGCTCGACGTATCGCCAGGGCCGTCAAGTTTCCCCCCATCGGCAATCGTGGCCTCGATGGCGCCGGCCTCGACTCGGATTTCATGCTTGCAGCAGAGGGCCTCACCGACGACGCCAACCGCGAGACCTTCGTCTTCTGCCAGATCGAGACGCCCCGGGCCCTCGACGAGGCCGAGGGAATCGCTGCCGTGGAGGGAGTCGACGGGCTGTTCATCGGCCCCGCCGATCTCGGCCTGCGTCTCGGATTGCAGGAGGGTGGCGCCAGCCTCGAGGAGGCCATAGCCAGAGTGGCGGAGGCGGCAAAGCGCCACAACAAGGCCTGGGGCATCGCCGGCGGTGGCCCCGAGCAATGGCAGCGGTACCGCCAGATGGGAGCGCAGATGCTGATCGGCGCCGGGGACTTTGCCCTGACCGGCGTGCTCGCAGAGGCGCGGAAGAACTTCGATGAGGTGCTCGGGGAGTGACGTCGTCAGTGTCGGCCGATGCCGTGCAGTGCTGGGATCGCGAGCGGGAATGTCTGGTACCGGAGAAGATTCCGTACGTGTGGTTCCTGCACTGGCTCTACGGCACAACCGCCGGAAGACGGGTGGCGGATCTGCTCTGCAGCCGTCGGTGGTTTTCAAGTCTGGGCACGGCGCTGAGCCATCGGCGCGGCTCCCACGGGCGTATCGCGCCCTTTATACGCACCTACGGTGTACCGATGGACGACTACGAGGTCGAAGCCTACCACAGCTTCAACGACTTCTTCATCCGCCGTTTCCGTGGCGGCGCCCGCAGCTTCTGCGCCGGTCCCGGACAGCTGCCGGCGTGGGCGGAGGGTGCCTGCCTCGGATGGGACGAGGTCCTCGGCACCGAGACCTTCCCGGTGAAGGGCGAGTTTCTGACGCCGGCGGCCCTCATGGGCAGTACCGATCATGCTGCCCTTTTCGCCGGCGGCCCCCTGCTGCTGATCCGCCTGCGACCCCAGGACTATCACCGCTTCCACTTTGTCGATGAGGGCGAACTCGTCGATCACTACGGCGTACCGGGACGACTGGACTCGGTAAACCTGCTGGGTCTGCGCCACCGGCCTGACATCCTGGCACGCAACGAGCGCCAGGTGACAATTCAGCAGAGCCGGCGGTTCGGACGCCTGGCCTACGTCGAGGTGGGCGCCATGATGGTGGGCCGAATCGTGCAACAACGGGACAGAGCGCCCGCCTGCGGCGAAGAGAAGGGGTACTTCGAGTTTGGCGGTTCCACGGTGGCCCTCTTCGGCGAGCCAGGCGCCTGGAGACCCGACGACGATCTGCTCGAACGAACCGCCGGCAGAATCGAAACGCTGATCCGGCTCGGTTCACCCATCGCAACAGCCCGGTGGTCCTAGAAAGTATCCCACTTCGACATGTCGTCGTTGGCTGCAAGCACACCGATGTAGATGTTGACGAAGGTCAGCACCTTGCACTCGGGTTCGAGGTGGCCGCCGAAGGCGATCTTGTCATCGGTGAAGGTGATGTGGGCGTGGACACGCCCCGACAGTACTCCACCCGTGATGGCGACGACATCGAGAGCCTTTTCTCCCTTGGGATACTCCTCGGCAGGAGGCAGGTCAGCGCTGGCGACGACGTGGAAGTGGTAGTGGGTGACCGAGCCGAAAGCGCTGAGAAACACGGCGTTGCCGATGTTCTGCTCGGTGACGAACTGCTGCAGCGATTCGAGAATGTCATCGCCGTTGTTCAAGTGCAGGGCGATGATGTCGGTGAAGTTCGTCTTGATGTGCTGCACGAGGCATTCTCCAGCGTAGGTTGATTGCGGGTCAGAGGATAACAAGCGTACAGTCGCACATCCCGTGCAACTGGCGTGCTGGCGGCCACCCCGCCCGACGTGCAGGTTCACGCTCCATGCCTGCCCCCGATGCCGACCGCGGCCTGACACTGCGGCAGCTCTACACCCTCTTCATTCCCCTGGCCTTCAGCGGCGCCTTCTTTCCCGTGGCGCGGCCGGTGATCAATGCCGCCCTGGCGCGCACCGACAGTCCGGAATTGGCCCTGGCGGCGTATTCGGTGGCTCTCAGTGTGACGATGCCCCTCATATCGCCGCTGTTCGGTCTGCGCCAGATCATCACGGCACTGTGTGTGGACCGCGACATGATCAGCCGTCTGGCACGTCTGGTGTGGTGCATCGGCGGCGGTGCCACTGTCGTGCTGCTGGTGCTGTCGGTTCCATCCGTCTACATCGCGGTGACGGATCGTGTGCTCGGCATTCCATGGGAGATCTCGAGTCTTGGCCCGCCGGCCATGCTGCTGCTGGCCACGTCCCCCCTGTTGCTGATCGGTCGGGGGTACTATCAGGCGATCCTCGTCCACTTCGCCAATGCCAATCCCATCGGTGTGGGCGCCTTCGGTTACCTGGTGGCCTGCAGCGGCGTCGTCTTTGCGGCCGTGCTCTGGCTCCAGCTTCCCGGCGCCGTCGCCGCGGCGCTGGCCCTGCTTGTCGGAAATCTGGTCTACATCGTCATCGTCTGGTTGCCGACACGGCCCATGTTCCGGGGAGACCCGCCGCGCATTCCACGGCGCGACGACAGCTTCGATCCGCAGAAGCGGTCCATGAATCACATCCTGTCGCTCTATCATCCGCTGGCCCTGTCGATGGTCCTGGCGGCAGGCGTAGAGCCTGTGGTTCAGGGGGCGATGGCGCACTCACCTGGAGTGACGGAGTCTCTGGCGGCCTACGCCGTATGCGTCTCCATCGTCTGGCTGCTGCGAACGAATCTGTGGAACACGCAGCAGGTCGTCATCGCGCGAGTGAAGGGACAGGCGTCCTACCTTGCTGTCCGACGGTTCGTCACGAGCCTGGGGTTGGGTACGACGGTGGTGATGGCAGTCGGCCTGGTGCCGGCGGTGGGAGAGACCCTGTTCGGCGATCTGATAGGTCTGGACGGCCAGGTGAAGGAGTACGCCAGGCACGGCTACGCGATCCTGGCGATCGTCCCCTTTTTACAGGGCTGGCGCAGCCTCTATTACGGCACTCTCGTGTCGCTGGGAGAGACCGGCGGCATCCGGACCGCTGCGGTGGCACGTGTCGTCGTGCTGCTGGCGTCACTGGGGCTCGGCGTGTCGTACGGAGAGCTGGCCGGGATCTATGTCGCTGCCGGTGCCACGCTGCTGGCGGAGGTCACGGAAGTCGGGTCTCTGCATCTCTCGGTGCGCCGGATCCTCGCAGATGCGCCGCCCCATGCCTGAATCGTCACATCAAGCTTCAGCGCCGCTATCTTTGCGCAAGGACAGGGCGATCCGCTTCCGGGCCAGGTCCACCGACAGCACTCTCACCTGCACCTGCTGCGCCACCTTGACGATCTCGTTGGGGTCCTTCACATAGCGATCGGCGAGCTGGCTGATGTGCAGCAGCCCATCCTGGTGCACGCCGACGTCGACGAAGGCGCCGAAGGCGGTGATGTTGGTGACGATGCCGGGCAGCCGCATACCTGGCTGCAGATCTTCCATCCTCTCCACACCCTCCATGAACTCGAAGGCCTCGAACTGTTCCCGCGGATCGCGCCCGGGGCGGGCCAGCTCGCCGACGATATCCTGCAGGGTGGGCAGACCGATGGTGCCATCGACGTAACGATCCAGGTCGAGGCGCTGGCGCAGCTCGGCGCGCTCGATCAACTCCTGCACGGTGCAGCCCACATCCTTTGCCATACGGTTCACAAGGGTGTAGCGCTCGGGGTGGACGGCACTGGCATCGAGGGGGTGTTCGGCGCCACGGATGCGCAGAAAGCCGGCGGCCTGTTCGAAGGCTCTGGGACCCAGACGCGGGACGTCGAGCAACTGTCGGCGGGTGCGGAAGGCGCCGTGTTCACGGCGGTGCGCGACGATATTCTCGGCCAGCTGGCCTGACAGTCCGGACACGTGGGACAGCAGTCGCGCACTGGACGAATTCAACTCGACACCGACGCTGTTGACGCAGCTGGCGACGACGTCGTCGAGGCTGTCCTGCAGCGCCGTCTGATCGACATCGTGCTGGTACTGGCCGACACCGATGGACCTGGGATCGATCTTCACCAGCTCGGCAAGGGGGTCCATCAGACGGCGGCCGATGGACACCGAACCCCGCACGGTCAGGTCGTGGTCGGGGAACTCGTCCCGTGCCACCGGCGACGCCGAGTAGACCGAGGCCCCGGCCTCGTTGACCATGACGACCTGGACGTCGTCGAGGTCGAGGCTACGGACGAAGCGCTCCGTCTCGCGGCCGCCGGTGCCGTTGCCAATGGCGATGGCCTCGATGTGATATCGCTGGCAGAGCGTGCGCAGGGCTTCCGCAGCGGCCGGGGCCTTGCGGTCGGGGAAGATGACATCGTCGTGCAGCAGGCCCCCCTGAGCGTCAAGGCAGACAAGCTTGCACCCCGTGCGCAGCCCAGGATCCAGAGCCAGAACCGGCTTTTCGCCCAACGGGGATGCCAGCAGCAGCTGGCGCAGGTTTTCGGCAAACACACGAATGGCCTCGGCATCGGCGCGCTGGCGCGTCTCGACGCGCATCTCCGTCTCCATGGCCAGCGACAGCAGGCGCTTGAAGCTGTCGGCCACAGCCAGCCGGACCTGGGCGGCGGCGGCGTTCTCGGACTTGAGGAAGCGGCGTTCCAACACCGCCAGGCACTCGCCTTCGGGGCCGAGGATGCGCAGGCTGAGGATCTTCTCATTCTCTCCACGACGCATGGCCAGGATGCGGTGGGAGGGCGCCCGGGTGACAGGCTCCTCCCACTCGAAGTAGTCGCGGTACTTCTGCGCCTGCCTGGCCTCGGCATCGAGACCTCGAACAAGGGCGGAGCGGAAGATACCTTTGCGTGCGTAGAGCCGACGCAGCTCGGTGCGGGCACGGACGTCCTCGCTGACCCATTCAGCGATGATGTCACGGGCACCGGCGAGAGCGTCGTCGACGGTGGCGACTTCCTTGTCGGGGCGGACGAAGGAGAGGGCCACCGTCTCCGGATCGCAGTCGTTTCGCTGGGCGAAGAGCTGTCGGGCGAGCAGCTCCAGACCCTTCTCGCGGGCCATGGTGGCGCGCGTGCGCCGCTTCGGGCGGAAGGGCAGATACACATCCTCCAGCGCCTGGATGGTGCCCGCCGACTGGACCCGGGCGCGCAGCTCATCGGTCAGCACGCCCTGGTCATCGAGAGACTTCAGGATCGTGTCACGACGCTTCTCCAGTTCTGTCAGCTGGGCCAGTCGGTCGCGAATGGCGGTGACGGCAACCTCATCGAGGCTGCCTGTCTGTTCCTTGCGGTAGCGGGCGATGAAGGGGATCGTGCCCCCTTCATCGAGCAGGGCAACGGTGGCGGCAACCTGTTGCCGGGTGATGCTGAGATCGGTGGAGATCCGACCGACGAAGCTGTCAGCAGGGCGGTCCGGCAATCAGGAATCCAGCACGCTGGACGCAGGGGTCTCACTCTCGAAGCCGAGCAGATCCCAGGCGCACCGCCAGTCGACGAGGGACTGGTCGTCGACCAGATCACCGCGCTGTGGTACGTCGGGATAGACTAGGTCGGCGATGAGGCGTGCGGGCAGTCCGAGAATGTTGCGCCGATCGACGATGAACAGGGTGTGACTGCCTTCGACGGGGGTGGTCAGTGCCAGCCGCATGGCGCGACAAGCTTCCCCCAGTTCGACGAAACTGAAGTAGTTGTGGCGCTGCATCATCAAGCGCCGCTCCGCGGGGGGCTGCTGATTGCTGGCGCCACCCGCTTCGAACATACGCCCCCGACGGGCCTCGTCGTACATGGTCTGCATCCGGGCGATCTCGGCGCGGCTTTCGTCAGTGTCCTGCGCGCCGAGATGTTCGACGAGGGTGCGGGCATCACCGGACTCGTCACCATGGCGGCGGCGCAGATCCGCTGGCGAGGCCAGTCCGGCGCCAAACCTCAGGCAGATGTTGTGGATCCCTTCGCGGCGGGCGAAGTAAGCACCGATGTCTTCGGTGACCTGCTTGCTGAAGGAATAGGCGTCGCTCGTCGTCTTCGGGTGATCCTCGTCGACGGGCAGGTAGTCGATCTCGAAGGGTACCGTGCCGAAGAGGTAGCCGATGGCGTTGATGGAACTGGCGACGACGACGTGGCGGATTCCGGTGTCGGCGCAGGCCTGGAACAGGCGGAAGGTACCGGCGCAGTTCAGGTCGAAGATGGCAGGGGGAGTTGCCGGGCGAGGATTGGGGACGGCCGCCAGGTGCAGCACGGCATCGATCCCCTCCAGATGCGACGTGAGGGAACCCTCCTGCGTCAGGTCGCAGTCGCGGAAATCGTAGCTGACGTCACCATCCGGTTGGCGCACGTCGATGCCGACGACCTCGTGCCCGGCAGCGATCAGGTCGGCACAGGCGGCGGTACCGACACTCCCGGTACTACCGGTGACGAGGATCTTTCCCGGCTCGCGCGTCATTGTGGCCGCCGGGTGATATCGAGGTCCCAATCCTGCCAGTAGGCGCGCAGCGGATCATCGGCAGCCCAGCCGGCGTAGATCTCGTCCCAGGTGAGCCAGTTCATGTGAGGCGCGAGGGAATCCTCCCGCACGGGATGGCTGCGTGGCTGGTAGCGAAAGTCGCAGGACAGGCGCAGGCGGTCGGTCTGATTGTCCCGTCCCTGGTGGATGACCGGACTGTGCAGGAAGAGGACATCACCACAGGCGAGGTCACCACCCGCCCAGACGCTGTCTTCGTCGACCTCGACAGCCCGGCCGCCAGCCCCCTGGGCCTCGTGTACATCGAGAAATCCGGTATGATGCGAGCCGGGCACCACCGCCAGACTGCCCAGTTCCACGGGGCAGTCGCCCAGGGGAAACCAGCACGTCCATGTGTCGGCACTGCCGCCGATGTAGAAGTGATCCTGATGTGGTGGCGTCGAGTGTGTCGCCGAGCGCGGAAAGATGACGCGCAGGATATTGCGCGGATGGGCCAGAACCGGCTCGTCGAAGAGGACCTCGAGGGTGGAGAGAATCGCCGGATCGAGGGCGAGGGCATGGAACTGTCTGAGCTTCTGAGCCTCGTCATAGAACGCCTGCCACCGCGGGTCGCCGGTGGATTCGATGATCAGATCGTCGGTGCGGGCGATGCCAGTGGCGGGGTCGGAGCC
Source organism: Candidatus Latescibacterota bacterium (assembly GCA_036011085.1). Taxonomy (GTDB): domain Bacteria; phylum Latescibacterota; class UBA2968; order UBA8231; family UBA8231; genus UBA8231. The sequence continues at coordinate 205,273 of DASCMS010000044.1, forward strand.
GGGAGCGATCCAACGGTGGTCACGGCAGATCTCGAGAACCCGTTGGCGCAGGCTGAGGACGGGGCCGGTGTCGAGCAGTCCGGGGAAGAACAGGTAGCCGAGCTCGTCGCCCCGCCGGCGCAGAGCGGCCGGATCGGCGAGCAGGGCGGTCGAGTCGAGAAAGGGTTCGACAGACAGCATGGGTGTCATGGCCATGGCTCAGAAGATAGAGGATGAGCCTGCGGGCGGGTATCGAATTGGCTATGATGATCATGAACGCCACCAGGAGGTCAGTATGGCGAGCAAGCCCGCGAAGAAACCGATGACCATCGACCAGGCCGTACGCCTGCGGACCGCCTTCGATCCGCAGACCAGCCCGGACGGGACGACCGTGGCCTACGCCGTGGCCGAACTGGACGAGAAGACCAGGGAGTACCGGGCCCATCTCTGGTCGGTTCCTGTGGCAGGTGGCAAGGCCCGACAGCTGACCTGGCTCGGCAGCGAACGGGAACCGCGCTGGTCGCCGGATGGCAGGCTCATCGCCTTCGTGTCCAGACGGGACAACGACAAGGTGCGGCAGGTCTGGCTGTTGCCCGTCGACGGGGGAGAGGCGCGCCGGTTGACCGATATCGAGACGGGGGTCCACAGTATCGACTGGGCCCCCGATGGCGGGTCGCTGCTGTTTCTGTCGCGCGAGCCCATGGGGGCCGAGGAGAAACGGCTGAAGAAGCGGGGTGGCATTCGGGTCGTCGATCGTTTCGTGCGCATGACACAGATCTGGACCGTGGACGTGGCCACGGGTCGCTGCCGGCAACTGACGAAGGACCGCTCGACGAAGGCTTCGGCGTGCTGGTCACCGGTTTCGGGAGCGCCACGCATCGCCTTTGAGAAGCGCCGGGAGCCCACCAGCAACCACAGCTACCGTTCCAGCCTGTGGGTGATGGACGGCGATGGCCGGAACAAGCGTCGCCTGGCCTCCGTCAAAGCGTGTGATACGGCGCCACGCTGGTCGTCGGACGGACGGCAGATCGCCTTCCTTCGCCGGGGGACCTCCGTCTATGCCCGTCTGACCCGTCTGGCCGTGGTCGGCCTGGCGAAGGGCAGCAGGGAGCGAGTGCTGACGGAGACGCTCGATCGGAGTGTGACCGATATTCGCTGGGCGCCGGACGGACGGCGGCTCTATGCGCTGGTACACGACGGTACGCGACAGCACGTACACTCGGTGACCGCCAAGGGTGGCCGCCGCCGGCAGCTGACCAGCGGCGACCGGCAGATCTCCGGTCTGCGGGTGTCGTGCGGGGGCGGGCTGGTCTTCCTGTCCGAGACGCCGAAGGCACTGGCCGAAGTGTGCGTCGCCGCCACCGACGGTGGGACCGAACGGCAGCTGACCTCGACGAATCCGGCGACCGCCCGTGTGGCTCTCGGGCGTACGCGGGCCGTGCGCTGGCAATCGGCGGATGGCCTGCAGATCGAAGGCATGCTCGTGCTGCCGACCAACTACAGGAAAGGCAAACGGGTACCCCTGGTGGTGGAACCCCATGGTGGCCCGGCTGGCGCCAGGGGGTTCAACTTCTATCCCAACTGGCAGCTGCTGGCGGGAAAGGGATACGCCGTTCTTTCGCCCAATTTCCGCGGCAGCGCCGGCTACGGCGAGGCTTTTCTCGGCGCCAACGAAGACGACTTCGGTGGCGGTGACTTCGCCGACGTCATGGCCGGCGTCGACGCCATGATCGACCGCGGCATCGCCCACCCGAAACGACTGGCCATCATGGGTTTCAGCTACGGTGGCTACATGACCGCCTGGGCTATCGGCCAGACCGATCGGTTCCAGGCTGCCATCGCCGGCGCCGGGGTCATCAACCTGACCAGCTTCTACGGCACCACCGACATCCAGTGGTTCACCACCGGCTACCAGAAGGGCGCCCCCTGGCAGAACCCGGACAGCTATCGTCAGCAGTCACCGATCACCCACGTGGACAAGGTGAAGACGCCAACGCTGCTCTACCACGGTGACGAGGACCGCCGTGTGCCGCTGGAGCAGAGCCAGCAGCTCTACGTGTCATTGCGCGAGCGTGGCGTGCCAACGGAGTTCGTCCGCTATCCCCGCGAGGGGCACGGGATCGGGGAGTACTGGCATCGGAAGGACTGCCTGGAACGCATCACCGGATGGCTGCGCAAGTGGGTCAGGTCTTCGTGATCCGCGCCGCTGCCGTGCAGTTCAACCACAGACCGGGAGACCAGCCGTACAACTGGGGTCGGGTCGAGCACTTCTGCCAGCAGGCAGCCGCAGCCGGCGTGCAGATCCTGGCCTTTCCGGAGATGTGCCTCACCGGCTACTGGCACGTCCGGCACCTCGACCGGGCTCAGATCGAAGCTTTGGCAGAGCCGGTGCCGGAAGGGCCTGCCACCAGACGTCTTGCCGACATGGCCGCTCGAGCCGGTATCATCGTCGGTGTCGGTCTGATCGAAGTGGCCCCGGACGGAAGGCTCTACAACACCTACGTCGTGGCCCAGCCCGACGGTCGGGTCGATGCCCATCGCAAGCTGCACTGTTTCATCAGCGAGCACATGGCATCCGGTGACCGCTACACCGTCTTTGATACACAGCTGGGGTGCCGCCTCGGCGTACTGATCTGTTGGGACAACAACCTGGTGGAGAACGTGCGTCTTACCGCCCTGCAGGGGGCCGATGTGCTGCTGGCGCCGCATCAGACAGGCGGGTGCGCTTCACGGAGCCCACACGCCATGGGCCGCATCGACCCTGCCCTCTGGCATGGTCGCGCTGAGGACCCCGAGGCGATCAGGGCTGAGTTCGCCGGGCCCAAGGGGCGGCAATGGCTGCAGCGCTGGTTGCCGGCCAGGGCCCACGACAACGGCATGTTCCTTGTGTTCGCCAACGGTGTCGGCGTCGACGACGACGAGGTGCGCACCGGCAACGCCATGATCCTGGACTGTTACGGTCGTACTCTGGTCGAGACCTGTGAGCCGGAAGATGTGATGGTGGTGGCCGATCTGGACCCGGACCTGCTGGAGCGCAGCACGGGGCGGCGCTGGATGCGTGGCCGGCGACCGGATCTCTACGGCCCTCTGGCACAGACCAGCGGCAGGGAGCTGGACCCCAGAGCCGCCCGCTTCTCGAGTGACGCAGTGCGACGGTAGACGGGTCCACGGCTGCCGACTTGGAGTCCGGCGCTCTCACCATATGTATTCCGTCTGAAATTTCCCCTCTCACCCCCCAGAGCCATGCCTGAAGAGTGGATCAACGTCGGCCTGCTGCGGGCCTCCAAGAACGGCAACGCCAAGAATGTGAATTCGGCGCTGTCGCGCGGCGCCAGACCCGACGTGACAGACGAGGCGGGCAGCACGCCGCTAATGCTGGCCGCCGGACTCGGACACCTGCAGGTGGTGCAACTGCTGATCAAGGTGGGCGCCGACGTCAACGCCGCCGACTCGTCCGGCTGGACGCCTGTCCTGCGGGCGGCGCGGAGGGGACACGTCGACGTGCTGGCCGCCTTGCTCGAGGCCGGCGCCGACATCAACGCCACGGATCGTCTCGGCTGGACCTCCTTGCTGCGGGCGGCGCGCAATGGCCACACCCAGACTGTGCAGTTCCTCCTCGAAACCGGCATCGACATCAACGCTGAGAACTCCGAACGCAACACGGCGCTGATGCTGGCATCTGGCTGGGGGCAGGTCGAGGTCGTCGACATCCTGTTGAAGGCCGGCGCTGAAGTCGATGTACGCAACGGTTCGAATCACACGGCTCTGATGTACGCTGCCCTGAAGGGACCCGTCGATCTCGTGTGGCAGCTGCTGCGGGCAGGAACCGACGCAACGGCAGTGGACTCCACAGGCACTTCTGCCCTGATGTTCGCCGCCCGTCAGAACGAAATGGCGTCGGTACGCGCTCTGTTGCGGGCCGGCGCCGACGTCACGGCGCGAGACCGACAAGGTCGCACGGCGGTGATGCAGACCACGGACGAGCGGGTCCGCAGTCTGCTGGAGGCGACGGGCAAGGCTGTCTCCGAGAAGGCCGATGACAAGTCGGTGATCGCCGAAGCTGCCAAGTCCGGGAGTGTTATCCAGCTCCAGGGGCTGATCAATGCCGGCGCCGATATCAACTCCGCCGATACCAGTGGTCGTACGCCGCTGATGTACGCCGCCTCCAAGGAGGTTGTTCACCTGCTGGCGAGATCCGGAGCCAACATGAACGCCGGCGACGAAACTGGACGCACAGCGCTGATGCACGCCGCCAGGACGGCGCTGATGCACGCCTCCCGCAAGGGCAACCAGGAGGTTGTGGTGGCGTTGCTGGAATGTGGCGCCACAGTGGAAGTGTCAGATCGACACGACAAGACGGCGCTGATGTATGCCGCCGAATCCGGACACGTGGACACGGTGCGCACGCTGATCGAGTCGGATGCCAGGGTGGATGCGGCGACGAACACGGGACGGACGGCGCTGATGTACGCCGCGACGGGGGACATCGCCGAGTTCCTGCTGGCCGAAGGCGTCGAGGTTGACACCCGGGACCAGATGGGACGCAGTGCTCTGCTCTTCGCCGCCACGGCAGAGGTGTCCGCCGTCCTGATCGATGCAGGCGCTGACCCCAGTGGCGCCGACGAAGATGGCAACACTCCCCTGATGGTGGCGGCCAACGATGGGGATCTGGATATCGTCACCGTTCTGCTCCAGGCCGATGCCGATATACAGGCCGCCACGGTGGAAGGCCGAACCGCACTGATGTTTGCCGCCACGGTCGACATCGTGCAGTCGCTGGTGACGGCCGGTGTCGATGTCGATATCACGGACCAGAATGGCAATACCGCCCTGCACCGGGTAGCCGAAGATGGTGAGGAAGCGGTGGCGCAGGCGTTGCTGCAGGCGGGGGTAGAAGCGAGCAAGAAGAACGAGGACGGCAAGATCGCTTTGGACCTGGCCAAGGCCGAAGGGCATCAGTCCGTGGTAGATCTCCTCAAGAAATAGTGTCCAGCCAGGCTGGCCCTCAGCTCTTCAGGATGCGGTCGGCGAGGGCGATACCTTCGCCACCGGTGGCTTCGACGAGCGATCGGTACTCGGCCCTGGCGGCTGGATTCTCATCCCCAACGCGGAGAGCACGAATCAGCGTGTTCTTTGCCGTGTGGTTGCCGTCGACGAACTCCACAGCGTCCGTGTCGTAACCGGCGGCGCGCAGCAGAACAACGCGGAATATGTCTGTTGTCGTCGACGCTGCCGTCCGCCGGAAGTGGGGCACACTCCGCATTGGAGCGAAGGCTCCTCCCGCAACCGACTCCCACTTCTTTGACAGCTCGGCCTGGCAACAGGGCGCCACGGCGATGAAGTCGGCCTTCGTCTGCACTCCCAGGGTGATGGCATCATCGGTGGCGGTGTCGCAGGCGTGCAGGGAGATCACTACATGAGGCGGTTCTTCCAGCCGCAGATCCGCAAGCTGGCTGGCCTCGAAACGCAACCCCTCCAGATCGGCCCGGTCCGCTCGTCGCCGGCACTCCTCGACCAGGGCCTGGCTGCGGTCGACGCCCAGAATGCTGACGGGATGTCGCTGATGCTCGGCAAACCACCAGGCCAGCAACATGGTCAGGTACGATCTGCCACAGCCGGCGTCGAGTATGCGTACGGTGTCAAAGCGTGAGCAGATCTCGGTGAGTGCCGGCTGCAGCACCCGGACCATGTGGTTGATCTGCCGGTACTTGCGCACCTTCGTCGGCGGCAGGGAGGCATCCTTGTTCAGCAGACCCATGGCCCGCAGCAGGATGGGAGCCGTGCCGGGCAGCACCACGAGGCTCTTGTCGCCATTCAGTTTGTGGGTTCGCTCCTCGGTCCAGTAGGCTTGCGCCAGAGCCGTGAACGCACGCTTGAAGTGCTCCTTCATGGTGTTTCCTCTGTCAATGACTCGACCAGCTGGAGCAGCCATCCATGGACGGTGTCGTAGTCCTCGAGAGCGCTTTCCACCTCGAGCTCGGGACGACGCTCCCGGCCCTGCTCCAGGGCCTATGCGGCGAGCTGTCGAGATGCATCGATCCGGCCCTGGTTCTTCAGGGCAGCGGCGATCCAATACATACATTCCACCTGGTAGCCTACTGACTGGTAGCCCCTTGGGCGAACCGTCAGCTTGGTCAGCAGCTGCTTGAAGGTGCGCTCCACGGCGGGCCAGTCCTGTCGCTGGGCGAACAGTCGACCGCGCAGGTACAGAGAGCCGTTCGTGGGCGGCTCGATGGTGTCCATCAGCAGCTGGTTGGCAGCCAGTGCACCCTCCCAGTCACCGGCGTCGTAGCGAGCCAGCGCCAGTCCGTGCAGGGCGCCGTTGCGAATGTAGCGCCCGTGGTCGACGGCCAGCTGCATCTGCCGGAGGCCGAGGTCCCGCCGGTCGCGCATCCAGAAAGCTACCGTACGAAGGAAGTCTGAGCGCGCTGTCCGCCAGTAGTGATATCCGCCAAGAGCGAAGTAGGCATCGTAGAGTCGGGGGTCGCGTTTCAGGGCGGTATTGAGATGTTCGTTGCTGCGCCGACCGTCGAGGAAGGCGCCGATCCAGTTGTGACGCCGCAAGCGCGCCAGAGCCCGATAGCCGTAGGCGGAGCCGACGTAGAAGCTGAGCCAGGGATCGTCGCTCGATGCCAGCAATTCCGTACCGGTGTCGATGGCCCGCTGGGCGTTGAGGTCGACCTCTTCCTGGAACTGGCTGAGACGGTGGCTCTGCATCCAGTTGACATAGACGCCAGCGGTGGACAGGTACGGTCCGGGATGGTCGGGCAGGGCCTCATGCAGGCTGTCGCACAGGACGAGGGCCTCTTCGTACCGGCCGATGTCGCCCAGGCGCAGGATGCGGGTGATCGAACGGTCGAAGGTCGAATCGACGGCGGCCCGTTCGCCGGGAGCTGGAGTCGGCAGGTCATCGGCGGCGCAGGTGGCGCAGAGGGCGAGGTTCAGGCTGATGGTGCCGGCGCGCAGGGCCAAGAGCATTCTCTGCTGTCGGGACAGGGCTTCGGGACTGTGATTCATACGATACAACGGGCAACGGGGGGCGTCCGGTAATGGATTACACTCGCGAGACTGAAATCGCCGCCAGCCAGCGCCAGATGAAGAGTACGATGCTGCCGATGGAGACGCCGATTCCCATCCAGACGTAGGTAGGGATGGTGCCCCGTGTATCCAGGCTGATGCCCACCAGCGGCGACAGCAGGGCAAAGCTCAGTGCCGCCACGACGCCGACGATGGAGTGCACTGTGGCGCGCACGTCATCCTCGACCTGGCCGTTGACCCAGGCACCCAGTGTTGGTTTGTAGGCGGCCCGCACCATCTGCTGCAGGGAGATGATGATGATGGACCATGCCGAGACCAGCAGGGCGGGCAACAGGAAAGTGAAGGCCAGCAGCAGGGCCATGGCCGGCAAGGCGGTTCGAGCGTCCTGCCAGCGATGAGCAAGGTAGCGTGCTGTCAGTGCGGCGACGATGTTGAAAGCGCCGAAGATCGGACCGTACCAGAGAATTGGAATCTCGACGTGGACGAAATAGGGTTCATAGAGCCAGAACCCGGCACGTGTGGAGAAGCCCATCACGGCGGCGATGGCCAGCGTCCAGCGCAGTGCAGGCGTGCGCAGAGCGATACCGAAGCTGTGGAGAATATGGGTTGCGTATCGTCTCTCCCCCTTGTCCCGATGCGGTTCGGTAAAGCGCAGCGTCACGGATGCCGACAACAGGGCCGTGCCGACACTGATCCAGAATGGCAGATCGGCGTCGATCTCGTAGAGGAGGCTGCAGCCGAAGGTGCCCACGCTCTGACCGACAAAGATCCAGGAGATGGCGCGGCCCTCGATGCGGGCGTACTCACCCTCGCGGCCGAGCCGCGCCAGACTCTCGTAGAGAAAGGCAGAATCCGCACCGGATTTGAAGGTCAACCCCGCGGCGAAGAGCATCTCCGCCAGGGCGATCGCAGGGAAGCTCGTGCTCAGGATGTAGGCGGTGAGACCGACGGCGATGCACAGTGAGGACAACAACAGCGACAGACGCCGGGACACGCGATCGGCGATGATGCCGGTGGGCATCTCGAACACGACCAGGGACACGGCCGAGATGGACTGCAGCAGCATGATCTCGGTGTAGACCAGACCCTTGGAGCGCAGATACGGCGTCAGGACCGGACCGATGATGATCAGGCCGAAGAGCAGTCGGTACAGCGGGTAGTAGCGTATGTTACGCTCGTAGAGGTCCACGGCCCCAGACTAGCGGCCTCTGACAACAGTGTCAAAGCTTATAGAGCCCCGCGGCTCCTGGAGGCAGCATGCCGGATCTGTCCGCCTATCACCCCACCCACCGGGCCCGTCTGGAAGCCCTGTTGCAGACCCCCGCCTGGCAGGCGGCCATCACCAACGGGTTCGTCGACGAAGTCCGGGAGCAACGTCTGCCGCCAGGATCGACGCGCGACTTCGTCGCCACCGTGGTCGATCAGCTGACAACGTGCAACGAGGAGGGCGTGCGGCGGCGCATCGCCGCCGGCTGCCGCGACCGGGACGGACTCGTCGCCGAAATGAGTCGCTGGCCCGACGATCTGGCCGGCATGACCCCGTTGCTGTCCTTCCTGGGGCTCACTCTCACCTACGGCTGCAACTTTGATCCGCGCTGCGCCTACTGCACGCAGAGCTGGCAGGAACCAGCAGTCGACCTGCCGGGATGGAAGCGGATCGTCGACGAGGCCACACGCAACAACGAGGGCCAGGGCCCCTACGTCTACATCACCGGGGGCGAGGTGCTTACCCTGGAAGAGGCCATCTGGGGCGATGACGGGATCGTGGCGTTTGCCAGCAGGCGCGGCGCCGCCGTCAACATCAACACGAACGCGTCGTTGATCACTCCCGAGATCGCCCTGCGTCTGATCAAGGTGGGCACGTCGAAGCTGCACATCTCCATGGACACACCTGACGCCGCCGTGCAGGACGAGCTGTGGGGTGAAGCGGGCCGCCGCGATCGGGTCCTCGAGGGCATCGGTCACCTGCAGCTGGCGCGCGATCTGGTCGGTGTCGACGGCCCGGGCATCCACATGAACTGCGTGCTGAACCGACACAACCTCGATCGCGTCGGCGAGCTCTTCGGCTTTCTCTGCGAGCGCAAGAAGCGAGTACCGAAGAACCACCCGCAGTTCCTCGATCTGCTGCCGCACATGATTCCCGTCGGCGGCGACGCCAACGTGGACCTGCGCCCCACGGCGGCCGACTTCGAGCGCTTCCATGACGTCGTGTGGGAGGAGGTCCGGCGGCAGTGGGACCGCTACCAGAGCGAAGCCGGCATCGAGGCGGAGGACCGGGGGCCGCTCTCCGGTCCCTTCCGGAATCCTTTTGAACGGGTCGACCAGGGCAGCGACCTGCAGACCTACGCGCGCCACGCGGCCGACGGCCATTACGGCAGAACGGCGTTGTCGAGGCGATGTTACGTGGCTCCCACCCAGGCGTCGGTGACGCCGGACGGTCTCCAGTACCGCTGTGGGGCCCATGCCGTACGGCGCACGCAAAGCATCGGCAGCACGGCAGGCCTCGGCATCATGGACAACATCCGCGCCGGCCTGGACGGGGGGCACGAACTGCCACGTGCAGAGGTCTGCGACAGCTGCGCCCTGGCCACCGTCTATATCAACCAATCGGCGGAGAACAAGCTGGAAGAGAGGGTCGAGGCATTGCTGAAGGAGACCGAATCGGAGGTTGCCCGGCCGTGAGGGAGCCTCTAGCCTTGCGCCCATGACGCTACTCGACTGGGCCGTCGTCGTCATCCTCAACGGCGGTGTCGTCACCTACAGCCTGTTCTGTCATCGCCATAAGGGCGAGAGCTTCGACTGGTACCTTGCGGCCAAGTCCATGCCGTGGTGGATGATCGGACTGTCCGCCTTCGGCACGGCAGTCGACTCCGGGGACTACGTGGGCATCGTCGGTGGCTCGTACAACCTGGGCCTGTCACAGCTGTCACAGTGGTGGCTGGGCATCGCCGTGGGCTGGACGGTGCTCAGCTTCTTCGTCATCGTGCCCATGTACCGCACCGGCGTGTTTACCAACGCCGAGTGGCTCGAGCTGCGCTTCGGCCCGGCCGTGCGCGTTCTGGCGGTTCTGATCAACGTGCAATCCCGCACGAACGTGCTGGGCAACATCTTCTTTTCCATGTTCCTCGTGCTCAATGTCGTGGCCGGCATCGAGGGCACCACCAGTTGGCTCATCGTCGTCGCCATCGCGGCCTCATCGGTGCTCTACATCGTGCGCGGCGGCCTGCAGGCCGGTGTGGTCACCGACGCGCTGCAGAGCCTGACGATGATCGTGGCGTCGCTGGTTCTGTGGGGTGTCGTCTACACGTCGATGGGTGGCTGGCAGGGCATCGAGACGCAACTGGAGGAGGTCGAGGCGGGGCTGTCGGACACGTTGCTGCACGTGGGCGGCTACTCACCGCCCGGCGTGCCGCCCCTGCTCGTCGTCTTCGGCTTCATCGTCGTGTTGACCATGTACGCCGTGATCAACCAGTATGAAGCCATCCGCTTCCTGGGGGCCCGCTCGGAATGGGACTTCAAGATGGCGGCGCTGGTAGCCAGCGTGGCAACGGCAATCTGCCTGTTCTTCAACGTCAGCCTGGGGCCCATGGCGCGGGTGGATTTTCCCAACCTGGAGATCGTCGACCAGGCCTATCCACTGCTGATAGTCAAGTACCTGCCAGCAGGCCTGGTGGGCCTCGTCGTGGCCGGTCTCGTGGCGGCGGGCTACTCAACCTTCGACTCCATCGGTATCGGCCTGTCGTCGCTGTTCGTGCGTGACATCTACGCCCGCTTTCTGGTCCGCCACGGCGACGATGCGCACTACACCCGTGTGGGTCGCTGGTCGGTGCCCTTCATCCTTGCCCTTGGCTTCCTCTATGTACCGTTCCTGCAGCAGGGCATGCTGCTGTTCTATCTGCGGCTGGCGGGCGCCATCGCCGTGCCACTGATGACGGTGATGCTGATGGGGGTGTTCACCCGTGTGCGGCGCGAGACCGGCATCGTGGGCTTGCTCGTGGGCCTGTCCTACGGCATTTCCGCGATCCTGGCGGATCTGAATGACTGGCCGATGCCGGTGTGGTACCACAACACGTGGTGGACGTACCTGTGGAACCTGCTGCTGCCGGCGCTGAGCATGGGGGCCGTCTCGGCGTGGCTCAAGTGGCGCCGTGGCCCGGCGGCAGAGGAAGACCTGCGTGGTCTCGTGTACGCTGCCGACGACGATCCCCAGGTCGTGCGTGAACTGATGCGGGAACGGCTACAGGCCTTCGAAGGCACATGGCTGCAGCGTACTCTGACCGAGGCGCCGGTGCGGCCGAAGTATCCCTTTGATGTCGCCGCGACAGGTCCCCGCTGGTTCCAGCGGCCGGGCGTGTGGTTGGGGACATACCTGGCGACGGCGGCGTATCTGCTGTTCGTTGTCCTCTGGTGAAGGAGATCGATGATGGATGACATGCTGTGTTTTCCGGAAGACTTTCTGTGGGCCTGTGCTACCGCCTCCTACCAGGTGGAGGGCGCGGCCGCCGAGGATGGTCGTGGACCGTCGGTGTGGGACACGTTTTCGCACACACCCGGCAAGGTTCGCAACGACCATCACGGCGACATCGCCTGCGACCAGTACCATCGGTACGCTGAGGATGTGCAGCTGATGAAGTGGCTGGGCGTCAGGGCGTACCGCTTCTCCGTGTCGTGGTCGCGGGTGTTTCCCGAGGGCGACGGGGAGCCGAACGAAGCCGGTATCGCCTACTACGAACGTCTCGTGGACGAGCTGCTGGCCAACGACATTCAGCCGTGGCTGACCTTCTTCCATTGGGATCTGCCGCAGTCGCTGGAAGATCGCTTCGGCGGCTGGCGGTCCCGGGAGACGTCGACGCGGTTCGCCGACTACGTCGCCTGTGTGACCCAGCGACTTTCGGATCGCGTCAAGCACTACTTCACGATCAATGAGTTCGTTTGCTTCACTGATCTGGGTTATGCCAACGGCATCTTCGCCCCGGGGCTCGAGTTGCCGAAACGTGAGTGCAATCAGATCCGCCATCACGCCGTGCTCGCCCACGGGCTGGCAGCGAAGGCGATCCGGGCCATTGCCGGTGCCGATGCCCTCGTCGGCATCGCCGAGAACACAGATGTCTGTGTTCCCGTGATAGAAACCGAACCCCACATTACCGCGGCGCGAACCGCCATGCGCGTCAAGGCGGCGCCGTTCCTGACGGTGGTGCAGGAGGGCAAGTATCCCGACTTCTACCTGGAACAGGAGGGCGAGGACGCGCCGCAGTTCACCGACGGCGACATGGAAGCCATCGGCACACCCCTCGACTTCCTCGGCATGAACATGTACACGCCGACGTACGTCATCGCCGACGAGGAGGCGCCGCATGGCTATCGGGAGGTCCCGCATTCACCGTCGTACCCGATGATGTTCACCGACTGGCTCTACTTCTGTCCGCAGATCACCTACTGGGGGCCGCGTTTCGCCAGCGAGCTCTGGGATGTACCCGAGATCTACATCACAGAGAACGGCTGTCCCTGTGACGACCAGGTCAACGACGTCGGCAAGGTGGAGGACACGGACCGCGTGATGTACGTGAGAAATCACCTGCAGTCGTTGGCGCGGGCGGCGCACGAGGGGGTGCCGGTAAGGGGTTACTTCGTGTGGAGCATGCTGGACAACTTCGAGTGGGTGCGTGGCTACACCGAGCGCTTCGGCATCATCCACGTAGACTTCGAGACGCTCGAACGCACGCCCAAGCTCAGCGCCGACTTCTATCGCGAGGTGGTCAGGGCCAACCGCGTCGTGTGACTCAGAAGGCCGACCGGCCCTGATCGTCGTGCCGCCTGGAGGCGCGCCCGATGACCTGATGGTCGCTCAGATTCGCCAACTCCAGGGCGTGCCCGGTTACCGGCAGGTGGTAGTGACACTCGGCGTTCATTTTGATGAAACCCTCGGCGTAGGCACAGCGGACGGCCCCGCCAAAGGCGCCATCGCTGGTTTCGATGCGCTTGCGGGCGTAGGCTCCGCCGTAGCCCTGGCTGACCAGCGCGTCGAGAGCGGCGAGCTTGTCTTCGACAACGTCGGTGATGTCGATGAAGACGTCGTTGTAGTAGCCGCCTTGCGCCCCCCAGACGTCGCGGGGTAACGGTGCACCCCCGGTACCGAAGAAGAAGGTCTGACTCACCTTGTGGGGCGGATTCGTGTCGCCGGGGTCGACGCTGCCAGCCAGCTGCATGCCGTACAGGGCGATCTGTCCGGCGATGGCGTGCGGGTTGGTGCTGGTCGAGCCCTCGCGCGGGAAGTGGGTGAGAACGACGTGGGGGCGCACCCGGCGCACGAGGGAAGCCACCTGCTTGACGGCCTCTTCGGAGAGCAGGAGTACGGCGTCGTCGAGGCCCATGAAGTACAGCTCTTCGCACCCCAGCAGCGAGCAGGCCCGGCGGACCTCTTCGGCTTTGACGTCGGCCCGCTCCGTCATCAGCTGCTGCAGCTCCGCAGCCTCTGGCACGCGTTCCCGGTGGAACATCTGGTCGCTGACCACGGCGTCGTGGACCCGGGCGCCGTGGGTGAGAACGGCACAGGCGACGCGATCGCCGCGGCGGGCGTGGTGGGCCATGGTGCCTCCGGACTGGTCGAAGATGTCAGCCGGGTGGGCGCCGATGATGAGCAAGGTGAGTGGCAGGTTCTGATCAGACATGGGCTCGTCTTCCTGTCGGGGTGGGCTGTCCGTCAGCATAGACGGTCCTCGCAGAAGCAGGCGAGGCGAAACTTGCCCAAGAAGGTCGTCTGAGACAACACTGTACCGAATGGAACGTGTGCTGGGGGAACTGCTGAACCATGACGATCCCTGCGTCAGGTACAGGGTCCTCGTCGATGTCGGCGGGAAGTCGCCGTCAGCAGCGGCTGTGCGTCGACAGCAGCAGGAGATCCCAGGGTCCGCCCGAGTGCGAAAGCTGCTGGCCACACGGCGCCCTGATGGTCGAATGCCGGATGTGTACGGCAAGTACACCGGGGCGCACTGGACGCTGGCTGACCTGGCCGACATGGGCCATCCGGCGGCAGACCGGACACTGGAGCCGTTGCGGGATCAGGTCTACGAGTTCTGGCTGGCGCCGGAGCGCACCCGGGAGAGAGTCGTTGACGGCGAGGCGGCAAGGTACAAGTCACGCCCGGGTGTTCCCATCATCGACGGTCGGGCTCGCCGGTGTGCCTCGCAGGAAGGCAATGCCCTGTATGCGACTCTGGCCCTCGGGTTGGCAGATAATCGAACTGACCAGCTCGCCAGCAACCTCGTTCGCTGGCAGTGGCCCGACGGCGGCTGGAACTGTGATCGGAAAACCCTGGCGATGACCTCGTCCTTCCACGAATCGCTGCTGCCGTTGCGCGGCCTGGCGTGGCACGCGAAGCTGACGGGCACAGCTGAGTCAAGCCGCGCCGTGGACAGGTGCTGCGAGTTCTTCCTCGAGCGTCACCTGTTCCGGCGTCGGCGGGACGGCGCCGTGATCCATGACAGCTTCCTGAAGCTGAAGTACCCACACTACTGGCACTACGACATTCTGATCGGCTTGAAGGTGCTGGCCGAGGCCGGGCGGATCAGCGACCCGCGCTGCGAGGAGGCCCTGGACGTGCTGCAGGCCAGGCGACTGCCCGACGGTGGCTGGCGAGCCGAGGGTAAGCATTACCGTGTCGTCGATGACCCCGCCAACGGGGGCACGCTGGTTGACTGGGGGCCGGTGTCGCGGCGGCCACTGATGAATCCCTACGTAACTCTCGACGCCCTGTTCGTGCTGCGCGAGTCCGGACGACTGTAGGTCGACGCCGGCGCGGTTTCCTGAGAAAGCTCTTTGTGGTGTGCGCTTCGGGCTCTATCCTGACTCGTATGTCGAATTCCACAAGCTGCCAGAGAGGCTGACGATGGCAGGTCGAGCAGCGGCCATTGAGACGGTTGAGGTGGGGAGCCGGAAGGCGTGGAGGAAGTGGCTGCAGGGGCACCACGATTCCGTGTCGGAGATCTGGCTCGTGTTCCACAAGCGCCACACGGGTGTGGTCACCCTCAGCTACGACGACGCCGTGGAGGAGGGGCTGTGCTACGGCTGGATCGACAGCATCATCCGACGTCTCGACGATGATCGCTACGCTCGCAAATTCACGCCGCGAAAAACGGACAGCAAGTGGTCGAGTATCAACCGCAGACGCTACGCTGATCTCGAGGCGCACGGGCTGCTGGCGGCGCCGGGCCGCAAGCGCTCGCCGACGAGCCGCAGCGGCGATGCGCCCCGTCCGTCGGCATCGGCGGTTCCGGCCTACATCAAGAAAGCGCTGCAGGCCGATGCGCGGGCGTGGCAGTTCTTCGAGCAGCTGGCGCCCTCCTATCGACGGCAGTACATCGGCTGGATCGACTCCGCCAAGCGTCAGGAGACGAAACAGAGGCGCCTGGCGGAGGCGGTCGGTCTGCTGGCGGCGGGAAAGAAGCTCGGTCTGAAGTGATACGGGGGGCGTGGAAGCGTGCAGGACGCACAAGGTAGAGACATAGCCGCTCGGGTGAGTGAGCTGCTTGGCGAACGTGTCCAGCGGATTCAGCAGCATCAGAACGCGGAGCAATACGTGGTTGTCGAGGTGAACGGCACGTGGATCTTCCGGTTCATTCGCGATCTCGCCGACCCGTCCTTGGGAACTGAAAAGGCCTTTCTGCCGCTGTTCGCCAGTAGGTCGCCCATCGCCATACCCGGGATCGAATTCAGCGGCAGGGACTTTGTCGGTTACCGCAAGATCGAGGGGGAACGACTCACCAGGTCACTACTGGACACCTTCAGCGCCAGGTCCAGAACGCGGGTTGCAGGGCAGCTGGCCGCATTCTTCACCGAGCTGCATTCCTTCGACATCGAAGAGGCGCGGGATATCGGGGTATCGGTCGGCTGGAACGGGTGGGTGGCACGGGCCCACCAGACCGTGCGGCAGGAGATCGCCCCGATGCTGAGCCGATCGGCTCGTCGACGCGTTCTGGATCTGATCGATCAGGTCAGGCAAGAGACACGCGGAACAACCGTCATTCACGCTGACATGGGACCCGCCAACGTCCTGTCCGACGGCATGGAGACGGGCGTCAGTGGCGTGATCGACTTCGGACATATCACGATCGAGGACAACGCCCGTGATTTCGTCTATCTGCTCGATGCGTACGGGGAGGGATTTCTGATGGAAGTGCTGAGCAACTATCCACAGGGCGACGACGATGACCTCGAGCCCCGGATCAGGTCACGTCGCATCGAAGGCAAGTTGACGGATGCGGTCCATGCACGTGAGGTCGGGGCCGGCAGTCGCGTGGAGCGCAGGCTCGCCGAGGTTGAGGAGCTGCTGGGGGCCGGGCCATGATCGAGTACCGCCCAATTCTTCAGGCGGATCTTCACGGTGTCATCGAGCTGTCCACCGCCGCCGGAGGTACGTCCCTGGCGAAAGACCCAGAGCGCGCCTGGCGGGCGCTCTCGGCTCCCGGCGTGACGACCATCATCGCCATCGATGCGGGAGAGATCGTCGGCTATGCCCAGATGCAGAGCGACGGTGCCATCCAGGCCCACCTGTCTTCCATCGTTGTGGCGGAGAACCGGCGGCGACAGGGGATCGGCGGGCGCCTGATCGAGGAGGCCTTCAGCCGCTGCGGTGCCGAGCGCGTGGACCTCACGACGGAAGACGCGCAGGCTTTCTATCGCTCACTCGCCCACCGGGAATGGACGGGCTTTCGCCTTTTCCCTGACTGTACCAAAGAGGAGATCCAGCGCTACGACGATCTGCGGGCGCAGGGCCTCAGCGACGGGGAGGCGATGCGTGCCTTCGAGCAAGATGGCGACGGGGACTAGCCTCCGGGCTCGCCCCCTCCACGTCCATCTGACGAAGGCTCTGCCCGCAGGTTGTGGTGGGCGTGGCAGCCGGTTGGGCTGGCGATGTGCCGCCGTCCACCGTGGCTGCCAGTTCCAGGGAAGGAGGGCACTCTCAACCCCCGGGCAGATCAGAACGACTGTGGCACTGCCCACAGCGAGAACTCGGTGGAGTTGTCCGCTGGCACCCACTCGTCATCGATGAGAATTCGGTTGCGGGTCCCTTCGCTTTTGTGATATGTTGTCAGTACAGCAGCGGCAGTCGGAGCCAACGGCTGGTCGAGCACGACGGTCGTAACGGACACAGTATTTTATACTAAAACCCTTGAGAAAAGGAGAGTAATGATGGATGATGCTGCACAGATTCGAGCCCTAATTGCTCCATGGGTGGACGCTTGTCTAACCCGCGACTGGGACGCTCTTTTCGACATCTGCACCGAAGAAGTGTTTTTTGATCCGCCAGGAGCTCCACGAGTTACTGGTCCCGACCTGAGAACTTTTCTGGATGGCTTTCCAGTCATGAGTGAGTTCAATTTCGATTTTGATAACATCCAAATAGATGGTAACATTGCTATCGGACACGGAAACGCAGCCATGACAGTAGACATAGACGGAGAAGATACAGCAATTTCATTTAAATTTGCTGACCATTTTCGCCGAGGCGAGGACGGCACATGGCGTTATTC
>DASCMS010000045.1:0-38859 GCA_036011085.1 Candidatus Latescibacterota bacterium
CCTCAGCAAGCGGACGGGAGTTGGGGTCCCGACATCGTTGTTGAGTTGACCCTCAACGCTTCCGTTCAATACGAAGAGCAGGATCAGCCCACAGAATTTTACGATGAATGGGTAGGTTCCGGCGTGGTAATCAGGACCGAGGCGAGAGGCAACCATGGTTCCCCTGCGGTCATCATGGAGGGACTCACGCTAGAGATGATGTCCCAGACCGAGATCCGCGACGAGGACGGTTTCTATATCTCCCTCGACGAGTTGCGCGAGGGAACGGAGATCCTGGTGGATCCCCTGGCCAGTTTGGACATGACCCGCGTCTTCGTCCGCTCGATCCAGGTCGATCCGTTCCGCAATGGACACTTTGAGATTCAACGCCCCCAGTTCACTACCTGGGTTGGTGCTATCCGGGACAACACGATCATAACCGAAGGCAACTATTACAACCTTTTTCAGGAGGCGATTCTGACGGACGGCTCAACGGGTGAGGAGCTGGAGCTTTCTGATCTGCAGGCAGGCGACCTCATAAGCTTCCGTGCACAGAACACCAACCGCGGTGGGTACTTTTCCGAGGTCGAACGCAATCCGACCAACATTGTGGGCTCGACTCAGCACGCCAACCGGCACGAGGGCGTAGTCTATGCCATCGACTTCGAAACCGGCTCCATCAGCTTTGAGGGCCCCAGGTTTCGCATAGTGCGTCAAACCAGGATCCAAGATGAGTTCGGCGACGACATTGAGGTCGACGATATTCCTCCTGGCACGCAAATCATCATTAATGGCTCCCCTTCCGCGGCGGGCGGCCCACCCGTAGCCAGGTCGATAGAGATTCCCGACTGGTCAAAGCACTACGATTGGGGCCAGGGCATGTGGCAAGCGTATTTTAACGGTGTCGAAGGCGACGAGCTCATCACCACGGAAGAACCGGTATACTTGGCAGTGGGTGCCGAGATTCTCCGCGGGTCCGGGGCGCCCGGCAACCTCAGTGACATCCGGCTGAGAGAGAGCCCAGTGACTCTCTACATCGCGTACCCTGCAAATGGAGTCTACAACCCCTTCGGCGGGGGGGTGGCCACGCGGCTGATCATTGATCCACAGGAAGGCGGCGACACTGCCATGTTCCGACCGGTGGAAACCGGCGAAGTGAAGGGTGTCGTCAGCATGGTAGAATCCGACCGCCTGACCCTTGAGGGGCCGCTCGTGATCCTGGAAAGCAGAAGCACGATCCAGAGCATGGAAGGCGATGATATGCCAGCTGGAGATCTGCAAGAGGGGGATATCCTGCTCATCAGGTTCTTCTCGGCACCCGACGGACTGCGGGCTACGCGGGTCCGGGTGGTCGATCCAGAAAATGTGCCGCAGGGCCGGTCAGATGTGATCGTTTCCCCGTTCCTGGGCCTTGTCGACGGAGATACGCCCAACCCGAAGATGCTGCTGGCGGGTCCGAGCTTCACAGTGCTCGACGGGGCCGACCTGCGCGACGCGGAGAACGAGCCTATCGAACTGGAGCAGATCATACCGGGAATCGAGGTTCGGATCACCGCAAAGCCCGGGCCCGATGGCGCTGTGGCTTCTCGTATCAAGGTCGCCGGGGTTTTTTCCGGCGGCGCGCTTTTCGGAGGTGGAGGACTTAGTATCACCTCGACTTTTCCGGAGAAAGACGAGACGCTGGTGCCGACCAGCACGGTGGTCGAGATCACCTTCAACGAACAGGTGTTCAGTCTGTTCGAAGACGAAAGTTTCGACTACGGTCTCTTTCCCGAGTCCTTGGAATTCAGCGATTTGGACGTGACCCGCGACGGGAAGACCATCCTCGCCGACGTCGAACTGGAAGAAGACACCGTCTACCAGCTCTACGTGGCTTCCGAACGCTTCGGTCTCTTCACCCTCACCTTCACCACGGGCGAAGAAATGCCCGAGGGTGGTATCGAGGGACGCATGGACCTCGCCTCAGAGATCCCCTTCGACGCCATCCGCCCGGGCGAATCAGGTGTTTTTCTGGTAGGGGCCGACGATGAGGAGATGGAAGAGGAGTCCATCGTGCGCGGTGCGCCCTTAGAGCGAAACGGTTCCTATCGCTTCGAAAATGTCGAGCCCGGAGAGTACCTGGTCTTCGCCAGCGTTGTGGTCGAATTTGATGTTGACGAGGTCTTGGAACTCGTCGGCTTCTTCGACGAGGACGGCGACGGAGAACCGGATCCGATCCGCGTCGGTAGCCGCCGGATAAACCAGATCGACCTGATGATCGTGCCACCGGAGCCGATGGAAGTGCTGGAAAGTATTCCCGCCAAAGGCGATGTGAGTGTAGACCTGGAGACCACGATCGCCATAGAGTTCAGCGATATCCTGCGCATCGATCTGTTCGGCAACCCCGCGGTCAATGCCCACTTGTTGCCACCGCCGGTGGCGGGCAGTCTCTCGCCGGAGAATCTGGTCCTGGGCGATGACGGGTACACCGTATACGCCGACGTCGAATTGGAACGCAATACCACCTACAGCTTGCTGGTGCGCGGTGCCGAGACGGAGGATGGACTGGGCATCGACGAGCCTTCGGTTACCGTATTCACCACCAGTTCGAGACTGCCGACGGGAACCGTAGAGGGCCGTTTGGCGCTCCCGAAGGAGTTGAAAGGACGGGGGTTTATACAGCCTCCGGTGCAGTTGGCGTTGGTGCCGTTCCGTGACTTCGACCCGTTGGATCCCGACGTGGAAAATCTGGCGGTGGCCTCCACCCTGAGCCAAGACGGCAGCTACACGTTTGAGCATGTTACGTCCGCTCGTTACGTAGTCGTGGCCAAAGTCGGAGTCTATATGCCGCCCAATCTCAATCTGCCCAATCGCCTGGCGTCTGATTTCAACGTCCTCGAAGACCAGGGCCGCTTCGGCGGGAGTGCTCCTAACCACTACGTCGAGAGGAACTTCTTTGGGTATTCGGTAGACGCCAAGGGCGATCCACGCCCTGACGTGCGCACCGGTAGCGACGACGTGGACATACTGCTTCGCCCGGAGGACGTGCGCCGCGTGGCCTTGCGCGTGGTGTCGGTCGACCCGGCGCCGGAGGAGTTGGAAGAAGTATCCGAGGTCTTTGACCTCACACTCGAATTCAGCGAGCCCCTGGTGGTAAGCAGCAATTTCATCGAATTGGAGGCTGCGATCCGACCCGAACCGCTGTCCGGGCCGATCATGGACAACGTCGAGGTAGAAGACGGTGGTCGGGTCATCGTCTTCCGCGATATCGAACTTGACCCCAGCGAGGCCTCTCGCTTCTCGGTGGGTTCTGCCCGCAGCACCTCCGGACACGGGTTGCAAGAAACCTTCAAGCTGGTGATAGGCACCGCCGCCGAGGACGTGGTTCAAGGCGACGTGCAGGGCACCCTCGAGCTTACGGGCGGCGAGATCAGTACCGCGATGATTTTCCTCTATGACCCAGCAGACGATAAACTCAAGCCGCTGGCCGGCGTCTTGGTCGAATCCGACGGCAGCTTTCTCATCGCGGGCGTGTTCGGCGGCGCGTATTCGGCCTATGCCGAGATCAAGACCGTATCCGGCGATGACCTGTTCTTGCTCCTGGATCAGGACGAGGATGGACAACCAGACGTGTTCGACGTGAACGCGGACAGTAGTGAAGCCATTGGATTCCGAATCGAGATCGAGGAAGAGCAGGAGGTACCTGCCGGCGATGTGGTGCAGCTCTCCTTTGAAGAGACCTTGGACCTGGACGACGAGGTCGCGGTGGCGGAATTCAGCGCCACTTTTAAATTGGAGCTAGCCAGAATGTTGGGCATCGACCTAGACCGCATCGTCATCGTTGACCTGGTCGAGGGCAGCGTGATCGTCCATTTCATCATCAACGAAGACAGTGCGGACGAGGAAGCCCTGACTTCAGCGGTGGCGGTGGAAAACCTGGCGCTGTTGGTAGAGCAGGCACCCGCGGCACTAGCTAGTATCGGCACGGTCGTCGAGATGACAACCGTCGCCGCTGAAGATCTCAGTCCAGTAGCCGTCAGCCTCAATGCTGGCGCAACGATAACGCTGGATCTCGACATAAATGACGGCGACCAGAGCCTCGCAACACTGGAAGTTCCGGCCGGAGAAACCGTGCAGTTGGCCGTATACGGCAGTGATTTGGTCAACGTGACGGGCCTTTCGGTCATAGTCAGGTTTGACACCACACAGGCCGCCTTTATCAAGGCTACGGATGCCGGCGGCGAGGAGGGCAACATTCTGCGCTCCCAACCCGGTGCTACTGCTCTGTTCCTGCCGGCGAGCTTGAGCAACGACGGAGTTGAGTTCGGCGGGGCGATTCTGAGCCCGAACGAAAACACGGCCGGCACCGGCGAGGGGCTTCTCGGCATATTTACCTTTTCCATGCTGGAGGGCTACGGCGGCGCCAATTTTACGGTGGATCAGGTTCTCCTCGTTGGGTTGGGGGCCGTACAGGACACGCTCTTCACATCACACAGTGCGCTGGTAACGCCACCGCTGAATCTCATGTCGCAGGAAAAAGGATTGTTTTCCTTCGACTTCAATTCAAATTCTGGAGACCAGTCGCTGTTCCACCTGGGCGGGGTTGATGGGGGGGAGGAAATCAATGTCGAAGTCTATATCAACGACGTAACCGAACTCATTAATTACTCAATTATGATCAGTTACGATCCTCAACAACTGCAGTTTGTCTCGGTTTTAGAGAGCAGTTCCCTATTCCTAGGGCAGAACGGGGGCTTGGCCATTTGGATGCCCCCACTTTTGACAGAGAATACCGTCGAGTTCGGCAGTGCGATTCTAGGACCGAGCGCCGCGGTAATGGTTGATGGTTCGGGCCACATCGGCACGCTGTCTTTCTTCCCCACGGAAGCTTTTGAAGAGACCGATCTACTTGTCAAGGAGATATCGACCAAGCAGTTTGGCAGTGACCAGGTCAAGGTTAGCTCAGCCATATTCGCTCGCATGACTACTCGGACTATCGCCAGTTCGAGTTCGCCCACGGCCGACTTCGACGGCGACGGTGTGGTGGACTTTAAGGACTTCTTTATGTTCGCCGACGCGTTCGGCGCTGACGTTGTGGATCTGGACTACGACCTGGACGGTGACGGGAATGTCGGCTTGGGCGACTTCTTTGTGTTCGCCGATGCCTACGGCTCCTCGGCCAAGCGGATTATCGGACCAGACCTACTGGCCCTTGAGGGCCGCCTGGAACTGGACGCCGAGTCGACCGATGTCGGAGTGAGACTCGATCTGAGCACCCAGGCGCTCATGCTCAGAGGCTACGCCGCGGTAGTCGAGTACGATCCTGAGGCCTTTCTCCTGGTCGAGGTGACAGACGCACAGAGCGTCCTGCGCGGCGCAGAGGATCCGTCCTTGTTGCTGCAGGAAGAAGCCGAAGGCCAGGTACTCTTGGTCGGAAGTAGCACCGGCGGACAAAAAGCCGCTGCAGGGCTTCTGGCCCGGCTGCACTTCGAGCCTGTGAATCCGCAAGCCGAGGGGCTGTTCCGCATCCGTGAGGCGTTCGGACGTGACGCGGAGGGAAAGCTCGGCCAGTTGCTGGAGTTGGGACAGGTCAACGCCCGCTTTGGGCCCGGGGCTTTCGCGCTCCAGCCCAACTTTCCCAATCCCTTCAACCCCTCGACGACCATCCGCTACCAGCTAGCGGGGGACGGACCGGTGCGGTTGGAGGTTTTCGATATTCTTGGCCAGAAGGTGCGGACACTCGTTGCCGATCTGCAGACGGCCGGTTTCCACCGGGTGGTCTGGGACAGCCGCGACGATGCGCAGCGGCAAGTTGCGGCCGGGGTTTATTTTTCTCGTCTGCAGGCCGGGGAGTTTACTCAGGTTCGCAAGTTGCTATTGCTCAAATAGTGGGCGAATTGTCCATTTGAAAATAGGCGTCTTCCCCTGCGGAAGCCGCCTATTTTCGCGCTGGTGATAGATAGAGCCAGTGCGGTGGGTGCGGTCGTGCAAGCAGATCGCCCGGGGGTGGCTCCTGCCCAAGACTTCGGCGAGTCTTCGCCTGTTGCAGGTATTGCGCGACGAGGGCATCGCTTCGCGCTCAAAAACCACCGCGAGCAACGCGCCAAGAGCACGCTCACTTCTGCGCTCGACGATATCCCCGGCATCGGACCCAAAAAGCGCAACGACTTATTAGTCGCCTTCGGCTCGGCCAAACGCATCGCCGCAACACCGGCCGCAGAAAGCGCTGCTCCCGACGACTCAGCAGCTCAGAATGACCACAACGACAATCCAGGTGACGAAGCTAAGCATGGCCCGACCCAAATCCATCGACGAATCACCACTCCCCGAAACCTTGGCCACCCCCTTCGCGCGTTTCCTCAAAGCGATGGAGATAGACAAGGGCCTATCGATCATAATCGTTGAAGAAGGGCCGAATACAGGTGGCGTCGGGGCGGAGATGCAGCAGGGATATCGGAACGCTTCGGTGACCGGATCCGGTCGTCGATTCGACGAGTTGCGTCGGCGGATGTACCGGTGCCCTTTAAGCGGGTGCTGGAGAACGCCTACATCCCGGATGTGCCACGAATCACGGCAGCAGCCCTTGAGATGGTCAGGGGCTGACGAAGGCAGCACACCTGTCGGCGATGCGCTGCAGTTTCGGATCGTCCTGCAGCCATCGCTCGTTGACGCTGGTCGGATCGGCGTAGTCGTTGCCTGCGTGATCCACGCCGCGGGCGAGATAGATCTGCTGGCCGCCGGCAGGCGATGACTTGACCGTGGTCGGCATGTAGCGCATCTGATAACCGCAACGTCGCGTCTTTCCGTTGGTCGCGTTGGAACCGTGAATCAGATAAGCGTCGTGCAGGCTGCAGTGATTGGGTTCGAGGACGCAGTCGATCGCCGTTGATTCGTCGAGCAGGTCTCGCCGCACGGTCTGCGTCAGCAGGACATCACTGACGTCGTCGACTTCCTCATGGACGCGGTCCCGCTCACGATGTGACCCCGGGATCACCCGCATGCAGCCGTTCTCTGTTGTCGATGGATCGATTGCGAGCCACACAGTGGCCACCTCATCGGGTGCGGGAGAATGGTGAGAAGGCAGCGGCGCAACTGGTCCATCTCGCCGAACAGCGGGATTCGGTTGAGATCTGCCGCGCCGTGTGTGCCGTTCTGGAGCGCTGTGGTGCCGTCGGCTTCACCACGCTCGCGAGAATGCTCTCGAGCAGGAGCCAGGACGTCTGTGAGCAAGCTCTGGTCACACTCATGTACAACTTCGATGTCGCACTGCCCACGTTGGAAGACTCTGTCCGTGAATCGGATGGGGATGAACGACACTTCATTGAGCGGCTCATCGACGCGGGAAGACGACTGCAACAGTCAGAAGTCCTCTGCTGGACGATGCGCCCGGCGACGCTGGCGCGGGTTGTTGCCCTTGGCGACAAGCCCGCGTCCGCCCGGTTGGGCAAGGAACTGATATCCGCGGGCAAACGCGACGCCTACCATGCCTCACGTGGTCTCGTCTATGTGGGCCAGGCGGCGGTTGCCGAGCTGCTGGAGCCACTCCAAAGCCCGGAGCCACTCGTCCGTCGCCGCGCTTGCGAAGCCCTGCGCGATCTGGCGGCACCCGAATCCCGCCCGGCGTTGCGGGCAGCCCTGCAGGACACGGACGTCGGCGTGCGGATCAACGCCACCCGTGCGCTCGGCCGGATCGGCCATGCCGGAGACCTTGAACTGCTACGATCCCGACCTGGCGACAAATCACGGGCCGTGCGACGTGCGGTTCGAGAGGCCCTGGACAGGTGACATTGAGGACATCTACGACGACGAGTCGTAGCTTGAGGTGTGCAAACGACCGGCGTTGACTTGCCAACAGGACATGATTCGCGGCGCGGTCGTGGTGAATGAACGAACCCCTCCAGAGAAGGAATGAGAGTGACTGACAGGTCTGCAATGCTCCTGCCTGATGACTTCGATGACGAAGTCAACCTGCCCGGGCGCGTGGAGAACGGGAACACTTTCCACGCGACGATTCCGGGTATGCAGCTGGCTGTGCAACTGATCGAACACGGGACCCCGGTGGATCTCGAACGGGCTGAGCGCGTGCTGGATGCAGTGTTCGAATCTCAGGAGCGCCGTGAGGGAGCGCCGCACTTCGGCAATTTCACCTGGGAGCGGGAAGATCCCGTGGTGGAAGATCTCAATGCCGTGCATTTCACCGTCATGCCCCTGATCCGCGTGCTGCTGCAACAAGGTGACGCCGTGCCCGAGAGCCTGCGCGCCAAGGGGCTGCATGGAATCCGGTTGGGGCTGCAGGCCATCGCCCGAATCGATGTGCACCTGCGCTATACGACCATTGCCGCCGCCGACATCTTCGACACCTGCATCGGTGGGGAACTGCTGGCCGACGAGGCGATCCTGGCTCGCGGCCGGGACAAGCTGCGCGCCTGGCTGGCATTCACCGATCAGTCTGGCACGTTCTATGAGTACAACTGTCCAGGTTATACGGGCATGTCCATCGAGCGACTGGCAGAACTGGCGGATCTGACTGGCGATGAGGAGACCCGCGTTCTGGCGACCTTGTTTGCCGCACGCATGGGGCTGAGTGCTCTGCTGCACGCGCACCCGGCAACGGGGCGCTGGGCCGGCCCTTTCAGCCGGGCCTACCAGTTCCAGATATCCTGCGCCGGGCCTGCAGAGATCAGTCAGATGCAACACTGGCTCGACAGCGGCACACTGCCGACGTGGCTGTCAGGAGCACTGCGCGACAAGCCTCTGCCGATAACAGTCCAGGAGACTTCAGACGCCGCCGGCCAGCAGATGATGTCGACCTACCTCTGCGATGCTTTCGCCATGGGAGTTGCCAGCAAGGATCTGACCAGCCAGGCCAATCGCTTTGTCGAGGGGGAGTCCAGCGTCTTCATCACCCACGCCAAGTGCGGTGACGATGTTTCAGTGCTGGTGAGCAAGTACATCCTCGACGAGAAGTGGCTGGGCGACTTTCGTACCACGCCGTCTCGCTCCAACACCCAGCTGCAGCCTGACGAAGGCCGGTTCTACGGTGTGCAGGACGGCACGAAGATGATTGGGCTCTACGCACCCAGGGTCATCGGTGCACGTCAGCCCTGTTCGGGTCTGAAGCTTGCCCTGATATGGCAGAGACGGGACCTGGTGGATGAGATCTGGGTCGATGACCGCAGGATCGAGTCCCTGCCCGCGGACGTGGCTGAAGGCTCTACCATCGTCGTGGGCAGTGGGGAGGCCTGGGTGGCGGTACGGCCCCTGGCGCGTACACATCTGAGTCACCTGCCGCCGCTACGTCTGGTGGAGCACCAGGGCAGCCTGGCCCTGGAAGTCTACAACTACGAAGGTGTGGCCAAGACGTTCTGGGAACTGGGCTGGCCCGGCTCCTTCTATCAGGGCCAGCCTCAGTGCGGCTTCTACGCGGAAGTGGCCGAGCGCTCTGCCTGGGCAGACGGCGCCGTCTTTGCCGCGGCCATCGCGGGGGGCGTGATCGAGGATCACATGCAGGATCGTTTCACCTACGAAGGCGATGAGCAGACCTGCCTGTGGTCCGTCTCCTACGCGCGGGAGGGGAGTGAGGTCGGTCTCGAGGTGGATCTGATGCAGTGGCAGCTGCAGCGTCGCTGGAACCACGATGGCGAACTGGGCCTCCCCATGCTGGAGTCTTCTGTGGCTCGCCAGACACGCACAGGGGAGGTCAGTGTGGGAGAAGCGAAACTGTCCTGCGGACCGGCAGCGGCCTGGCTCTACGCTCACCCGGAAGGGGAGCGTTGGGCCGCCGCCTATCACGGGCCGCAGGCGGCACCCCTGACTCTGGATCTGCCGCGGGGAAAGATCGAGATCGAAGCCCTCAGCGCGGGTCTGGTCGTGTGGGATCGGGGGGAGGTGACCATCACGTCACTGGGGATGAAGGGCACTCCGATGGTCACGGGCGGGACAGAGGTAAGGATTCGGTGAACAGGATTGCCGGCAGGCTCAGTACGTCGCCCGGCCCCCGCTCACGTCGAAGCAGGCCCCAGTGGCGAAGGTGGACTCGTCCGACACGAGAAACAGGATGGTAGCGGCCACCTCTTCGGGCTGTCCCAGACGCCCCATGGGAATCCTGGAAGTGAGGAACTCGACCCGCTCGGGTTCCATGCCCTGCAGCAGGGGCGAATCGATCAATGCCGGGGCGACACAGTTGACCCGGATGCCGTGTTCGAGCATCTCCCTGGCCAGTGTCTTGGTGAAGCAGATGACGCCCGCCTTCGATACGGAGTAGGGCGCCATGTTGGCGTTGCCCTCTTTGCCGGAGATGGACGCCATCGAGACGATGACGCCTGACTTTTTCGGGACCATGTGACGCACGGCGGCGCGGGAGCACAGGTAGGTGCCCTTCAGGTTGATGTCGAGGACGCGATCCCAGTCTTCGACCTGCAGATCGTGTACGGCCGTGTCGCTGCCGACGATACCGGCATTGTTGACCAGGATGTCCACGCCGCCGGTATCCTCGATCACTTGAGCAAAGGCTCGATCCACCTGTTCTTCCCGGGACACGTCCGCCGTCACAGCCAGGGCGCCGGTGCCGATCTCGGCGGCGGCCCGGGCGCCGCCCGCCTCGTCGATATCGACAATCGCGACACGGGCCCCCTCATCTGCAAGACGCCGGGCGATGGCGTTGCCGATGCCCTGGGCCGCGCCGGTGACCACGGCGACTCGATCCTGTAGTGGCAGCATGGTGACAATCCTAAACAGGGACGCCACATGGCACCAGACAGCGTAGGACCGGGCAGGGGAGAGAGGGCGGCGGATTTCGTGCTGCCCCTCAAACCGAACGGTCAGAAGACGAGGTTCTACGCCAGGGCAGGAGGTACACCGTCTCTGCTCGTCTTCTTCGGTAGTGGTCCACAAGGATCGGTACAGCACCTGCTTGAGGAGATGGGTGGGATCGGCGACCTGGCCGTCTTTGGCGTGAACTCTGGGGCGGAAGCCGCCGCCGTGACCTTCCCCCTGCAGATGTTCCGAGACGAGAAGAGCGCCGTGTCCTCGGCGTACGGACTGGGAGAGTTGCAGGAGGGTGTGGTTCTGGTTCTGGATGCCAACCTGCGAGTACTGGGATCGGTCAGACCTGCAGATGGCGAGACCGCCGTGCAGGAGTTGCAGTCGCTGCTGGGAGAGGCGCGGAAAGAGGTCGAAGCGCTCGAAATTGGCATCCAGGCACCCGTACTGCTGATCCCGCATGTGCTGGATCGAGAGGTCTGTGAATTCCTGACACAGGTCTGGCACAACGAGGGGAATCAGGAGACCGGTGTGGAGCAATCGCGAGGGACAGAGAGGGCAGAGACTATCGACCACGGCAACAAGAGCCGCAGCGACCACATCGTGATGGACGAGAAGCTGATAGGGATGCTGTCGGCCACCATCGGCAGACGGGTGATGCCGGAGATCCAGCGCGCCTTCGCCTATATGGCTACGCGCTTCGAGGGATTCAAGATCGCGTGTTACGATTCAGCGTCGGGTGGCTTCTTCAACGCCCACCGGGACAACCTGAGTCCGGCAACGGTCCATCGCCGGTTTGCCCTCTCGCTGAGTCTGAACGAAGGCTATGAGGGTGGCTTCCTGCGGTTCCCGGAATTCGGACCACATCTGTATCGACCGGAGCCGGGATGTGCGGTGGTCTTCTCCTGTTCCCACCTCCACGAGGTCACGCCGGTGACCGGCGGGAGGCGATTCGTACTTCTGTCCTTTCTGTTTGGCGAAGAACGGACCCGGGACAAGGCCTGAGGAACAACTCCCGGGTTACGGTCCGGGAAACAACTCCGACAGCGTGCCGATGCGATAGCCGCGGCGTTGGAGTTCAGGGAGTGCATCGCCTAATACAGCCGCGGTCCTCTCGCCACGTGACCGACGATCGTGGAGGATGATGATGCCTCCCGGGTGGGCGGCCCAGAGGATGAAGCGACGGGCGAAACCGGCGGATCGGATGGCCGGATCAAACGGATATACCGATCCAAGAGCGCATCGGTACCCATACGCCGAAAGTGTGTCGAGCATGCTCTCGTTGAACTTCCCGGCTCCCGGGCGGAACCACTCCGGCTGGACATACTGAGACAGGATCTGATGAGACTCGCGCAGGTCCGCAGAGAACCGGTCGGGAGACATGCGGTTGCTGCGTTCGTCGCGCGTCTGATGGTTGCCGAGCTCATGACCTTCCTGCAGCATCTGCCGCAGAAGGTGCTCGTTGCCCGGGATCTGTTCGGTGATGATGAAGAAGGTGGCGTGCACCTGGTGCTGACGCAGGACCTCGAGAATCAATGGGGTCGTCGCCGAGTCCGGGCTGTCGTCGATGGTGATGGCGAGAACGCTGTCCCCGGTGTCGGCGAAGTACACCACCTCGGGGTGACGTCTGGCGAAATGCCTGGCGAGCCACACCAGCTTCCCCTGACAGGGCCGGGGGAGGATCAGCAGGGCCAGCAACAGGGCGAGGCCACAGCGTCCCACGACACACTCCTTCCAGCAACGGTGCGATCACATAGATCCCGTCGCCACGAGGCACCGCCAGGGCCTTTTCGCTAATTTCCACGATCGGGCGGTCGGGAACAAGCCAACGAGGTCGCCACCGCAGTGCTCTCGTATCCCGGTAGCCCATGGATCCGCAATCCCCGCAACACAGCCGTCTCGTCAACGCCTCCCCCGTGTTCTACGGCTGGATCATCCTTGCTGTGGGCGCCATCGGCGGGGTCATGACAAGTCCCGGTCAGACCTACGCCTTCTCCGCCTTTCTCGATCATTTCATTATCGATCTGGGCCTCAGCCGATCTCTCGTGAGCACGCTCTACACGGCGGGTACACTGGCGGCCAGCTTCGTCCTGCCTTTCGTCGGCCGCCGTTTCGACCGGCACGGTGCCCGCATCACGATCACACTCTTCAGTCTGTTGCTGGGGCTGGCCTGCATCTACATGAGCTTCGTACGCAACGCGGTCATGCTCGGTGTCGGCTTCTTCCTGCTGCGCCAGCTGGGCCAGGGGAGCCTGTCCCTGGTGAGCAAGAACGTGATCAATCTCTGGTGGGTGCGACGTCGAGGCCGGATGATGGGACTCACAGGGGTGATCGGCGCCCTGCTCGGCGGGCTGTTCCCCTATCTCATCAACAGCCTGATCCCCGTCTACGGCTGGCGCTGGACGTACGTCATCCTCGGCGTCATGGTGATCGGTGTGATGGTCCCGGTGGGCTGGATCTTCACCCGGGATCGCCCTGAAGATCATGGCTTGCTGCCGGATGGTGGGACCGCGACCGAGGCGGAGGGCGAGGAGGAGCCACTGGAGACCAACTGGACCCTGGCACAGGTCCTGCGTTGCCCCGCCTTCTGGGTCACTGCCGTCGGCATGGCGTCGATGAGTATGCTCAACACCGGCCTGTTCTTCCACATCTTCAGCGTCTTCGAAGACGCCGGGCTGTCGTCGACCGTGGCCGCCTCCGTCTTCGTGCCGATCGCCACCACGGGCGCCGTCATGCAGCTGATCGCCGGACTGCTCGTGGGTCGGGTGCACTTGCGCGTGCTGCTGGCCTTGGCGCTGATTCTGGAGGCCCTGGTCCTGGTTGTGGCCACCCGGCTTACTTCAGAGCCCATGGCTTACGCCTTCGGTGTGGTCTGGGGGATTCAGGGCGGCATCGAGATTCTGGTGATGGGAGTGATCTTCGCCAACTACTTCGGCAGACTACATCTGGGGGCTATCGCCGGCTTTGCTTCGACCTTGCTGGTGGCCGCTTCGGCGCTGGGACCGATGCCGATCGGCGTCGCCCGCGATCTGCTGGGTGGTTACCAGACCGTACTGAGCGCCTCCGCAACCGTACCGCTGGCGCTGGGTGTGGCGTGCCTGCTGTTCGGCAAACCACCAGCGGCACCACCGACCGACGACAAACCCATGGAGAGAACCGATGTCGGAGATGGTTGAGCAACACTTCGCGGCGCTGAAGCCAGCGGTCGATTTCTGTTCGTTGCGCCTGGTGTCACGGCAGGACGAGGCCATCGAGGTCCGTCAGGACATCCTGCAGCCGGTGGAGACCGCCCACGACACAGGCGTCATGATCACCGTCGTCGATGGCGGCGGTCTCGGCTATGCCGCCACCAGCGATCTGAGCTTGAGTGGGCTGGGCAACGCCCTGGAGCGAGCCACCGGTTGGGCACGACGGACGGCGGCCACAGCAGTCGTCGACCACGGGAAGGTGGCAAGGCCGTCGCCGGTGGGAGAGTATGCCTGTGACATCGAGCAGGCCTGGCAGGAACGCCCCCTTGGCGAGCGCATCGATCTGGCGCGTGGCGAGTGTGGCCGACTCAAGACCGACGATCGCATCGTCGATTGGTCGGCGTCGCTGTGGTGGATCGCCGAGGAGCACCTCTACCTGACGGCGGACGGCGGACGCACCCAGCAGCGATTCGAATACCTGATCCCCGGACTCAGTGTCACCGCCAACGAGGGTGGCGAAACCGTGTGCCGCCGCTTCGGTGGGTTCGACCTCGGGCGCCAGGGCGGCCTGGAAATTCTCGATGACGTGCGCTTCTACGACCATGCCCCCGTCATCGCCGACGAAGTACTGCGACTGCTGGCAGCTCCCAACTGTCCCACGGGTACTATGGATCTGCTGCTGGATCCGGATCAGATGTACCTGCAGATCCATGAGTCGATCGGTCACCCCCTCGAACTCGACCGCATCCTCGGCGACGAGCGCAACTATGCGGGAACCAGTTTCGTCACCCTCGACATGCTCGGCAGTTACCGTTATGGCTCCGAGCTGCTGAACATCACCTTCGATCCCACCATCACCGACGAGTTTGCCACCTATGCCTGGGATGATGATGGCGTGGCGGCGGACAAACAGTACATCATCCGCGACGGCATTCTCGAGCGAGGCCTCGGCGGAACCACGTCGCAGATGCGAGCCGATCAACCTGGCGTGGCCAATTCGCGCGCCTGTTCCTGGAACCGGCCGCCCATCGATCGTATGGCGAACCTCAATCTCGAACCGGGGACCTCGAGTCTGCAGGAGCTGATCGGTGCCGTGGAAAACGGGATCTACATGAAGCGCAACCTGTCGTGGTCCATCGATGACAGCCGCAACAAGTTTCAGTTCGGCTGCGAACACGGCCAGATGATCCGCGATGGCGAGCTGGCCGAGGTGGTGAAGAAACCCAATTACAACGGCATCTCCGCCACGTTCTGGCGATCTCTGAAAGGGGTCGGCAGCGCCGACCTGTTCGAGGTGCTCGGTACACCCTTCTGTGGCAAGGGCGAGCCGAATCAGGTCATCCGCGTCGGCCACGCGTCGCCGCCGGCACTGTTTGCCGACGTCGACGTCTTCGGTGGCGAATAGGGGGGGAAGGACATGAAAAGTGACTTTCAGCTCCTGGCGGACGAACTGATGACCCAGGTGCAGGGGCAGGAGGTGCTGCTGCTGAACTTCAACGGCGAAGAAACCGATTTCGTTCGCTTCAACCACTCCCGTGTGCGCCAGCCTGGTCATGTGCACCAGCGCTACCTGTCGATGGAGCTCATCGACGGCGAGCGCCACGCAGCCGCCAACCTCACCCTCGGCGGCGGACGCCACTGTGTGAACGGGCAGGACCAGAGCCAGGATCACCCCCAGGCCACAGACGTGCTCAAGCTCCTGCGTGAGCGTCTCGTCGAGCTGCCGGAAGATCCCCACCTTTTGTACAGCGTCGCACCCCTGTCGACCGAGATCGAGGGGGAGGATGGCCTGCCAGCAGTCGAGGACGTGGTCGACCAGGTCGTGGCTGCCGGCGAAGGTCGGGATCTGGTGGGGATACACGCCCAGGGCGGTATCTACCGCGGCTTCGCCAATTCGCTCGGTCAGCGGAACTGGTCAGCCACGCACAGCTTCAACCTCGACTGGAGCTTCTACCATCAGGCGGACAAGGCGGTCAAGTGCGGCTACGCCGGTGTCGACTGGCAGGCGGATGAGTTCCGAACGCATGTGGACCGGGCCCTCGAGCAACTGACCGTGCTCGAGGGTGAGCCGAAGACGATCAGCGCAGGGAGGTACCGGGTCTACCTGTCGCCGGTGGCGCTGGCCGACTACGTGGGTGTGCTGAACTGGGGTGGATTCGGACTCAAGTCCCACCGCACGAAGCAGTCGAGCCTGCTGCGGATGGTGACGGACGGGGTTCGACTGCACGACAGTGTCACACTGCGGGACAATACAGCCGAGGGTGTGGCCCCCAACTTTCAGAGCGAGGGCTTCGTCAAGCCCGACAGCGTCACGCTGATCGACGCCGGCGCCCACGCTGACTGTCTCGTATCGCCACGCAGCGCCCGTGAGTATGGCGTCGAGCCGAATGGGGCTGGCGCCGGTGAGGGTGCCTCCTGCCTCGATCTGGCAGCAGGGGACGTACCGATGGCTGAGGTTCTGGCGCACCTCGACACGGGCGTGTGGATCAACAACGTCCACTACCTCAACTACTCAGATCGGCCCGCCTGCCGCATCACCGGCATGACCCGGTTCGCCTGCTTCTGGGTGGAAGGGGGCCAGATCGTGGCCCCCATCAACGTCATGCGCTTCGATGAGTCGCTCTACCGCGTACTGGGAGAGAACCTCATCGGACTGACCTGCGAACGGCAGATGATTCTGGATTCGGGGACCTATGGCGGTCGAGGGTCGACCTCGGCACGCTTCCCCGGGGCGCTTGTGGAAGACTTCAACTTCAACCTGTAATCCAGGCGTCATGGACATCGTCTACCTGCCCGCTACCGAGCCTGACGACGAGACCTACGGTCGGCCACCTCGGGAGTTTCGGGGTCATCCGGACGTCAATGTCCACGAGGTCAGCTATCCGCATCTGGTCTGGTACAACCAGGATGTCCGCGCCGAGGCCAGGCGGCAGATCGAGGCCATGCCGATGGACCGCTGCGTTCTGGTGGGATTCAGCAAATCGGGGCTCGGAGCCTGGCATCTGACGCGAGAGATGCCGCAGCGGATCACGGCGACGATCATCTTCGATGCACCTGTCGCCACGGCACAGATCCCACTCAAGTGGGGGGCAGGGCCGTTCTACGATGAGCAGACATGGACGCGGGATCTGCCGGTTCACGGGATTGGCGAGTTTCGCCGGGCTGTGTCTGCGGAGCACAGACTCATCCTCATTTCGGGTGCAAGCTTCCACGCCGAGATGGAACGGCTGTCACGCGAGTTGACCGAGTCGGGCCTGGTGCACACCTGCCTGCAGCGCCAGGACATCCGCCATCACTGGGAGGCCGGGTGGGTGGAACTGGGGTTGACTGAATGCACGGAGTCTCGGTGACGGGAGAGAGAGAGATGAAAATCAGCGGGAAGTACCTGGGACTTCTGTGCCTCCTTGCCGGGTGGTCGGCTTCGCCCGTCATCGACAAAGGCGTCGTGTACGTGGGCAGCGCCGACGGGAGCATGTATGCCCTCCACTGAAGAGCAGATCAGAGTCATCGCCTTTGCCGCCCACCCGGACGAACCCGACGAATACGTTGGCGGAACGGCGGCACTGTTCGCCGAGAGGTGATCCGCAAGACACGGGAGTGGCAGGCCGACATCGTCATGGCCTTTCACCCGGTGGGTGGCAGCCACGCCGACAACCGGACGGCGGGAGAGGCGGTCCGGGACGCGGCGGCCTTCATCGCGTTTACACCCAACATCGTGCCGGAGGTCCCGCCGCTGTCGAAGAGCCCGCTCTTCCTGCTGACGCCCGACTACCACGCCAAGCGGTTCTATCGGCCCGACATCGTGATCGCCGTCGATGCCGTCCTGGAAAAGAAGCTGGACGCCATCGCTGCCCACGGCCGCCATCCCACAGATGACGAAATCAGGAAATTCTTCCCAATGTTGCCCGCTCCTGTGTAAGTTTCGGATTGGAGACAGGCATGAGGAAGATCCAGCTCACACGTGATCAAGATGAATGGGTGGTCGAGTACGACCCGAAGGCGCGGACGCTGACCGTCGGAGGGCCGGCGCCGGAGGCCTCGCGGTTGCACCTCTGGCTGACGACGCCACGAACGATCATCGACGGCAACGGCGGTATGATCGTGGTCGCTCCTTCGCACCGCTGGACGCACATGAAGCAGGCCGTGGAGACCGATCTCTACGGTGATTTCCTGATGAAAGCCACCTTCAGATAGGCCGGCATTACAAGCTTGACAGTCGGCCGGCGGAATGGTATCCTCGGACCAGAACGGCGTCGGATGGCGTCGTCTGGCGTCGTCTGGCGTCGTCTGATCGCCACCTTTCAAGGAGGGGGTCATGGAGCCGGACAAGGTAGGGTGGTCGTAGACAGCCCGGTTGCGGCCACCGAAACCCACGCCCACCGTTCCTCCGAGTCGATGGCGGAGCCGCCGCCGGCTCACGCGGGTCCGTCGGGATCCGACAAGAATTGAAGATTGGCCCCCGATCCTGCGCGGATCGGGGGCCTTTCTCGTTCCAGGGACTGTGCCAATGAGCGTCTACTCGCCTCGAATCACAACCGATCGGCAACCTGACTACTCGGATCTGGGCCGCTTCGTCAACTTCGCCGCATGGCGTTGCCTGGCTCCGGCCGAGAAAGCCGTGGCCATCTGGCGCTACATCACAGACCGGGAGACGGGGTTCTTTCCGGTCCAGGGCATCTACGAGGATGCCGATCCCGGTCCCGAGTATGCGTTCTTCGATGAGCGGGATGTGAGCAAGGTCCTCAACGTACACGGCCACGGCTACTGTGGCCTGCTCAGCCCGACGCTCGATGGCATCTTCACACACGCCGGGTTCACCGATTCGCGCATCATTCGGATGAAAGAAAACCACCACTGCGTCACCGAGGTGTTCTACGATGGCGGGTGGCACTACTTCGATGTCGATCTGCGCGGCCTGCTGATGAAGGAAGATGGCAGCGTTGCCAGCCTCGAAGAAGCTTGCAGCGATCAGGACCTGTGGATCAAGCCATCGATCGAGATAGAGCCGTTCTATCCGCTCGATGACAAGAAGGCCATGTTCGAGGGCTACTCCCAGTGTCGCCTCGAGCGTCTGTTTTCCTGGCACAAGAACGGGCACACGATGGACTTTGTCCTGCGGCCCGGCGAGTCCCTCACACGATACTGGGATCCCCAGGGACGCTGGTTTCATCCGTGGCCCGCCGCCGGCGGCTTCAACATGGACTTCCTGCGGCGACGCTTCGAGGCCGACCCGCGGGGCCTGAAGTGCAAGCATCCGGGATGGACACGGTGGACCCACGGCAATGGCCTGCTGGTATACGCGCCAAAGTTGCGTGAGGGCTTCTCT
Source organism: Candidatus Latescibacterota bacterium (assembly GCA_036011085.1). Taxonomy (GTDB): domain Bacteria; phylum Latescibacterota; class UBA2968; order UBA8231; family UBA8231; genus UBA8231. The sequence continues at coordinate 19,234 of DASCMS010000045.1, forward strand.
GACCTGGCCCAAGGTGCGGAGGAGTTCGAAGGAGTCGCTCTCACTTCACGAGGCGCGGTGAGCGATGGAGGCGGATACCTCACGTTCGGCGTGAGCACACCCTATATCATCGTCGGCGAAGTCGCCCAGATCGGACCTCCCGCAAGAGTGCAGGGCGCGGCGATACTGTCCTATCGATCTCTCGGCGACACGACCGCCTCTGTGTCGACCGACGAGGGCCATACATGGCAGACGGTTGGCGGTACGGAGGACAGCGCTGCGGTGACGATCGATCTGACATCACACGTTGTCGGCCGCTACGGCTACCAGATCCGCTTCGATTTGCCGGCCGGAAGCGGTCTGGACGAGTTTGTGCTCGAGACCTGGTCCCAGCTGTCGCCACCTTCTCTGCCGCGATTGCATGCAGGCCGCAATGCCCTCCATTTCGAGACCGGGGACCGGTACGGCTATCACACGAGTGTGAAGGAAATTCGCCTGAACCTGCGGGATCCCGCGCAGTTGGAGAGATACCTGGTGCGCCTAGACGGCGACTACCAGCCTCTACGGGTGGAGGCGAAGATCCGCGGGGAGGCGGTACTGCGAATCGACGCCCGCCCCGATGGCGGTATCCAATGGCTGACTGCGGGAGGTTACTTCCACACCCGACTGGGTGAGCGAGCAGGGGAGAATGGCAATGCCATCTACTACTCCGTCAACGGGGCCGACGGACCGTGGCACGATGTCTGTCAGGCCCGGGTCCCAGACTGGGTCGAATTCTGGCACACCGGCATGGACGGTGACGTCGTGCTCGACACGCCAATCGAGACGATCCACCTGAAGTACGTGGGCGATCCGGGGCTCAACCAGATCTGGATCTACGCCCACTGTCTCGAATCGGCCCCACCGTCGCCCTTGCGGGTCACCCATGGCTATGAGATCGACGGGGAACTGCGGGAGGAAGAGCATCTCGTTGACCGGGCGGCGGAGTACGAGATGGTCTGTGAATCCGAGCCGGAAAACCGCTACCTTCGTTTTGCCGTCGACAGCTGCAGGACCCCGTCCCGCGGGCGATAGCTTCATTCGTCGGTGAACCACTCAGGTCTCTGCGGCTGCCCCGTGTCGATCGACCGTAAGGCGGCTTCACAGATGGACACCGTCCGGGCCCCCACCCGGGGCGGGACGGGGTTCGGGATCACCCCGTCGATGGCATCAAGAAAGTCGACAACGGACCGCCCCCAACCATGGCCACCTACCGAGGCCCCCTCCGAGGCGTTGGGCAAGGGAACAGGCTCCTCGCCCCGGCGGTACAGCTGTCCTTTCCACAGTGTGCCTTCCGTTCCGTACACGGCCAGGAAGCCACCCCCGGCACCGTGCTCCATACCTTCGCCGGCACAGCCGCTGGAGACATACACCTTTCCCAGGGTGCCATCATCGAACTTCAGGATGACGATATAGCAGTCATCTGCCGGAAAATCGGGTGCGCTCCTCTTGCTCGCGTAGGCGAATACTTCGGCAACCGGTGAGGCGACGGTGGCGATGATCGTGTCGATGGGGTGACAGCCTCCGCCGAGAAGGATGTTCTGCGGATTCTCGCCATCGATCCGCCAGGGAGTGTGATGGGCCCCCTGTGGAGAATAGTGGGACCACATGTCATGGATGTAATCGCCCTGTATGAAGAAGATCTCGCCGACGTCTCCGGCGCGGGCGGCGGCCGACATCTCCCCCCAGGGGTACATATAGCGGACGGTGTGGTCGGCCATGACGAGGCGGCCGGTACGCTTCGACGTTTCGATGATCCCCCTGGCGTCGCTCACGCTCGTGGCCAGGGGTTTCTCAACCAGGACATGGCAACCGTGTTCAAGGGCAAGGAGGGTCTGCTCGGCATGCAGGTGATCGGGTCCGGCCACCACGACGATGTCGGGAGACGTCTGCTCGATCAGGCGGCGCAGATCATTCCCGGTGCCGGCCTGGGGGTGCAGCTCCTGCAGGGCCTCCACGTGATCGACGCGAGGGTCAAACAGGCCCGTCACCGTGGCCCGGCCCCCTTCGGTCGCGACCTGGATCACGTGGCGTCCGGCGCCGCCGCAACCGGACAACAGGACAGAATGAGGACTCACGGCAATTCTCCTTCGTTGCGCATCGCCACCGATGCATCCTTATCTTGCACACCGTCAACATAGGGAGCCACCGATGACGCCGGAACAGCGGTACTGGTTTGACCTGACAGGCTATCTCCACGTCCCCGGCGCCATGTCGGCGGATGAGCTGGCCGCAGCGCAGGCGGCGGCGCAACGGTACATCGATACGCCACCCGCACAACTACCCCCCGGCTTCGGCGTGGACGGCAGACGGTATCTGCACGGCTTTGCCTTCGACAAGTCACTGGAACGTCTCGCCTTCCACACGTCGATCTGGCCGATCATCCGGGAGTTGACCAACGATAGGCCACGACTGATCAGCGGGACTCTGCAGGTGAACAAGCCGGGCGAGCAGGACAGCGCTCTACATCTGCATTGTGCCCGCGAATCCTACGGCTACGAGAGCAGCCGGGTGGAAGCACACGATGGCAGACTGTTCTGCGACAACATCGCCGTCTTCCCCTATCTCGACGACGTTTTTCCCGGTGATGGTGGGTTGCTGGCCCTGACCGGTTCCCACAAGGCACAATTTCCACGTCCACCTCAGATGTACAACGACGGGGACATGGATCTCGAGGAGCCGCCCGAAGGCATCGTCAACATCACGCCGAAAGCGGGGGACATGGTCATCATCACCGAATCTCTCACTCATGGTGCTCTGCCCTGGCGGCCGCCGGACAGATGGCGGCGGATCCTCGTGCTGCGCTATCACCTGCAGACCCAGGGCCAGGCGGGGAGTATCCCCGAGGAGGTGGTCGAACGCCTGTCGCCGGAGACGGCGGAGCTGATCTCGATGGCGGGACCGCTGGAAGTCAAGAATATCATGAACCAGGATCAGATAGAGTTGAGGCAATGACACGATTCGAAGGATTGGTGCCGGCGGCGATCACGCCGATGCAGGCGAATGGGAGCATCGACGAGGAAGCCTTCCGTGGCGTCCTCGATTTCAATCTCGACGCTGGTGTGCACGGCTTCTGGGTCGCCGGGGGCACCGGCGAAAGCGTGCTGCTGGATGACGCCGAGAACCGGCGCCTCGCTGAGATGGCGGCCGAACAGGTGTCCGGGCGGGGGATCACCATCATGCACGTGGGGGCGCCGACTACGGCGCGGGCCGCAGCGCTGGCCGAACACGCGGCGCACGCCGGAGTCACAGCGATCTGCTGTGTGCCGCCCTTCTTCTACCGTCGCACGGACGATGAGATCGCCGAGCATTACCGCGTCGTGGCGGCCGCAGCTGACCTGCCGCTGTTCGTCTACAATCTTCCGGGTATGACGGGGGTGGAGATCACTCTTGACCTCATGCGACGGATTCAGGACGCCGTGCCGCAGCTGGTTGGTCTCAAGCATTCCTCAACGTTGTTCGCCAACGTCCATGACTTCGCCCAGATGGGGCTGCAGTGTTTCATCGGCAGCAGCGCCCTCATGCTGCCGGCACTGACGGTGGGCGCCGTGGGCTGTGTCGATGGGCCGCCACTGATGGCGCCCGAGGTCTGGATGCGGATCTGGCAGGCCCACCTGAAGGGTGATCGCCCCGCGGCAGAGGCAGCGCAACGGGACGCACGAGGGGTGATCGCGCTGGCCAGACACTTCGACGGAGGGCGCTACTTCGGCGTCATGAAGGCCGTGCTCGGACATCGGATTGGCCTCGACTGCGGCGACCCCCGGCTGCCAGCGGCGCCACTGACGGCCGCGCAGAAGCAGGAGGTCATTCAACTGGCCGAAAAACTGGAGCTGCATCCCCTCGGGTAGCCGGCCTCAGTCCTTTCCTGTTGTCCTCGGAAAGGTCGTGCCGTCCTGCGGTTCGTAGCCCAGGACCGACCGCGAGATCTCCAGATCCATCCAGGAGTGGCGGTGATTCGAGATGCCGTTGACGATGGCAAAATCCACTCCGGCCGCCTCGACACAGCAAGCGAACAGCTGAGCGCAGTCACGGGCGCTGAGGCTGCCGTTGCGCTTCTCGGGATCCCAGTCGCCGCCCTGGTTGAAGCGCGGGCTGCCCAGACGGACACAGATGCAGGACAGGTCGTGCTGGTCGGCGTACACGCGGGCCACCGCCTCGCCCCAGCACTTTGTGGCGCCGTAGACGTTCTGCGGGAACACCGGAGCGTCCCACTGCACATCTTCGCCCTCGTACCCCAGCACCGCATTGATGCTGCTGGCGAAGACGAGACGACGGCAGCCGGCCTCGCGGGCGGCTTCGAAGGCATTGTAGGCGCCGATGACGTTGAGCGGCAACAAGGTGTCGTAGAACTCGGCGTTCATGCTGGGGTCGGCGGCCAGGTGAACGACGGTGTCCATGCCGCTGCAGGCGGCGAGCATCTGCTGGTAGTCGGTAATGTCGGTCTGCACGAACTGCTCGTGGGACGACAGATCCTCCACTGGACGGACATCGGTCAGCCGCAGTCGATGACGATCACCCCAGTGCTGGCGCAGGATGCTGCCGACCAGTCCGGCAGCGCCGGTGATCAGGACTTTCTTCGAATTACTCATCTGCTTCTACCAGGACTCGCAGACGATCGATCTCCCGTTCCTGGCGCATCACGATCACGAACATCACCGCCAGGCCGACGCTCAGGCTGACGGCGCCGGCAAAGGCCACCAGCGCGAGATTTGCCGTGACGGAGCTTTCCTTCAGGGCATAGAGGGAAGCCGGAATGGCTATGGCCATGGGCCCGCCGGTGATCAGGGGAGGAACAAAGAAGGGAAGGAGCTTTCGACGGCCATCACTGCTGGCCGTGGTCTCAGCTTCACAGGCGCTGCTTCGTTGCCTGAGGAACATGACCAGCAAACCGCCGCCGACGATCAGCGCGACTCCGAGATACTCCATCGGGACTTCTCCTCTCAACAGGTAGGCTCAGGCCAACCGGTATCCTATCGTCTGTGAGGTCCCCTGCCAACCAACGTCGATCTCGACGGCCTCGACCATGCAGCCACTGTCGATCGAGCGGTCGCGCCAGGTCAGCGTCAGTCCGAGTTCATTGTCACCGGTCAGCGGCGGGCACTTCGCCAGGTCGATCTCGTAGGCGATGTGAGGTGGGATGTGCATGCCCCGGTACCGTTGATCGGCAGCCACATGGATGTTCTGTCTTGCGTCTCTCGACAATGGCTTCAGGTAGCAGGGCCCCACCGTTCACGTCGATCTGCAGGTCATCCCCATCATGCAGGTTGTAGACGCGGAACCGGAGCCGTCCCGACAACGGACCGCTCCCGAGGCCGTCTGCCAGGCGAAAGGGGAAGACCGCACGCTGACCGACAGCAAGGCAAAGGGTTCGCCAGGCCTGATCGGCCCCGCTGGGGGACCTCTGCTGGCGCCAGATGGGTAGATAGAAGTAGGAGGCTGGCCCCGACCTTCGGGTTTCGCGTGTTTCTCCGGCCACAGCGTGGGCACGCCGCACGTAGTCCGGGTTGTCGATCGTTTCGCAGCAGAAGTTGAAGGTGTACGTACCGTCTGCCCCCACCTGTCGTAGTTGCGCAGACAGCCCCGGAACTGCTCGTCGGAGAAGAAGACCCGCCGGTTGAAGTTGACCGGATTGGGTGTATAGGCATTCACGGCCCGGTGATTGACCCACTCGGCGGCGAAGGGATTGAGGCAGGGGTAGACACCGCAGTCGGTCCCGGCGCAGAGGCCGGCGTAGTCTTCGACCCGGATCCCGTAATCGAGCCACATGAAGTCGGAAGGCGCCACGTAATCGACCCACCCCTGCCGTATCCAGGTGTCCGGGTCCAGGCCGAGGCCGGGGCACTCGGCCAGGCTTGGCGGCAGGCGGACACCGAGAAGACACCGGTCCCGGGCAGCGGCCAGCACCGAGTGAACCTGCTCGACGAAATCGTTCATGATGTTCATCCGGCTCGTCGCCAGGTGTTCCGGGAAGTAACGGCAGGAGCGCATGAAATCGAGCTCGATCCCGTCCACGGCGTGGGTTGAGACGATCTCTTCGATGATGGCCAGCCGGTGAGCGCGTACACCCTCGTGACTGTAATCCAGGGCGACATCTTGGGATCCGTCCTGCTGACGGATCCGCCAGTCCGGGTTGTTGCGGAAGATGTCGGGAGCCATGAACCCGTACAGGGCGCTGGCGTGGTGCACGTCGGACATACGGACCGAGGCCAGGACACGTTTGCTGCGCTGATGGACCTGATCGGCCACGACATGGAGGGCATCCGTGCCAGCGAGGGCGAGTTCATCCAGAGCCTGCCCGTTGTGGAGCTGAGACTGGGAGGGGGAGACTTCCATGTTTTCGAAATAGCGTTCACCGACGGTGGTCTCATGGTGTGTCTTGTCGGGGAAGGCGGTACAGTAGGAGAAGACCTCGACGTTGCACTCCTGCAGAAAGAAATCGACCCAGTCACGAACCGACTGCTCCACGCTGCCCGGTACGGCGTGATGCAGCATCTGGATGCCATCGTCGTTGCAGATGATGAGGCGGTCTTTCATGCCTACTGTGAATCGGCGGGCTTCTTCAGGGGGGTGTACAGTCCATCAAACCAGGGTTTCCACGTCTCGTCCGTGGCTGAGAACTGTTCGAAGAACTGGCGCACCGTGCCGTCAGCATTCGGCGTCCACGTGCCACGGAAGTCGTGGGATATCTTCTCTCCGTAGTCGGTAATGTGCCCTTCCAGAACCATCGAGCCATCGACGAGGCCCCCTTCGATGTCGATCACGTATCCGGGTCTGGCGACCCAGACCTGCCGCCATTTTTCCCTGGCCGGGTCATACCAGTTCAGCGACAGGCCCGTGCCTCCCGTCTGACTGGTCCAGTTCTCCTGGATCGCGCATCCGCCTTCAACGGATCGGATCAGATTCGTGCCGGCGAGCTTGCCGGAATGTCGCGCGGTGACCTGCCACCGGCCCAACCAGAAGTCGAAGTCACGGAAGTGGGGATCGGCTTGGCAGATCTCCGGATCCTGGGCCTGCACCGCCTCCACCACCGATAGCGTCATCACTACATGCAGGAACAGAGACCTCGGCTTCATGGACATGTTCTCCTGATGTGTTTCAAAAGAGTGTAGCCCACGTTCCTGCCCCGGGACAGCCGGTGGCGTTCGCCTGGCGGGGCGTAATGCCGGTTATTGTCGCTCATGAGAAGCTACTTCCCGTCGAGTCATCAGCCGTGGGAGCGCCGGGATGCCGAGGATCTCGGCGTCGACCCGTCCAGGCTCCGGAAGGCGGTCCACTTCGCCGTCGACCATGAGATCGACTGGCCCGTCGATCTGTCGCAACAGCGCGTCAGTGACGACGCCGGGCAGTGGGCGACACGTCTCGGACAGGTCCGGGACCGCGGCGGTGCGGCAGGTGTCGTACTGCGCCAGGGGTATATCATCGCCGAGTGGGGAGATGTGGAGCGAGTCGATCTCACGTTCAGCGCAACGAAGAGCTATGTCGCCACGGTGGCCGGGCTGGCCTTCGATCGCGGCCTGATCGGGAGTGTGGACGACAGGATTGCCGACTACGAGGCCGACGTGGAGATCCAGTACAGCCCAAAGGCGGTGGCGGCGATGAAACGGCTGAGCGAAGGCGGTGATGAAGCATTGGTGAACAGCGCGGGAGAGAGCGCCGGCGTTGACGGTTTCGCTTCGGGCAATCGTGCCATCACCTGGCGTCAGGCATTGCAGCAGACGAGTGAGTGGGAGGGGTGGCTGTTCGGCAAGCCGGACAGGGTCGACTGGAACCGCGCCGTGGAGACGTCCGGCCATCGCGATTCGCGCCGACCTCCCGGGGGACACTGGGAGTACAATGACGTGCGCGTGAACCGGACGGCTCTCGCCCTGCTGGCGGTGTGGCAGGAACCGCTGTCCGAAGTGCTCAGACGAGAAGTGATGGATCCGATTGGTGCCACCGATTCGTGGGAGTGGCATGGGTACGACGACTATTCGACAGTACTCATCGATGGCGTGGAAATCGAATCGGTGTCAGGCGGGGCCCACTGGGGGGGTGGGCTGTGGATTCACACGCTGGACCACGCTCGTTTCGGCCTGCTCTTTGCTAATCGTGGCCAGTGGGGCGGCCGACGGATCATCTCCGAGAGCTGGTGTCGACAGATGACCGAGCCCTGCTCCCTCAATCCCAGCTACGGCTTCATGTGGTGGCTGAACACCGGCCATCAGCGCTATGGCAGCACTGTGAGCGAAACGGCCTTCGCCGCCTCCGGGGCAGGAGGAAATTCCGTCGTCTGTGATCCAGAAAAGGACCTGGTGATCGTGACTCGCTGGTGCGCCGATGTGACAGGCGTGGTCGAGCGCGTAGCGTCCTCGGTGCGGTAGCTTGCCGGCTGGTGCGTGGTGGCGTTGATTGCATTCGAGAGCGCGTCCTGAATCTCCCAGGCTCACGCTTGAGGTCAAAGACAATTCCTCCGTCAAGTCGGCTACCCCGCTCGCTGTCTGCTCTGTTTCGATCTGCTGTACCATGGACTGTCCTGTCTATGCTCGTGGCCTGGCCTGGTCAGTCCGAGGAAACCGGACAGTGGCCGCCAGAAGTCTTCCGCACGGTCTATTCTTCACGCGCCTTCCTCGACATCAATATCGACGAGGCACATGCTGCTGCGACGCTGATGGCGGAGGCCATCGTTCGCGAGGAGGGGTTCGACTCCCGCGTCGAGGTGGACATATATGATGATGTGGATCTCATTGAGGCCGCCCTGCGCCGTGATGAGGTCGATGTCGTCACCCTTGTCGCCCAGGATTACCTGAGTCTCGAGGACACAGGGTTGCTGGAGCCGACCTTCCTGACAATGCGCGGGGAGGATGTTCTCGAGCATTCCGTACTGCTGGTGAGGGCGGATCGTGATGTGGAGCAACTGGCTCAGATCCAGGGTGGTCGCTTGATGGTCAGCCGCTCGGCACGTCGGGATCTGCCACTGCAATGGCTGGAAACGACACTGATCAGAGATGGCCTGCCGCACAGCGGCGAGATGTTCGTGGTGGAGAACACTCGCGGTCCCTCGCAGGCCTTGACGGCGGTCTTCTTCGGCAAGGCCGACGTCTGCATTGTTCTCAGTTCGGCCCTGGACACAGCGGTGGAACTCAATCCCCAACTCGGAGTGCAACTGCGTGTCCTCGATCGGTCTCCGGACGTGCTTGGCTCGGTGATCTGTTTCAGTTCTCGCATCGATCCTCGAACCCGCGCCCAGTTGCTCGAATCGCTGGCCGAACTGCATCTGCGGCCCCTGGGCCAACAACTGCTCTCCGTGTTCCGGGTAGATCGACTCATACCTTTCGAAGAGCAGCACCTGGCAGGAACCCGGAAACTATTCGGTGAGATCGACCTGATTCCCTAGCTGATGAGAAGGCCGAATGGCGCGTATTCTGCTCGTTGACGACGAGCCCATCATCCATGACATCATCGGGCGTTTCCTGCGACGCTACGAGCACGTCGTCGTCAGCGCCGAGGACGGGGTCGTCGCTCTCGAGGTGCTGCAGGCACAGGCTGCCGATCTCGTCATCGCCGACATCCGTATGCCGCGCATGGACGGTTTGCAGCTGTTGGCAGAGATCAACGAGCGATGGCCCGGGATGCCCGTCATCATCGTCACAGGACATGGGGACGACAAGATGGAAGCGGAGGCCCGCAGGCTGGGTGCCGTCGGTTTCAAGGCCAAACCTCTCGGCCTGTCCGATCTCACCGATCTCATCAATGAGCACCTGCCGTGAGAATGAGTTCCGCCGTCATCGCCATGTCCCTTCTGGCGCCGGCCGGAGGGAGTGTGAATGCGGATGCCCCGCAGGTCTCCTGGGAGGTGCTCACCCTGTCGCTCGATGCGTGCATCGATACGGCACTGGTACGGAACCAGAGGCGCCAGGCGGCAAAGCAGGGCGTTGAAGCCGCGCTCGCCGTGCGCGGTCAGGCCAAGTCTCTCTACTGGCCGCGTATCGATGCGGTGTCGAGCCTGAGTCGACGGGATGAAGACCCGCTGTTCGTATTCCCAGCGGTTACCGATGCACGTCCTGAATATCCTCGCGCAGGTATGAGATGCCCCAGTGCATGTCGTCCTCCGGTGGCGGAGTGGACTTCGGTGCCTCGGCCATTGCTGTAGACTCCACGATTATACGACGGTTGTGAGGGACGGCAAATCCAACTTGGCAAGAACCGTGCCGGCTGCCTCTGCGGAGAGCGCGCTGACCCGTAAGGTCAGAGGATGTCACCGTCAGCACCCAGACCTGTGTCCTTCTGTAACGGGGCGGCTCTGGCTGCCTATTCGCATGTGCGATCAGCGTCGGTGACTCAGCGAACGAGGGCGCCGTGTGCAGGGGTCCCCTGCCGTGACTATCCTTACGTGTGAACGGGAGTGGGCAGCGACTCCATTCACAATGCGAGTGAGGCCGTGAGCATCGACAATTCCGCCATTTCCAACATTGTCCGCGAGGTCGTCGAGCGGCAACTGGGGACGACAGGGCAACCGAGACCGTCAGCACCCGCCGAGTGCGATCTGCCGAATGCGGGGACGTTAAAGGAGAAGTTCAGGCGGGACGAGCCGACGTACGGCATGTGGATCACCCTGGAGTCGCCGAGCATCACCGAGATCGCGACACGGATGGGCTTCGACTGGATCGTCATCGACGCCGAGCACGGTTACCTGGACATGAAGAACGTGATGGAGCACATCCGGGTGGCCAATCTGGCCAACACGCCGATCCTGGTGCGTATCTCCGAGATCCAGAAGGGGCTGATCAAACGGATCATGGACGTGGGTGCCGACGGCATCATCGTACCGCACGTGCGCACGGCGGCAGAGCTGGCAGAAGCGGTGAGTTACGCGAAATACCCGCCCGAGGGCTCTCGCGGAATCGGCGCCGAGAGGGCGACCCGCTGGGGAGCGGGCATCGAACAGTGCGTGCCGCGGGCCAACGAGAACTCCCTGGTCGTGGCGATGATGGAAACTGTCGAGGCGGGAGAGGCTATCGACGAAATCCTCGACGTGCCGGGGGTGGACGCCATGTTCTTCGGCCTGCATGACTACTCCGCTACGTCCGGCTATCCGGGTACGGCTGACGAGCCGCCGGTGATCGAGCGCGCGATGGAGGTGCAGAAGCGGATCCGGGCGCGAGGTATGCCCAGTGGGATCGTCGCCTGGGAGGGGGAGGAGATCAAGAAGCGGCTGGACGAAGGCTTCCGCATGATCGGCCTGGGCTTCGACACGACGCTGTTGATCAAGGCCGCGGCGCAGGCGCTGACAGCTGCGGGTCGGAAGGTTCCTGCGAGCGCCTGGTGGTAACCGTCCGTATACCGCAGACAGGGACCGTTTCATGAAGGCCCATCCTGACGCTCTCAAGAACATGGTGGCGCGGCTCTTCATCCGTGCCGGTTGCGGCGATGAGGAAGGCCAGGTCGTGGCCGATCACCTCGTCGACGCGAACCTCGCCGGACATGACTCCCACGGCGTCATCCGCGTACCGATCTATCTGCAGTGGCTGCGGGAATCGAAGCTGTTCGCCGGCCGCTCTCTGAAGGTGCTGGTCGACACCGATTCTCTCACCGTGGCCGACGGGCAGCTCGGGTTCGGCCAGTGGACGGGGAAGCAGTCGGTGGCGATCGGTATCGAAAAGTGTCGCAGCCAGGGGCTGGCGCTGGTGGCGCTACGCAACTGTGCCCACCTCGGCCGCATCGGCACCTGGGCGGAGATGGCCGCTGCGGCGGGCCTCGTGTCCCTGCACTTCGTCAACACCTCCGGTCTGGGCATGTTTGTCGTCCCCTTCGGCGGGCGGGACGCCAGGCTGTCGGTCAACCCCGTCTGCGTCGGCATCCCCATGGCCGACGGAGCGCCGATCATCCTGGACATTGCCGCTGCCACCACGGCGGAGGGCAAGCTGAAGGTGGCCCGCAATAAGGGTGTTCCCGTCCCGGAGAACACGATCGTCGACTCGGAGGGAAACCCGACGACGGATGCCGACGACTTCTATGGACCGGACGGCGGCTTCCCCGTGGGCGCCATCCTGCCCATGGGTGGTCATCGCGGCTACGGTCTGTGCCTGATGGCCGAACTGTTGGCCGGTGCGCTCACGGGAAGTGGCTGCAGTGTGCCGGGAAAAGACCAGCTCGAGCAGGGTATGTTCTCGCTCTACATCGACCCGGCACGCCTGGGAGATCAGACGGCGATGATGTCGGAAGTGCGCCGCTTCGTCGACTTCGTGCACAGCTCCCGCCCCGTGGATCCGGCGACTCCTGTGCTGATTCCAGGCGAGCTGGAGGAGCAGACACGAGCCACACGACGGCAGGGGCTGGAGCTCGATGAAACGACGTGGGATCAGATCGTGGAGGCGGCCCGCTCGTGTGATGTGCCCGAGCAGATGATCGATGCGGCGGTGATCGTGTGAGTGCCGTACCGGGCTGGCCGCAAATGCCGGAAGAGGCGGGTTTCATCGAAGCCGTGGGTGTTGCCATCAGCTCACGCGACGAGGTGTTCGTCTTTGCGCGCGCAGAGATTCCCATTCTGATGTTCGACCGGGAGGGCCGGTACCTGCGCGGATGGGGGCAAGGTCAGTTCGTGCGACCTCACGGAATCTGGATCGGGCCGGATGACGACCTCTATCTCACCGACGACAAGGGACACAGCGTGCGCCGGTTCTCACTGGCTGGAGAGCTGATTCAGTCCATCGGTCCCGGGGGAGAGCCTGCCGACAGCGGCATCGAAGACATGGACTACCGCACGATCCAACCCGGCGTGGGGCCATACAACATGCCCACCAACCTGGTCACGGGTCCGCAGGGAGATCTGTTCATCACCGACGGCTACGGCAACGCCCGGGTCCACCGATTCTCCGCGGCAGGCGAGCTGGAGGTATCCTGGGGCGAGCCCGGTGATTCACCGGGGCAGTTCAACGTGCCCCACGGGATCGCCGCCGACGCCGACGGTCGACTGTACGTCTGCGATCGTGAGAACAGCCGCATTCAGCTGTTCTCATCCGACGGTGAGCTGCTGGCGATCTGGGACGACGTGGCCCGCCCGTGTCAGGCGTATGTGACTGGGGATCTCGTCTACGTTGCCGAGCTCGGGTTTCACGCCGGCGTGTTCCCCTGGAACACGCTGGACCGAAGTCGCACCGGCGGGCGGGTCAGCGTCTTTGATCGCGCCGGCAAGCTTCTGCACCGCTGGGGAGGGGGCAGAGACCCTGCGAGCCCCGAGGACTTCTATTCGCCCCACGATATCCAGGTCGACTCCGAGGGCAGCGTGTACGTGGCCGAGGTGAAGGTGTCTGCCGCCCGGCCCTCGGGTGCGGACTCATCAGGATTTCCCTCACTGCGAAAGTTCGAGCCCGTCCTATGAACAGCGTCGAGATACCAGACGCCAAAGGCGTCTTCGCTCAGCCCTGGTCGTGGAAGAAGGTCGTGGGTCTGCTGGCGGTGTTCGGTCCGGCAGCCATCGTCGCCTCGGTGAGTATCGGGGCAGGTGAAACGATCGTCGTTGTGCGCATGGGTGCCTGGGCGGGGTATGGTCTGCTGTGGCTGGTGCTGCTCAGCTGCCTGGTGAAGGGCGTCTTCGTCACCTACCTGGTGGGCCGCTACACGGCGATCAGTGGCGAATACATCGGCCACCGGCTCGTCCGTCTGCCCGGGCCACGGGGCTGGTTGCTCATCGCCCTCATCCTCTTCGAGATGTTCGGCGCGCCCCTGGGCTGGGTGCCCATCGCCAAACCGTGTGGCGACCTGCTCCACTTCTTGTTCCGGGATTCGCTGAGCAGCCTGTTCGATTCCGAGATCTTCTGGGAGAACCTGTTCACCACCACCTTCATCGCCATGGCCATGCTGTTCGGCCTCAAGCTGTCCTTCGAGCGCCTGGAGAAGCAGCAGCTGGTGATCTGCGGCATCCTGGTGGTGGGCACGATGATGGGCACTCTGCTCGTGCGCCCCGATCTGGTCAAGACCCTGGTCGGCAGCCTGAGCGTCGGCAACATGCCGCCCTTTCCCTCGTGGGCACCCCGGGATGCCATCGACCATCCCATGCTGACCATGGCCACAACCTTCGGCTACGTAGGCGGCTCCGTGTTCGCCTACATCGCCTACTCCAACTGGATCGGTCTGCACGGCTGGGGACTGACCGGACACCGCGACATCGAGGCCATTCGTCAACGAGCCTTCGAGAGCGACAGCTACGACTATCTGCCCGACGATGCGGAACAGGTCGGCAGGCTGCGACGGCTGACGGCATCACTGCGCTGGGACGTGGGTCTGGGTGCCGTCGTTCTGCTCATCGTCACCGCCGCCTTCATGCTGTCGGGAGCCGCCGTGCTGTATCCCCTGGAGAGCCGTTTCGAAGGCTGGGGTCTGCTGACCGAACAGGCACACGTGTGGCGCGCCATCCATCCGACGCTGGTGTGGATCTACTATGTCTGCATCATTGCCGCGCTCTGGGGCACTCTGCAGGCGTTGCCCGAGATCTACGCGCGGGTCATGCAGGAGTTTCTGCAGGCCGTATGGCCCGACCGGGAGTGGGATTACGATCGTCTGAAGCGACGGATCTGCCTCTACATCTTCACCGTGGCAGTGGCCATCATCTGGCTCAACATCCCTTTCGACATCCTGATTCAGATCGCCGGCTTCATCATGGCCAACTTCGCCATCGCCTTGATCATGGCAGCGGCGGTGTATCTGAACTTCAAGCTGCCGCCCGCCTACCGCACCCACGGTCTGGTGCTCGCCGGGGCCATGGTGTCCATGGCCATCCTGGCCGTGTTCGCCGCCATCAGTGGTTGGGGGCTGGCGGTAAAGCTCAGCGGCGGTTGAGTCGCTACGACGCCCACTCGAGATTGAGTCTGCGGTCGTGCTCCACGCAGTCTCGCAGGTAGAGGTTGATGAGGTTCTGATAAGGAATGCCGGTTTCCTCGGCCATCCCCTTGAAGTACGCGATGATGTCGGTTCCCATTCGGATCGTCACTTGTTTCTTGAGGCGAGACGCGTAGGGATTCCGCCGCTTCTTCATCGTGGACAGATCGTATTCTTTCTTCATCCTACACCCCACGGGTAATTGCGTTGTTCCGACCTTGTAGCCTTCCGTGCTGAGATCAACCGGATGACATTTCCACTCTCTCGAATACAGTGGCACACGAGGAGAATGCGGAGTCTGGCGCTGACTCCGAGCAGAAGCAGTCGGTCTTCCCCCTCCGCGTGCTCGAAGTCGAAGAATTCGACAGCTTGTGGATCGTGGAACACGGAACGAGCTTCGTCAAAGGAAACGCCGTGCTTCCGCAGGTTCTCTCGATTTTTCGCCGCATCCCACTCGAACCGAATCTCATCCATAACTACACTGTAATTAGCACAAGGCAGGTGGTCAAGATGGACAAACAGATCCCCCTCATCAGCACGCGCTCAAAGGGCCCGCTGGGGTTTGCCCATCTGCCGCGACTGTGGCTGAAGATGCGCCTGGCCGCCAGGGGTCAACTCGCCGACGGATACCGTTCCGGCGAAGGAGGCTTCGATGGCCTCCTGCTCGAAGCTCTCGGTATCGAACTGAAGGACGCAGCCACGTTCATCGCGGATTCCCAGCCGAGTTACCTGGCCTTTGAGAAGTGGGTGCAGGAAAAGGCAAGGCCGGAGAGCCTGACACCGGAGGCGATCGCCGCAGTCAACGAGCGCATCCTGACCTTCCCGAAACCGGAGCCCGGACGGTCGGAGATGGTCGATCTGCTCGGACTGCCAAAGGACGACAGCGTGTGGTTCGGGACGGACCTCAATGATCTGGATGACTGGCAGGGCTTTCACACGGCAATGCTCGACGATCGGTGAACGGCGCAGTCGTCAATCTCAGCAGTCGATCCGCCCAGGATCCCGGTGTGTCCGGCACCAAGGGTGCCACCCTGGCGAGAATGCTCGCCGCGGGCCAGCACGTCCCCGCCGGGTTCGTCATCATCACGGCTGCCCTCGAGCATGCGGCGGAAGGAAGGGTGCGTATCGGCAGGCTGCTGGCCGGCGTGGAGGCTGGCAATCACCGGCAGATCGAACGGGCCAGCGAGCGCATTCGTACTGCTGTCGAGCAGCTACCCTTGCCCCGTGGACTCGCCGCCGAAATCAGACGGGCCCACAAGAGGCTGGGGGCCACAGCCGTGTCGGTCCGGTCCTCTTCCACGGCGGAGGATCTCGACGGCGCCAGTTTTGCCGGCCAGTACGATTCCTTCCTCAATGTCCGTTCCGCCGCTGACCTGCTGCGCCACGTGCGACGGGTGTGGGCGTCGCTGTACTCCGTACACGCCATCGGCTACCGACTGCGCCATGGGATCGGTGTGGACGACTGCCGCATGGCCGTCGTCGTGCAGACGCAACTCGTTCCGGACGCCGCAGGCGTGTTGTTCACCCGGGATCCGCTCACCGGCCAGCGCCGGTTCGTCGTCAGCGCTGCCCTCGGACTGGGGGAAGGTGTCGTTGCCGGCACGGCGCAGACCGACCGCTTCGTCCTCTCGAGCAGGAGTGGCAAGCTGCTTTCCTCTGACATCGCCACCAAGAGGCACCGTGTGGCACCAGCCGCCGGGGGTAGCATCGAAAGCGTCTCCGTCGAGGGCAGACGGAGCCAGCGGCCGGCAGTAACCGGGGCCGTTCTGCGCAGTCTGGTCGCGGTGGGCAAAAAGCTCGAGGCGCTGCTCGGCGGGCCTCAGGACATCGAGTTCGCGGTCACGGGCAGACGGGTGCACATCCTGCAGTCGCGTCCGATGACGGCCCTCGAGCTGGCCAACCTTCCGGCCGAGCGGTGGGACATCGGCCTCGACCGTCGACGCTCGTGGTCCCGGAGCCGGGGGCCTCTCTACCGGCTGCAGGAGGACCTCACACGACTGGGCTTCGAGCAGGCCCGCATCTGCTATGACGAGACCGGCATGGGCACGGACCAGTGTCTGCTTCACCTCGCCAACGGCTACGTCTTCACCGCCTCGCCACGCGTCAGGGTCACGGAGATCCATCGCCGGCACGGACTGCAGCGACGGCGCGTAGCCGCCTGGGAGCGCAAGGGAATCTCCTTCTTTGAAGGCACCATGCGTGGCCGCATCGAGAAGCGCCTGGACACGATCGATCGCCGGCGCCGGCAGGCCCGGAGCTTGCGCGAGTTTGTCGCCTATCTCGAAGAGGCCATGAAGCTGTGCACCCTCGTCCAGCAGAATCTGCACTGGCGCCAGTGGGCGCCGCCGGAGCCGGGGCACAAGATGCGCCCGGACGGCGGCTGGCAGGACACCTTCCACAAACTCACTGGCGCCCCCAAGCTCGAAGCTGAGGTGCTCACTCAGGGGGTGCAGAACCGGATGACCCGTCTCATCGCCCGCCTGCTGGAGCTGGCCCGCATCGCCAAGGGGGATCGGGTCCTCGAGCGTCTGCTGCAGGAGGGGCGCTTCGGTGACCTGGAGTCACCGCGCCTTCGCGGTCGCGCCAGCGTGCAACACTTCCAGAAACGCTTCCGGCAGATGCTGCGCGTCTACGGCGCCAGAGCCGGCCACGGCTACGGCTCGCAGACCGACTTCTTTGCCGAGCCCACGTGGAACATGGAGCCCGGGCGCCCCCTCGATCTGATCGCCTCGTACACGGAGCAGGACCTGGACCGGCTCGAGAGTCTCGAGCCGGAAGCCCGGGACGAGCGCGTCCGCATGACCCGGAAGTACCGCGCCCAGCTGTCGGGTGAACCGGAGAAGCTCGCCCGCTTCGACGAGGGGCTGGACAAGGCCCACCGCCACGTCGTCTTCCTCGAGGACCACAACTACTACATGGAGCAGCGCACCATGGGGGTCCTGCGCGAGGCCATGCACACCGTAGGTGCCGAACTGGTGCGACGGGACCTGGTGGATGAACCCGATGATGTCTTTCACTTCTCGCTGGAGGAGCTGAGACAGATTGCCCGCTCGAAAGAGGCCGGGGATCAGCGTCAGCTCGTGCTGCAGCGGCTCAGGGAGCACCGCCGCCGTCAGCAGCTCAAGGCGCCGAAGCGCCTCGGTGCAAAGCCGGGAAAGGCGAAGCGGAAGAAGGTCAGCGACGACGATCACGGTCGACGCGGGCGCAGGCTCAAGGGTGTCGGGGCGTCGGGGGGCCGAGGGACGGGACCCGCCGTCGTGATTTCAAAAGACCGTCCGCGCCTGCATCCAGGGGACGTGCTCGTGGCGCCCAACGTCGGTCCGGACTGGACCCCAGCCTTCGCCTTCATCGGGGGACTCGTACTCGACGAGGGCGCTCTATCGCAACACGCTGCCATCATCGCGCGGGAATACGGCGTGCCCGCCGTGATGCAGACGAAAGAAGCGACGAAGTCCATTCGGACAGGGCAGGTGGTCATCGTCGACGGTGACCGTGGCGTCGTCGAACTGGAAGAGGGATCCGGTCCGGCCGCCTGAAGGGCTGTCCGTTCAGCCAACGCCGCAGGTCAGGACGCCGTCGACGACGAGATTCTGGCCGCTGATGTAGGCGGCCTCATCCGAGGCGAGAAACAGAGCAGCGTGGGCGATGTCTTCGGGTTTTCCAGCCGCCAGCAGGCGCGGACGGGTATCGGGCGGGTCGGGGGAAGCATCGTCATCGGACTGGGTTGCATCCGGGCGCAGCGTGAAGCCGGGTTCGAGCTTGGCCGAGTTGGCGCCGAGTTGTGTCGCAATGGCGCCCGGGCTGATGGCGTTGAAGCGGATGTTGTGCTCGGCGTATTCGACGGCCATCTGCCGGATCAGGCCGAACATGCCCGACTTGGAAGCGGCGTAGCCCGCCCAGTTGGCCCAGCCGAACATACCCTGCACCGAGGCGATGGTGACCACGGCCCCACCGCCTGCCAGCATGTGCGGCACCGACCCATGACAGATGCGGTAGAGGCTGCCGAGATTGACATCGAGCACGCGCTGCCAGCGCTCGGGTTCGGTGTCGGCGATGGTGCCAACAATGGAGACGCCGGCGCAGTGGACGGCAATGTCGAGGCCGCCGAAATGGTCCACCGAGCGGGCGACGAGCTCGGCAACAGAAGCATCGCTGCTGACATCGGTTTCGATGAAGAGCGGCTGCTCGTTCCGGCCGGCCAACGCGGCGCCGGCTTCGGTGTCGCGGTCGGCGATGGTCACCGAGGCGCCTTCCCTGAGGAAGACCTCGACGGTGGCCCGGCCGATGCCGTTGGCCCCACCGGTGACGATGGCTCTCTTTCCTTGCAGTCTCATGCGGCTCCTTTCGCGAGCACGCGGCCAATATAGGCTGTCCTGCCGGCTGCAGCCTGCACTCATGACCCGGGTCTGCGGGTTCGCATTACCCCTTGCAGGGGCATATCGTTCTGGGCAATGCAAAATGCCGAGACAATAGACGGAGACATGTGGATCACCGCCTGATCATCGTGGAGGGCTGCCCTGGGTCAGGGAAGTCGTCGACCTCGCAGTTCCTCTGTCGTCAGCTGCAGCGCGCGGGTCACGCGTGCCGCTGGTATTACGAGACAAGCGGTAATAAGTCAACGCCGATCGTGGACAGTGAGTCAATCACGTTGTCAGTTCATGATTGGTGTGTAGGGACGACTGTTTTTGAGCACGGAGAAGATCACATGGAGCATCTTGTTGGCCACATGGGTGAGGGCTACGAGGTGGTGTTTGC
>DASCMS010000046.1:0-25276 GCA_036011085.1 Candidatus Latescibacterota bacterium
TGAGAGGCTTCCGGCTACACAACGCCATTGACGCCCCCACGATCTCTGTCGGGTTGTCGACTAGGTGATGGCGTTGGCGAGTTCGGTGAAATCGCCCACGGTGACATCGGCGGTGTAGGGACTGTGCTCATAGGGCAGCGCGTTCCGGTTGACCCAGGCTGCGCGCATGCCGCAGGCACGGGCACCGACGACATCGAAGGAATTGGCCGAGACCATCATACATTCCCCTACCTCCAGGCCACTGTCCCTGGCGGCACGTCGGTACACGCCCGGGTGGGGCTTGAAGGCGCCCACCACCTCCACGGAGATCACGTCGTCAAACTCGAACTGGATGCGGTTCTTCACGAGGTGATCGAGAAACCACGGATCGCCGTTCGACAAGGCCACGAGTCGATAGGACCGCTGCAGACGTGTGAGTGCCTCCCCGACCTCAGGGAAAGGCTCCAGCTCGCGCCAGCACTCCAGGAACGTCGTCACCTCGTCGCTGGATGCCTCGACATCGTTCAGCTTCAACGTATAGACGAAGGCCCTCCGCACGGTCTCCAGATAGCCGCTATGGCCGAGAGCCATGATCGTGTCCTGGAACTGCTCGAGTCTCTGCCGGTAGCGCCACTGCTGCCAGAACTCCTCGGCGGAAACACTCGCCCCCTTTGACTGCAGGAAGGTTCCGATGTGTGGCGTCAGGCTGCCCCCCAGATCGAGTACCGTGCCGAACAGATCGAAGGTCAGCGCCTTAACGTTAGGGTAGGTCACTAGCGGATCTGCCGCGGATAGGTGCGTTGCCAGCCGGGGCGGCCGAAGGCCTCGTCCGCCCACAGCGCGTCGTCCTCGGGCAGGTAGACCAGGTTGTCCCCGTGTGAGCGTTGCACCGACTGCATGACCTCACACCAGAGGATGGCGTCGAGCCGGCGGAATTCGCCGGCATGCTGCGGGCTGTCGGCGAGATTGTCCGCCTCCTGCGGGTCCTGCGCCAGATCGAACAGACCCGCTGCCCCGTTGCCGTACTTCACCAGCTTGTAGCGCCCGTCGAAGGCCATCCAGCAAGACTGCAGGCCGCCGGCGATCACCTCCCTTGGGGTATCACCATCAAGACCGAGACCCGGCAGGGGTCTGGCATCCATGACCGTGGGCACGCCGTGTCCCGATGCCGCCAGCAACGTGCCTGTCACGTCGGTGAGGGTTACCAGGTCCGTGTTGCTCGTCCCCAAGCCACCGCCGGCAGGACGTACGAGCATCGGCACGTGGCAGCTGCCTTCGTAGTAGTTGCCCTTGGCGTTGATCCCGTGGTCACCCACCATGTCACCGTGGTCGGAGGCGAAGATGACCATCGTGTTGTCGAGACGGCCGCTCTCTTCCAGGGCGCTGAGGATCCGGCCCACCTGCTGGTCGATCTGCAGGATCTGGGCCGAGTAATGGGCCCGCACCTGGCGCTTCTTCTCGTCCGTGTACGGCCCCCCCGGTTCGGGTGTCCACGTTGGGATTCCGGATCGGTGCCGGCGATGGATCCCGGCACTCACGTCACGATGGATGGGCTCCCCAGGCGCCGGGTCGGGAATCCGAGCCATGTCGACTCTCTCAAGAAACTCCGCCGTGGGATCGTAGGGATCGTGCGGTCCAGGGAAACCAACCATGCAGGCGAAAGGTTGATCCCCGTCATACTCACGGACGAAATCGGCCGCCGCCTCGCCGACGAAGTAGTCCCAGTAGCAGTCCCAGGGCAAGCGCGACACGCAGGCGCCGAAGTTCTCGTCGTACCCCTCGTGCTCCTTGCCCATGTACTTGCGATGCCCGCGCTCCCGCAGATAGTGCCAGTAGTCATCCTGGATGTGGATCCACACCTTATCCTCGCAGACCACACGGTGCTGGAAACCAAAGGACGCGTCCCACGGGTAGAAGTGCATCTTGCCGATGGCGCTGGTGTAGTAGCCGTGCTCGCTCAACATCTCCGGCCAGGTGTGTATGCCCCGCTCGCTACGGTCCGGGCGCAGGTAGTTGCCGTTGGTCAGCACCTGCGTCCGCCAGGCGTTGAGACCTGTCAGTAGCGCGCAGCGCGCCGGGACGCAGACCGGGTGCAGGCTGTAGGCGTTGTCGTAGCGGATTCCCTCGTCGCCGATGCGGTCGATGTTGGGTGTGGACACATGCGGCGCACCATAGCAGCTGAGAAAATCGTGCCGCATCTGGTCGGGTATGATGAACAGAAGATTCGGTCGATCGCTCATGGGGCCAAGTATACGTCGATCAACACCCGTCCCCCAGTCTCCTTGACCAGGCGCACAAAGGACACTTAGTACTGTGCCCGCAACCCGCTCCCTTCCTCTTACGAAGAGCGCCCTATGCCCGTCGCCATCGTGCTGCTGTCCCCTGGAGCTGAGAATCCCTCCCGGATACAGCACCTCGTCGATTCACTGGCAGAAATGAGGCAGCCAGATGACCCCGACTTGCACTTCCGGCACGTCGATGCAGACCTGGACGAGGACGCACTCGTAGAACAGTGCCAGGATGCCACCGCCCTGCTGGTACAGACGCGAAATGCCGACCTCGTGGCGCTGGCCCGGCGTCTTCCCGATCTACGTCTGATACAGACCTACACCGCCGGCACCGACTGGCTCGACGTGCAGGGCCTGGCCGACGCCGGCATCACGGTCGCCGACAACGGGGGCGCCAATGCCATCGCCGTCGCCGAAGTCGCCATCGCGCTGATGCTCTCGGTGTTGCACCGACTCGATCAGCAATTCACCAGCGTACAGGCGGGCGCCTGGGGCAGGCAGGTGGCCGGCGAGGGCTCCGACTTCATGACCCTGGAGGGCAAGCACATCGGCCTCGTCGGCCTGGGCCGGATCGGGTCACGCGTGGCCCGGCGTCTGGCCGGCTGGGAGTGTGATCTCACGTTTCACGACATCGCCGACCTCGATCCCGACTACGTCAGCGAGACGGGTGCTCGTCGGGTCAGCTTTGACGAGTTGCTCGCCACGTCTGACGTCGTGTCGCTGCATACACCCCTCAATCGCCTGACCCGTCACCTGGTCTCCGATCGGGAACTGAGCTTGATGCAGCCGGAGTCGATCCTCGTCAACACCTGTCGTGGCGCCGTCGTCGACGAGGCGGCGCTGGCCCGTGCCCTGCAGGAGGGGAGCATCATGGGGGCCGGGCTCGATGTGACCGATCCGGAGCCCATCGCCCCGGACAGCCCGCTGCTGCAGATGGACAGGGTCGTCATCACCCCCCACTTCGCCGCACGGGCACGGCAGTCCGGGGTGCACGGGATGCGCAACATCCTCAGCAATCTGCTGCGTGTCGGCCGCGGCGAGGAGCCGCAGCACATTGTTCAGCCGGTGTAGATCGGTTTACTCCGCCACCTTCGCCTGCACGACCTGCAGTCGCTCCTGTGCGTCCAGGTAATCCGGCTTGAAGCGCAACGTCCGCCGGTAGGACACGGCAGCCTGCACCCACGCCCCGGCCGACTGGTAGGCGAGGCCGAGATTGTAGTGCACGAAGTAGGCGGTGGAGTCGACTTCGATCGCCTCCTGGTATTTACCCAGGGCAGCAGACACATCGCCGGCCTCCTCAAGCTTGATGCCCAGGCTGTTGAGACCGTCGACCAGGTTGTCCCGTGCACGTGCATACTCCGGATCCTGATGCAGTGCTTCGCGGTAGTGATCCAGGGCCTCTTCCGTGTGCCCCGTTTCGGCCAGCGCCATGCCGAGATTGGTGTGGGCCCGAGCGTAGGCCGGGCTCAGCTCGATGGCGCGACGATACTCGACGATGGCCTCTTCCCAGCGGCCCAGGGCGGAGTAGGCGGCAGCAAGATTGTTGTGCGCCTGGAAGAAACCGGGCTTGTAGCGGATGGCTTCGCGGTACGGTGCGATGGCTTCGTTGTGGCGTCCCAGATCGGCCAGGATCATCGCCATGTTGTTGTAGGCGTCCGCATATCCCGGCCGCAGGGCGATCGCCTGCTGGTACTCCGCGAGCGCCTCGGCCATGAACCCTTCCGACCTCAACTCCATGGCCAGTGCACTGTGGGCCCGCGGGTTGTTCGGACGATCCTCCACCGTCGCCTGCCAGATCGATCTGCTGCTGCGAAAGTCCCTGTGACGGCTGTGGCTGGCTGCGATCATCATCGCAACAACCAGCAGTCCGGCCACGCCGGCAGTACGCAGCGCCCGGGGCGATGGGGACCAGAGCACCACCCCACGATATCCCAGACAGATGAGCAGCACGACAGGACCGGCGATGGCAAGGTAGATCCGGCGCTCGGCAGCCCCCTCATTGACGAAGGGGATGAGACTGGACGTCGGCGCGATCAACAGGAAGAACCAGGCCAGGCAGAACCCCGCGGCAGGGCATCGCAGCAGCAACCACACCGTCAGCCCGATGGCCGCGAGCACGACGACGGCCTCCGGCCACACCTGCACCAGACGCAGCGACGGATCGGGGGGGCCGTAGTCGAGAATCAAAGGGTGGGGCCACACCATCAGCCACAGGTAGCCGACGATGGCTTCGCTCTGATTCAGCAGATAGGCCCAGGTGGTAACGCCGTGATCGAAGCCGATGGTGGGCCCGTGGGGACGGGTCAGCAACAGGCCAGCGAGGGGCAGCCAGGTCAGGGCCAGTCCGGCCCAGAGGATGGGGCGCCGCTCCTTCCCGAATAACAGATCGTAGAGTACGAGGACTACCGGAGCGGCTGCCATCGACTCCTTGCTCAGCATCCCGGCGGCACAGAGAACGATGGCGCTCGCGGTCCAGCCCCGTCCACGCTGCTGGACACACACGAGACTGCCGAGGAGGGCCGCCGTCATTAACATCCCACTCCGCTGCACGATGTAGTTGAGAACCTGCGTCTGCAGCGGATGCACGACGAACAGAAGCGCCGTCAGCAGCGCCAGTTGCCCGGCCCTGGGACCGAACAGGGGAGCCAGCCTCTCGCCTGAAAACGCCCGGCGCAGCACGACCAGCAGCAGCGCGCCGTTCAGCAGATGCAGGGCGATATTGAAGACCCGGAAACCGGTAGGATCGGTGCCGCTCAGGCTGTAGTTCACTGCCAGCGTGAGGTTTGACAGTGGACGCGTGACAACACTGCCGTGGTGTTCGGCCATCAGCCACGTGGGCGGCCAGATCGTGCGGACATCCGGGTTGCCGACGATGGAATCCATGTCGTCAAAGACGAAGGGATTCGTCAGGCTCGGCAGGTGCGTGACCAGACCGGCCAGCACAAGGACGACCGGCGCCAGAAGACGGACGGTTGTTGGTGTCTGGATGGTCAGGCGGCTCTCGTCTGTGCATCTGCCAGACAGCGTTGAAGGCTGTTCACGTTCTCGCGCACCATCCCCGGATTGTCCTTGGTGTGCACGCCGACGCAGACAGCGTCCGAGTCCCGCATGTGGGCGGCGGCAAAGGCGAACGCCTCGTCCGGATCATTGCGACCCGCCGCCATGATCTTGTAGTGGATCGCAGGGCGCTGCAGCTGCTGGATCGTCTGCACCATGGTCTGGCGATCCTCGTCGCGATACATCTCCTCTGCCGCCGCATCCCGTTCGGCCTGCTCATCACGCCGCGACGGGTTGTAATAGCAGCACATGTAGAAATCCACGTCGAGGTGGTCCTCCGCCCAGCGGTGCACATCCGGATCGTGACCGGCGATGCCGGCTGGAATGCCGGCATCACGAATGCGCTGGATGATGCCCGGCAGCCTGGTCATGGTCCCGCTGGCCAGCATCTGATCGGTCTGTCCACCGTGGACGAAGATGGCGTTGGCGCCACCACTGAGAGCACGGCTCACCGAGCGTTCGATACTGGACAGCTCCGGTGTTGTCTGGGCGATCCAGTCGATCCTGCCGCCTTCATCACGATATTCACACAGCAGGCGGATGATGTGGTTGTCCGCCCTGCCGAGAAATGTCGTCACGCCATTGGCCTCGGCGTCGGTCAGAGTCGCCTTGATGCGCGCTGATGTATACCACTGGCGCATCTCCAGGTCCCGTACCTCTCCCTGGTGCGATACCGTGCTGAACGGATTGCCGCCGATGATGAATCGGCTCACCCTCAGCCCGGCGAAGTCTACCTGTTCCATTGGTCCTCTCCCGGTTCCTGATCCACAGCGCATGGTAGCGCCAATGTCCGGCCTCGGCAATCGTGGGCCGACCTGCTACATTTCGCCCCATGCCAGACACCGATCCCGAACTCCTCGCCCGGCTCTACCGCACTCTCTACGGAATCCGTCGCTTCGAGGAGACCTGCATCCAGCTCTATCGTCAGGGCCACATGCGGGGGTACCTGCACCCCTATCTCGGTGAGGAGGCCATCGCCACGGGCATCTGCGCCGCCCTGGGCGAGGATGACTACATCGTCAGCACCCACCGTGGCCACGGTCACTGTCTGGCTCGGGGCGGGGGTTTTGACCGCATGTTCGCCGAGATCACCGGCAAGGCCACGGGGTATTGTGGCGGCCTCGGCGGCTCCATGCACATCGCCGACCCCGACACGGGCAACCTGGGCGCCAACGGCATCGTCGGCGCCGGCCTCCCCATCGGCGTGGGTGCCGCCCTGGGCGCCACGATCCGCGGCGAGGAGCGCATCTGCGTCGTGTTCTGCTCCGACGGCGCCACCAACCATGGCACCTTCGGCGAGGCGCTGAACCTGGCCGCCATCTGGAATCTGCCCCTGCTACTGGTGATCGAGAACAACCAGTTCGCCGTGTCCACCCCCATCGACAAGGCCAGCCGCATCGTCGACCTGCACCGACGCGGCGACGGCTACGGTGTGGAAGGTCAGTCACTGGATGGAAATGACGTCGTCGAGGTTTACGAGGCTGCCCTCGAGGCCCGGCAACGCCTGCTGCGGGGTGAGGGTCCCCTGCTGATCGAGGCCAGAACCTTCCGCCACGCCGGCCATCATGTGAATGATCCTGGCGACTACATGCCGGAAGATCAGGTCGAGTACTACAAGACCCACGATCCGCTGCTGTTGTGTCGGCAGCGACTGGCGGATGACGCACGGGTCGATGCCATGGAAGCCGAGGTTGACGACGAGATCGAGGCAGCCGTCGAGTTCGCCCACGCCAGTGCCGAGCCTGTGGTCGAGGAGTTTCTGCGGGAGTACGAGGCGTGACCGCTGTGCAACCCGGCAGCCGCACGCTGATGCTGCGCCAGGGGTTGAACGAAGCCCTGCGCCAGGAGATGGCCCGCGACGACAGCGTCTTCTGTCTCGGTGTCGGCATCGCCGAACGGGGTGGCTCGTACCTGGTCACCGAGGGTCTGCTCGCCGAGTTCGGACCGAAGCGCTGCATCGACACACCCATCGCCGAGCCCAGCCTCGTCGGCGCCGCCGTGGGGGCGGCCATCACCGGCATGCGTCCCGTCGTCGAAGTGCTGTTCGTCGACTTCACGCTGCTGACGATGGATCAGGTCGTCAACCAGGCAGCCAAATACCGCCTCATGTCGGGCGGGGCCCGTTCGGTGCCCATGGTCCTGCGCACCCAGGGAGGTGTCGGAGACTGCGTCGCCGCGCAGCACTCCCAGAGCCTGGAGGGCCTGTTCTACCACATCCCGGGCCTCAAGCTCGTCATGCCCTCCACACCACGCGATGCACGAGGTCTGCTCGTCAGCGCCATCCGTGACGACGACCCCGTCATCTTCCTGGAGCACAAGCTCCTCTATATGACAGAGGGACCGGTGCCAGAGAATGAGGAGTCCATTCCCCTGGGTGTGGCCGACATCAAGCGCCCCGGTCGGGACTGCACTCTCATCGCCTGGTCGAACATGGTTCCCCGCTCGCTGGAGGCGGCCGAAGAGTTGTACTCTCAGCACAACATCGATGTGGAGGTCATCGATCCGCGCACGCTGGTCCCACTCGACCGGCAGGCGATCCTGGAGTCCGTCTGCCGCACCGAGCACGTCGTCATCGTGCAGGAGGCCGTTCGACGTGGCGGCGTCGCCGCCGACATGGCCGCCATCATCCAGGGGGAAGCCTTCGACCACCTCGATGCGCCCGTAGAGATCGTCGCCGGTCGCAACCTTGCCATCCCGTACAACCACACGCTGGAACAGGCTTGCATTCCACAGACAGCGGACATCGTCGCTGCCGTACGGCGAGCTGTCTACGCATGATCCCGGTACGGATGCCACAGGTGGGCGAGAATCTGACGACCGGTGTCCTGCTGGAGTGGTGCAAGGCCGAGGGTGACCGCGTCGAGAGCGGCGATGTCATCGCCGTTGTCGAGTCGGAGAAAGCCGCCTTCGAGGTCGCCGCCGAGGGCGATGGCATCCTGCTGAGTATCGACTGTGCCGCTGGCGACGAGGCCAGGGTGCTGGACGCCATCGCCTGGATCGGTGAAGCGGACGAAACCATCCCTGCAAAGGCAGCGGCCACAGCCGTCGACCTTTCTGCCGCGCCTCGACCTGTTTCTGTTTCCGCGAAATCCCGGTCTTCGGGATCCCCGGACACACGTCCCACCGCCGGGCGAACCTTCGCGTCGCCCTCGGCGAGACGCCTGGCGCGGCAGCTCCTGGTCGACCTGGCACGAGTGGCGGGGTCCGGTCCGTCGGGCCGGATCATCCGCCGCGACGTTCTCGCCGCCGCCCTGTCGGCTGCCGGAGGCACTCCAGTTACCGAACCGACGGCCGAACCCGACATCGAAGGCGGCGATCGCGTGGTACCCCACAACCGTCGACGCGCCGCCATCGCCGAGCGCATGACCGTCAGCGCCCGTAGCATCCCGCACTTCTATCTGTTCGGTGACATCGATGTCACCGACGCCCGGATCTTCCGAGCTGGCTTTGCAGACGCGTCGATATCCCTCAACGACCTCATCATTGTCGCCGTGGCACGCGCCCTGCGCCAACACGGTCGCTTCAACGCCCACGTGGGCGCCAGCGGCATCGTGCTCAAGGCGGGATGCCATGTCGGTATTGCCGTGGCCGTCGATGACGGCATCCTCGTCCCTGTCGTGAAGGACGCCGATGGCCTCTCTCTGACAGCCGTCGCCGAAGGCCGGCAACAGCTGATCGAAACCGCCCGTGCCGGCGTCGTCTCCCCGAAGCCTTCTCCCACCTTTACGATCACCAGCCTCGCCGGCCAGGGCGTCGAGCGGTTCCTGCCGCTCATCAACCCGCCGGAGTGCGCCATCCTCGCCGTGGGCCGCAGCGGCGAACGGGTCGTCGCCGTCGACGGCGCCGCCGTCATTCGCGAGCAGATGACGGTATGCCTGGCCTGCGACCATCGTGCCGTGGACGGCGCTGGTGCCGCCGCCTTCCTGCAGTCCGTACGGAAGAGCCTCGAGAACCCGCGCCGGCTCGCCACGACCGGTGAGTCCGAGGCATGACAGACGGGCCGATCCTCGCTCTCGGCGAGGCCCTCGTGGAATTCATGCCGGAGCCGATGGGCGACACCATGAGTGGCGCTTCTCACTGGCACAAATACGCTGGCGGCGGTCCTGCCACGTACGCCGCCGCCGCCGTTCGCTGTGGACACGACGCCGCCCTGATCACCCACGTGGGCGAGGATCCATTCAGTGAGTACATGATCGACGCCCTCGTGGGGGAGCACGTGGATGTGTCGGCCATCCGCCGCGTCGAAGGGCGGCAGATCGGCCTCTGCTTCCATGAATGCATCGACGGCCACACCAGCTTGGTCTTCCATCGGCGTGACTCGGCGGCGACAACGCTGCAGCCCAGCGATATCAGCTCCGAGCTCATCTCCGCGGCTGCCGCACTGCACGTACCCGGCACGACGATGCAGATCAGCCCGTCCGCCCTCGCGGCGTCACAGGCCGCCATCGACACGGCGAAGGCCGCCGGGGTTATCGTCTCCTTCGACCCCAACATTCGCGCCATCCTGGGGGGAACGGAGACGACCGCGGCCTTCGAGCAGGCCCTGGCCGTGGCCGACGTCGTCACACCGACTCTGGAGGAGGCTACAGCCATCACCGGCAAGGAGGATGCCGTCCACGCCGCTCGCGAGCTGCGTGCCCGAGGGCCAAAGCTGGTGGCGGTAACCCTGGCATCGGAGGGTTGCGTCGTGCTGGCGGAGGGTGACACCGAACCGGTGTACTGTCCCGGGTACGAAGTCGACGTGGTGGAACCCACGGGAGCCGGCGACTGCCACGCTGCTGCCACGATGGTCGGCTACCTGGCCGGATGGGATCCGGCCCGTATCGGTGCCTTCGCCAACGCTGCCGGCGCCATCGCCGTCACCGCCATGGGTCACTTCGGCGATGCTCTGCCGACGCTGGCTCGCATCCAGGCGTTGATCGAGCGAGGACCGTCAGCCTGAGGCCGAGTCCCGCAGTCGCGTCGTGGTCACCGTCGCCGCTGCCACTTCGTCGTCGTCCATCAGCAGCGGATGGTACTGACCCGCCGGCCACAGATCGAGCTGATCGAAGGCGTGGTCATGCCCGGCCTGCCCGCTCTGTCCCGCCAGCATGCAGCCCCTGGTCTCCAGCGACGACATGTCGGCGACGAAGCGATAGCTCGGACCTCCCGTCACCTCCAGCCGCGACTCCGCCTCCCGGCTGGCGCGATTGTTGACCACGCCGTTGCCTCCCTGACACGGCACGGGCGCCGGCTCGAGAATTGCCCGCGCCGCCTCGGTACGGGCGGCAGGATGTCGCAGCACCATGAACTGCACCCGGTCCCAGCGCCAGGAGCGGGCCGTCGATCCCAGGGCACGCTCCAGGTAGTCGAGGGTATCTCCACCGGCGACAGCCACCATGGCAGTGAGATCGCCCTGAAAGAACCCGGGCGAACGGTGGCCGAGCAGGAGATGCCGCGTCAGCCCGCCTGCATTGCCGGCGTTCAGTTGCGCTGTAAACGAATCGAGAACCGCCTGGCCGACGCATTGGACGAGCCGCGGCCAGAACAGCGCCCAGATCGTTGCCCCCACCTGATCCCCGTCGTAGCGATGGTTCCACCGCCGCAGCCATTTTGCCATGGTCCTGAGGCGCTTTGTCCGACCCATGTACCTGGCCGCCGACGATGACAGCTCTTCGGCACGCAGAGAAAGATTGTCATTCTGCAGATCTCCCACCTGCTTCGGTGTCAGCAGCTCCCCCCTACCCAGAGCCTGGGCGATGCGGTCGTGCCGATACCCGTCGGCATAGGTCCCGTAGAGACCGTCGAGTGACTCCGGTGGAGCCGGCGGGTTGTTCGCTGACGCCACCCAGCCTCGCACCGGGTCGTAGTCACCGGGTAGGGCTGGCGAGTTCCGGTAGCCCTGCCACACGTGATCGGCGTCGCCGCCGGGACGTGTACCCCGCGTCGCCACGGCTCTCTCGGGTACCGAGCCACACATCTGATAGCCGAAATGCCCATCAGCGTCCGCCAGAACGGCATTCCACAGGGACAGGCGCCAGCGCGAGAATACCTGCCGCGCCTGGGCCACGGTGTCACACCGTCCCAGGTCGATCAGGGACTGCACGTCACCGATGGCCTCCTGCCCCAGCCAGCGCAGCGTGATCGGTCCGTCACCCTCCGGGTCGACGTCGGGGATGAAGCTGTTGATCACGGGTCGCCCGTCTGCGGTACAGTGCACGAGTTCTGTCACCGGATCGGCACCCGCCACCTCGATGGACTCGTACCTCGTCGTGAACTGCTCCCAGCCCCCTGTCGTGCGATACCGCGAGGGACTGTCCGGATCGGTCTGTTCGTGGTAGAGATCCCGCGTGGAGGTGACGTTGTTCGTCCGCCCCCAGGCCAGGCCGCGAGTGCGACCGAACACGACCCATGGGGCTCCCGGGTAGGCAGGTCCGATGACGTCGGTGCCCGCTCCGCTCAGGTGTTGCTCGTACCACATGTCGGGAAAGGCCACCGGCCAGTGTGGATCGGCGGCGAGCACGGGGCCACCCCCGTCGACTCGTGACGGGCCGGCAACCCAGTTATTGGAGCCCGGTGTAGCGGCCGGAGAATCCGCTTCAGCGGCGCCGCCGGGAGCTGTGCCACCGCGTACCCGGGCAGCGCCCCCCCAGTCCGGAACGATGTAGGACACGGTTTCCGGCGTCAGGAACCACGCTGCCACGTCGGGCCCGGTGTGTCGCTGCAGTCGCTCCGCCGCCACCAGCTGACTGAGGCGTCCCGTCAGGGTCCACCAGAAGTAGCGCAGGATGGCCAGACTGTCCGTCACCTGCCACGGCTCCGGCTCGTAGCCCAGCAGATCGAACTCGAGGGGCAGGTTGTCGCCCACGTGCTCGATCCAGGCGTTGACACCGGCAGCGTATCCCGCCAGCGCCGCTTCCGCCTCCGCACTCAACGCCGGCGCCTCCACCTGCTCGGCGATGCGGCGAAATCCGAGAGTCCTGTGCTCGCGATCCGTGCGGATGTGGTCGGCACCGAGCACGGCCGCCAGCCGTCCGTCAGCGATCCGACGCCTGTAGTCCAGCTGCCACAGGCGATCCTGTGCCTGGGCGACACCGGCGGCAAAGCCGAGGTCGGCAACGTTGTCGGCGAAACAGTGGGCTACACCCCATCGGTCGCGATCGACACGCGCCTCGCCGCCGAGAGCCCCGGCGGTGACCGTCGCCCGGACGTCGCTGTGCTTGCCCGCGACCACCTGTCGCTGCCAGCGTCTGTAGGTTGCCTGCCGGACACCCCGCAGGCGACAAACCTCCTCCACGGTGCGATCCCCGCGCAGGACGGCGATCACCGCCTCGATCCTCTCGGTGGATGTCGCTCTTGCGGCCATTGAGACCTCTTGGTTGAGTTGTGACACCAGCTTGCCGCGACTACGCTTGTCGCCGGCTACGCTGCCCGTGCCTGTGAATCTCAACACAAGCAATATCGAGAGACCACCTTGAGCCAGACCCGACCCAATATCCTCTTCATTCTCATCGACGACATGGGCTGGACCGACCTGTCCTGCTGTGGATCCGAGTACTACGAAACTCCGAACATCGACAGCCTGTGCGCTGAGGGTATGCGCTTCACCGACGGCTACGCTGCCTGTCCGGTCTGTTCGCCGACGCGGGCCAGCCTGCTCACCGGCAAGTATCCGGCCACCGTGGGTATCACGGACTGGATCCACTGGGGCGACGCCCGGCCCGCGCCTCGGGGCCGTGTCATCGACGTACGCTATCTGCGAGACCTGCCCACATCTGAGACGTCCATCGCCAGCGCCCTGCGCGATGGTGGGTATGCCACCTGGCACGTAGGCAAGTGGCATCTCGGCGGCAAGGGTCACCTGCCGCAGGATCACGGCTTCGATGTCAACGTCGGCGGCTGCCACATGGGATCACCCGGGCAGGGCGGCTACTTCAGCCCGTGGACGATCGAGCCCCTCGTCGAGGCGGACGTGCCGGCTGAAACGTACCTGACCGACTACCTGACGGATCGCGCCGTCGATCTCATCGATCACGTGGGTGAGACGCCCTTCTTCCTGAACCTGTCCTACTACTCGGTGCATACGCCGATTCAGGCCAAGGCGGAGCGGATCGCTCGCTACGAGGACAAAGCCAGGCGGCTGGGGCTGGATCGCTTCGACACCTTCGTCGAAGGCGAGTTCTTCCCCTGCGAGCACAAGAAGGGACACCGGGTACGGCGACGACTGCTGCACTCCGACCCGGTGTACGCAGCCATGATCGACTCCCTCGACGAGGGTATCGGGCGAGTTCTGGCGGCGCTGGAGCGCAACGGCAAGGCCCGGGACACGATCGTCGTGTTCACCTCGGACAACGGCGGACTGGCCACCTCCGAGGGATCACCCACGTGCAACGCGCCTCTGGCGGAAGGCAAAGGCTGGATGTACGAAGGGGGCACACGTGAGCCGCTGTTCGTCCGCTGGCCGGAACAGATCGCCGCGGGCAGCTCCTGCGCGACACCGGTGACGAGCCCCGATTTCTACCCGACCCTGCTGGAGGCCGCCGGCCTGCCCCTGCGGCCCGAGCAGCACGTGGACGGCGTCTCCATTCTGCCCCTGCTGCGCGGTGGCGACACCCTCGAGCGTGAGGGGATCTTCTGGCACTACCCCCATTACGGCAACCAGGGCGGTACGCCGGGCTCGTCGGTCCGCTGCGACGACTGGAAGCTGATCGAGTTCTTCGAGGACGGCCGCCGGGAGCTCTACCATCTGAGAGACGACATCTCTGAAGAGCGCAATCTCGCCGCCGACCATCCCGACATCGAGCGCGACCTGTACGAACGCCTGGCCGTCTGGCGCGAGTCGGTGGAGGCGAAGATTCCAGAGCCGAACCCGGCTTGGAATCCCTGATAGAAAGAGAGAATCCTGTGTCATCCGATGCTGCCAACCTGCGCGCTGCCGTGATCGGCTGCGGTGGCCGTGGCCGCGCTCACGCCGAGGGTTACGCCGTCGACGAGCGCACCACCATCGTCGCCTGCGTCGATCCGGTACCTGAGGCACGTGACGCCTTCGCCGAGTCCTTCCATGTGCCACAGACCTATGCTGACTACCACGAGATGCTGCGCGTCGAATCACCCGACCTCGTCAGCGTCTGCACCTGGCCGCACTTCCACCGCGAGATGATCGAAGCGTCCGCCGAGTCGGGCGCCCGCGCCATCCTGGCGGAAAAACCGATGGCCCCCACGTGGGGTGACGCCAGAGCCATGCACCAGGCCTGCATCGATCGTGACGTGCTGCTCACCCTCTGCCACCAGCGTCGCTTCGGCGACACCTTCCAGACGGCGCGCAAGCTCATCCGCGATGGCGCCATCGGCGACCTGCGCCGCATGGAGACCTCCTGTCCCAACCTGTTCGACTGGGGCACACACTGGTTCGACATGATGTTCTTCTACAACGAGGAGACACCCGCCGAATGGGTCCTCGGCCAGATCTCCGTCGATGCACAGAGCGAGGTCTTCGGCGTCCGGCTGGACACCAGCGGCATCGCCTGGATCCGCTTTGCCAACGAAGTGGAAGGATTGATGGTGACGGGTGAAACGGGCTTCGGCAACGTGAACCGATTAATAGGTACCGAGGGCATCGTCGAGCTGATACCGGGCGGCAGGACCGAACACCCGTTGCGTCTGTTCCGTGATGGCGCCTGGACCGATCCTGACAGGACGGTGGGCGTACCCGTGCCCGAACACACCATCGCCAGTGTACGCAACCTGGTCGACTGCCTGGAAAGCGACGACGAACCGGAGCTGTCCAGCCACCGGGCACTGCGTGCCACCGAGCTCATCTTCGCCACCTACGAGTCGTCACGACGACGGGGACGTGTTGTGCTGCCTCTCGATGTCGACGACTCGGCCCTGTTATCGATGTTGGCCGACGGCACGATTGGCGGCGGCCCGCAGAATGAACAGACCTCGTGAAAGGAGCCTGCCCGTGACCAGCGCCCGCGCCGTCTGCCGCAACTGGCGTGACTCGGACTCATATCTCGGCCACGACAACGCCATCGTCTGGCCCATCCTCAACCGGCCGAAGGAGGAAGCTGCGTCCTCCCCCTTCGACTGCCTGTCGCACCTGAGCGGCTTTGCCGGACACTCGGTACAGGGTGGCAAGAGCTCCGACTACCACGCCCACGACAACGCCGAGCAGTACTACTACATACTCTCGGGTACCGCCGATGTCCGCATCGGCGACGACACCTGCCCCGTGAGCGAGGGCTCCGTCGCCTACTTCCCGCCGGGTGTGGGCCATCAGCTGATCGGCGACCGCAACCCGGACTGGATGCAGTACCTCATCATCTCCTGTCCCGTGCCCGACGAGAAGCTGGGAGAAGGCAAGCCCATCGGTCAGCCCCGGGTCCTCAACTGGCGCGACGCCTCGCCGAACATGGGAGACCACGGCAAAGCCGTCACCTGGCAGCTGCTGGAGCGGCTCGACACCGACGAAAGCGGCACCGATCAGCCCTGCCTGCTGTCCTTCTGGTATCTCGCCCGCCAGGCGGTTGGCATGGGTCACGCCTCCGACTACCACCAGCACGACGACAAGGAACAGATCTACTACATCCTCGAAGGTGAGGGTACCGTCGTGGCCGGCTTCGACGCTTTTCCCGTGAAGACCGGCGATGCCGTCTACCTGCCACTGGGTGTGCCCCACGTGATCCTCAACGACCGCCACGAGGGCTGGTTGTCTTACCTGGTCGTGAGCTGACACGTGGCCTTCGACACGCTGATCACGGGTTGCCGCGTCATCGACGGCAGCGGCAATCCCTGGTTTCGTGGCGACGTTGCTCTCGCCGGCGATCGTGTGGCCGCCGTTGCCCCGCCCGGCTCGCTCCCGCCAGCTCAGGCTCGAATCGTCGTCGATGGCACCGGCGCCGTCGTCTGCCCCGGATTCATCGACATCCAGAGCCACTCCATCTATCCGCTCATGGTGGACGGTCGCTGCGTGTCGAAGATCACCCAGGGCATCACCACCGAGATCATGGGGGAAGCCTTCACACCGGCACCGGTGACCGGTCGCAACGAGGGCGGCATCAGCACCCAGATCCACGGCGATGCCGTAGCCCACTGGGTCGAACCGTCGAAGGGCTGGACGCGCTTCGCCCACTGGCTCGAGGCCTTCGAAGCCGCCGGCGTGTCTCCCAATGTCGGATCGTACCTGGGAGGAGGAACGCTGCGCAAAGTCGCTCTGGATATGGATGACCGCCCGGCGGGTCCTGGCGAGCAAGACCTCATGCGTCGTGTCATGGCCGAAGCCATGGAAGATGGCGCCTTCGGTGTCTCCTACGCCCTCATCTACCCACCGGACTGCTATGCCGACACGGACGAGATCGTCCACGTCTGCGAGGTGGTGGGCCAATACGACGGCACCTACATCACGCACCTTCGCTCAGAGGCAGGTGAGATCTTCGGCGCGCTCGACGAGGCCTTCGAGATCGGCGTGCGCGCTGACGTGCCGGTGGAGATCTATCACCTGAAGGCAGCGGGGCGGGACAACTGGGACAAGATGCCGCGGGTCATCGAGCGCATCGAGGCCGCTCGTGCGGGTGGCCTCGACGTTACGGCGGACATGTATCCCTATGCCGCCTCGGGCACGGGACTGACGTCGGTGCTGCCGCCCTGGGCCATGGCAGGTGGCCGGCTCTACGAGAATCTGCAGGACCCGGCACAACGCGAGCACATCCGCGCCGCCGTCACCAGACCTGACGGCCGCTGGGAGGCGATGGTCAGCCAGCACGGCGAGGACGGCGTCATGCCCATCGGCTTCCAGCAGGCAGAGAACCAGCAGTACGTGGGCCGCAAGCTGTCCGAGATCTGCCGCATGCGGGGACAGCACTGGTTCGACGCCGTGTGTGATCTGGTCCTGTCCGAACGCCAGTCGATCAGCACCATCTACTTCTCCATGACGGAGGACAACCTGCGGCTGCAGCTGCAGCAACCGTGGATCAAGGTGTCCACCGATGCGGGCGGCTACGACCCGGTCTGGGGTAAACCCTTCGGACCGGTGCATCCACGCGGCTACGGCACCTACCCGAGAGTTCTGGGCCGCTTCGTCCGCGAACTGAACGTACTCAGCCTGGAGGATGCGGTGCGTAAGATGACATCTGCTGTGGCCGATCGCCTGGGCCTGCGGCAGCGGGGTCTGCTGCGGGAAGGTATGCTGGCCGATGTCGTCGTCTTCGATCCGGAATCCGTTACCGACAACGCGACCTTCGAGGACCCCCATCAGCTGTCGCGGGGCGTCAATCACGTGTGGGTGAACGGCGTGCAGGTTGTGTGCGATGGCGCGCACACGGGGGCGACGCCGGGGCGTTTCGTGCGGCCCTGGGATTGAGCCCCGCAGCCTCAGGTGGTGGCCGCCGAGAAGGCCTCCCAGTGGGCGTCGCTCATCGAACCGAGAGCGAAGAGCGACACGCCGGACGCACCGGACGCGCCCGACACTTCAATCGCCTGGCGCAGATCGCCTGGGTCGAGAGCCGGGACGAACAGTCCGCTGTAGAGTGGCTTGGTCACGCCCGTCTCCTGCATGCGCGACAGACCGGCCTGGCAATGTGAGCCGATCCAGGCGATGTCCTCCCCGTAAAATGACTGATAGAGCATGGGCAGGACGCCGTCGACCTGCCACCGGTGCCATTGCTGACGCACGTGCCGCCAGTTCGGGAATACGGCCGCCGTCATCTGCTTGCCTGCCGCCCGTCCGACGGGCACGAGCACGTCATTGACGAGGTCAGTGATGCGGTCACAGCGAAACTGGCGCCATTCGTCGTTCTGTGCCGGGTCGTCCAGTCCGGAAACATCGATCCCGGTCTCGTGCCGAAACCCCTCGCGGCAGACCTCGCAGTAGCAGTAGTCGTATTCCGGGTACTCGCGATCCTGCACGATGCCATACTTCGGCTGCAAGGCCTCGGCGAGGATGACATCGGGAAAGCGGATGTAGTCGAGGTGGATGCCAGCGAGACCGTCCATGGCAGCCAACTCCCCTACTCGCCGTCGCAGGAACTGGTGCACTTCGGGTCGCGACGGGCACAGGAATCTGTAATACCCGACGTACGGTGGCTTCACGGCTGTTGACTCCCCCCGCCCGTTCACACCGTACCATTCCGGATGAGATTCATGAATCTCGGGGATGTTGCACGTCATCGTGTGCATCCAGGCGTGGATCTCCAGATCGGCAGCGTGCGCCAGCGGGATCAGTCGTTCCAGCAGGACTTCGGTCACCGGCAGATGGTCGCTCGCCCACCAGGCAACGTGGCCGTTGAACACCTCGGGCAGGATCGCGTGGACGCCCGAGGCGCGCATGCCCTCGAAGATCCTCTTCCAGTCCTCCTCCGT
The DNA here is from genome assembly GCA_036011085.1 of Candidatus Latescibacterota bacterium. Classification (GTDB taxonomy): domain Bacteria; phylum Latescibacterota; class UBA2968; order UBA8231; family UBA8231; genus UBA8231. The sequence continues at coordinate 18,663 of DASCMS010000046.1, forward strand.
GTTGTCTGGCATCGGACCGAACCAGCACCAGTTCTTCATCCCTCTCCTTTCGCGCGGGTATGTCCATCGAGTATACTCGGAAAACCGGTGCTCGTCTCCATCCTCTTCAGGAGCCACGTATGAATCGCGTCCGACGTCCGCTGATCCTCACCATGCTGCTCGCCAGTACCGCCGCGGCCTGGGCATCGCTGGCCACGATCGACGAGAAGGCCCCCGACTTCGAGCTCACCGCCGCCGACGGAAAGACCTACATACTGTCTGACTTCAAGGGCAGGCACGTGGTGCTCGAGTGGGTAAATTTCGGCTGCCCCTTCGTGCGCAAGCACTACGACAGCGGTAACATGCAGGCGCTGCAGAAGACCTATACCGACAGCGGCGTCGTCTGGTTGTCCATCAGCTCCTCGGCCCCCGGCAAGCAGGGACACTACACCGGCGAGGCCCTGCAGGCGCAGCTGAAGAAAGAGAAGGCAGTTCCCACCGCCTACCTCGTCGACGAAACCGGCAAGGTCGGTCACCTGTACGGCGCCCTCACCACACCCCACATGTACGTCATCAGCCCGGAAGGCAGGCTGGTCTATGCCGGGGGTATCGACAACATCAAGTCGACGAAGGTCGCCGACATACCCAAGGCGACCAACTACGTTGCCGAGGCCCTGGACTGCTGCCTGGCGGGGACGGAAATCTCGCAGAAGACGACCGCGCCGTACGGCTGCTCAGTCAAGTACGCCAACTGATCCCCACGTGGCTGAAACGTACAACTTTCTCGTCGACACGTACGAGACCGAACGTCTGAAAACCCTCAGCGTCTGGTCCATGTTCGCCGACGGTGACCTGGGGGCGCGGCCCCATGCCGTCGATCGACGGGGGCGCAGCTTCCTCGAACAGATGGTCCACCAGTGTGTCAGCGAGAATCTCTGGTTCTGCAACATCCTCGGTATCGATGTCGATGCGCCTCCCCTGCCCGATGAGGAGACACGCCTTGCCTTCCTGCACCGCTATGCCGATGACTCGGCGCGCCGGACAGAGGCGTTGCGCCAGCAGGAGGAGGACTGGTGGTCGGCAGCGGTCGCGTTTTTTGAGGTCGAGCGCTCCCGGGCCTGGGTGCTGACGCGACGCCTGGCGCACACCGCCCACCATCGCGGCCAGCTCAGTCACCTGCTGCGCGCCCTGGGCCGCGACCTGCACAGCACCTACGGTCCCACGGCCGACACCGGGGGACTGCCGGCGACGGGCGCCCCCACGATCTATGCCTACGCCGACGTCGATGAGCTGCTCGAGGCCGAGACGCGTGGAGGTAACGCGGCACCTCTGCCGAAGCCGACGGGCGACGTCACCGAACGCCCCGAAGTGAACGCGAGCCGCTTCGACCAGCAGATGTCGACCTCGCCGTCAGGGGACGACCTGGCCTGGCATGCGCCCGGCGACGCACCGCTGGAACTGGGCGGTTTCCCCTGGTTCGAGCAGGACCGGATCTACCGGCGCCTTCCGGCGGCGCCACCAGAGCCCCTGCCCGAAGCGGTGGACGGACTGGCGGGCCATACGGCAGGGGGTGTGATCCGCCTGCGCAGCAACAGTCGGCATGTGGCGGTACGTGTCGAACTGGCGGGGCCCGCGGGGATGAACCACATGCCCGCCACCGGCCAGTGCGGTTTCGACGTGTATGTTGGGCCACCGGGTCGTGAACGCTTTGCCGGCATCGCCAAGTACGATCACTCCCAGCTGCTGTACAGTGCGCAGCTCTTCGCCCAGCCCGAACCGCAATGGCGCGACCTCACCCTGCACTTTCCCCTGTACCAGGGAGTGCGGCGCGTGGAGGTGGGTCTCGACGTGGGGGCCCGGGTGGAGGCCTCGACGCCTCGGGCGATCCGGTCTCCGATCGTGTTCTATGGCACGTCGATTACGCAAGGTGGCTGCGCCGCCCGCCCGGGGATGGCCTACCCGGCGATCCTCAGCCGGCGGCTGCAGGCGGCCTCCGTCAACCTGGGTTTTTCAGGCAGTGGCAAGGGAGAACCCGAGGTGGCCCGGTCCATCGGTCTCATCGACGACTGCAGCCTCTTCGTTCTCGACTACGACGCCAACTGCCCGGACGCAGCACACCTGACACGTACCCTGCCGGTGTTCATGGACATCCTGCGACAACGCCACCCCTCTACACCGATCCTCGTCGTCTCCCGCCCCCCAACCGCTGGCGAGGCCTGGAGCCCTGCTGCCATCTCGCGCAGGCAAGAGCGATCTGCCGCCCAGCGGCAGGTGGTCGAGTTGCGCGCTGATGGCGGCGACACGGGGCTCCATTTCCTCGACGGCGGCGGCCTGCTGGGGGGTGACGACTTCGACGAGTGCACCGTCGACGGAACACACCCGACCGACCTCGGCTTTCAGCGTATGGCCGATGGCCTCGAACCGGTCATACGGCAGCTCCTCGGCCTTACCTGACGAGGACGAGTCGCCGCGTCGAAGTGCCGGCGCCGGTGAGCAGTCGGGCAAAGTAAACACCGCTGGCCACGGCCCGGCCCCCGTCGTCGCGCCCGTCCCAGCGGATACTGCGCCCTCCCGGTGCTGCCGATCCCCGCAGCAGGGTACGAACCCGCATCCCGGCCAGGTTGTGTATCGTCAACCGCACCTTCGTATCCGAGTGCAGCTGCAGGGGCAGCACGACGCCGGCATTGAAGGGATTCGGGAAGGGGATCAGCAGCCGACTGGTCGCCGGGAGGGACTGACCGACGCCTGACTCGACGGCGGTGATCGTGCGTTGAGCCACCACCACGAGACGTTTCGGCTTCTGCCCGGTGTCGATGGGCCCCGCCAGGAGACTACCGGTATCGACGTCGTAGATGTAGAGGCCGGCAGCAAAATCGAACTCGAACGTGCCATCGTCGGCCACGATCAGGCGGTTGTCGTCGATGACGAGGTCGTTGATCCGTCCTCCGGTCAAGCCCGTCAGGGGGGCCCCCGCCGTACGCGCCAGCAGATCGACTGGGACGACGTGAAACGCCTCGCCGGCCTGCACGGCGGCATACCCCTGCCGGTTGGACCGCAGGGCGATCCCCTGCACGACCCCCCCGAGCTCGGCGGCTGTGAGCAGGACCCGTCGACCCCTGCTGACCGGGTCCAGCTCTTCGATGCCCTCACTGGTCGGTACGATGAGACGTTCGCCCAGCCCCAGCAGACAAGTGGGGGCCAGACCGCCCAATTCGAGCCCCTGGAGGCCCGGAGTGGCAGGTTCCATGTCGAGGGCAGATTCCGTGCGCATGTCAATGACGGCGATGGTACCCGTGGGCGCTCCCAGGCGCTCACACAACACGTAGAGGCGATCTCCCCGACGGATCATCTTCGTCATGTCGGGATTGCCGTCTGTGTCCAACGCACTCAGATCGATGCGGGCCTGGACCTCACCGCTGTAGGCGTCGACACGCACCACCTCACTACCGCCGTGGAGAGATATGTAGAGCTCATCGTCCGGGAGAGCCACAACATCCCGCGGATCGCTGCCGGGGCCGGTGGAAAACTCGATGGCGGGGGCGAGCCAGGCGGAGGGGATCAGGACGAGAAGCTGGTCCCGACCCTCGCCCTGCAGGATGTAGACACGGTTGTCCTGGAATCGTAGCCTGACCCGGGTGTGCAGTGCCGGCAACGCGGGACGCACGATGTCGGAGCGGCTGCCGAGCAGTGCTCCCCTGCCCGAGGAGCCCCCCGCGGTGGCGACGAAGACATCCGCCGCCCGCGCTTCTGTCAGCCACACCACGGTCAGGGCGCTGAGCAGGACACAACAAAAAACGCCGCCCCGGCGACGAGCCAGGGCGGCGTTGCTTCTCATGTCAGCGCCGATATCGCGAGTGTCCGATCCGTCGTCAGCGCTCTTCGCGATACATGACGTGCTTGCGCAGGGTCGGATCGTACTTCTTGATCTCCATGCGCGCCTGCTGGTTCCGGCGGTTCTTCGAAGTGTAGTACGTGTGACTGCTCTCGGTGCTCTTCATAGCGATCTGATTGCGGGGACCGGTCTTAGCCATGGGATACCTGCCGTATAGCGATGGTGACGATGGAACGAATTTGCGAGTACTACCTTGAACCGCAATAAGATAAGGGTCTGCCCCCTGACCCGCCAGAGAACGGTCCTGCGATGAATCCGCGCCCAGGCTCCCGCCTCCCTGGTGGCGTCGCCCAGGCCCTGGCGGCGGTGCTGTTGTGGTCGACGGTGGCCTCCGCCTTCAAACTGACGCTGCGCCACTTCGAACCGGCTCAGCTGTTGCTGGTCAGCACAGGCGTGTCGACCCTGTTGCTGGGAACAGTCCTGCTCCTGCGGGGCCAGGCGCGCCAGGTGGCCGCCCTCCCGGGCGGTGTCTGGCTGCGTTCCGCCGGACTCGGTCTGCTGAATCCCTGCCTCTATTATCTGATTCTGATCGCCGCCTACGCCCGCCTCCCGGCGCAGCAGGCCCAACCCCTCAACTACACCTGGGCCCTCGTGCTGGCCTGGCTGTCGGCCCTGCTGCTCGGCCAGCGCCTGCTGCGCTGGGACGTCATGGCCGGCTTCATCTGTTATGCCGGTGTCCTCGTCGTGGCCACGCGCGGCGACGTGCTGTCCCTGCGGTTCGACGATGGTCTCGGTGTCGCCCTGGCTTTGGGCAGCACCGTCATCTGGGCCCTCTACTGGGTGGCCGTCACCCGCGACGATGTCGACCCGGTTCAGCGACTGTTCCTCAATTTCCTCCTGGCCATGCCGCCGGTGACCATTGCCTGTGTGATCCTGTCAGAGTTTCCACCTATGTCGTGGCGCGGCTGGGCCGGGGCGGCCTACGTGGGTGTGTTCGAGATGGGCCTGACCTTCGTGCTCTGGCTCAGCGCCCTGCAGCGTGCCCGCAATGCAGCCCGGGTCGCCAACTTCATTTTCCTCAGTCCCTTCCTGTCCCTGGTCCTCATCCACTATCTAGTGGGCGAGTCCATCGAGCCGGCCACTGTTCTCGGCCTCGCCATCATCATCATCGGCCTGCTGCTGCAGAAGTGGGGTACTCGGCGTCAAGCGGATGCCGGCACCCCTGCCATTCCTCCTCAACAAGAGACCTGTAAGCCATGAGCAAACGTCCTCTCGGTATCACTGTACTGGCGGACTTCATCCTCTCCGAGGGCGTCGACGCCGTGCTCGACAACATCGTCGACCGCGCTGGCGCTGCCGCCGTCGCTCTCAATCCCACGGTGACCGCTCCAGCGTCCGAGGGACAGGGCAGCTGGCAGCCGCCATCCGACGCCGGAGCCAGTCCGCGGCTCTTCGATCGCCCCCTCTTCGGCGAGCCGGGCCTGTGGGTGCGCAGCGCCCCCAGCTACGTGCCGGACGAGAGTTGCTACACCGACAGCCCCTACCGGCCGCGTCCGGCCGACGACCTGACCGAGTCACACGGGCATGTGGTCGACCGGTTCATCGACGCCGCCGTCGACCGTGGACTGGAGGTCTACTTTCAGGTGAGTGGCCAGTCGGCACGGGGCATGCGGGACGAGGACCGGCCCCGGCTCCCGGATGGCGGCACTCCAAAGCGCATGGCGGATACCGGCTGCCTGGCAAGCCCGGCCATCCGCGCGTATCTCCGTGGCTATGTGGCCGATCTGGTGGCCCGGTACCCGAAGATCAGCGGCTTCCGGCCGGACTGGCCGGAGTACCCTTGCTACATGCTGGACGAGGCGTTTCAGGATTTCAGTCCCCACGTGCGACGCTGGGCGCTGGAACGCGGCTGGGCCTTCGATGAAGTACAGCGCGAGGTAACCGCCCTCTACGACTACCTGCATGGATCCTTGCGCAACGAAGACCTGGCGGCTTTCGCCTCCGGAGACCGCGGCGCCGGCGAGGGCCTGGCGCTGTTGCGCCGTTTCCCCGGCGTCTTCGACTGGCTGCGATTGAAGTCGGCCCTGTCCGTCGATATGGTCAGCCACTGGCGCGAGATCCTCGACGCCACCGGGCGGGATGGCCTGAAGCTGTCAGCCAACGCCTTCATGCCGCCTCTGACGCTGCTGACGGGGTTCGATTTCGCCGGCGCCGGCGCCTGGTGTGACGCGGCCTCTCCCAAGCTCTACACGATGCACTGGACGGTGATGGTGGAATTCTGGGGGCGGCAGCTGCTGGCCCACAACAGCGGCCTAGACGAGCGCCTGCTCGTACACGCTCTGGCCAACCTGTTCGACCTCGGCGACGTGCCCCCGGGTGACTCCCTGAAGGCCTTCCACTACCCCGAGCCGGACGAACCCCATCCCATCAGCGACGACGTGCAGCGGCGACGGATGGCAGCGGCGGTACGTCAGGCGGGGGGGCGCATGGCGGTAACCCCTCTGGTGCACGGCTACGGACCGCAGGACGACTTTCTCCGCCGCTTCCGGCTGGTCGCCGAGAGCGATACCGATGGCGCCTGGATCAACCGCTATGGCTACCTCAGCGACGCCAAGCTGGACGCTGTGGGTGATCTGTGGCGCGCGGGCGCTTGAGGCAGAACGAGAAAGCGCCCTCCCGGGAATCGGGAGGGCGCCGTGGAGCGTGCGTCGACTTGCCCTACTCTACCAGCGTCAGGATGGCCGTGGCCTGACCCTTGGTATCGCCCTGCCACGCTTCGAGGAAATTCCCGAAAAGTTTCTTG
>DASCMS010000047.1:0-6541 GCA_036011085.1 Candidatus Latescibacterota bacterium
CCTCTGGGATGGCAGGAAGGTGAACGCTGGTTGGGTTACCAGCTTCAACCAGCATGCCATCATCTCGGAGAACCGGCTGACGCCGATCCCGGCGGACTTTGATCGCAGACTGGCCCCCCTCTTTGGCTGCGCCATCACCACCGCCATGGGCGTGGTCAACAATGACGCCCGGCTCAAGGTGGGGCAATCGGTAGTGATCATGGGATTGGGTGGTGTGGGCTTGAGCATCGCCCAGGCAGCCGACATGGTGTCGGCCCATCCCATCATCGGCGTCGACCGCGTGCCGGAAAAGCTGGAAATGGCGGCCCGCTTCGGCACGACCCATGGCCTCTGTGCCGACGACAAGACCGACCTGCGGGCCGAGATCCTCGGCATCGTCGGGGACAAAGGTGCCGATGTCGTGATCGAGACCACCGGCAACGGACGGGTGATCGAACTGGCCTACGACCTGACCCACGCCGACGGCCGCACGATCCTGGTGGGCGTGCCCCGGAAGACCGACCCGATCACTATTTACTCACTCCCCCTGCATTTCAACAAGGTCCTGACCGGCTCTCACGGCGGCGACGCGGTTCCGCACCTGGAAATCCCCCGCTATGTGCGGCTGTGCGAAGCCGGCAAGCTCAAGCTCGACGGCCTGGTAACCGATGAGTTCGATCTGGACCACATCAACGACGCGATCGACCTGGTGCGCTCCGGTGGCAGCGGCCGTGTCCTGGTGTCCATGGAGTAAGGGTCAGTCGGCAACAGCGCTGGTCACTCCCGAGGAATCCCCCGATGAAATCCTCCATTTCCGTCATCATCCCCGCCCTCAACGAAGAGGCGAACCTGGCCGCCACGATCGACCTGGTGGCCAGTTCGGTGTCGTCGCGTTTCCTCGACTACGAGCTCATCGTCGTCAACGACGGCAGCCAGGACAGCACCGCCGAGGTGGCCAACACACTGGCGCGCCACAACCGACGAATCCGCGTGGTCCATCACTTTGGCAACATGGGGCTGGGCTACAGCTTTCGTGAGGGTGTCGAGTTGGCCAACATGGACTACATCGGCTGGCTTCCTGGCGACTCGAACGGCATCTTCACCCAGGATGATGTGGACGGTGTGTTCGACGCTGTGGGCAAAGCTGACTTCGTCCTCATCTTCCTGAGCGCCGACTACAGGACGCGGTTGCGCCGCAACCTATCGCGTGGTTTTGTGCGGGGCATGAATCTGTTGTTCGGTATGAACGTGAAGTACTTCAACGCGGCCAACTTCTTCCGCCGTGGACTCATCAAGCAGATGACCGACGGCTCCGATGGTTATGGCCTGCTCAGCGGCATCCTCATCCGTCTCGTGCGCTCCGGCTGCAGCTACGTCGAGGTGGGTGTGGCCAACCGCGATCAGGACAATTCTTCCAAAGCTCTCCAGCTCAAGAATCTGCTGCAAGTCGTCAAGGCGGTACTGCAGCTGGTCTGGGAGGTGCGAATCGTGCCGTCAGAGCGCATGGGGCCTCTCGACACTGAGACGCTCGAGACATGGCGGGACCGTCGACAGCCCAGCCTCAGCGAGGCCTGAGCGTCCGTTGACGACACTCGTCGTCGGTGCGGGTGGCACGATTGGTGGTGGCCTTGTCTCGGCGCTGTCCCGCGGCGGCAAGGCTGTCGAGTCGACCACACGAGCCACCCTCGACCTGGCCGACGCTCCCGAGTCATGGACGCTGCCGGCGCCAGCCGACACCGCCTTCGTGTGCGCCGCCATCGGTGCCATGGGACGCTGTGCTGACGAGCCGCAGGCCACGCACCGGGTCAACGTGGAGCACACTGTCCAACTGGCAAAACGGCTCGTCGAAGCTGGTTCCTTCGTCGTGTTTCCTTCAACCGACAAGGTCTTCGACGGCTCCCGGCCCCTGCGACGTGCCGATGATCCGCCGTCCCCACACAGCGAGTACGGGCGGCAGAAGGCCGAGGCCGAAGCCAGACTTCTGCAACTGGGTGAATCGGTTGCCATTCTGCGGGTCACCAAGGTCGTACCGGCGTGCACACAGTTGCTGGCCGGGTGGGCACATGCCCTGCGGGCCGGTGAGCCGATCCAACCCTTCTCCGACATGGTCATGGCGCCGGTCTCTCTCCAACTCACAACAGACGTTCTGTGCCGGATCGCTGTCGATCGAATATCCGGCATCACTCAACTGTCAGCGGCACGCGACATCACCCTCGAAGCAGCTGCCCGTCACCTGTGCACACGCCTGGGCGCGGACCCGGCGCTCGTACACCCCGCAAGCGCCCGTCAGGCACCCCTCCCGGAGGGTTCGACGCCGGCGCACACGAGCCTGGACATGAGCCGGTTGCGGTCCCTGGGTTGGACGGCCCCCGATCCCTTCGACGCCATCGACACAGTTCTGCCACGATGAGCCCCACCCCTGCCTGCCATGTATGCGGCACCGGTCAACTGACGCACGTGCCCGGCCTGGAGAGCTTTGGCCGCGTCACCTCTGACTGTCGGCCCTGGCCCACGCGAGCCAGCCTGTTCGTCTGTGCCTCCTGTGGCTGCGCTCAGAAAGCTGTGGACGACGACTGGCGGCTCGATGCGGAGGCGCTCTATTCCGGGTATACGATCTATCATCAGAGTGGCGGAGTTGAGCAGACGGTGTTCGCCGACACCGGTGCGGCAGCCTCTCGCTCCGAACGTCTGCTGTGCTGCCTGTTCGAACAGGTGTCGCTGCCCGCAGCGGGCCGACTTCTCGACGTGGGCTGTGGCAATGGCGCCCTGTTGCGGGCCTTCCATCGCCACGCTCCCGACTGGTCCCTGGAGGGTACGGAGCGGCAGGAGATGCTCGCCGACCTTCAGGGATTGCCCGGCGTGTCGGCCGTCCATGCGGTGGCGCCAGCCGACGTGCCAGGTACGTTCGATCTCGCCTCGCTGATCCACGTCCTCGAGCACATCGAGGCTCCTGGCGCCTTCGCCTCCGACCTGCGAGCCAGGCTGGCGCCGGACGGCCGCCTCCTCATCGAGGTCCCCGACTTTCACCAGAACCCCTTCGACCTCGTCATCGCCGACCACTGCACACACTTCACCCAGGCCACGGCGTCGGCTCTGCTGAGACGCGCCGGATTTTCCCTCGAAGTGGCGACGACGGACTGGGTACCCAAAGAACTGACGCTGGTGGCCGTGCCTGGCGAGGCCGACAGCCGGCACGAAGAATCCGACGACGCCATGGACGCGGCAACGCAGGCTCTCTCCTGGGTCAGCCAGGTGCTGGCAGCGACAAAACTGCTGGCAGCGGCCGGACACATGGGTGTCTTCGGCACCTCCATCGCCGGCACCTGGCTTGCCGCTGAGGTCGGCGAAGGTGTGGCCTTTTTTGTTGACGAAGACCCTCACCGAGCCGGCGGGACCTACCTGGGACGGCCGATCTACCATCCTCGCGACGTGCCAGCCGACAGCGACGTGTTCCTCGCCCTGTCGACACGAATTGCGGCGACCGTACGAGAGCGGCTTCTGGCTTCTGGTTGTACCTTCCGGTGTCACCTTCCACCTGCCGACGCCTGAGCGACCGAACCATGAGCACCACCGCCTCTTCCCTGCTCGACTATTACCGCAGCCACGAGTTCAACCCCGTACCCATCGATGTAGAGGACCGTGCCGTCTGGGAAGACCACTTCGCCAAGCGCACCAACCTCTACCAGCGGCACCTCGGTATCCCCCTGCGTCTGCTGCGCGGCAGCCGGGTCCTGGAATTCGGCTGCAATTCGGGAGAGAACGCCCTGGTTTTAGCGGCTCACGGCGCCGAGTTGACCCTCGTTGAGCCGAACGAACAGGTGTTGCCACGGCTGCACGCCTTGTTCGCCGAGTTCGGACTGCAGGACCACATCGCCCGGCTGGAGCAGCAGGGCATGGACGACTTCGCACCCGATGAGGGGGGCTACGATCTCGTCATCGCCGAAGGCTTCCTCTCGACCATGACCGGCCGCGATGGCCTGCTAGGTCGCATGTGTGACGCCATCGGTGCCGGTGGTCTCGGTGTCATGTCCTTCAACGACCGCTACGGGCTGTTGCTGGAGCAGACGCGCCGGGCCTGCCTGTACCGGGTGTGCGAACTGGCCGGCGTCGAGGATCCCCGCAGCGCTGGGTCGTTGGCCCTGGCCCGCAGACTCTTCGCCGACGATTTCGCCAAACTGAGCGCCTCGCGGGCCTTCGAAGTGTGGTGGCAGGACCAGCTGGTCAACCCGTTTTTGGAGTCGGATTGGTTGTGGAGCTATGACGAGATCCTCCCGGTGCTCGAGGCCCGTGGTTTTGAGTTCCACGCCTCGTCCCCACGCTGGGCGCAGGTGGACGATCATACCTGGTACAAGAATGTCAGTGACACCGACAGTCGCAGACGGCAGATCCGTGAAGCCTGGAGCCATAGCCTGCCCTTTACTCTGACCGGGCTGGCAGCGGATACAGAGCGGGCGGCACCCGCTCAGGCCATCGACGCTGTCGCTGGTCTGGTGGCGTCCATCTCCCGCTACACGACACGGACGGAGTCGGTGGAGACAGTAACCTGGTCAGCCGCCCTGGCAGACTTCCTCCAGGCGAGTCCCCATGCCGATGTACGCGCCTTCGGTGTGCAGCTGGGCCAAGTCTACGAAGGCCTGCGGGCAACAACGGTCGAAGGTGTCCTGGCTGCCTGGCATGGCGCCTCCCGCCTGCGCGATCTGTGGGGCGCACCCTACCACTACCTCTGCTTCCACCGCAGTCTCTGAGGGATCTGTGCCCGTCCTGCTGACCAGTGCCGCCTGGGTGGGGCTCCACTTCGTGACCTTCGCCCTCGTCTTCCGGCGACTTGCCGTTTTCGGGTCCGAGAAGGTCATCCTCCTCTACCACCTGCTGTCCTGTGCCGCGGCGGGCATGGGGGTCGTCCTCTGGGGAGTGTGGGCCTCCTCTCCCGAGTTCCTCTCCGCTCTGCTCGCCGTTATCGGGCTGCACGGGGTGTACTCCATGTCCTTCCTCGTGATGTGGTCATCATCAGAAGGTGGTTTTTCCCTGCGTATGATGAAGGCCCTCGAAGGTGGCCCGAGGCCGCGAAGCGACGTGGCCGACGAGTTCATCGCTCTGGGAGACACCAAGCGAGTCCAGCGGCTGTCCTCGTTGCAGAGATCCGGATGGGTGCGCGAAGAAGGCGGCCTCTACCGGCCGACCGCGGCCGGCGTACTGCTGGCACTGCTGCTGCGCGCCCTGCACGCGATCAACAACTACGAACGCACCGGATGACGGTCCTGCCAGACGCCATCTGGATGTTCGCCGCCAGCCTCGTTCTGCACGTCGGCCTCGCCCGCGTGCTCACACGGGTGAACCGTCTGCTGCTGTTCGTCGCCTGCGGCGCGACCGTCGGCGGCAGCTGGATCGCCTGCCAGTTGCTGCTCGCAGGGGCGCCGGTGGACATCACCTTCCTGCGCGATGTCCTGCTGTTCGCCTGCATCTGCGAATTCTACATCATCCTCATGATGTTCAGCCTCGCCAGCGTCTCGGCGTCCATCGTCCACCGCATGCATCGCGAGCCCATGACGGAGGCCCAGATGGAAGCCGAGTACTCTTCTGAAGAGATGGTGCGCAGCCGCCTCGAACGTCTGGTAAACACCGGGTACGTCATCGAGACCGATGGTCAGCTGGTGCTGGCCGACAAGGCGCACCGCAGCGTCCGCATCTTCGACTTCGTACGGGCCTTCTTCGGACACGGTCGTTGAGTTACCTGCCCTGAACCGGACGTCCCAGTACGCGCTGCTCGTCCTGATTCTGTTGGTCGGGCTCTGGCTGCGGCTGCTCCCCATAGAAGACAGAACACCCGCCCAGATCACCGCCGGCGGCGATTCACGAGAATACATCCAGCTCGCAGAGTTCTTCCTCGACACCGACCAGGTAGCTCCCGGCAACCGTTTTCCGGGGTATTCCTTCCTGTTGATGGGGCTTTTCACCGTTCTGCCGTTCTCTCACGAGGTGATCTCCGTCAGTACGAGCCTGGCCCTGAGTATTGTCTCGCTGGGGCTGCTGTGGCTTCTGGCAAGCCGCATCGCCGGCAGCTGGGCCGGTTTCGTGGTCACGGCCCTGGCGGCGGTGCAGCCCGAGATGGTACAGAGCGCCCACCGCGGACTGTCGGAGGAGCTCTTCCTGGTCACCTTCCTCGTCCTGCTGTCACTCTACTGGATCCTGCGCGAGCGGGAAACGATCTCGTGGCAGATGTACGGTGGTCTGGCGCTGCTCGGGGGGTGGATGTCGCTGATCCGGCCCGATTCCGCCTATGCCATCATCCCTTTGGCTGCCATGTTGTTCTGGCGGGAGAAGGCTCGCGGTCTGCTCCCAGCCCTGGCAAGGATCCTGCCCATCCTCGTGCTCCCCTTTCTGCTGCCAAAGCTGAGCCAGGCGTGGATGGTCGGCCTCGGTGTGCAGGATCTTGACATGCGCGTGGGGCGCGCCGGCCTGTGGATGGAGTTCATGATCGGCCGTATGCCCTATAAGTACATGTTCTACAAAGAGACCTCCATGCAGGAGTGGATCTTCGGACACCACTCCTTCGGCGAACTGG
>DASCMS010000048.1:0-157458 GCA_036011085.1 Candidatus Latescibacterota bacterium
CTACATACACATCCGCTGAATCACTACTCCAGCGCGCTGTGCCCAATAATGAACATTACGTCAACACAAGCTGATTTCTCGACGCGTCGGGTGACGTAATGCGCGTTATATGCCTATGCGTGATGGCGGGATACGAATCTGCCTCCAACCGATTCAGGCGACGACGTTGACGATCTTTCCGGGGACGATGATGAAGCGCCGGATTTCCCCTGACTCCGGAAGAAACCGACGGACGCTCTCCAGCGCCAGTACCTGCTCCTTCAGAGCCTGTTCCGAAATGTCGGTTGCTACCTCAACGGTTGCCCGCATCTTGCCGTTGACCTGAACAGGCAGGGACACGGTATCCTGGAGCAGCAGTGTCTCGTCATGGACCGGCCACTGCTGACGGGCCAGAACTCCCCCGTCAAAGCCACAGCGCTCCCACAGCTCCTCACCGATATGCGGAGCCAGCGGAGCCAGCATGAGTATGAGAGCCCGGGCCACCTCTTCAGGGATTCGCTCGAGAGCCACCAGCTCATTGTTCAGCTTGATGAGCGCGGCGATGGCGGTGTTGAAGCGCAGACCTTCCAGATGCTCGCCGACGACAGCGATCGTGGCGTGCAGCTGGGATCTCAATTCCTGAGAGGCATTGGCTCCGTCGACCTTGGTGCCCCCGTCGGCGTCGATCAGGTTACGCCACACTCGCTGCAGGAATCGCTGCATCCCGCGGATCCCTTCCATACTCCACGGAGCGCTCTGCTCCAGCGGCCCCATGTACATCTCATAGAGGCGCAGCGTATCCACGCCATACTCCTCCCCCACTTCTTCCGGAGGCAGACCATTCTTGTAGCGCTTGCCCATCTTGCCGCGGAAACGCTTCAGCTTCTGACCGGTCTCGGCATGCATCGGCTCGCCGGCGGCGTCGAACTCCACCTTGCGGATATCGATGTAGACACCACGCTCGTCGGTGAAGGCATCCGCCGTGATCATACCCTGGCTGAACTGTTTCTTGAACGGCTCGGGTGAGGACACGTGCCCCAGATCAAAGAGCATCTTGTGCCAGAAACGTGCGTAGAGCAGATGCAGGACCGCGTGTTCGGCGCCACCGACGTAGAGATCGACGGGCATGAAGGCCCGCTCCTTCTCCGCATCACAGAATGCCGTTTTATTGTGCGGGTCGATGAAGCGCAGATAGTACCAGCACGAACCGGCCCATTGGGGCATCACGTTCAGTTCTCTCTCGCACGGCACACCGTTCACATCCACCCGGGCCCAATCGGCCTCGGCACGCCCCAGAGGCGGTGTCACGGGCGTGTCCGGATCATCGGATGTGGTAGGCTTGAAGTCCTCCATGTCCGGCAACAGCACGGGCATATCGGTGACCACGGGGTAGCCCTCGGGATGATTGGCCAGTGGGAACGGTTCTCCCCAGTAGCGTTGACGTGAGAAGACCCAGTCCCGCAGGCGGAAGCCAACCGCCTCTCCGCCCACACCTGCCTCCTGCAGAGCGGTGACAATCTTCGCCTGTGCCTGGGCCGTCGGCAGGCCGTTGATGGCGAAGGCAGAGTCAGCGCCCTGGAGGGGCGAGTTGATGGACACGCCGTGGCCGGTAAAGCACTTTTCTTCGGTGCCCTCCGGCGCTTCGACGACCTCGATGATGGGCAGACCGTACTTTTCCGCGAAGGCGTGGTCGCGATCGTCGTGGGCGGGGACCGCCATGATGGCACCCGTACCGTAGTCCATGCTGACATAGTCGGCGACAAAGACCGGCACGCCCTCGCCATTGACCGGGTTGAGCGCGTAGAGCCCACTGAAGACCCCCGTCTTCTCCTTGTCCTGTTCCGCGGCCCTGGCGTCGGTCCGGGTCAGGGCTGCCGACCTGACGTAGGCTGTCACCGCCGCCTGCGGATCCAGGTCAGGAGTGTCGCCCCGCCATCGCGGGTCGGTCTCCTGCGGCCATTCGGCCGGGACGGCATACGCAGAGTCCCCGACCGTGACCAGTGGGTGCTCGGGTGCGACGACCATGAAAGTCGCCCCGAAGAGGGTGTCCGGACGGGTCGTGAAGGCCTCGAGCTCCACCTTGTCCGTCGAGGTCACACCGAGAAGTTCGAAGAGGACCCGGCCACCTTCACTGCGGCCGATCCAGTTCCGCTGCATCAACTTGATCGGTTCGGGCCAGTCCAGCGCGTAGGTCCCCCCCTTGCCGTCAGGGAGCTCGCCGGCGTCGAGATCCTCCAGCAGCCGATCGGCATACGCCGTAATGCGTAACATCCATTGCTTGAAGGGCCGTTTGTAGACGGGGTAATCTCCGACTTCGCTGTGCCCCTCGGTGGTGACCTCCTCGTTGGCCAGAACCGTTCCCAGCCGTGGACACCAGTTGACGGTGACTTCCTTCTGGTAGGCCATCCGGTAGGTGTTGAGAACCTGCTCCCGTTCGGCTACGGCCAGATCGGACCACACGCAGTTCGTCGTGTCGGACCTCAAGCCCGCAAGAGCCTGACGATCCGCCGGGCTCAAGCCCCGATCCCCGGAGTCGAAGGAGGCGGCCAGGTCGGCGAGCGGCCGTCCTCGTCCTGCTATTGTTCTGCCCGCCTCGTCCTGCCACTCACACTCGGGATCGTACCAGGCATCGAACAACTGCTGGAAGATCCACTGTGTCCAGCGGTAGTAGTCTTCGTTGGAGGTGGCGATCTCGCGATCCCAATCGTAACCAAGACCGAGAAACTGCAGTTGATCCCGGTAGTGATCGATACTCCTGGCCGTTGCCACGGCGGGATGGATGTTGTGCTCGACAGCGTACTGCTCAGCGGGTAAGCCAAAGCTGTCGAAGCCCATGGGATGCAGCACGTTGTAGCCCGACATCCGCTTGAAGCGACTGTAGATGTCGCTGGCGATATACCCCTTGGGGTGGCCCACATGCAAGCCCTCCCCACTGGGGTAGGGAAACATGTCGAGAACGTAGCAACGGGGGCGATCCGGATCGTATCCATCGTCACCGGGGGCGGCCGTCCGGTAGGTACCGTGCTCGAGCCAGTATTGGCGCCATCGCTGCTCGATGCGCCGATAGTCGTAGGCACCACTGGCGCCGGCATCCGCCGTTGTCATGGGTAGATTCTCTGCAATGTTCTGGGAAACGGGATCGTCTCGCGTACGTGCTTCAACCCGCATAGCCAGCCGACAACTCGCTCGATGCCCATGCCAAAACCGGCATGCGGCACCGAGCCGTACTTGCGCAGATCGAGATACCACTCGAAGGCTTCGCGCGGCAGGCCATGGGCGGCAATACCCCTCTCCAGCTTGCCCAGATCGTCTTCACGCTGCCCCCCACCGATGATCTCCCCGTAGCCTTCCGGAGCCAGCATGTCGACACACAGAGCCAGCCGGTCGTCTTCCGGATCCTGTTTCATGTAGAACGCCTTCACCGCGGCCGGGTACCGATGTACGAGTACAGGTGTGTCAAAGTCTTCCGAGAGCAGGGTCTCGTCTTCCCCCCCGAGGTCACTCCCCCACTCGATCTGACTGCCCTTGCTCCGCAGGATCTCGACAGCGTCGTCATAGCGCAGTCGTGGAAAGGGCCTGCCTGCGGCGACTTTCTCCAGCGGCGCTGTATCACGCTCAAGCAGGTCCAGTTCCGCCCGACAGTCTGCCAGTACACGTGTTGCCACATGAGCCACCAGGCCCTCGGCAATCTCCATATCCTGCGCCAGATCACAGAAGGCCATCTCCGGCTCGATCATCCAAAATTCGGTGAGATGCCTGCGGGTCTTCGATTTCTCGGCACGAAAGGTGGGTCCGAAGCAGTAGACCTTGCCGAAGGCCATGGCCGCTGCCTCCATGTAGAGCTGACCACTTTGCGTCAGGTACGCAGTGTCGCCGAAGTAATCGGTCTCGAAGAGAGTCGTGGTTCCCTCGCACGCTGCGGGCGTCAGCACCGGCGCGTCGATCAGCAGGAACCCCTCCTGGCTCATGAACTGCCGACAGGCATCGACGATCGTGCCGCGGATACGGAGCACCGCGTTGGGTCGTGTCGAGCGCAACCACAGGTGCCGGTGTTCCATGAGGAAAGCGATGCCGTGATCCTTCGGCGTGATCGGATAATCCTCGGCGACGTCGACGACGGTGATCGACTGAACGCCGAGCTCAAACCCCAGAGGCGACCGTACATCCGCGCGCACCTCGCCCTTAACGACAACGGAGGACTCCTGCGTCAGTTCACCCGCGGCGGCAAAGATCTCCGGCTCGACATCCCCTTTGAACACGACACACTGGATGATCCCGGAGCCGTCCCGCACCTGCACAAAGTGGAGCTTGCCGCTGGGCCGGACATTGTAAACCCAGCCGCGCAGTTCGATGGCGCTGCCTTCGTGCTCGGCCACCTGGCCGATCCGCACGACGGGTGGTAGTGGATTCGACATCTGCTGCCTGCTCCTGGATTGCGCGCAGAGCTCCTGCAATAAAGAAAAGACTACCGAAACTCAGCCTCGAAGGGCCGAGTTTCGGTAGTCTCGCTGGAAGCGCCGACTCGCGCTTGTCGGCCTCTATCCTAGCTCTTGGGAAGAAGCGCCTTCCGGCTGAGTCTGATCTTGCCGGAGTTGTCGATGTCGAGAACCTTCACCGTCACCTTGTCGCCTTCATTGACAACGTCCTCGACGTTTTCGACGCGGTGATGATCCAGCTCGGAGACGTGCAACAGACCTTCCTTGCCGGGCAGAATCTCGACGAAGGCCCCGAAGGGCATGATGCGCTTCACCGTGCCTTCGTACTGCTTGTCGATTTCCGCATCCGCCGTGATCGCCTCGATCATAGCCCTCGCTTCTGCGGCAGCCGTCGCTTCGACGGCGGACACCGTGATCGTGCCGTCATCATCGACGGCCACGCTGGCTCCCGTCTTCTCAATCTCACGGATCATGCGGCCGCCCGGGCCGATGACGGCGCCGATCTTCGACGGGTCGATCTTGATGTACTCGATTCGCGGCGCGAACTGTGACAGTTCCGCGCGCGGCTTGTCGATGCAGCCGTTCATCGCCTTGAGGATGTGCATACGGCCCGCACGGGCACGCTCCAGCGCCTCTTCCAGGATCTCGATACGAATCCCGGCGATCTTGTTCTCCATCTGCACCGCCGTGATTCCCTCTTCAGTGCCGGCCACCTTCAGATCCATGTCGCCGAGAAAGTCCTCATCGCCGAGAATGTCGGTGAGGATGACGTAGTCATCTCCCTCGCTGATGAGGCCCACGCCAGAGGCCGTTACAGCAGCCTTCATCGGTATGCCAGCGGCCATCATCGCCATGGAGCAGCCGCATACGGTGGCCATCGACGTGGAGCCGTTGGACGACTGGATATCGGCTACCAGACGAAGGGTGTAGGGAAACGAATCGACCGCTGGAATGACCGGCTCGAGAGCCTTCTCGGCGAGGTGGCCGTGGCCAATCTCACGACGTCCCGGCCCCCGTGGAAAGGACACCTCGTTGGTGCTGTATGAGGGGAAGTTATAGTCGAGGTAGTAGGACTTGAACGCCTTGCCCCGCAAGTCGTCGATCATCTTCTCGTCAAACTTGTTGCCCAACGTCGCCGTGCACAGGGCCTGCGTCTGGCCACGCTGGAACAGGGCCGATCCGTGGGCCCTTGGCAGCACCTCGACTTCACAGGCCAACTCGCGTACCTCGTCGATGGCCCTGCCGTCGATCCGCTTCTTGTCACTCAAGACCATCTGGCGCATGTCGGCCTTTGTCAGGTCGTAGAGCAGCTCGCCGATGGCCTTGCCCGAATCGGGAAACTTCTCCGCCAGTTCGACGGGAACATCCGCCTCCATCTGCTCGATCAACTCGCCCCGCTTGTCGCGATCGCCGGAACGGTTGGCGGCGGCGATGCGTTCGGCGGCGGCGGCTTCGACAGCCTTGGTCAGATCCGCATCAATCTCGGGAGCGACATACTCCATCTTGTCGCGCCCGGCCTTCTTGGCCAGTTCCTCCTGCAGGTCGAGGATTTCCTGCATGTTCTCGTGGGCGAACTCGAGGGCCTCGAGCAGCGCCGCTTCGGAAATCTCCTCGGCACCGCCTTCGACCGTTCCGATGCTTTCACGGTCACCGGAGATGATGAGATCCATGTCGCTTTCGGTGATCTGCTCGTTTGTCGGATTGACGATGAGATCGCCGTCGACGCGTCCCACCCGCAGAGCGGCGATGGGTCCCGAGAAGGGAATGTCGGACAACAACAGGGAGGCCGAAGCACCTACCATCCCCAGAATGTCGGCGTCATTGTCACCGTCCGAGGAGAGCACGGTGACGAAGACCTGGACCTCGTGGCGGAATTTCTTTGGAAACAGCGGGCGGATCATGTGGTCGATCATGCGCGCCGAGAGCGTTTCCTTCTCGCCCATGCGCCCTTCCCGCTTGAAGAAGTTGCCGGGGATTCGACCTGCGGCGTAGGCTTTTTCACGGTATTCGACCGTGAGCGGCAGAAAATCGCGATCTCCCGCACGGTGGGAACGGCAGGCTGTGACCAACACGATCGTGTCGGCGTATCGAACCCAGACAGCGCCGTTGGCGCGTCCTGCGATCTTGCCGGTCTCCAGGGACAGCGTTCGACCGCCCCAATCCATCTCGACTTTGTGAATCATCTCTTCTACTTGCTTTCTTGAGCGCGACAGGATGTCGCTGTGATGTCCCGCCGTGCTAGTTAGGTGGCGGAACGTGAGTGCCTTCGTGGCGGACGACGCGGCAGATCAGCAACCTGGCCCTGTGCCGGCAGCCGATCTGCGCGGTACTGCTTATCTAGTGTCGTGTCTCAGAGATAAGTCGTCAGAATGTTGACGGATTCCTGAGACACGACACTAGCGCCGGAGCTCGAGTTCCTTGATCAACTCGGCGTAGTGCTTCGGATCCCTCGCCTGCAGGTAGTTCTGCAGGCGACGACGACGGCCGATCATCTTCAGCAGGCCACGACGTGTGGCGAAGTCCTGGCGGTGGGCGCGCAGGTGCTCGGTGAGATTGCGGATCCGTTCCGTGAGGATAGCGATCTGAACTGCCGCGGCCCCCGTGTCATTCTCACCTTCGCCGTACTTTGTTACCAACTCGCTCTTGCGTTCTGTTGTGATGGACAAATTCCTCTTCCTCCGACTCTCGTGTGATCCGTGCTCTTACCTGATCCGTTTATGTCAACCAACTAAGGGTTGGCGACGCGTGCCTTCTCGACATCTCTGGCGATCTGCCGCCTCAACTCCTCCACGGAGTCGAATCGCTGCTCGTCGCGCAATTTCTCTTTCAACCTTACCGCTACGGTCTCGCCGTAGAGATCGCCCTCGTAATCGAGGATGTATACCTCGACTGTGACCTCCCCGTCACCACCGAACGTGGGCCTGCTGCCGATGTTGACAACGGCGGCACGGTCCTCGGACTCACCCCAGGTGGCCAGGGCCGAAAACACGCCTCGAGACAGTCCCCGAAGAGCCTGGCCGTCAACCTGCAGGTTGGCCGTCGGAAACCCGATCCGGCGCCCTCTGCCCTCGCCGCCTGCGACGACGCCGGAAAATTCCATCTGCCTCAGGCGATCGCCTCGGGTGCCGCGAACACCTTCGCTGGCTGCACCTGGCCTTCCCCCGTCCGGCCGATCCCGAGGAACCGGCCACTGGAAAAGACCGCACGTTCCTGGTCCGGCAACGCGTCCGCCGTCACCGGCTGACCGTGGGCGAAGGTCCGCGCCGCGAGCGGCTCGATGTCGAGGGGCTCCAGAATCCCCCGCAAAGCCAGCCGTGGCTCGATGAGGGCGGCTTGCAGGGCCCCTTCATCGTCGCCGGCGCGGAGGGTTTCGAGACCGACACCATTCTCCGCCTTCATCGTGCCGATACGCAACCGCCGCAGTTCCTCTACGTAAGCGCCGCACCCGAGAGCGGCACCCAGGTCTCGCGCCAGAGACCTTATGTAGGTCCCCTTGCCGCACTCCACCCGGACCCGAAGGCACGGCGGCTGGTACTCGACGACCTCGAATCGATCCACCCGGATCTGTCGTGCCGCCAGTTCCACATCCTCATTGCGCCGGGCCCGCTTGTAGCTGCGTACGCCGTCAACCTTGACGGCCGAGTACGCCGGCGGCACCTGCTCGATCAATCCGCGAAACGACCCCATCGCGTGTTCGATCTGTCCCAGGGAAGGGATCGTCTCGACAACAGGCCGGATCTCGCCCTGGGCATCGTCAGTCGAACTCGTTGCTCCGAGCCGCAGAGCGGCGGTGTATTCCTTCTCGCCACGGCTGATCCAGTCACTCAGACGCGTCATCGGTCCCAGACAGAGGACGAGCACTCCCGAAGCCAACGGGTCCAGAGTGCCACAATGACCGATCCGTCGAAGCTGAAGGGTCCGTCGTGCCATGGCGACAACATCGTGGGACGTAGGTCCCGTAGCCTTGTCGACCACCAGGATTCCTTCGTTCCCGGCGATCATCAGCTGCCTGCTAATCGTCCTCTCCCGAGACCGTCCCTGCCTCAGCGACGGCAGACACGTCGCCGAGAGGTGGTATTTCATTGATCAGGGCGCCCACTCGCGCCGCCCGTTCGGAGGTATCGTCGTAGCGCACTGTAATCTCGGGCGCCTGCCGCAGACGTATGCGCCGAGCCAACTCGCTGCGGATATGTCCAAGGGCGCTCTCGAGGGCCTTCACGGCCTCGCGCTGGGCCTCTTCTTCTCCCAGTACGCTGACGAACATGGTGGCGTAGTGGAGATCGTTCGACAACTCGACATCCATGACCGTAACAAAGCCAAGGCGCGGATCGCGCAACCGGCCCACAATGTCGCCCAACTCACGCTGCAACTGTTCGCGGACACGGGAGACCCGGTAGTTGGCCATGTGCCTAGCGCTCCTCGACCTGGTAGTCGATCAATTGCGCCCTGCCGTCGGCTTCGATGAAGCGCACGGCGCTGTCGATGACCTGATCGGCGTGTGCCCCGGCGTTGCTGACCACCGCTACTGCCAGGGTGCTGCGCTGCCACAGATCGTTGTGGTCGACCTCGGCCACCGACACATTGAAGCGGTTGTGAAGTCGCTCCTTGAGGCTGCTCAGAACGGCTCGCTTGTGCTTGAGTGATTGCGAGTCAGGCAGGAACAATTGCACCTCGCTTACGAGGACGATACTCACTCCAGAACCTCACCTTCCGTCTCATCCTACAGCGTGCGCGCCGTCTCGACGACTTCTACGGCCTCGATCAGGTCGCCCTCGATGACATCGTTGCGGCCCTCGAGAGAGACACCACACTCAAAACCCTCGAGCACCTCGCGGACATCATCCTTGAAGCGGCGCAGAGAAGAGATCTGCCCTTCCCAGACGACCTCCCCGTCCCGGCGGAGTCTGACCTTGCTGCTGCGGGTGATCCTGCCGTCGCGTACGATGCTGCCGGCGATATTGCCCGCCCGAGAGGACGAAAACATCTGCCGCACCTCGATGGTGCCGACGATACGCTCCTCAAGACTGGGGGCCAGCAGACCGGAGAGAGCACCGCGAAGTTCCTCGATGACTTCGTAGATAATGCTGTATTCACGGATTTCTACACCGCTGGTCTCGGCCGTGTCGCGGGCCGAGTTCTCGATGGTCACGTGAAAAGCGATGATGATGGCTTCGGAGGCCGATGCCAGCAGCACATCTGATTCTGACACGGGACCGACCGCGGAGTGAATCACCTTGATCCGCACCTCTTCGTGGGTGATCCCGCCAAGCTCCTGGGTGATGGCCTCGACAGAACCGTCCACGTCGCCTTTGACGACGACGTTGAGATCCGTGATACGGCCCTCCTGAATCTTGTGCTGCAGATCACCGAGGGTGACGGAGCGACGACGCGAATCCTGCTCACGCTTGATCTGTTGTCGTCGCGTGACGATCACCTTGGCATCGCGCTCGCTGGCCACGACGGTGAAGGAATCTCCCGCCTGCGGCACGCCGCTCAGGCCGAGGACCTGCACGGGCTGTCCCGGACCGACTTCCTTGACGCGCTTGCCGCTTTCGTCCATCAACGCCCGCACTCGCCCACCGTACATGCCGGTGACGAACGGGTCGCTCACGCGCAGCGTACCATCCTGTACAAGGATAGTGGCCACGGCGCCTCGTCCCTTGTCGAGCTGTCCTTCGACGATCGTTCCTTTGGCTCGATTGCTGGGATGGGCGACAAGCTCGAGCACCTCTGCCTCGAGGAGGACGGATTCGAGCAGGTCATCGATACCGGTGCCCACCGTCGCCGAAATCTGGGCACACGCCACCTTTCCGCCCCACTCCTCGACGAGGACATCGTGCTCAGCCAGCTCGCGTTTGATACGATCGGGATCGGCGGTTGGCAGATCGCACTTATTCAACGCGACGATAATGGGTGCCTTGGCCGCTTTGGCGTGATCTATCGCTTCGATTGTCTGTGGCATCACACTATCGTCCGCTGCGACAATAAGGATGACCAGATCGGTCACGCGAGTACCGCGAGCCCTCATGGCGGTGAAGGCGGCGTGACCGGGCGTATCCAGGAACGTGACAGACTTGCCGCCGGACACCTGCACCGAGTACGCGCCGATGTGTTGTGTGATTCCACCGGACTCGCCGTCGACGACGTTCGTCTTGCGCAAATAGTCGAGCAATGATGTCTTGCCGTGGTCGACGTGGCCCATGACGGTCACAACGGGTGGCCGCGGCGCCGCTTCACCCACGTCCTCCTGTTCGTCGATCCCGTCGTCGAAATCGCCGTCATCCTCGTCCTCGGCCGCCTCGAGGGCCCGCAACTCGAAGCCGAATTCATCGGCTACCGTAACCATGGTGTCCATATCGAGACGCTGGTTGATCGTCACCACGACGCCCAACTGCAGGCAGGCTGCCATGACCTCCGCCGGACGCACGTGCATCGCCTCGGCCAGTTCACCGACGGTGGAGAACTCGTTGACGTGCAGAACCTGCTGCTCCTGCGTCTCGCCGCCATTCTCGTCACCCTCTTCCCCACCCCTGCGGTCATAACGCCGACGGGTGCGGCCCTCGCTGATCCGGCTCAGCGTCTTGCGCACGCTCTCCTGGACGGCCTGCGAATCGACCGCCTTCCGCCGTCGCTGTCTGCCGCCACCGCTTGAACCTGTGCCGCTGCCACCGCTACCACCGCCACTACCACTGCCGCCGGTCCGCCAACGACCGCTGACATCGGGAGCGGCCGGCGCCGAAGATCCCGGCTTTTCAGAGGGCCGCTCACTGTGCGTCTGGCGCAGCTCGTTGAGCATCTCCTCATTGACCTTGCCGCCACGCCGTTTGCCACGTCGTCGTCCATCGTCGGCGCGATCCGGCTGGGGCGCCTCACCAGGACGGGAGGCAGGCTCCACCTTGCGGCGAGCGGCACGGCTCTCACGCGGCTTGCTGTCGTCCTTCTTCTCAGCAGGCTGCCGCGCCGCACGCTCCTCTGCTTTCCGCTGGGTCTCTTTGACCTTCTGCCGCTGCACTTCTTCGATCGACGATTTCTTCTCGTCGTCAATCTTCTTCGTGATCGCCTCCAGCATCTCGGGCGTAACCACACTCATGTGGCTCTTCATCTCGTGCCCCATGCCCTTCAACATGGAAATCAGGGCATCACTGGAGAGTTTCTTCTCCTTGGCTACCTGGTAGACTCTGCGCTTTTCCAAGTCTTCAAACTTCCCTCGGTTGGACGTCGATCAAGCGACGGCTTCGCTCTCGGTATCGTCTGCCGGTGCGGCCGTATCCGGCTCCTGCTGATCAGGGTCGGTGGCCTCACCGCTGGAAGCCTCCGTCTCTTCGCCTTCGTCACCGGACTCGTTCTCACTGGCCGCCGCCTCTTCAACTGCTGCGGCTCCATCCTGCTGAGCTTGTGCCGCCTCCGCCGCCAGTTGTGCGGCTTCGGCTGCAGCCTCCTCAGCCGCAAGCTTCGCCGCTCTTGCCTGCTCGGCAGCGCGCTCTTCAGCCTCGAGTTCCTCCAGCGTCGCGGGTCGAAGCGCCTCGCCTCGGGACTCCGCCTGTTCCACAAAGGCCACAGCCCGCTCTTTCAGTTGAGCCGCCTCCCCTGGCCCCTCGAGGCCTGGCACTGTGCGCAACATATCAGCTTCAGCTTCGGCGATGCTGCGCACGGAAATGAAGCCGGATGTTGCCAGACTGAGGGAGATCAACTCGCTCACCCCTTCGAGAAGGCGCAACTCGACCTTGCTCTCCTCGAGGCGATGCAAGCGCCGCTGATACTCCTCATCAGTGATGATATCGAGCCCCCATCCCGTCAGCTGCACTGCGAGACAGGAGTTCTGTCCCGACTTGCCGATCGCCAGGGACAGCTGATCTTCGTCGACAATGACCTGTGCATGGTGCCGGCGTTCGTCGGTGATAACCCGGGTCACCGTGGCCGGACTCAAGGCCCGGGAGATGAAGATGTCGGCCTCGTCGATGTGGGGAACGATATCGATGCGCTCGCCCGACAACTCGCGGACGATGGCCTGCACCCGCGACCCTTTGATGCCGACACAAGCGCCGACGGGATCGACACGCTCGTCGTTGGAACTGACAGCGATCTTCGCCCGTTCGCCGGGCTCACGGGCCACTGCATGGATCTTGACGATCCCCTCGGCGATTTCGGGGACCTCAGTGGCAAACAGCTTGCGCAGCAATTCGGGGTGCGTCCGGGACAGCAGTACCTGCGGTCCTCGGGCGGATTTCAGCACTTCGAAAATGTACCCGCGGACCGTGTCGCCCTGGCGATAGCGCTCGCGGCGGATCTGCTCCTTCAGCGGAATCGCCGCCTCGGCGCGCCCGAGATTGAGAATGATGTCACCATGGCTGATCTGCTGCACGACGCCGGAGTCCACCTGGGCGATGCGGCCGGCGAATTCCTCGTAGATGCGCCCGCGCTCGGCTTCGCGGACACGCTGGATGAGAATCTGCTTGGCCGTCTGGATGGCGTTGCGGCCGAAGTCGGCAAGATCGAGCTCTTCGAAAACCACAGAACCAAGCTGGGCCTGACTGTCGATTTCGCGAGCCGCATCGACACCGATCTCGATTTCGGGCTCGGTGATCTCTTCGACCACAGTCTTGCGCGCAAGCACGGTCATGCGACCGCTGTCAGGATCGATCTGCACCTCGAAGTTGTCGGCATTGCCGTAGCGCTTCCTGGCCGCAGAAACGAGGGCGTCGGAGAGGGTCTCGGTGACCATCTCGCGATCGACATTCTTCTCTCGAGCGATCTGTCCAAGCGCTTCGATGATATTCAGGTTGGCGTTCATCCAGTCCCTGTGGTAACGGCTGAAACTATGCGATCAAAACTCGACTTCTACAGTCGCCTTGGCGATATCGTGGCGATCCACGGTGCTGCTGTTGTCCCCGTCGCCGAGGACGATGGTTCCATCTGTGAAGCTTAGCAGTCGCCCGCTCAGGGTGCGTCCCTGACGCGTGACGATCTTCAGCAACCGGCTCTGCGCGCGACGGTAGTCGGCATCATCACGTAACGGCCTGTCGAGGCCGGGAGATGTCACCTCGAGACGGTATCGTCCCGGGATCGGATCCTCGACATCGAACAGATCGGAGAGCTCACGCGCGATCCCCGAACACAGATCGACATCGACCCCGGTCTCCCGGTAGACGAGCAGGCGGACACCATACGTGCCACTGCCAGCCACCTCGACATCTACCAGTTCGGCCCCGTGGTCGCTGACGACGGGGCCGGCAAGGTCAGCGATGACTACGCGCAGCCGATCGGGATCGACGTCACCCACAGCTCGCGGTTCTCCTTGTCAGAGGCAGACTCTCAGAGCCCACCAAAGTCTACAAAGATAGCGCCATATATAGATTTGGGCAAGATCGCGTCAGGACATTCCCGACATGGCGCCGGGAACGTAGTGGGACACAGTCAGTTACGCCAGATCGCGAAGGATCTCCCGAAGCTCTCGTCGGACCTCGTCCAGCAGGTGCTTCGTGGCGTCTGAAGGTGGGGATACCGCAGATGGCCGGGCCTCGAGCTGAGCTGGTTCCGGTGAGCCGGAGCTCTGGGCATGTCCCGCAGCGGCCATCTCCTCCAGGGTGGGCGGGTCAGCGGTGACGAGACGAGCCACGTGCTCCACAGCGCCGCGGATCAACTCCGGCTCGTTGCGCAGCTTCTGTTGAGCTCCCTTCGTCGAGTAGCGCTCCTGGTGCAGCAACCGTCGAATGAGAAGGATGATGGCGATATCGCGCTCTCGATAGGCGCGATTCTTGCCACGGACACGCTTGGGTCGCAGGCAGGAGAACTCGGTCTCCCACGCACGCAGGGTGTATGGTGCCAACTGCGTCAGTTCGGCCACCTCACCGATGCTGTAGTAAAGTTTCGTGCCCAGAGAATTGCCCAATGATAGCCTCTCTCTACTTCCCATCCGCCCGTGAGCCGCGGGTGCGGCGAGGACGACTGTGCCGCCAGTGGAGACGGACCGGTGTTCCCTCGAATTCGAACGTCTCGCGGAGGCTGCGCTCCAGATGTCGACGGTAAGCTTCTCCTACCAGGTCGGGGCGTGTGGCGAACACGAGGAAGGTCGGTGGTCCGACGGCACTCTGAGTGACGTAGTGGATCTTGATCTCGCGCCCCGCACCGGTCGGGGGCAGGCGCTTGGTCGCTGACTCCACCCAGCGGTTCAGCTGCGAGGTGGCAATGCGGGTCCGGGCACGATCGTGCACTCGCGCCGCCTCATCGAAGCATCGTGATGTTCTGCTGCCGGTCAGTGCCGAGAGCACGAGGATGGGATAATTCGTCAGGAACGGATAGCGGTGGCGCAGATCGTCTCGATAGGTGTCGATACCGACAGGGTCCTCCCGGGCCGTCATCAGGTCCCATTTATTCACCGCCACCACGACACCTTTGCCAAGCTCCATGGCATGCCCCATGATCCGCGCATCCTGCGCTGTGGCTCCTTCGATGGCGTCGATCAGAACGATGGCGACATCACAGCGCTCGATGCTGTACGAAGCTCGCAACGTGCTGTAGTACTCCACGGGGTCATCGACCTTCGAGCGTCGCCGCATACCGGCCGTATCTACAAGAACGAAGCTTCGGCCACCACTCTTCAGTGAAACGTCGGTGGCGTCACGCGTCGTTCCGGGAACATCGTGAACAATCGATACCTCCTGACCCGAAAGCCGATTGATCAGCGTCGATTTGCCGACGTTCGGTCGCCCGGCCAGGACAATCCGCACGGCGTCATCTTCCGGCAACGCCGGCGGATTGGCGCTGTCGAAGCGGTCCACCAGAGCGTCGAGCAGATCACCCGAGCGCCGGCCATTGGCAGCTGAAACAACGTATGGTTCACCCAACCCCAGGCCATAGAATTCGCCCAGATCGTACCGCTCGACATCCGGATGATCGACCTTGTTTACCACCAGCAGGCACGGGGTCCCACGGCGCCGGAGCAGATCGGCGACTTCACGGTCCTCCCCGGTGGCTCCCGAGGACGCCTCACACACGAACAGAACGATGTCGGCTTCTTCCAGAGCGTGCTCTGCCTGACGGCGCACGCTGCCTTCGATCTCGTCACGCGATCCCGGCACGTACCCCCCGGTATCGATCAGCGTAAAGCGATTGCCACTCCACTCGGCCACGGCATGGATCCGATCGCGGGTGACCCCCGGCCGGTCGTCGGTGATCGCCTGCCTCGTCCCGGTCACGCGATTGAAGAAGGTCGACTTGCCGACGTTGGGCCGGCCGACGATGGCCACGACAGGACGTACCGGCGCCAGCGTCACAGGGGCGTTCATGGACGCCGTCCGACGAAGAATCCCATGTCTGCCAGCTGCTTTCCATCCCCTTCAACCACAGCGGATCGAGCCCCGAGGAAACAGCGTCGGAGAGTCGCAGCCAGGTCGTATTCACCTACAGTGATCGGCACGTGGCAGCGAGCCTCGATATCTGCCACCGAGAGGTCGTCCAGACTCAACCCGTCCCCGTTGACCGCATTCGGGGGCAACACCGCCAGATCCCAGGGACCGTCCTGCAGAGCGCCGATGATATCCTGTGCCGTAAGCAATCCGGAGACCGTAATCCCGTGACCGAAGTAATCGTTGGCCACCGCGATTACGTCCACCTGGATCCTGGGAACCGTCGTGAGTTCGTCGACCAGGGGCCGCAGGAAAGGGGCCGCCAGCTGCCCCGTTACCAGTGCCAGGTGGAGTGGCTCCTCGGGACCTGGCGCCAGCGATGGCAGTCTCTCCTGCCAGCGATCAAGAAATGTCCGCACCATGCCGATCCCGTTTTCAATCTGCGGAAAGGCATCGTAGTAGTCGGCGGCAGGCGGCATCCGCCCGGTCATCAGGAACAGTTCGTCCCCCGGGTACACGAAACGCTCGCCTGAGTCCCTGAGGAAGGCCGTTCCCCAGCTCTCCGCCTCGGCGACGTAGGAACTGGCCAACGGGGCGGTGACGATATCGAGGTCGGGCAGATGGCTGCGAAAGCGGGTCAATCCCAGGGGCACCAGCGCCACGGAACGCACCGCTGGATAGAAGCCGTGGAGATCGTGGACGGTCCGTCTCAGTTGCTCGCCGTCATTCCACCCGGGGCAGATGACGATCTGTGCATGCATTTCGATGCCATTGCGGGCCAGGTAGTCGATCCGCTCGAGGATGGGCACCGTGGTCTGCGTGCGCCCCAGCAGTTTCTCACGCAGCTCGGGATCGCTGGCGTGCACGGAGATGTATTGTGGTGTCAGGCCCTGTTCGACGATGCGCTCAAGATCCGCAGTCTTGATGTTGGTGAGGGTTACATAGGATCCGTGCAGGAAGGACAGTCGGTAGTCATCATCCTCGAAGTAGAGGGATCGGCGCATTCCGGGAGGCATCTGGTGCAGGAAGCAGAACACACACTTGTTGTTGCAGCTGCGCAGCCGCATCTCGTCCAGATCGAAGCCGAGCTGCTCCCCTTCGTCCCGCTCCACCTCGACCTCGTACGTCTCGTCCCCACGCTCCACTTCGAACAACAGGCGCGCTTCCGAACAGGCCACCTGAAAATCGATGAGGTCTCTCACCTCGGTGTCATTCACCCGGATGATCCGGTCACCATCACGGAAACCGGCACGTTCTGCAAGCGTTCCAGGTTCGACCACGTTCACTGCGATCACTCCTGGGCCCCCTCGGTCGGGTCGGACGATCGCAGGGCGAAGCGCAGGCGATTGGCCGTGACCTGCTGAATTTCCACCGCGGCACTATCCAGACCCCGGACACTCAGGTGGCGGGCAAGATCGAAGGCCCCGACCGTCGACCGCACCTCGAACCGCGCCTGTCCCGCCTCGACGCCACGGGGCATGAGAGACTGGATGGGGCCAAGGCCCGTCTCGAGGGCCCGCGTCAAGCCGTCGAGATCGGTGGCGACACCGGGTCCCTCCACCACGACATCGACCACGCGGATGGAAAAGGCCCGCCGTCGCAGATCCTCAGCGATGATCGCCCGCAAGCTGTCGGCGAGAAGTCCCACGGCATGACGCAGGGCTCGCTCGCCCGCGGCTCGTGGCGAGGCGCCCGCGCCACGGCCAGCGACGGCGAGAAGTCCCACGGGGGCAGTCTCGTCTACCCACCCGATCTCGAGCGACAGCGTCGCTGCGGCCGTTGTGAGACCCGTGTCGGCAACGCGACGGCCCGACATGGGAATCGGCGCCTGTGTCGGCACGACATCGGCGATGCCACGGACGACGAGTTCCGCCTGGCTGCTGTCGATATGTCCGGCAACACCGGCAACTCCCACTTCGAGCAGGTCCGACATTCCGGCGACGATCCGCTGCAGCTCAGCGCCAACGACACCCCAGGCGAGGGGTTCTCCGGCGAGCGTCTCCTCAGCTACACATATGACGCGGGGCAATCCCGCACCGACGGCGGCAAGTTCGAGCGCGGCAAGGTCCTCGTGCAGCTGACCCAGGTCGACGATGGCCTCGACCGTCACGTGACAGCCACCCTCATCATCGACTCTCTGCTCCACCACCTCATAGGACCGAACATACCCCTTCGTTGCGGTGAGGATTCGATCGTCGATGACAGCGAAATTCCGTACCTGCGTCGTTGACGTGACCAGCACGCCGACCCCTTCCTCGACGGCCTGGCGCAACGCCGCTCTCCGGGCCTGCTCCACGGCTCGGACCAGATTCTCATTCTCGACCACCGCAATCCCCGTCGTACGGATTCGCTGGGTGACGTCAGCCGCATCGACGCACACCGAACCGCACAGGGTAAAACACAACAGGACACGTCCGAAACCCAACTCAGAACTCCATCCGAACCGCATTC
The DNA here is from genome assembly GCA_036011085.1 of Candidatus Latescibacterota bacterium. Lineage (GTDB taxonomy): Bacteria > Latescibacterota > UBA2968 > UBA8231 > UBA8231 > UBA8231. Next base: position 18,212 of record DASCMS010000048.1, read on the forward strand.
TGCAGTTCACGGATAATCAACAGCGCCTCCGCGCCGGATACGGGATCTGAAGGCCGGAAGCGACCACTCACCGAATCCGGCCGCATGATCCCCCGGTCGACGCTCAGGGCGATGGCGTTGTAGCTGAAATGATCGGCGCGCACATCAGGAAAACGGGACGTCTCGCCGATGTAGCGCGAACTCAGATCCGGCTCATCCATCAACAGTGAGAGGATACCTTCGACGACCCTGGCGAACTGCGCCCGGGTGACGACGCGGTCGGCAGCCGACGTGCCGTCCGGCATTGGTTCCAGACCGGGCAGCCCGAGGTCGAAAGCCCGCTGGACCCAGGGCCTCGCCCAGGCTGTCGTGATGTTGGCGGCCGTCGTCTTTTCGGCGACCTCCCGCGGCGCCTCGACAATCGATCCGGGCGGATGGAACCCACCAGGATCCGGGTCCAGGCGCCGCTGGCGCACCAGATCCTCGAGTTTCATCTCTTCCAGCAGGAGCACAGCCATCTCGGCGAGGCTGATCTGATCCAGATTGGCGATCTGTGCGCCCAGTCTGGTACCAGGAGCCGCCCGTTGTATGACCTGCAGACGCTCCGCCTCCGCCATCGCTCGTGAGACGAGAACGCCGCGATTGCGGGCAATCACCCTTCGGTAGGAATCCAGTGCCGCATCGATGTCGCCGGCCTGCGCCTCCGCCCGGGCCCGGTGGTAGTCGGCGTCGGCCCTGCCCGGGGCCAGCTGTGCGGCGCGCTTGAAGGAACGGGTTGCCTCCTGCAGCCAGTCCCCCGAGTCACGTCTTCTGGCGATGCCCTCGTCAACGACGATACGACCCAGGGCGACATGGGCGTCGACGAATCCATCGTCGAGATGCAGGGCCCTTTCGATCGACTGCCTGGCGTGGAAGAACTCTCCCTGGGCGGCGGCGACGAGGGCATCGCCGACGTATCCCCCTGGGAACTCATCGTCAAGCCCCCGGGTGCGGGCGAACTGAGCCTGGGCAGTCCGCAGGTCGCCTTCGTCGAGAGCCAGCAACCCACGCCCGTAGTGGGTTGCGGCCGTGTCGAGAGAGGACTGCGGTGTGATCTGCCCTCGACCACACCCCATGGCCAGGACCACTGCCAACTGAAAAAGGAGAAAAAGCGGAATAGGTCGCATCTGTGCTCCGACAAACCATGGACCCGAGGCGCCAGTCCTGACGACGCTCCGAGGTTGGCTAGGTTCGATGATTGGGCCCGGAGCCAAGGCGGCCCGAGCGCTGGACAGGTCTGCCGGGGGAAATGTGGTAAGAAGGGGCTGACAGAGGCGGACTGGAGCGGGAGACGGGAGTCGAACCCGCGACATCAAGCTTGGGAAGCTTGCGTTCTACCCCTGAACTACTCCCGCTCCGAGTGACCCGGTCGACCCCTTTTCACCTGAAGCCGATCGTAACATAACTGAGCTAAGTCGTAGTGTCAACGGCGACAACGTGCCCTCGTCTCCCGACAAGTCGATCGACTCGCGGGCAGGAGACAGGCGAAAGAAAGTGGTCGGGGTGGGCGGATTCGAACCGCCGACCCCCTGCTCCCGAAGCAGGTGCGCTAACCGGACTGCGCTACACCCCGACGCGGGCACGACGATACAGCACGCCGTGCAGACACGACAGCGGACCACAGGAGTGCCGTGGCCCGCCGACGTGGATTGTGGGTGATGCTATTGAAATGGTCGGGGTGACAGGATTTGAACCTGCGACCACCTCCACCCCAAGGAGGTGCGCTTCCGGGCTGCGCCACACCCCGACCCTGGAAATGGTGAGCTATACAGGATTCGAACCTGTGACCTCTTGCTCCGGAGGCAAGCGCTCTATCCAGCTGAGCTAATAGCTCAATGCTGTGCGATCACCCACGAGCCGGCTACAGATTCTTCTTCTTGTGCCGGTTCTTGCGCAAACGCTTCTTGCGCTTGTGGGTGTTGATCTTATGCCGCTTTCTCTTCTTTCCACACGGCATCTTTTTCTGCTCCTGTGGGGCTGCCGTCAGTTTCGACGCGCGCCCTCAATTCTTTGGATGGTTTGAAGACGGGCGCACGACGTCGTGAAATCTTGACTTCGGCTCCCGTACGTGGGTTGCGCCCGGTCCGGGGGGCACGGCTGACAGATTTAAATGTGCCGAACCCGCGAATCTCGATATGCTCGCCCCGTTGCAGAGCCTCGATCACGGCTTCGATGAATCCATCGACGACCGCGGCGGTGTCGGTTTTTGTCAGCCCTGTTCCCTGGGCGATATTCCGGACGATGTCAGCCTTCGTCAAGGCCGTCTCCCTCTCGCTCGCTTCGGGGTTGTATCCCGCACGAGATGGTATTGCGGGAACAAGCAAAAACGCCCTCTTGGCAATCGGGCGTTTCCGCTTGTGTGCCAGACGCTTACGAGCGTCTGGCAGGCTGCTTTTTGACAGGGGTCGAGTATACGGAACGGCCTCAGAGTTGTCAAGAAGTCGACCTCTCAACCGCCACTTTTCCGATCACCACCCGGTTTGAGCACAAAGACCTCTTCCAGGCCCCAGAAATCGACTTCCGATTCGAGCATCACCTGCTTGAACAGAGGCTCCCGCTCCTCCATGGTGACGTCCGTGATCACGCCGATGGTGATTCCCTTTGGATAGCGTCCTCCCATACCGGAAGAGACGACCAGATCGCCCTCGCGGATGTCGTTGCTGGCGTCTACGTATTCGAGCAGGAACCGATTGCCCTTCATCGGGGACACGATGCCATTTGCGCGACTGCGTTGCACCACCGCGCTCACTCGGGCATCAAAGATCAGACGCACCACCGAGCTGTGCTGATCGACCTGCTTGATATGCCCCACCAGCCCGGCCATGGTGACTACGGGCCAGTCCGGCTGCAGGCCGACGTCCCGTCCGGCGTTGATGACAAGAACGTCGAACATCTGATCGGGATCTCGCCCGATGACCTCGGCTGGAATCACGTCCCCCGCCGGATTTCGCTGGCGGAACAGCAGCGCCAGACGCAGTCTGCGGTTCTCTTCCGCCGTCTCGCGCAAACGCATGTTCTCCAGCGCCAGAGCCACGTTCTGCGTCAGCAGATGCTGGGAGCGCTGCTCGCCGCGGGCGAAGCGAATCACACGGGAGAAGATCCACTGACCCGTCGACCAGGCAGAAGAGCGCAAGTGACTGGCTACGGCCTTCTGCCGATCGCCTGGCAATCCGAGCAGTGTCAAGGCGGCCAGAATACAGAGGCCGATGCAGATGAAGTTGCGATTGCGCTGCACGAGGAAGGGAGTGCGCGGGCGCCCAGGACTTCAGCGCGGCGCCACTTCTCTAGTAGAGGACCTTCTGGTAGCGCTCGAACTCGTCGAGTACCCGGGCATTGCCGCGGACCACTGCCGACAGCGGGTCTTCGCTGTCGAGGTAGGTGGGCAGACTCGTCGCCTCGATCAGGCACTCGCGCAGGCCGCGCAACTTGCCGCCGCCACCGGATAGCACCATGCCACGATCGAGGATGTCGGCAGCCAGTTCCGGCGGTGTGCGCTCCAGACCGCGACGTACGCCGGCCACGATCTGGGCCACCGGATCAGAAAGTGCCTCGCGGATCTCGCGGGAATCGATCATCAGTGTCTTGGGAATCGCCGCGACGAGATCGCGGCCCCGAACCGGGGCTTCCTCCTCGGGGTCAAGAGGCATGGCACAGCCGATCTGGAATTTCAGTTGCTCAGCATTCCGCGGCCCGATGAGCAGGTTGTATTTCTTGCGCATCCACTCGGTGATGGCACGATCCATCTCATCGCCGGCAACACGGATCGACTCTGCCGTGACGACACCGGACAGCGCGATAACGGCAATCTCTGTTGTCCCTCCCCCTACGTCGATGACCATGGAGCCGACCGCCTGCTCTACGGGCAAGCCGATACCGATGGCGGCGGCCATCGGCTCGCTCACCAGGTAGACCTCGCGGGCGCCGACACGCTCACATGAATTGCGCACCGCCCGTTTCTCCACCTCGGTACTGCCGGAGGGCACCGAGACAACAATCCGAGGCCGCACGAAGAGCTTGTTCTTCTGCACCTTGCGGATGAAGTAGCGGATCATGTCCTCGGTGACTTCGAAGTCGGCGATGACACCGTCCTTGAGGGGACGAATCGTCTCGATCTCCGAATTTTCACGGCCCATCATCTCCTTGGCTTCCATACCGACGGCGATGACCTTCTTCGTCATCACGTGGCGGGCGACGATGGAGGGTTCATTGAGTACGATCCCTTCACCCTTGACGTAGATCAGGGTGTTGGCCGTACCGAGGTCAATGCCGATGTCGTTAGAGAAAAACCGTGACAGGAATGCCATCCACTCGCCCTTGACGCGGCGCGCCCGAGACAGCGCCGCTGCTATGTCCAGATTCTGTTGCGGCTACTTGGATTTCTCCTGATCCTGCTGCAACCAGGTCTTCACCATTTTCGCCGCTTCTTCACTCTTCTCACTGAGCAGATGCCGGATCCGCTCCGTCCTGACCTCGCGAGACTCCGCGTCGTCCTTCTGCGAGTCTTCTTCTTCTGCCATGGGTCCTCGACAGCGATTCGGGGGGCTGAACCGCGGCTAAGATAACGGTGCTCTTCGCGTTCTGTCCACTCGCTGAGCCTTTCCGGACTCTTGAGCTAACCGTATATTCCTGAAGGGCATATGTACCCCGACGAGCAGCACTGCTCAATCGATCTGGAGGTGATGAGGCAGACATGAACAGAGCGGCAAAGAACGTGCTGCGCAAGCTGGGCACGGATATGGATCTCGATGAAGAGCGCGAGCAACTGGCGGCGCGCGAACAGGAGCAAGCACAACAGCGGCAGGTGGAAACCGAATCGCAGCGTGCCGCACAGCGCAACCGTGACGCTGGCATCTCCTCGGTACCTGAGGAAATGCAGAGCGAGTCCGAGAAGCGTCACGATACGTATCGCCGGCGTCAGGCCATGGGGGGGGATTTCTCCCCTGCCGCCGAACGTCTGCCGATCATGACCGCTGCCGAGCGCAAGTCCCGGGACAAGGACCGGCCCAAGTATCATGCCACCGAATTTGAGGGCCCGATCGAAAAACTGATCGAGAAGTACGGGGATCTGGCAGAGGTCCAGCGCCACCTGACTCTGGGGCAGTCGATGAAATATGACTTCACTGACGACGGACGTGTTCTCGACCGCGATGGCAACATGATTTACGACGGCGAGAAGGTCGTCTCCGCGCCGCAGTGACGCGCCACGCCCGCACCACCAGGACGGTGGTGCCCCTTATCACCCTCCTGTTTCTGGCCTGTGGACCCTCCCCGGAAGAGCCCCCCGCCCAGGCCACAACACCCCAACTGCTCGACTGGGCGGCCGGGCGTGCCGCCGCGGGAGAGTTGGACAAGGCCATCATCGGCTACCGGAGAGCTCTGCAACGTGACAGCCTCTCGGTGGCCTCCCTCCTCGGACTGGCAGAAATCTACCGACTGCAGGAACGCACGGGCCCTGCCGATCGTTATCGTAGGCGGGCGTTCCACGTGCACTACGGCGCCGGACTTGACTGGATTGTGGCCGGCCGCCCCGACAGCGCTCGTACCAGCCTTGAGGCAGCTGTCTCCATCATGCCTCGACATCCCCTCGCCCATCTGCGTCTCGGCGAACTGAAGCGTGACGCCGGGCAGGTGGACAGCGCCATCGTTCACTTCGAGCATGCTGTGGAGGCCAATCCGCGGTTTGCTGAAAGCCTGATCATCCTGGGCGGGGCCTACGTCGCCGCAGACAGGCTCGACGACGCCAGGGACACTTTCGAGCGTGCCATCGCGGCCAACATCAACGCCATCGACGCCTACCTCGAACTGGGTCGGCTCCTCGGCGAACAACGCGAATGGGCGGCCGCTGTGTCGCACTTTGAAAAGGCGCTACTCATCGATCCAGGGTCCGAGCTTGCACTGCAGGGACTGGATCACGCGTTCTCCCGCCTGTCGGGGAAACGCTGATGACGACAGAAAGGTGGTTGACACCCGTGCTACGATCCTGCATACGTCCCGTCTCATCCTTCGCCATGGTCGCCCTCGTGGTGGTTTCCTGTGGCACAGCAGATGACGAGACCACGACCAAGGCACCGCCCGAATCACCGGCCGTCGATACCTCGGTCAATACCGCCTACGGCACTGTTGCCGAGGTCGCCGGGTACCTCGAGACGGTCAATCCGCACATCACCGCCTTTGGTGTCCTGCAGGTCGAATATGAAGAAGCGCTGGCGAGCTCCCGCAAGGGCAACGATAGCCGCAAGGGAACGGGGCACAACCTGGCCATGAAGGCGGCCAGCGTTCGTCCCGGGTTGCAGACAATTCTCGAGAAACTCGATGGCATCGAGCCACCTCCCCTGCTGGCCCCCTTCCATCGCGATACGCGCAAGATGCTGGCCACCCGGATCGATGCCCTTGGTCGCACGATCGAGGGCTGGGATGTCGAACAGGCGGGCGGCGCTTTCGAGGCCGTCTACGCTGAAGCCGAAGCCAAGTATGAGGCGGCGAACCAGCTGATCCTGCAGTTGAACACGCAGATGAACAAGATCAACACGGCAATGCTGGAGGCGACGGGAGCTTCCTGACCCAGACCCGTCTACGCCTGGTGGGCGCCGCCGCCCTGGTCGTGCTTGCCACCAGTGTGCTCCTGCTGAGAACCCTCGGTGCCGACATCGCCTATTACATGCACCTTGCGCGGGGGCAGACCGACGTCCTCCTCGGTCGCCTGCCCGTGGAGGACGTACTCGGAGACCCGACGACCTCTGCTGCGGTCCGTGAAGGCCTGCTTCTCATCGAGGAGGTCCGTCGGTTTGCCAGCCAGCATGTGGGCCTGAAGGGCTCTTCCTCAAACTACACCACCTACTACGACACCGGCGGCGAGCCCATCGCCTGGAACGTGTCGGCGAGCCCGCCGGAACGCTTCGAGTCCTATCGATGGACTTTCCCCATCGTCGGCTCGCTGCCGTACAAGGGGTATTTTCGGCGACAGCTGGCCGTCGACGAACGTGATCGGCTCGTCGAACTCGGCTTTGACGCCATCGTCGGCGCCGTCTCCGCCTACAGCACCCTCGGGTACCTGTCAGACCCGATTCTGAGTACGATGCTGGATGAACCTGAGTCCCGGTTGGTCGAACTCGTACTACACGAGTTGACCCATGCCACCATCTACGTCGAAGACCACACCGACTACAACGAGAGTGTTGCCTCCTTCGTCGGCAAGGCCGGCACCGACCACTACCTGACCCAGCGCTACGGAGAGGACTCAGAGCCGGTGCTGCGCCTGCGCCGCAGACGGGCCGAGGCGGAGATCTTCCGAGGCTTCCTGCGGGAACTGACAGTGCGACTGGACAGCCTCTATGAGAGCGACTCGCCACGCGAGCGTGTCCTGCGCACGAGGGTTACGCTGTTCGAGGATGGAAAGCAGGAGTACCGCCGGCGACGCCAGGACCTTGGAAACGGCCGTTTCGACGGCTTCCTCGACTGGGATTTGAACAACGCGCGTCTGCTCTCCTACCGTCGCTACAACAGCCGGTTCGACGATCTTGCCGCCGTTCTGAGAAGACGACAAGGTGACCTGCCGGCGGCGCTGAAAGTCTTTGCGATCTGCGGTGAGTCTGAAGAGCCCTGGGTCTGCATCGAGACCGACAGCGACTGATCCTGTCGCTTCAGTCCCCCATCGCCGGCGGCCGTTGTGTCGGCAGCCGATCCCACTCGGCCGCTGCACCGGCACCGAAGGCCCGCCGCAGTACCTCCCGCGCCGCAGCCTCATCGCCGGAACGGGACAGGCAACGGGCGGCTCCCCGCGCGGCCCCGACATGGTGCGGTTGATGCCGCAGCACCTCGGCGTATGCCGCCGATGCCTCCGGGTCCTCGAGGGTTTCCCGCAGGACGGCGATAGCGAACAGGGCCTTCACGTGAGCCGGGCGCGCCCTGGCAGCGGCGATGTAGGAAGACAGGGCCTCCAGGCGGCGTCCGAGGCTGAGCAGTGCCGCGCCGCGATTATGCAGCGCATCCGGATATCGGGGATGGATGAGCAAGGCTTTCTCGTAAGCGTTGATGGCGGCCTCATGATCGCCACCGAGCTGCAGCCAGCGCCCCCACCCGTAGTGAACGCGGGCACTTCTGTTAGGCACTCGCAGAGCGCTGCTGAACAGGGCTCCATCGTCGCGCCACTCGCTGGTTCGATGGCGATCCAGCGAGACGAACAACAGCAGCAAGATCGCCGCAATCCCCCAGCCCGTCCCGACGCCGTGACGGTGCCGCAACTCGCTGAAGGCACCAGCCGCAAGCAGTCCGACCACGGCCACCAGCGGGTAGGCGAGGCGCTCAGCGAATATCGTGCCCACGGGTACGGCCACGTGTGTCACGAGCGCGAGCACTGCCACCGTGACTGCCGCCCACAGTGTTGCGCAAGGACGACGGCGGAGCCAGACACCAAGGACAGCCAGGGAAGAAACACAGAGCAGCAGGGGCGGCAACCAGGACGCCGGGTCGGACAGAACCAGGACGGGCAGAGCGTCGTAGGAGTAGTCGGCAGACAGGGGCCAGGGAAAGATCACGAGGAGCAGGTAGCGGACCACGAGTGCCGGGGCGTTGAGGCAACGTGTGAGGACATCGGCGAAGGCCAGCGGATTGTCGAGAAAACCAATCCCTCCTGGGCCCAGGCGGCCGGTGATGGCAGCGCGCAGAACGATGGGCAGCACGAGAGAAGCCGAGGCGCACAACAGGGGCAGAGATCGACGATCGTACCGCAGCAACGCGACCAGGGCGCCGACGGCGAAGACCGCAGCACTCTCCTTGGCGAGGGCGGCAACGGCGATCAGAAGGGCGGCCAGCATCGTCGCCCCCCACGTCTGACTCCTGATCAGCAACATGGCCCCGGTGAGACCGCCGATGAAGGCGAGCTGATCGGCCGTTCCGACAACAGCGTTGACCGCCTCGGACGCCGCCGGATGTACGCACAACAGCGCACCAGCGAACCAGGCCACCCCCGGGGGTGAGCCGAGACACCTGACAGCCACTGCGAGGCTGATGCCGGCCACTGCCTGCAAGAGGAGCGAGACAAGGTGGTAGGGTCCCGGGGATTCTCCGAAGAGGCTTCTCTGCAGAGTGATCAGGCTGAGTGTGAGCGGGCGGTACAGGCCGCCTCTATCTCCGGTAACCCCCTGCCAGTAGCTGGAAGTCCACAGGTCCCCCCAGGAGGCCGTGGCAACCAGACGGTTGTTGGTGACGATCCCGGTATCATCGAGACAGAAGCCGTTGTCGACGACACCGGCGTAGGCAGCTACGGTGAGTGCCAGCAGCCAGCCGGCGGGTGCAAAAGAGAGAAACCTGTTGGACGCCTTCAGCGTCCAACGAGGCAGAGTCCTGCCTGAGTTGTGCAGAGAGTACCTTTCTTGACGGTCCTTCCAGGGGCTGGTGATATTAGCCCAGCCACACCTGCACACGCCATTCCCCCGTCAATCGACACCGGATTCCTGTATGGCCCGAGGCATTCACTGGATTTTGCGCAGCCTCCTGGCCGGCGCCTGCTTCCTGGCCGGCTGCGGTTATGTGCGCACCATGGCCGCCCGTGGCCTGATGGAAGATGTCTCGCAGGCGGCCCTGCAACACGAGGACATCGATCTCGTATCCCAGGCATTGCCCACCTACCTGCTGTTGCTGGAAGGGCTGATCGAGGGGGATCCGGAGAACGCTGAGTTGCTCCTGGCTGCAACCGAAGGATACACCTCCTATGCCCTGTTGGTCGAGGCCGGTGATGCGTCGCGGGCGGCAGCGCTCTACTCCCGAGCCATGCAGTATGGCCGCAGGACGCTCATCGCCAGACGGCCCGCCACGGGTGAACTGATCGACGGGCCGTTCTCCGGCTTCGGCGAAATCACCAACGACCTGCGGCAGGCAGACCTGCCCTATGTGTTCTGGGCGGCCAGTTCCTGGGGCGCCTGGATCGGTGCCCATCTCAGCGACATGGAAGCCCTGGCCGATCTGCCGCGGGTCATCCATCTGATGCGCTGGGTTCTGGACACGGACGAAGACTTCCGCAACGGCAACCCACACGTGTTTCTCGGAGTCTACCATGCGGCCCTGCCCCCGGCGCTGGGTGGTGATCCAGAGCAGGCCTTGTTTCACTTCGAGCGGGCGCTGGCAATCACCGCCGATCACGATCTCATGGTAAGAGTGCAGATGGCCCGATTCTATGCCCGCCAGATCTTCGACCGCGAACTCTACGTCAGGCTCCTCGAACAGGTGATTGCCTCACCCCTCGACACCGTCCCAGAACTGACCCTGCAGAATGCCATCGCGCGTCGCCTCGCACACCGCCTGTTGGCAGACGTCGATGTCTATTTCTGATCGGAGCGCGTCAACCCTGCGGTCGCTTGCCGTGGGAATAACCCTGGGGTTTGGTCTGGTCACCCCCGGGGCGACAGAGACCGTCCTGAAGATCGGCTCCCTGGCGCCGGATGGCAGCAGCTGGATCAAAGCCCTGCGCAACATCGACGCCGAAATCCGTACGGCGACGGCGGGAGAGGTCCGCCTCAAGATCTACCCCGGCGGTGTGCAGGGAGACGAAGACGTGATGCTGCGCAAGATCCGCATCGGACAGCTGCACGGCGCCGGTCTGGGCGGCACGGGTATCACTCACATCCTGCCTGACGTCCTGGCTCTGGAGATGCCCTTCCTGTTCGACAGCTACGAGGAAGTCGACTACGTCCTGACGCAGATGGCTGACCACTATCGGCAAGCCTTCCTCGATGCCGGGTTCGTCCAACTCGGCTGGTCCGACATCGGTTTCGTCTTTCTCATGACCAAGCATCCCGTGCGCAGCGTGGAAGATATCCGTGGCCACAAGGTATGGCGCCTCCAGGATGAACCGATTACGGGGGTGCTCTTTGAAAAGGCCGGGGTCACATCCGTCCCTCTGGGTATCCCGGATGTGCTGCTCGGACTGCAGACCAACCTCGTCGACATCGTCTATGCTTCCCCGGCAGCGGCCATCGTGCTGCAGTGGTTCACGCGGGTCAGGCACTATACCGACCTGCCGATCAACTACTCCATCGGTGCTTTCCTGGTGCAGCGAAAGGCCTTCGAGCGTCTGACCCAGCAGCAACAGCAGCAGTTGCTTGAGATCTCGACCCGACATATCCGGGTGCACAACCAGCGCGGGCGCCGAGACAATCAGGACGCCCTGGAGATCATGCAGCGGGAGGGTGTGTCCCCCATCTCCTCGCCCCCGGAGGCGGTCGCCGGTTTTCATCAACTCGTAGACGAATCGGTACCCGAACTGGTGGGTGAGGCTTTCAGCCGGACCGTGTACGAACAGATACTCGAGCATCTGGCCGAATTCCGCGGCAAGGCTGTGACACCGGTCGAACGATGACCGTGACCGCCGGCCGCCGGTCCCGTCTGCACCGTCTGGAAGAAGGCAGCCTCGTCTTGCTCGTGGGCGTGCTTCTCCTGCTGGCCTTCGCCCAGATTCTACTGCGCAACCTCTTCGATGTCACCTGGATGTGGGCCGATCCCCTGGTGCGTCACCTCGTTCTGTGGGTCAGCTTTCTCGGCGCACTGATCGCCACGCGCGACGGTCGCCATATTCATATCGATGCCGTTCTGCGCCTGTTGCCGACCCGGGTACGGCGGATCGCAGTCATCACCGGAGATGCTGTCGCCGCGATCGTCTGTATGATCCTGACGCGTCTGGCAGTACGCTTCGTAATCGACGAACATGACTACGGCGACCAGGCCTTCCTCGATCTGCCCCGGTGGACGCTGCAGCTCGTGTTCCCCCTCGTCTTCGGGGGGATGACGCTGCGTTTTGCCAGCCGCGTCACAGCCGGGATCCGCCAGATGTTGGCAACGGGCAGACGACGCTGAAGTGGCACCTTTGACGACTCTGTCGGGCGTTCTGTTGGCCTGCCTGGGAACCCCGCTGTTCGTCATCATCTGCACGCTGGCGCTGATCTCTTTCGCCGCCGACGGCGTCGACCTGACCATCATCTTCATCGAGATGTACCGCCTCGCCGACACACCGGCGCTGACGGCCATCCCCCTGTTCGCCTTCACCGGGTTTGTTCTCGCCGAAAGCGGCGCCGCGCAGCGTCTGGTGAGAATCTCTCAGGCGCTGCTGTGGTGGCTACCCGGCGGCCTTGGCATCATGGCCCTGACGATCTGCGCTCTGCTGACGGCCTTCACCGGCGCCTCCGGCATGACGATCGTCGCCGTCGGCGGGCTGCTGTTTCCGGCGCTGCAGCAGGCAGGCTACCCAGAGCGGTTTTCCCTCGGTCTGTTGACGACATCGGGTAGCCTGGGACTGCTGTTCCCTCCCAGTATTCCACTCATCGTCTACGGTATCGTCTCCGAGACGCCCGTGGATCAGCTGTTCGTTGCCGGCATCGCTCCGGGTGTGCTGCTTGTGGCAGCGCTTTCGGCCTACAGCTTCTTCGTCGGCCGAGGCCAGGGCCCGACTCGCAAGCTCATCGACATCTCCCCGGGGCAGGCGATCCGGGAAGGTGCGTGGGAGCTGATGCTGCCGGTGGTCGTGATGACCGGGATCTATTCCGGCTTCATCGCCGTGAGTGAGGCGGCGGCTCTCAGCGCCCTGTACGTCGTCGTCCTCGAAATGCTAATTCACCGTGAGATCACTCCGCGTCAGTTGCCGGGCATCATCCGCGAAACCATGGTTCTGGTGGGCGGCATCTTCCTCATTCTCGCTGCCGCCATGGCGTACACCTCCTACCTCGTCGACGCCGAGATCCCCGCCGGACTGCTGGTACTGATTCAGGGGCAGGTCGAAAGCCGGATTCTCTTTCTTATTCTGCTGAACCTTTTCCTGCTGGCCGTGGGCTGCATGATCGACATGTTTTCCGCCCTTGTCGTCGTCGTGCCCCTGATTCTCCCGATCGCCGCGGCCTACGATATCCATCCCGTGCATCTGGGGATCATCTTTCTGGCCAACCTTGAGATCGGCTATTCGACGCCGCCGGTGGGACTCAACCTGTTCATCGCCAGCGCCCGTTTCAAAAGGCCCCTGTTGAGCCTGTACCGGGCCTCCCTGCCCTTCCTCCTCATCCTCCTCGCCTGCCTGCTCATCATCACGTACGTTCCCGGACTCAGCCTGTTCGCCATCGACTGATATTCGAAGGGGTACGCTCTGACCCATGGCAAAGATTCAAGACATCCGTGTCATCCGCGCCCGGCCCGGCGGCAGCTGGGCGATCGTCAAGGTGATCACCGATCAGCCCGGTCTCTGGGGTATCGGCTCCGCCAATGACGTGCATCACTCCGCGGCGATCACGGCGGCCATTGAGCAGGTTATCGCCCCGGGACTCATCGGTCGTGACGCGGCCCAGATAGAGGACATCTGGCAGTCGGTCTACGCGGCGGCGTACTGGCGCAACGGCTCGATCCTGAACACGGCCCTGGGCGGCATCGACATGGCCCTGTGGGATATCAAGGGCAAAGAGGCGGGACTGCCGCTGTACCAGCTGTTCGGCGGCAAGGCACGAGACGCAGTCCCCTGCTATGGCCATGCCGCGGGCAAGGACCTGGACGCCCTCGTCGATGACGTACAGCGATGGTTGGAGGAGGGATTCCCCGTGGTTCGTTGCCAGTTTGGGGGCTATGGTGGCGGCGGCTTTCTCGACGGTGATTCCATATCGCGACCGAAAGGCGGCCGTGAGCTGGACAAGGTCTTCGACGACGAAGCGTACCTGGAGAACGTGCCGCGTATGTTCGAGCGTCTGCGAGAACGCCTCGGCTTCGGTCCGAAACTCACACACGACGTACACGAACACCTCAAGCCGCACAACGCCGTGACCCTGTCGAAGCTGCTGGAACCGTACCGTCTCTACTTCCTCGAGGATGTTCTGCCACCGGAGCAGATCGACTGGTTCCGCCTGATCCGCGCCCAGTGCACGACCCCTCAGGCCATGGGGGAGTTGTTCGTCAACCCCCACGAGTATCTCCCCCTCATCACCGAACGGCTCATCGACTATGTCCGCGTGCGGGTGTCGAAGGCCGGGGGCATCACACCATGCCGGAAGATCGCGGCAGTATGTGAATTCTTCGGCGTGCAGACCGCCTTCCAGGAAGGCGGCGACAACGATCCAGTGAACCAGGCAGCGGCCATGCACCTCGACCTCGCCTCGACGAGTTTCGGTATCCAGGAGGAGAACCAGTTCTCCGAGGCGGAGTGCGACGCCTTTCCCGGTGCCGCCGTACTTGAGGGTGGACACCTATACCCCAACGACGGCCCCGGACTCGGCGTCGACATCGACGAGGACAAGGCCTCCGCCCTGTTCAGCGAACGCGGCCACAGCTGGACGGCCGAGGACCGCCGGGCCGACGGCAGTGTAGTCCGGCCTTGACCCTTCGCCTCGGCTTCCTCATACAGCTGCTGGGGACCGTCCTGCTGTTCCCCGGCCAGGCCGGCGCCGACGACGGCAGCTTTGCTGCCTGGCTCGATGACGTGCGTCTCGATGCCGGCAAGCGTGGCGTGGCCGAGGCCACCCTCAAATCGGCCCTGGCCGACGCCGCCCCCATCGATCGCGTTCTAGCCCGGCAAAACAAGCAACCCGAATCGGTGCTTTCCTGGGCGGAGTACGGTCGGCGGGTTGTCTCGGAGGATCGAATCCTTCGAGGTCGACAACACATGGAACGGCAGGGCGAGCTGCTGCAGGCCGTGGCGGCCGCACACCACGTACAGCCTCGGTTCCTCGTCGCTCTGTGGGGCGTCGAGAGCGACTTCGGTGCCCACACCGGCGACACGCCCGCGGTATCGGCCCTGGCGACGCTGGGCTGGCGGGGCCGACGGCGAGAGTACTTCCGATCTGAATTGATCGAGTTGCTGCTCGCCGTTGATGCCGGGTACGCCGATCCGGGACGGCTCTTGAGTTCCTGGGCGGGGGCCCTGGGTCAGTGCCAGTTCATGCCCTCGAACTTCCGCCGTTTCGCCGTCGACCAGGATGGGGACGGCAGGCGTGACATCTGGACATCGACTGGTGACGTCCTTGGTTCGATGGCCCGTTTCCTGGCGCATCTGGGGTGGAAGGACGACGAAACATGGGGGCGCCCGGTCCTGCTGCCCGATGGCTTCGATGCCCGGCTCGCCGGGCGTGACACGAAGATGCGGCTTTCCCGGTGGAACCAACTGGGCCTGCGTCGACTCAACGGTGGCGATCTGCCCGACAGAAATCTCTGGGCGACACTGATCCTGCCCGATGGACCGAGAGGGGATGCGTTCCTCGTCTACGACGACTTCTTCACCCTCATGCGCTGGAACCGTTCCTACCACTTCGCCCTGTCGGTTGGCATGCTGTCCGATCGGTTGCGCTGATCGTGCCCGGGGCCTCCCGGTTCCCGGAAGCCGCTATCTGGCCCGGGCTGGCCACGGTCCTTGCCCTGTTCGGCTGGTGGGCACCAATACCCGTACTCCCGGCGGACGAACAGCTCGCCCTCGGCGTCACCCTCTTCGCCCTCATCATGTGGACCTCGCAGGCCGTATCGGTGGAGGTCTCCTCTTTCGCCGTGCTGCTGCTGCTGCCCGCCACCGGGCTGCTCAGCTTCGGCGACACCTTCCTCCCCTTCGCTGAGCCGACGATCTGGCTCGTCTTCGCCGGCATGGTCCTCAGCCTGCTGCTGTCGGAGACAGGCCTCGGAGTTCGCCTCGCCGACCTCTTTCTGCCATGGCTGGCTACCGGCAGCCCTCTGCGGCTGCTGGCCGGACTGCATCTGCTGGGACTGGCGGCGGCCTTTCTCGTACCGTCGGGTGTAGTCCGTGTGCTGCTGCTGATGCCGATCGGGATCGCCCTGTGTCGAGCCCTCGACCCGAATCAGCAGGACACCCGACTGGCTGGCGCCGTCGCCCTCTCCATCGTCTGCGGCACGTACTATGGCGGCTGCGCCGTGCTCACCGGTTCGGTGCCGAATCTTGTCGTTGCCGGACAGCTGCAGGCGGAGACGGGGCGCGTCGTCTACTGGGGAGAGTGGCTGCTGTGGATGTTCCCCGTCGTCGGCATCCTGCGCACGGCCCTGTCTGTCACCGTCATCTGGGCATTCTGGGGGCGGAGAATGAAGCGCCTGGCCCATGGTGGGAGGACGCCGGAAACCAGCGCCGGTGTTCCCCTGTCGAGATCTCAGCGCCTTACGTTGCTGCTGCTGCTTGCCGGCGTCGCACTGTGGGCCACAGACGTCGTCCACGGTCTGGCCCCCGTCTCGGTCGGCCTCGCTCTTGTGCTGGTGGCGACGATACCCGGATGGGGGCCATTGCCGGCCGAACGCCTGCGGCAGATCAACTTCCCATTCTTCTTCTACATCGCCGCCCTGTTCGGTATCGGCGAGGTCCTGGATGGTTCGGGGTTCAATGCGCGGATGGTACAGGCTGTGATGACTCTCTTGCCCGACGCCGGAGGCCACTGGTTCGGAGCGCACCTGGCATTGACGCTGACAGCCCTGCCTCTCGACTTCCTCATGGACATCGCCGCCGTAGCTGCCGTCGCCACGCCGAGTCTGCTGCACGTGGGGGCCGAGGCCGGACTGTCACCGCTGGGCTCGGCCATGAGCGTCGCCATGGCGACGACGGTCGCCTTCCTTCCCTACCAGGCAGCACCTTTCATGGTCGCCCTCGGCTTCGGCACGCTCCGCGTCCGGGATCTGTCGCTGGCCATGCTGCTGATCTCGACTCTCTCCATCCTCATCCTCTGCCCGCTCTGCATCCTCTACTGGCGAGTCCTGGGACTGATCTGAAGATTCGCATACGGTACCGTGGTGATCTGCTCGCCCAGTGCCCGGGTGACCTCGATCGCCGGCCCCCAGCAGGACAGACAGCGGCCGTCTCCCAGCCACGTGTTGGCCAGGAAGTGGTGACCGAAGGCGCGTCCCCAGGAAAAGGCTCCCTCGATGCACAGCCGCAGATAGTCGTCCAGGGGCCGGATTCGATCACTCAGGAGCCCATCGACGCCGAACCCGAAAATGCGTTCCCGGTAGAGCTGCGGAAAGCGGGCTTGAAGGGTCGCTGCCGACGACACGCTGTAAACGAGAGCCCGGCCACGGCGCGCCGGCTGCTGGAAGTCGCGCCACGCGACCCCCTCGTGCCTGTCGTAGCAGAACTCCCGTTGGTCGAGTTCCTCCTGCTCCACGCCGGTGACATCGAAGCGGACGGCACCCATCTGGGCTCCGGCCCAGGGCCTGGCATCGAGCACCGCACCCCGGAGGCCGGAACGGATCGGGCCCCGCGCCTGTCCCCTGTTCAGGGACACGAGGTGGAAGATGCGGGCGTAGCCGTCGACCCGCACCGGCGTAAGGTTGTCACGAGACAGTCGTGGAACCGTTCGCCGGAGAGACTCTACGTTCAGCAACGATCCATATCCCAGGACCGCGCTGGCGGGTTGCGGTTGTGTCATGAGTGTTCCAATGTAGCGAGGTTCACGTTCCTCTTCCCCTCCGTCGACAACAGAAGGATCTGCAAGTGTCCACCAACATCTGGCCTGACGGCCGCCAGGCCGCCGTCAGTCTCACCTTCGATGACGGCGCCCGCAGCCAGCTGCAGGAGGCGATTCCACGTCTCGATGACGATGGTCTGTCCGGCACCTTCTACCTGAATCCGTACCGAGGCCACTGGGATGCCGATGCCGAGCGCTGGCACCAGGTCGGACTGAACGGCCATGAGCTGGGCAATCACACGACGAAGCACCCCTGTTCCTGCAACTACAGCTTCGACACCGAATTCTGCCTGGAGAAGATCAGCCTGGCGGACATTGCCGAGACGATCGATGCGGCACAGGCTGCCCTCGACGAAGTCCATCCCGAGGGGCGGGACTCCCGCTCCTTCTGTTACCCCTGTTACCAGACCTTTGTCGGTGCCGGCACGGACCGTCAATCGTATGTACCCGTCGTAGCTGAACGGTTCCGTGCGGCCCGGGCCGGCGGTGAGCGACCCAACAATCCTGAGGTAACAGACCTGCATGCGTTGATGAGCTTCGCCGCCGAGGGTGCCGGGGCAGAGCAGCTCATCGGCTACGCCGAATCGGCGGCGGCCAGCGGTGGTTGGGCTGTGTTCACGTTCCATGGGGTGGGCGGCGACCATCTTAGCGTCGACACCGAGGCCTTTGGCGCTCTGACGGGATACCTGGACGCGCAGCGGGACCGGCTGTGGACGGCCACTCTCATCGAAGTCGCCGATCACGTACGAGCCTGGCGCCAGACAGAGAAAAGCCTGTGAGACTCGTGGCGTCTGTACGGGGGAATCCTTATGCTTTGAGCGAGCCCCGGAAGACGCACCCGGCGCCTTCCCTCTCACGCCTCCAGACGCCGACGAAACTCTTGAGCCGGGATTCTTGACTCAGCCACAGGACTCGATTCCCAACGTCCTGGCCGCCCGTTACGCCAGCCCCGCCATGCGGCAGGTGTGGTCGGAAGAAGGCAAGATTCGCCTCGAGCGGCGACTCTGGATTGCTGTTCTCAAAGCGCAGCGCGACCTCGGCCTCGACGTCCCTGACGATGCCATCGACGGGTACGAACGTCATCTCCACGAGGTCGACCTGGCTTCGATCGCCCGGCGGGAAGCCCTCACCCGTCACGACGTAAAGGCCCGGATCGAGGAGTTCTGTGCTCTCGCCGGTTACGAGCATGTCCACAAGGGCATGACGAGCCGCGACCTGACCGACAACGTCGAGCAGTACCAGATCCTCCAGTCACTGAAATCGCTGCTGCCGAAATACGTTCATCTCATCGAGCGGGTCCGCAACCGTGCTGTCGAATGGCGTGACCTCGTCATCGTTGCCCGTACCCATCACGCTGCCGCCCAGCCCACCACGATGGGCAAGCGACTGGCCACATATGGTCAGGAGATGGTCATCGCCCTGCACCGCCTCGAGGACCTGATCGCCGCCTACCCCCTGCGCGGATTGCAGGGCGCCGTCGGCACCGGCCTCGATCAACTGACCCTGTTCGACGGCGACGCTGAAAAAGTGGCGGATCTGCAGCGGCGAGTCATGAAACACCTCGGTTTCGAACAACCCCTCGGCGCTGTCGGTCAGGTCTACCCTCGAAGTCTCGATTTCGAGGTCATCTCCTGTCTCTTTCAGATGGGTGGCGGCGTCGCCAATCTGGCGCGTACGATCCGGTTGATGGCCGGCTCCGAGACGGCCACCGAGGGCTTTGCCCGCGGTCAGGTCGGATCTTCCGCCATGCCGCACAAGATGAACACGCGCAGCACCGAACGGATCAACGGCCTGCAGGTCATCCTGGGCGGCTACGCCCACATGGCGGGCGGCCTCGTGGGTGACCAGTGGTTTGAGGGGGACGTATCCTGTTCGGTCGTCCGTCGTGTCGCCCTTCCCGACAGCTTCTTCGCCTTCGATGGTCTGCTGGAGACGGCCCTGCACGTTATCGATGACATGGGTGTCTATGAAGCCATCCTCGCCCGCGAACTCGAACGCTACCTCCCTTTCCTGGCCACGACCACCTTGCTGATGGAGGCCGTCCGCCGTGGGGGAGGACGCGAGGAGGTGCACGAAGCGATCAAGGAACACGCCGTCTCGTCGGCGCTGGCGCTGCGAGAAGGAGCGGAACACAATGATCTTTCCCGACGTCTCGGCGAGGATGACCGCGTGCCCCTGTCGGCTGCCGAGATCGACGAAGTATTGTCTCACAGTGCGGATTTTGTCGGTCTCGCAGGACCTCAGGTCGACACATTCTCCCGCCAGGTCGATGACCTGATCGGGCGATACCCCGACGCCGAACGCGTCGTCAAGAGTCGCCTCCTCTGAGGCGGCACTTTTCTGGTCAGGAAGGAAGACGGATGCGTTACCAGCGAGTCACCCTGAAGCTCAGCGGCGAAGCCGTCTCCGGCGATGACGATTTCGGCTTCAACTCCGACGCCCTCGAGCACATCGCTGACGAGATCCTCGGACTGCACGCCCAGGGGGTGCAGGTGTCGGTCGTCATCGGTGGGGGCAACATCTTCCGCGGCGGCGTCTCCTCCCAGTGGGGCATCGAGCGCGCTGAGGCGGACAACATCGGTATGATGGGCACTGTGGTGAACAGTCTGCTGCTGCGCGGTGTGCTCACGGGAAAGTCGGATGGCCAGGTCGAGGTGCGCGTGATGACGTCCATCGAGATCAACACCGTGGCTGAACCTTTCATCCGCCTGCGCGCCATCCACCATCTCGAAAAGGGGTACATCGTCATCTTCGCCGGTGGCACCGGTCAACCGTACGTAACCACCGACTATACGGCCGCCCAGCGCTCACTCGAGACGCGATCCGAGGCCATCCTCTTCGCCAAGAATCAGGCCCGTGGAATCTTCACGGCGGATCCGCGCACCGACCCGGCTGCCCGGATGTACGAGCGTATGCACTACAGCACGATCCTGACCAACAATCTCACCGTGATCGACCAGACAGCCATCATCCTGGCGCGGGATCACGGCCTGCCGATCCACGTCTTCGATTTCGACGAGACCGGCACGAGCCAGCGGATCTGTGCCGGCGAGGATACCGGCACCCTTGTGGCCGACGTCGCCGAGGACGTGCTCGAGTGACCCAGGAGAATATCGTCCGGCATGAGGGGCAGGTGGATCGTGCCCGCCGCGAAGAACTCCTCGGTCAGCGGGGCGTCGTGGTCTGGTTCACTGGTCTGTCGGGTTCCGGTAAGAGCACGATCGCCTTTGCCGTCGAACACGCGCTCGTGGTGCGGGGCCGCCTGGCCTACGTACTCGACGGCGATAACATCCGCCTCGGACTCAGCCGCAATCTTGGCTTCTCGGCGCAGGATCGCGAGGAGAACATCCGCCGCATCGGTGAAGTCAGTCGCCTGTTCGCCGACGCCGGTACGGTCACACTGTCGAGTTTTGTCAGCCCCTACAGGGCCGATCGGGACAACGTGCGCGCCCTCGTTGACTCTGACGATTTCCTCGAGATCTACATCAACACACCACTAGAAGTCTGCGAGCAACGGGATCCCAAGGGCCTCTACAGGAAAGCCCGTGCCGGTGAGATCAAGAACTTCACCGGGATCTCCGATCCGTACGAACCCCCTCTCTCGCCTGAACTCGAGGTCCGTACCGCTGACTGCTCTGTCGAGGCGGCAACAGGTCAGGTCATCTCGCTGCTCGAGCAACGTGGAAAGATCTGGTAACGGATGAGTCTGGCCGACGACATCAACTTCGGACAGGATGGTCTGCTGCCAGTGGCCGTCACCGACCACGCCTCAGACCGCCTCCTCGTACTCTGCTTCCTGAATCGCGAGGCCCTGGAGAAGAGCATGGAGGAGGGCATCGTCCACGTCTTCCGGCGCTCGAAAGGCGTCGTCGTCGCCAAGGGTGTCTCCTCCGGACATGTGCAGCGCGTCCGCGAGATCCGTGTCAACTGTGACCGGAACTCCCTCGAGATCCGCGTCGACCAGCAGGTCGCCGCCTGCGCTCACGGCTACTATTCATGCTACTACCGTCGCTGGCACGCGGAGCACGAGTCCTGGGAGGTGATAGACGAGCGGGTCTTCGATCCCGATGAGGTCTACCGCTGAAGACATTTCTGCGTCTGGCCGTCATTCTGGCACTGATGGCGGCGTTCCTCTACCTGGCCTTCAGGGACATCGAAGACTTCGATTCTCTATGGTCGGAGATGGCGGCCGTGTCGCCGTGGTGGATCCTCGCGATCATCCTTACGATCCTGCTCACCGGCGTGATTCGCGCCTGGCGCTGGGTCGTCCTGATGCGTCCCGTCGCCCCCCAAGTCACCCTGCTCGACGCCACACTGTCGCTGTGCATCGGCTACTCGGTCAACCTCGTCAGTCCCATCCCCCGTGCCGGAGAAGCGGCCAGGGCACTGAGCTTGAAGTGGACCCGCCAGGCCAGCATCAGCGCTGTCTTTGGTACGATCGTCGTCGAACGTGTCATCGACGTTCTGTGGCTCCTTATCCTGATCGCCGCCTCAGCGGCGTTGCTCCCCGGACAGATCGAAGAGGCGTTTCCCGGAATCCGCTTGGGGGCCATGGTGGCGCTGGCCCTGAGTGTTGCCGCCGTCACCGGTCTCGTCATCGTCTCTGCCTACCGCGAGCGCGGCGTCGAGTTCGTCTATCGCCTGCTGGCGAAAGTATCGGAACGACTCGCCCGTCCGATCGCCGACCTGCTGTCCCAGTTCATCCATGGTCTGCAGGCTCTGAGAAACCCGTCAGCCTACGTCGAAATCCTGCTGAGCTCCCTCCTGTTGAACCTGGGCTACGCACTGATCACCTGGTTCTCCTTCGCTGCCTTCGGCTACCACGAAGATCCGTGGCATCTGGGGGGCCGGGCGGCCATCGTTGTCATGGCGATCTCTTCCATCGGCGTGGTCGTACCGTTGCCGGGAGGCATCGGCAGCTATCACTTATTCTACGGCCGGTCTCTGCATTTGCTGTTCGCCATCCCCCTGGCTTCTACCATGGCCTGCGCCACCGTCGTGCACGCCGTCTCCAACCTCACCTACTTTGCCGTCGGCGCACCAGCGCTGCTGCTGCAAAGACGGCGGCACGGTGATCATGGCTCTCTGGCTGAGGAATTCGAGCAGGTCTCGGAGGACACGCAGACCGCGGATTCCTGACGCCACCACCTTCAGTACTGCAGCGCCGACACCGCCTTGCTGACCATGGCGAAGGCGGCACAGAACATGCCGACCAGGGACATGCCAACGCCGAAGCCAACGGCCAGCACCATAGCATAGCGCCGCCATTCCTGCTTGCCGTAGCGCTTCCAGAAGTAGAACCGTGCCAGCAGAGCTCCCAGGATCTGAGGCAGCAGATTGTGCGGGATGCCGAGCACGCTCTGCACGTAGCCCCAGATGAGGAACACGGGCATCCCTAGAAACGACAGCGAGAAATAGACGAAGACACCGAAGCCCGCACCGAAGAGGATGATCGGCCACTTCCAGCCCGCCAGTGGATGGCGGATGTCCTGCTCGTCCACCCGGCCGTCGTTGTCGTCATCGCTGCCGTTGACGAGCTCCTCGTCGACCCGGCCATCGCCGTCGTTGTCGCGCCCATCCCCGGTGTAGGTCAGGTCGCGCCATAACGTCTCGAACAGCAGAGGCCTGTCGGCGGACCTCTGCAGGAATTCGCCGTCGAAGGTGATCAACCTGTCGACCTCGAAGTAGAAATCGAGGGAGTCGGCCCCCGGCTGCGCCACCACGGCGTGGAAGTTCGGGTTCGCCGTATCCACGGCCTCCCCGGGTGCCGGCCAGCGCAGTTCGACCAGCCGTTCATTCTCCGCAGGCGGACCTCGCAGACTATCTCTCCGTGCCCCCGAAGCACGGGGAAGCTGCAGCTCGTCCAGCACTGTCTGGGGGATCTGTCCCGGCGGGTCCCCGTCGCCGAAGTTGGTATAGAAGTACCCCACCTGAGACCAGCTGCCGTACTGCCTCTTGTTCGGATCCGGGATGTCGACGTCCACCGTCGTCTTCACCCGCCAGTACCACCACTGACGGTCCTGCAGATTGGACGGACTCCACACCGCCTCTCCCTCACGCAGACGCTCCCCCTCGAGATCCTCCCCCTCCCGCCACATACGGCTGTACATCGTACTCGAAAAGAACAACGCCTTGTCGAAGGCCTGCAGGGGCCACATCAACTGGGCGTACGGGTAGCTCTCCGAGGGGATCGGCCCGAGGCGCCACAGGAAGCTCCAGTACATCAGGCTGACGACGAAGACGATGGGCAGCATGAACAGCTCAGCCTTCAGCAGACTCGTAAAGCGCATACCGGTGAGCTCTACGACCCGAAAGCCCTCGGCATGCCCGCCGTAGTTACGTGTCGGAAATGGCACGAACCAGATGTCGACGCCACGGTACCCGGTGAGGAAAATGATGGCTTCGTTGATGTATGGAATCTGTACCTCGCGGCCGATAAGGCCGTCGAGACGGGCCGACACGAAGGACATGATGGGCGCGTAGATGAAGGCGATGCCGAAGAAGAGGACCAGCAGCCCCGTGGTCACCAGCGTCGGGAACAGTGTCTTGGCCAGCACGATCGGGTAGACGGCGGCGACAGCAAACAGGATGACACACACCCACAGATTGAAGTCGCCACGGCCCAGATGCCTGAGGCAGTAGCCGCGCACCTCGGAGGGGGCGTTGCAGCCCTCGTGCTGACAGGTGTCCGGATACCGGCTCTGGTCGCCAAGGGTCTCGCTGCGCATCTGCAGCCGCCGCTGACGTGCCGTCGACAACAGCTGGTAGAAGCTGATCACGGTCACCGCCAGGGTGATCCCGATCGAGAAGGCTCGCCAGAAATCGATGCCGGTAACGATCTGTGTACGAATCGTGTCCATCCCCGAAGACCAGCTGGGCAGCAGACCGGCATCGTAGAGGAAAGGACTGGCGAAGGTATGCGCCATGACCCCGGCAAAGGACCCCACAACCCCCCAGAACGGCATCAGCAGTCCACCAAAGATGATCCCGATGTTGAGCGTGATCCCCAGTGGAGTCGCCGGCAGCAGGTTGCCGAAGTACGGTGTCAGGTCCCAGAACGGGATGGGGATGAGGGTGATCTTTGTACCGCCGATGATCTCGGTGAAGGTAGGGATGCCGACGTAGATGAGTCCGAAGACGGCGCCGATGATGGCGCCCACAGAGAAGACCGGCCACTTCCAGGTCTCCTCTTCCTCGCCGCTCTCCTCGGCCAGGGCCATGGCCGACAGGGCGGACATGGGTGCCGTCGGAAAAGGCAGCCGTTCGCGGTCGGACGTCAGCCGGAAGAGCAGGTAGCCGCTGGTGAACCAGGTGATGCGGCCGACGATGGTACCTGACACGAGCAGGACCATGGGCCACAGCCAGTCCCGGTGCAGGAAAGTGCGCGCCGCCAGGGCGGGCGAATCGGGAGCCGGTACCCACCACCAGGGCAGCAGACGAGCCACACCGAACTGCGCCGCTTCCGCCGAGCGCACGAAGTACTGACGGAACAGCAGGTCGAGGAAGGCCCCCTCTTCCCGTGCCACCAGTGCCGAGGCGACGTAGACGAGAAGGTAGATCTCCTGACGACGTAGAGAGGTGAAGGAGCGCTTGGCCACCTCGAGGAAGAGTATGACGGTCACCCACTGGGCGGCAGCGCCGATGGATCCCCCGGTGACCAGGCCCAGGTACATTTCCCCCGGGGTCATGATCAGCGAGATGAAGAGCACACCGATCACGGTACGCAGGGTGAATCCGTCCTCGAAACGCTGCGGTGGCTCGAGCAGTGCCCGGTATTCCTCGACCTCCTCGTACTGCTGACGCCGCAGTCGGCGGCGCCAGGCGAACCAGCCGCTGTCGGGCTCAGCCATCGATCCCTCCCGAGGCGAAGATGCCGTCGCCGACGTCGATCAGATCACGGGCCACCTGGCTGTGAAACGCTTTCGACTCCTGATCGAGCGTGTGCCAGATGAGAAACTCCTTACGCAGCTGATTGACGAAGCGCCCGTTCACCCGCTGCCAGTAGGTGTCCTGCCCGCTCAGCCGCTGGATGAAGACCTCCACGCCGTAGGCACCCCGTGTCACCTCGCTCGGGGCGCACTCAATCTGCACGAACTGGCTGACCCCCATGTCGAACGGAGCCAGCCACAGCAGCAGTTGCACACCATACTGGATCTTCCCCGAGGCTTCGTCGGTCTCCCTGACGACCCGCACTTTGTCTGAATAGAAGTCACCGATGGACTCTTCCCCATAGGCTTGAAAGAAACTCGCCAGAAAACCGCAGAGCCCCTCGACCTCCTGCTCGGAGACCATGAAGGGGAAGGCGAACTCCCAGCGATCCCCGTCCGGAGGCGGCGGGCGCCAGCGACGCACGGTATCGGGCACGGCGGACCGGGAAGCCAGCCGCGCCGGGTAGATGGTCGACACGAGCACGACGCCCATGACCATCAGGGCCGAGAGAATGGCCGCCAGCGAAGAGTAGTTGAGGTTCATGCCTCCCAGCCAGCCGAAGTGGACGAGGACACGCCCCAGGCCCTGCCCCAGCATGTAGCCCATGGTGACGCCGATGACGGCATAGACACAGGCCTCGGCGATGAACAGCAGGGCGATATGCATCGGCGCCAGTCCGACCGAGGAATAGATCCCGATCTCACGAAAACGTTCGTACACTGCCCCCATCATCGCATTGAGGACGATGAGCGAAGCGATCAGCATCGGCACCAGCAATGCCGCCATACCCTCCACGGAGGTGATACCGAGGGAGGTGAAGGATGAGACCGAGATCTCTCCCGAGTCCGGGTCGTGGAGGCCGGCGAACAACGTCCCGGAGATCCGCAGCAGGAAATCCTCGATGAGAGCCTTTGCCGGAACCCCCTCGTCGAAGCGGACCGCCACGGATCGCAACTCGCCGAAGGCCTCCTGTAGCGTTCCGTACGGTAGAATGAGAACATTGCCTGCCGCCAGATGTACGAAAGGCCGCACCTCGTAGACATCCTCCTCCTCGACTGTCATCTGTGGTCCGGCGTCGGGGCCGAGGGCGACATTGCTCGACATCTGGAAGTCGGCCGGCGTCAACGGCTCGTCATCGAGATCGTGGACTTCCTCGAAGGCCTCGGTGTCGAAGACCCCGGCCACGGTGAACCGCTTGCCGAAGATCTGTACGCTTGCCCTGCCGACGTCGGCGGCGCCGATGCCGAGGGTTGCGGCCATCTCGTCAGGCAGCAGGCAGGACTGTTCATCATCACTTTGGAACCAGCGTCCGGACACGAGGGTGGAGGCCACATCTGTCACCCGGGGCTCCCGCGAGGTCAACCCCAGCAGGCCGGTGGCGCGAGCACTCAAGCTATCGTGCCGTACGTCGGTGAACTTCTTCTCCTCATCGTCGTAGGCGATGTACCAGTTGCGCGGCACCACAACGCCCTGGTCGCCAAAGTGCGACCGGGCGTATTCCAGCGTCGACGGAGACAGGAAGTTCCAGCCGCGATCACGGATCAGCACCCCCTCGTAGCTCCCTGTGTGATCGAGGGAAAACACGAGGAAGCGTACATCGGGTCGAAACGAAGTGAAGGAGAGAACCGTGAAGGTCAGCAGTGTCAGCGTCAGCAACGTCAGGCCGGTGCGCAGGCGTCGACGTCGCATGTTCGAGATACCGAGAATGAAGGCGGTGTAGGCGGCGCTCACGCGGCTGATATCGGTCTGGTGCACCTTTGCCTGCTCCGCCTGGTACTCCCTCAGGAAGCGGTTGAAACGGCTCGACACCATGGCCAGGACGAAGAGGGCCATGGCCATGATGGCGAAGGCGAGCAGGATCATGAGAGGGTGGGCGATGTCGAAGGCCGGGTGCACCTGGGAGATCAGCAGCCAGACCACCAGCAACAAGCCGCCGAAGCCGGCGATCTGCCAGCGGACGTCCGGTGAGGCAAACAGGAGACGCTCACCGAAGAACGCCGTAGGGATGACGAGGGCGAGGAAGAAGACGATGCCGCGAATCACATCGTTCAGCGTACCCACGACCTCGGGATAGGCGAGCATCGTCACACCCAGACCGGCGCGGACCTGTGCGATGTAGTCCTTCCAGTGCAACGAATCATGGGCAGCCTGGGCGGCGTCCAGATGCTGCCGCCCAGCCTCATGTAGACGGCTGAGGCGCTGATTCTCAATGGCATGCCGTCGCATCGTCTCCATGCGGGCACCGTTCAGCCGCCAGATGTCACGCAGGGCGTGCAGTTCGGTGGGCAGCACACTCTCGTGCTGAAGATCGTAGCCCACTCCTTTCGCCTCTTCTTCGTTGCTCCCTCCCGGACTGTTGATCAGCAGCAGCGAGCCGAAGAGCATCTTCAGGGCTTTGTCCTGCCGACCGCCCTCCCGTGGTGCGAACAGCACGCAGAGATCACTGCTCATGCTGCCGCCGAAATGGTAGCCGTACTGGCGCGGCGCGAGCCCCGCTGCGTCGATCAGTTTCAGTTTCCCCATGCCCATCAACCGGTTGGGGTCGGTCAGTCCGTAGAGCGTCCGGGAAACGGCAGGAAAGACGACGACCGTGCGCGTGTTCTGATTCCAGCGGATGGCCCAGGCCAGTCGTCCGGAAGGTGTGGGTTTGCCGTGGAATTTCCTCGCCCGCTCGCTGAGATCCGGGGCGTAGACGATATCACCCGACACCCGATCCAGGGAATAGGCGCCCAAGGTCACTGCACCGAGCGAAAGCCCGGGGATGCGGGCCTGCCCCTCGTCATCGGTGAGATGATACTTCGTCCAGTGCACGCCCTTGTGGGTGCCACCACCGACCAGTACGAGAGCGTCTCCCACCGCACGGTCCGGCACCTGACTGCGGCGCGGGAAGGCCCGAACCTTCACCCTGTGGGTACGCATCTCATCCTTGAGGACCGGCCCGAAGTCCTCGAGTCCCAGAAACAGCGCCGTGTCGGCAAAGGACCGGGCGAGAATGCCGTTGAGGAACAGCGACTGTCTGTGCAGGTTGGTCACGTTCACGTGTTCGGGCGTGTCCAGGGGTGTGTTCACCGGGAAACGCGCATCGTGTATGGTGACGAAGGAGAGCGCCACCTGGCCTGCGTCCATGGCCATGCCGGCGTCGACGGTGACCCCATCGGGCACGAAGGTGGACCAGTCCATACCACGGATCGGGCTGATGCCGTTGACCATCGCCCGAGCCGGATCGCGCCCCAACTCGCTGGCAACCTGTTCGGCGTAGGCGGTGTAGCGCCTGCCGAAGGGAACGAAGAACCGTTTCAGATTGAAGCTGAAGGTGTTGTTCCAGATACCCACCTGATCCGTCTTCGTCGACAGATCGAGGCTGATGAACAGGTCTGGTGTCAGTGGCTCGGTCATGCGTGGGGCGTAGAACTTCGACCGGCGCGCATGACGGTCGAGGAAATCGACGGCGCCGCCCATCGCCTGAAAGTGGGCGCCGGCAAACAGCAGGATGATATTGCGTTCGGGTGGGTGCTCGTACAGATAGCGGGCGAGCTCCAGCAGAGCGGCGGCGCTGGCGGCCAGTTCGGCGGCCGGAGCCAGGGAGGGGGCAATGGAGATGCCGTCGTAGTAGGCTTCCACGACGATACGCTGCGCCGCTAGTGTCGAGTCCGCCGTCGTCGCCGGAATCTCAACCCAGATGTTCCACGCCGGTCTTTCGACCCAGTCCATGCGGGAGTGCAACAGCACGTCGATCTCGTCACCGGCTACGAGCCGTCGTCGCAGTCGGTCGCCGTCCTGTGCCCCGATCCAGAACCGTGGCACATCTACAGGGGCGTAGAGGTACTTGTCGAGGGTTTGCCGGTAGGATGTCCCCTCCGGCTCGACGAAGACGATCGCCCTGGCTCCGAGACCGGCCAGACGGATCCAGTGGTCCCAGGAGTTGAATTCCATGAGAATGATGCGTCCGTTCACGGCACGCCCGTCGAGCTCCTCGTACTCGCCGCTTCCACCCCAGACCAAGGGGGCCCTGACACCCTCGGGAGACACTGTCGTCGTCCGGGCCCCATTCGGCCAGAGACCGAAGAGGCGGGCAGATTCGCCCCATTCCTCCACGAAGAGACTGCCAGTCCCGACTTCAGACGGAATCGTGACTGGGAAGGCCTCCCGGCGCACCGTGCCGAGACCCAGGGCCTGCAGCTGTGCTTCGAGCCAGTCCGCCGCCTGCGCATTGCCCGGTTGCCCCGTCATCCTCGAGTCAAAGGAGGCCAGGTACTCGATGGTCTGCCGCAGGCGTTCGTCACCATCGGCGACGGCCAGCAGATCGGGCCCGTTGGCGGCCAGAGGCACCGCGGCCAGGCTGATGATCAGACAGGCGGCCGGATTCTTCCACGGTTGCCTCATACGTCGAAGATCCTGTTGCCGACCTTCCCGGTGAAATAATCGATGACGAGCCAGATCCCGTTGCAGAAAGCCTGGCCGGCGATCAGCCCGAGAAAGAACTTCTGGCTGTGGCGGTACGTCGAGGCACCGCCGTAGCGCAGGATCATCCGCTTGACGAGCCAGGCGAGGAACACGTTGAACCAGACGAAGTTCATCATGTAGTTGGCGCTGATCGGGAAACCGAGAGGGTGCAACGGCCACCAGGGCAGCCGCTGTCGGAGCCACATCATCACCAACATGGCGGCAGCGCCGCCGCCGAGGAATCCCAACCCCGGCCAGTTCGTGCCTTCGACCTCGAGATTGCGCAGCGCCTGACTATACGTATCCGCGGGCAGGCCCTCGAAGAACCAGCTGTTCAGGTTGATCCCGCCGTGTTGGTAGGACATGTGGAAGATCATCCAGAAGGAGCCCGTGGCGCCGAGGAACAGGGCCAGGATCATGGCCCAGAACACGATGCGCCGATTCGCCGGCTCCATCTCCTCGATCATCTTCAGAGCGTTCGTGGCAGTGGCCATGACGAAGACGCGGATGTCGGCAGCCCAGACGTGCGCCAGCGACAGGTTGACGACACCTGAGGAACCGACGAGGGACGCCCCGACAGCGTGGATGACGAGATCGCTGGCGATCATGGGCGAGCGCACAGCCGCCAGACCGGCTTCGGCGACGACCCGCGTAATGCCGAGAAAGATGAGCATGGCCAGCAGAACGAAGACTCCCGAGACCCAGAATGGCGTTCCCATGAACCACAGCCAGACGGACATGACCGTGACACCGCCGATCAGACCGGCCACGGCGCCGCGGTATGGCATAATCTCGTCCGCATCAGAGACTTCGGGGGCCCATCCGAAAGCCTTGGCGAACACGTCCCGATAGTGGCCACGTCCCACCCACACTCCCACCACGACCATCACCAGCAGGGCCCCGACTCCCTGATAGCCCAGGAAGGGATAATCGGCTACCCCGAAGCTGAGTTTCTGTGTCGATTTGAGACCCGCCAGAACGAGGGCCTCCTTCTCGAGGCGGGACAGCAGATGGAACACCCAGATGCCCGAGGCGATGTTGGCATTTATGAAATACGAAAACCCCAACATGGTGAAGCTGAGCACGAGGGTCAGAGACTGGCGGCCGAAGAATGGCACCGCCCATCGCAAGGGCAGCACCGGCACCGCCGGCCAGTACCGGTGCAGGCCGAGCAGGCTGCCCGCAATCAACGGCAGAGCTGCACCAAACCACATACCGGGTTGCCGGAAAAACCCGTTGACGATGCGGTCGGGTTCCTCGGAGCGGATCATCGACAGGCCCACCTGGGCGATGGGATAGGCGAGTCGCTCGCGCTCCATCCACTGACGACGAACGATGACGGCTACCGAGACCATCGAGACATAGAGCGCGAGCAGAAGGATCCCCCACCAGAACAGTGGTTCAACCCACGTCTCATAGGGGATGCGATCTGTCGTATGGGCAAGCCCCTCATAGAACAACTGGCTCCCCGTGCCGTCGTCGACCATGGCGCGCTCGGGCAGATGGGGCACAAGCTTCTCCTGCCACTTGTTCTCAGGCGAAGCGAAATAAAAGATGGCCGTGATGATCGGCAGGATCTGCTCGCTCAGTCCCATCGTACATACTGCCGAGACGATGAGGAGCATGGCATAGACGAGGATGAGTTCAGAGCGGTTCAGAGCCAGAGACCGGCCCCGCAGCGCCAGGGGCATGTTGATCCACGTCGTGATGACGAGAAAGGATGCCAGCAGCAACCCGGGAGACGTGGGATCGATGTCAGCACCGGCGGGAAGGTAGACCGCTAACCAGGCACCGGTTGCGGCCACAGCGACACAGGCGGCAGCCGTGGCTCCTCCGCGGGCGATGATCTTGAGCAGGGCGTTGAGGACGCCGATGAGAAGCAGGAAGAGAAAGATCGCGCCGGGCGTGGAAAAGTCGAGGGCCATGTAGGACCCCCGGATGATCATATTGCCGTACGGGGCACCGATGGCCAGGAAAAAGGACAGGAAGCCCCCGATCCAGAACGCCTGCAGCGACAGCCCTTCGGCGCCTGATCTGAGCACGGTGTCTCTGCGGGTTGCCAGAAAACTGGAGTAAGCTCGGGGGATCCCGCGTCGCATCAGCCTCTCGTCGTCAAGTGAGGGACAAGATACACCCGCCCCTTCCAGGGGGGCAATCGTCTTGACCGGCGCAGTTGACGGGATTGTATTGAAAAGATGAGTGAATCCCTCATCGACATCATCCAGCGCCTGCTGGTCCTGCCCACGGCGCCCTTCCACGAGCACCACATACTCGCCGAGGTCCATCGTTTCGCCGCCGAGCGGTCTCTCATCATCGACACCGATGAAGTCGGCAACATCACTCTGAGCACCGTCGATGCCGCCCCTTCAGGACTGTGCCTGACCGCCCATATGGATCACCCGGCCCTTGGTTTCGGGGTTCACGAATCAACCCGCGATATCCTTTTCGAGAAACTCGGTGGCCTGCCCGTCGACCTTGCCCGCAAGGCTCGGGTTCTGCTGTACGAGACGACGACGGGCACCGGCCTTGCCGACCCGGTGGGCGGTGGCTCGGTGACCGCCTTTCTCGAGGAGGGCGTACCCGGCGCCACGGCAGAGTTCCCGCTCTTTCGTGTCCGCGTCGACGAGGAAGTACCGGAGGGTGAGTTGTTTGCCGTCTGGGACCTGACGCCCTGCGCCTTCGAAGGAACACGTATCATCGGCACGGCCTGCGATGATCTCGTTGGCGTCGCCGTGGCCCTGGCGACGCTGGAGCGCTGCCTCGAAATCGATATGGCCGTCTCCGTACTGCTGACACGGGCTGAGGAAACTGGCTTCGGCGGTATGCTGGCAGCGGTCAGCGAAGGAAACCTCGAGAGGGACCTCGTTTATGTGAATATCGAATGCTCATCCTGCCGTGCGGGGGCGCCGCTGGGTGCGGGACCGGTGATCCGCGTCGGCGATCGACGCTGGGTATTCGACGCCGGCGTAACCGGTGCCCTGGCCACCGTCGCCCGGGACCTCGACGGCAAGAACGAGAGCTTCCGTGTGCAGCGACGTCTGATGGATGGTGGTGTCTGTGAGGCCACCCCCCTCTCGCACAGTGGCCGCGCCACGGGCGCCGTCGCCCTGCCTCTCGACAACTATCACAACAACGGGGGCGACGCCCTGCGCCCGGAGGCCGTGCATCTGGACGATGCCGAGAATCTCGTGACCTTACTCACCGGACTGGCCAGTCAACCACAGGGAGCGCGCGCTGTGGTGGATGCCTCGACGCGTCAACTGAACGATATGTTCCTCTCCCACCGCGTACCGCAGATCGAGCGTCTCAAGCAGACGATGCCGACGATTGGGAAACCATGATGATCGACAAGGTACCTCTCGGGCAGACGGGTCTCGAAGTCTCACCCCTGTGCTTTGGCACCGGCACGCACGGCTGGAATGGCCGTTCCGACCAGAGCGATCTGGGCTCCGATGCCCTGCCCCGCCTGCTGCGTTTCGCCCACGATTACGGCATCACGTTCTGGGACACTGCCGATCAGTACGGAACACATGCCCATGTGGCCGACGCCATGGCTGAGATCGGCCGTGACAGAGTGACGATCGCGACGAAATCGGTGTCCCGCACCGCGGCCGATATCGAGGCCGACGTCGAACGCTACCTGCGCGAGTTGCGCACCGACTACATCGACATCCTCCTCCTGCATTGCATGAGTGACGCCAACTGGCCGCAGAAGATGCGAGGGCCGATGGAACGCCTGGACCTTTTCAAGGAGAAGGGCATCGTTCGCGCCGTAGGATGCTCCTGCCATGACCTCGGCGCTCTGCAGGCATCGGCGGAAGCGGACTGGGTGGACGTCAACCTCGTCCGCATCAACTACGCCGGTCAGAACATGTGCGCCGAGCCGGCCCGGGTACAGGCAGTGATCGAACGCATGGTGGCCGAAGGCAAGGGTGTGTACGGGATGAAGGTTGTCGGCGGTGGCGGCGACCTGACCGCCGATCCGGAGAAGGCCATCCGCTTCGTCTGCGAACACACGCCCGTCCACGCCCTCGTGATGGGTATGGTGAGCGAAGAACAGGTCATCGAGAACAGCGGCCTCGTAGCCGAAGCCGTTGCCCAATCAGTTTAGGAAAGTGGCGCAGTCCAAGTTCACGAATAGAGTTGCGCAGCAACTCACAAGAACCGCGAAGCGGTTCAAACCATCGTCCAGCCGCCATCCACCACCAGTGTGTGGCCGGTGATCATGCTCGCCGCGTCGGAGGCAAGAAAGATCACCGGCGCCGAAATCTCTTCGGGTTCAGCCAGATCACCGCGGATCAGGTTCTTCGTCTTCACCGCGTCGGCGAAGGCCTGACTGGCCTTCATGGCGCCTTCCGCCATGGGTGAACGAGTCACCGTGGGGGCGATGGCATTGACGCGGATGCCGCTCTCCGCCCATTCTGCCGCCATCGTCCTCGTCAGGTTGTTTACCCCACCTTTGGCTCCCGAGTATGGCCCCCGTTCGGGTGCGCCGATGACGCCGGCCTGGGAGGAGATATTGATGATACTCCCCCGTACGCCGCGCGCCATCATCTGCTTCGCCATCGACTGGCTGCAGAAGAAGACGTTCTTGAGATTGGCATCGACGATCAGATCGTAGAGTTCTTCGTCGTAGTCGATGATCCGCCCCAGCTTGTTGTACCCGGCATTGTTGACGAGCACGTCTACGTCACCGTAGTGGCTCTCGACGGCATCGAAGAACGTCCGGATCGATGCCACGTCGGTGACATCGAGCGTGTGGATGAAACACTCACTCCCCATGCCCTCGATCTCGGCCTGCAATGATTCCAGTTCGGTCAGCGTCCGGCTGCCCACAGCGACGCGGGCGCCAGAGCGGACCGCGTCGAGGGCGATCGTTCGGCCGATGCCCCGCCCGGCTCCCGTAACGATGACGGTCTTGCCTGGCAGTTCGAAACACTTCAGGTGTGACAAACGGGTTTCTCCTCTGCGGTCAATATCATGCGGCAGCCATCTGCATGGCTCCCGTAGGGAAGACGGCGACGCGGGCAGCCTCACCGTGGAGACGCTGCAACTCGCCCAGCATGGCATCCCAATCGCGGAACAGGGTTACGTGCGGTCCAAACTGTGCCTCGCAGTCGTACCGATTCACGCCTGGGGAGTACAGGAAAGTACGCCGCTGGGGCGGACCGGGACGGCCTTTGAGTGCCGTTCCAGGTCCCAACACCGAATGCCACCCCGCCCCTTCGGGACAGGCGCTGGCGATGATGACCGTGGCTGACTCGCTCATCGGGTCGTGGGCGCAGCCGCCCAGTGGTACGAGGGCAAGACCGGCCTGGCAGAGCTCCGTATCCTTGGGAAAGGCGTTGAACACGCCAATGTCTACCGAACCGGCAGCCGGCATGTCGGTGCCATAGCGCGTGGCAGCCAGTTCACAGCCCCGTTCAAAGGCATCGTCCGGGTCACCGGCGACGAGGTCGACGATATCGAGGGCTTCGTTCAGCACCGGATTGACGATGTATCCAAGCCCCGCCATACGTGCTACTTCCGACAGATGGGGACGAAAGGGCTCGCCGTGGACATGGCGATGATTGAGCATGATCGTCTGCTGACCGCACGCCCCCGGGATCAGCAGCTTGGCGCCACCACCGAACATTCCGCCCCGCGGGGTGATCATGCCCATGGCGATCCGGATCTGACAGCCCATCATGTCGCGATTGACGAAGACGGGAACACCGAGGCTTGAATAACCGAGAAACTCCAGGTTTTCATAGGCGTTGTGGTTGACGACCCGGTAGCGGTCCACCACGTCAGCACCCACCTTCTTGATGAAGTCGTCACGTGTCATCGGCCGGTGCGCCGCCAGAGCCCCGATGATCGTGATCCCGTCATCGGCGATCCCCGCCGCACCGAGTTCCTCCAGCACATAGGGCAACAGGCGGAAGGCCGGCGTCGGCCGGGACAGGTCGTCGACCAGAATCGCCGCTGTCGAGGCGTCTGCAGCCAACTGTCGCAGAGGCGGTGCGCCGATGGGTGAGGCGAGGGCCCGGCGAATCCCGGCATCGCCGATATCGTCGCCTCCCCGCATGCGGAACGTATCGACCTGCCAGCCGGCGGGAAAGCGCATCGTCAACGGCACGGTTCCGTACCACGCTGCCCAGGGCACATCCAGTTCGGTCATGGCGGGACTCAATGCAGGTCCATAGTGCGCAGGTTGTCGAGGCTCATCTTGAGGCTGTCAAAGGGATCCCGCTGGCAGCGATCCTGCTCGATCAGATACCACTCGATGCCGGCATCGGCGCAGGCGGCCAGAATCGGCTCCCACTCCAGGTTGCCCTCGCCCACTTCGGCAAACAGCTGCTCGCTGCCCTTCATGGCCAGGTCCTTCAGGTGCACGACGTGCATGCGATCATGCAGCCGCTGCAACCAGGTTACCGGATTGGCGCCACCATGCTGAATCCAGTACGTATCGACTTCAAAGGAAAACGTCGCAGGGTCACTCTCCTCCATCAGGATCTGCAGGCCTGTCCGTTCTCCCACACGCTCCAGCTCGAAGCTGTGGTTGTGGTAGCTGAAGGTGAGATCCGCCTCGATGAGGGGCCGAGCCGCATCGGATGCGTCCCGGGCGAACCGCAAGAAGCCCTCCGCATCACGGTACTGTTGCGGCATGCCGCCGATGGCCACGTGTCGACAGCCCCACAGCTTGTGCTCGTCGATGACGAGTTGTGGTTCATCGCGTATGCGGTCAAAGCTGATGTGAGTGGCCACGATCTGCAGACCGGTATCGTCGGCGACCTGTTTCAGTTCTGCCGCGTCGATCGGCCCCAGGGCCGAGCACTGGACGGCCTCGTACCCCATGTCGCGTACGCGTCCGAAGGTGCTGCGGATATCCTCTGGCGTCTTGAGGAAGTCTCGAAGGGTGTAGAGCTGGGCACCGATCACGGAGGCACTCATGGCACGATCTCTCTGGGTTGGTGGAGCCTGTGATGACGGGCGATAGCGTAGCCATTGCCGTCTGTACGGTCAACGAGAGGAGGGCCGCCGAAGAGCCGGCAGGTATCCACGCAGTCCCCAGGCGACGGCAACGATTCCTGCTGCCGCGCAGAAAGCCATCGTGCCGATGGCGACCGGTGCCCCCCAGGCGACTGCCATCGCCCCGCCCTGTACGCGCCCCAGAGGCCCCGAGCCGATGGCCAGCACCAGCGCCCCCATGGCGCGCGAACGCATCTCGTCGGTAGACTCCACCAGGATGATCGAGCTCTGCATGATACTGAAACCCGCCTGCCCCACACCGGCTACGATGAGGGCGGCCAGGGACAGTGCCATCGACGTCGACAGAGACAACCCCAGCAAGCCGACGCACGCGAGCAGCGAGCCGGCAGCGAAGATGGCTTCCCGGGAACTGTGCTGGCGGAGCCAGTTGACGACCAGCAGCCCCCCCATCGCGCCGATCCCGCTGGCCGCGCCGAGCAGACCAAGGCCCATCGGCCCCTGATGCAGCACGTCCCGGGCGATGACGGGCAACAGCGCCTGGAAGGGAAAGGCCCAGGCGTTCATGATCACCGTGATGGCCAGCGTACCCAGGATGGCCGGTTGCCCTCTGACGTAGGCCAGCCCCTGGCGCAGGCTGACCCACGCGGCAGCGACGTCTTTGGGTGGGGATGGCGAGCGTGAGTCCGTACGCAATCCGGCCAGCAACAAGGCACCGATGGCGCTGGTGGCGACGAGAAACCCCAGGGCACCCCCTGTCCCGAACCGATCCATGCTGGCCCCGGCCAGCAGCGGGCCTGTCAATCTTGTCATGCCCTGGAGCACATTCTCCAGCACCATACCGTCGACGACGCGGTCGCGCCCCACAAGATCGGGCACCAGGGCTCGGCGGGTCGGCCAGTCCAGGGCCCAGGCGGAACCGCTGGCCAGGGCTACGGCCGTCAGGTGCCAGTACTGGAGGCAGCCGGCCAGGTGCAGCAGAAAGAGGACGGTCGCGCCAGAGAGATTGACGCACTGCAGAGCCAACACGAGCCGACGACGCAGGAAGCGCTCCCCCACGATCGGGCCGAAAAGGCCGACAATGGGCACGGGGATGGCTCGACAGAAGGCGACGACGGCAACCCACCAGGCCGAATCGGTCAGCTGCAGGGCGATCCATCCGAGGGCGACCTGCTCCATCCACATCGACTGCCACCACAGCCCATCGGCGAGCCAGAGCCTGGCAAAGTCCGGGTTGGCCAGGGGCGCGAACAACCCACTCCGTGGTGCCTGCGTATCCTCTGTTGCCGTCATATATTGGTCGACCGCGAGTGTGATCTGCAGCCAGCGACACAGGAGAAGATGAGATGGGGGCACGAGAGAGATTGAAGGAGCTGGGCCTCGACCTGCCCGAGCCGCCAGCCCCGGCCGGGGCCTATACCCGCGCCGTACGCAGCGGGAATCTGGTCTTTGTCTCCGGCCAGCTGCCCCTGGCAGACGGGACGATGAGGTACTTGGGACCTGTTGGCGAAGGTGGTATGTCCGTGGAAGAGGGCTACGCCGCAGCGCGGCTCTGTGCCCTCAACGCCCTCGGTGTGCTGGCCGCCGAAGGGCTCGAGCTGGATGAGATTCGCATCGTCCGTATGACGGGATTCGTCTGCAGCGTCCCGGGCTTCGCGGCTCAGGCCCAGGTCGTCAACGGCGCCTCGGAGCTGATGGCCGCCGTACTCGGCGAAGCTGGGGTACACGCGCGGGTTGCCGTGGGTGCCAGCAGCCTGCCTCTCGATGCTGCTGTCGAACTCGAAGTGATCGCCGAAGCAGGGTTGAGCAGGTAACGCGGTACGGCTCAGGTGGCAGCGTCGGAACCGGCCCCCGACACGTCGTCATCCGGGTCGGAACTGCCGTTGCCGGAAACGTGGGTGAGATCGCCGTCGGCGGGGGCCTTGCCGAGCAGGCGGCGCAACTCCTCCCCTTCCATGATCTCCTTCTCGAAGAGGATTTCTACCACCTGTTCGACGGTGTCCCGCCTCTCGGTGAGAAGCTCGAGTGCCTGAGCGTAGCTGCCGTTGATGATACCCGCCACCTCCTCATCGATCCGCCGTGCCGTCTCCTCGCTGTAGTCGCGGTCTGATCCACCCATGCCGAGAAACTGCGTCTGGTTGCGGTCCTCGCGATGCGCCACCAGCCCCAGTGTCTCGCTCATGCCGTACTCCTTGACCATACTCTCGGCCAGTTGTGTGGCCCGCATCAGGTCGTTGGCGGCACCCGTCGATTTCTCGCTGAACACCAGATCTTCGGCGGCCCGACCGCCCAGCAGGCCGCAGATCCGGCCGAGAAGCTCGGTCTTCGTCATCAGGTACCGATCTTCCACCGGACTGTTCAGCGTATAGCCGAGGGCGCCGACACCGCGAGGAATGATCGAGATCTTCTGCACCGGATTCGTTTCATCGACGATCTCGCCGACGATGGCGTGCCCGGCCTCGTGGTAGGCGACGATGCGACGCTCTTTCTCGTTGAGCACCCGGCTCTTGCGCTCCAGTCCGGCTACGGCGCGTTCCACAGCCTCCGACAGCTCCTCCATGGTGATGGCGTCTTTGTTTCGACGCGCCGCCAGCAAGGCTGCTTCATTGATGATGTTGGCCAGATCGGCACCCGCGAAACCAGGCGTGCGCACCGCCATCCTGTGCAGGTCGACGTCCCCCGCCAGCTTGACTTCTTTCGAATGAATCCGGAGGATGGCTTCCCGCCCTTTGACATCAGGCCGATCGACGGTGACAGTGCGGTCGAAGCGACCGGGACGCAGCAGCGCCGGGTCGAGGACCTCGGGGCGATTTGTCGCCGCCATGAGAATGACGCCGGCGTTCACTTCGAAGCCGTCGAGTTCGGTCAGCAACTGGTTCAGCGTCTGCTCGCGTTCGTCGTGTCCGCCGAAGGAGCCGGCGCCACGGGCCTTGCCA
The DNA here is from genome assembly GCA_036011085.1 of Candidatus Latescibacterota bacterium. Lineage (GTDB taxonomy): Bacteria > Latescibacterota > UBA2968 > UBA8231 > UBA8231 > UBA8231. The sequence continues at coordinate 57,918 of DASCMS010000048.1, forward strand.
AGGGCGTCGAGCTCGTCGATGAAGATGATGGCCGGTGCGTGCTTCTTGGCCTGCTCGAACAGGTCCCGCACTCGCGCCGCACCGACGCCGACAAACATCTCGACAAAGTCGGAGCCACTGATCGAGAAGAATGGCACTCCCGCCTCGCCGGCGACCGCCTTGGCGAGCAAGGTCTTGCCCGTGCCCGGCGACCCCACGAGAAGGACCCCTCGCGGGATCTTGCCGCCAAGAGCCTGGAAACGTTCCGGTGTACGCAGGAACTCGACGATCTCCTCGAGCTCTTCCTTGGCCTCGTCGATTCCGGCGACGTCTTCAAAGGTGATCCCCGTCCCCTTCTCCATGTAGACCTTGGCTTTGCTCTTGCCGATCGACATCAAGCCGCCTGACCCGCCCGACATGCGGCGCGCCATGAACATCCAGATACCGACGAAGAAAACAGCAGGTAGAATCCACCCCAACAGCGACGTCAGCCAGGTCGGCTCGCGTTTGCCGTTGTAGTCCGGGACGTGTGTCTGCAACAACTCGACGAGGCCGGGGTCTTCCATCTTGTTGACGGAGAAGGTGCGCAGCCCGCCTTCGCCGACGCCGTCGGCGTAGTATTTACCTGAGATGTCGTCGGTGCCGACGTTCGCCTCGGCCACCCGGCCCTCCACCACCCATTGGCGGAAATCACTGTACTTGACCGAATCAACCTGCCCCTCGAAATAGCTCTGCATGACAAGGAGCAGGAGGATGGTGAGGATCGCGTAGGCGATCGAAAGCTGGGTCTTGCGGTCCAGTCGCATGAGGTGGGGCCTTCTGACGGGAGCGGTCCCGGAGCCGGCGCCCGGAACAGGACGCGGGCCGCACGCCGCAAGGCCTCGTCGGGCCTCGCGTACATGCCGCTAACATGTTGGAGAAGAATCAGTTATGTGCGTTTGGTTACGACACCGCGAAGATAACCGGCGACGCTGTGCGGGTCAAGGTCAACCCGGCGGGTTGCCTCAACTGAGGGGAGGCAACTCGCCGCGGTCAGCACCGTCAGCACCGGTCGCGGTCAGGGCCTCGAGCAGATCACCGATGAGTGCAGGAGTCGGCGTGTCCTCGACAACGAGGTAGCCTCGTTCAAGAAACGACTCCACCATACACGCGTGGCCCACGGTCCGGTCGGCGTGAGATGTTGTTTTTCGTCTGGTCATGATCTGGTGGAGACACAACTCAGGCTCGCAGCGGCCCCCGGTGTCTAGGTATCGGCAGGTTCGCCCGCCTCTCCGTTTTTTTCCGCCACGAAGAAGCGTTCCCCGGCGGCGAAGGCGGCGCCGAACCGCGGCGGCTGTCGACGCTCGATACGGGACCGGGTGTTGCAGTAGAGAAGGTGGAAGCCGGCGGCGCGCAGCATTCGACGCCAGGTACCGGGTGGAAGAATCTGCAGGTACTGGGCCTCTTCCAGTTCGTCATCGATGAAACGCTCCCCCAGTTCCTGCTCGCGCACGGGTAGGCCGAACTGTCCAAGAACAAACCGGAGAAAGGCGCGCAGGCGCATGGGAGCGTAACGGTTGAGGGCGAGCAGGGAATGAGCACAGAAGACGAACCGTCCCCCGGGGCGCAGGACCCGGTGAACCTCCGCCAGGACACGCCGCTTGCCGGCGATACCGGGAACCAGTTCCAGGCCGTTATAGGAATACAGCACCGCGTCAAAGCTGTCATCGTCAACGCCGGAGAGCGACCGGGAGTCCATGACGGCGAATTCCGTCAGATCCTCCACCCCGACCTGTCGGGCCTGCTCCCGGGCGACGTCGATCATCAGCTCGCTGATATCGATGCCGAAAACCGACAGGCCAATTTCGGCCAGCGCCACTGTGGTGCGCCCCGCGCCGCAGCCCAGATCGAGCACCCGGGCGCCGTCCTTGAAGTAGTCGAGAACGAGACTCTCCTCGGCAGGCCACAGACCGACGGAGGCATAACGCGAAACGACGTCCGGCGACTCGTAGGCCGTGCGGATGAGGTCGAGGATCGCCGTGTGGCGCTTGGCCGAGCCAGCGCCGGCACGTCCGCCTGAAGGCGTCACAGTCCCCTGGCTCGGATCCGGCGCCTTGGTCAGGCCAGCAGGCCGGGATTCTCGAGAATGTCCTTGAGTCGCTGCAGAAAGCGGGCGGACATCGCACCGTCAATGGCGCGGTGGTCGGCGGACAGGGTCAGCCGCAACGAGGGCCGAAGGGCGATGCCATCCGTGCCGACGGCGACGACGGTGGATTCGATGGCCCCCACCGCCAGGATCGCCACCTGTGGCGGGTTGATGATCGCCGTGAACCGGGTGATTCCGTACATGCCAAGATTGGACACGGTGAAACCGCCGCCGACGAGGTCATCGATACTCAGTTGACCATGGCGGGCAGCATCGACAAGGCGCTGCGATTCAGCGCCGATGTCCTCGATGGAGCGCGCCATCAGGTCACGCACCACAGGGACCATGAGTCCCTGCGGCGTGTCGACGGCCATGCCGATATCGATGCTCCCCTGCTGGTGCACCCGGCCATCGATGAAGTGACTGTTCAGGCGCGGATGATCACGAAGGGCGGTGGCCACCGCCTTGAGGATGAGATCGTTGTACGAGATCTCTTTCGCCTCCACGGCATACCCGTCTCGCAGTTGCTTGAGCCAGACGGCCGATACGGTGGCCTCCAGATAGATGTGGGGAGCCTGTTGGTGGCTGGCCGTCAGGCGCTCGGCGGCAACCTGCTGCGGGCGGGTCAACTCGACCACCTGGGCCGTCAGCTCCGGTTGCGACTTCGTCTCTCGTGGACGGATCGACGAGCCAGCTGCCAGGCTGGCTTCAACATCGGCGCTGACGACGCGCCCCGAAGGGCCGGATCCCCGAAGCCCGGCCAGATCGATGCCATGCTCCGCGGCGATCCTGCGGGCCTTTGGTGACGTTCGGTGTGGACGTTGACCATCGATGGAGGCCGGCTGTGGCATCGCGGACGTCTCTGCTACCGGCACCTGGACGGGTATCGGCGTCGGCGCACCAACCGAAGGTGTTGCTGCCGGCCCGAAGTGAGAGATGTCCTCGTCGGTGCTGCCGATTACGCCGATAGGTGTGGCCACCTCGACCTCCACGCCTTCTTCGACGAAGATGCGACGCAGGACCCCACCGGACTGTGCCTCGACCTCCATGGTCACCTTGTCCGTGACCACTTCGAGAAGGGGTTCACCTGGCGCCACGGCCTCACCCTCAGCCTTCAGCCAGGCCCCGATCGTGCCGCGCTCCATCGTCAGCCCGAGCTTGGGCATAACAACCTCCGTCGCCATCAGCGATCCGCTCCGCGCACCGCTACCCTTTCGGCCTTGCCCTGCGGACCGGCCTCGGCCGCTGCCGCTGCAGGACCGCCGACGGGGGCCCCGTCCTGGACAAACTTGTGGTACGCCACGCTGCCCCAGATGACGACCAGGCCGATGATGGATACGATCAGAATCGTACGATCAGGCTCGACCATTTCTTGCATACTCGGTTCCTCTCTATGCGGTCGTCTCGGCAGGCACACGACGCAGGGCGCGATCGAGAGCCTGTACGACCTGCGTTATGCTGACGGCGCGGATGTCACGGTCCTGCACGACCTCGACCAGATCGTTGCGACTGGACACCCAACGACGTGCGTCTTCGTCGAATATGGCGACACACGGCAGGTGCAGGGAGATGGCCAGGTGGAGAACATCGGTATTGCAGGAGATGAGAGCCCGACAGCCTTGGAGCAGGGCCGCCACACCGGAGAGATCGTTCTGTTCGAAGGGGAGGACCCGGTTGCCGTACGTTTTCTTAAGATAATTGACCTGCTTGCGCTCGGCGAGCGAAAAGAACAGTACCGCTCGGGCGCCCCTCTCGATGACACGGCCGACGATATCGTCGAGCTGACGTCCGCTCAGTCCCTGCCCTTCGCCGCCGAACAGGTCGATGCCGACGACGCTGCCGCTGGCGAAATCACCGTCGAGATAGCGTTCCCGCAGTTGGCTGCTCTTGCCATCGCCGATGACCCACTGGACCTCTCCGCAGACATCCAGGCCGAGGATGCGCAGCAGGCTCTGATACTGATCGGCCTCGTATTCGCCTTCCGAGCGACGTACGATCTCGACGTTGTACGGCGTCAGACCCTCACGCTGGAAGCCGACCCGGAGGCGGGAGCCACTCAGAGCACACAGTTGTGCCAGCCGGTAGCTGCAGTCTGGTCCGAGGCACAGGGTCAGATCGTAGGATTCATCGCGCAGACGCTGTACGGACTGGCGGAACTCCGGCGACCAGACCTTCTGCGTCGGAGCTGTGACGACGACATCGTCGACGAAAGGGATCTGGCGGGCCAATCCTGCCCAGCGCTCGTCGGTGAGGAGTCCGATATGCGCGTCCGGATACTGTTGCCGGATCGACTGGTAGATGGAGGCGCCGAGAAACAGCCCACCCACCCGATCGTTGGGCATCAGCAGCAGCTTCCGGGCGCGGCGCAACTCGCCGAAGATATTGAGCGGTTCGTCCCGCGCCGGGTGTGGCCCCCGCCATTGCATGGCGAAGCGCTCCGGGAGAGAACCCCGGGTCCAGGCGACCTTCATGGGCGATGATTCGGAGTCAGATGCGGCGAACGAAGGGCATTACCAGAACTTCGCCTCCGCCTTGGCAACCTGCGACAGCTTGCGGCACTGACGCGGTTCGAAGCGGTGCAGGCGATCGCTCACGCCCAGGCCGTTCATGATGACGCTGTAGAGATCGGTAGCGGCGGATGACTTGGGCGCGTTGAGGACGACGGGGCGTCGGCGCTCGCAGGCGTCGAGGATCTTGTCATCGTTGCGCACGTACCCGACGTATTCAACTTCCGTGGACAGGTATTGGCGCACGAGTTGGGCAAAGCGGTGAACTTCGTCGATATGCCGTTTCGAACGGACCCGGTTGAGAATCAGTTTCGGCCGATATTCGGCCAGCATGTCGCGGGCTTCCCGTGCGGCGTGGGGGTCGGCGATGTCGAGTCGCTGGAGTAGATCTTCCATGCGCCCACTCTTACGCCCGGCCTCGCGAGCGAAGGCCGTAACCAGATCTCCCGCCTCCTCCCTCTTGCCCAGCAAACGCTTCAGCTTGCGGTAGACGGTATTCTTCAGGAATCCATAGGCGTCGACGCGGGCCTGAGGCTCGGGCGTCGTGACGATGATCCCCTCGTCGGAGAGCGTGAAGATATCGAGCGTGTTGTACGCCGATCCGGCGCCCAGGTCGATCAGGACGTAATCGGCGTCAAGGCTCTGTATGTGGCGGATCAACTTGGCCTTGGCGGCGTATGACAGATTGGCCATTCCCACCAACTCGCTGCCGCCGCAGATGATGCGCAGATTCTCATTCGGCGTCGGCAGCAGCACATCCTGCAGTGTGCCCACTTCGCGCGTGAGGAATGTGCTCAGACTCTTCGGGGGGGACACCTGATCGAAGAACAGATGCAGATCGGCACCGCCGAGATCCCCATCGACGATGATCACCTTGTACCCCAGCAAGGACAGGCTGACGCCCATGTTGGCCGTCAGCGTCGACTTGCCGGTGCCGCCCTTGCCGCCGGCGACGGGCCAAATGACTGTATCCGGCACCTTGCTATCGAGAAGGATAACGTTGGAGGGGGCCGCGGCAGGTGGTGCGGGTTTGGGCTCGATCTCGAGCTGTACCGACATGAGGAGTGGGATTCCTGGCGCTGGAGGAGGGGAGTGTTCCCTAACGGTACTCCCTACGAGATTGAGGTGTCAAGAGCCCGCCGCGACAGGCCTCTATTATATCGGCACCCCGTGTGACCTCTACAGCCTTCACCAGGTGTTGCCCACGGGAGCCCTGCCACTACATTGGCCTGGCAACTCGAACCTGCTTCGAATGGGAGGACCGTGACCGAGAACCCTAACACCCGTGATTTTACGGCAACTACATTCGTCGTTCGAGATAATACGACTTTATTGTTGTGGCACAACAAGATAGAGGCCTGGCTGCCTCCTGGTGGACACATCGAGAACGGTGAACTCCCGGAAGATGCGGCCCGCCGGGAAGTGGCGGAGGAAAGCGGCCTTGACGTCGAACTGGTCGGCACGGGACCGGCAGCCGGCCCCCTGGGATCGGTGCGTCGTCTGCACTCCCCGGTGTGCGTTCTGCTCGAGGACATCGAGCCGGGCCACCAGCACATCGATCTGATCTATTTCGCCCGGACGGTCGATGGTCGCCAGGCCCGGGTGAATCCCCGCGAGGCGGCAGACCTCCGCTGGTGTTCGTGGGAGGATCTTGCCGGTGACGAGATCGAGGAGGACATCCGCGTCCTCGGCCGCCAGGCCATCGACACCGTCAGCGGATCGACCCGGCCATGACCACCCTCGTGTCGACCTCTGAGCGGTACCTCGACCACGATATGGGAGCCGGTCACCCGGAGCGGCCCCAGCGCCTCGAAGCCATTCTCACCGAACTTCGTCAGGCAAACCTGCCCGGCTTGCTGTGGGAGGCGCCGACAGCGGCGCCGATGGCCACGCTGCACGCCAACCACAGCGAGGCACACGTCGAAATGATCCGTCGCCTCAGCCACGACGGCCAGCTGCAGGCCGTCACAGCGGACACTGCCGTCGGCCCCGGCACCTGGGATGCTGCAGTGCTGGCCTCCGGCGGCGCCCTGGCGGCTGCCGATGCGGTTCGATCCGGGCGTGCTGGCAACGCCATCTGTCTGCATCGGCCTCCCGGCCACCATGCCGAGAGGGATGCGGCCATGGGCTTCTGTTTTCTCAATCACGTCGCCATCGCTGCCCGCCACCTCTGCGCCAGCAACGCCGGCCCCGTCGCCATCATCGACTGGGACGTGCATCACGGCAACGGCACACAGAACGCCTTCTATGACGATCCCGAGGTGTTTTTCTTCAGCATCCATCAATCCCCCCACTATCCCGGAACCGGGCTCGCGGACGAAATCGGTGCTGGCCACGCGGCGGGCGCGACACTGAATGTCCCCCTCGCGGGGGGGCACGGAGACGACGAATACGTCGCCATCTTACAGGAGCGTCTGCGGCCGGCTCTCGAGGAGTTTAAGCCCGGATTCCTGCTGCTATCGGCCGGCTTCGACGCCCACCATCGGGATCCTCTGGGTGATATGGAACTGACGGAGGCCGGGTTTGCCCGCATGACGGAGCGAGTCGTGGAACTGGCGCGGGATCTGTGCGACGGCAGGCTGGTCAGTCTGCTGGAAGGAGGATACGACCTCGAGGCCACCGCGACAGCGGTGCGCGCCCACGTCGAGGTGCTGTCCGGGTCGAGTTGAACCGTCGGCCGAATCAGGCAGGGCGGACGAAGGTGTGGATGTCAACCTGGTGTTCGAGGGCATTCCAGGTGACTCCCATCCGATCGATCCTGTGACCGTACCCCGCCGCGGACATCGCCTCGAAGAAGGGACGAGCGGCTGGCCGGCCCGGGTCACTCAGGACGAGGCGGCCCCCGGGGGCGAGCAGGCCCCGGATCGTGCGTTGCAGGTAGGGATGGAGCATCTTCTCGTAGGCCACGTCCGACCCCACCAGCAGGGCGCCGGGTGTGCCCACCGGGTGGCTCCAGTCGAGATAGGCCACCGTGTGACGGGCCCCGGCACCATTACGCGCTGCATTGTGCGCCGCAAAGACGAGCGCATCCTCGACAAAGTCGGTGGCCTCCACCGTCCATCCGAGCCGCGCCATGGCGACTCCCACCAGCCCCAGTCCACAACCGAGTTCGAGGGCATGCCCGGGAGGATCGGACGACTCTGCGAACCAGCGTGAGAGCGCCAGAGACGCCGGCCAGATCTCGGCCCAGTAAGGAAACCTTGTGGTGCGCCCGGGGCCTGTGCCTTCCTCCTGCTCTATGAGCCGATCCAGCAGGGCGTAGGCGTCCGCCGTCTCGACCATGGAGAGCTGCAGGGCATCGTCAACGACGACGTCCACTTCCTTGGTGTCGTATTTCCTCAGGGTCCGAGTGATCTGTCGGCCCGAGTACCTCTTCACTCGCCCCGGCGCCGGCCGGGGACACCACCGCGCCCTGGCATACCCTCGTGCCGCGGCGGGCCTTCGCCACCAGCTCCGCGGGAGCGACGCACGAGATCCACCAGATCTGTGCGGAAAGTCATCTCGAACAGCAGCAGCTTCGCCTGCTGTCGTGCCGACAGAAGCCTCGCCAGGTCTGTCTGAAAGGCCTTCTTCGCGTCCTCGATCTCGTCGCCCGCCGCACTGACCTTGCGCATCGATGCCAGCAGTGCGTCGTCCTCGGTATCCTCGGCCAACTGGCGCTTTATGACAGCCAGCAGCACCCGGTGACGCCGCTCGAGCGAATCTCGCTGGACCTTGTGTCTGCGAAAGGCCGGAAACACACGCATCGCCTGCTCTTCGTCGATCTCGAGTTCGTCGACGAGTCGCCACATGTGCAGCAGTTCAAAGTGCTGCTTCCGGTCCCCTTTGCCTTCGAACCCCGGCCCCTGCGCGATGGCGGCGCCCGGCGGTATCCCCCAAGCCACCGCCACAAGGGCGACAAGCCCCCACATCACCCCACGCCGGTACTGCGGACACCCTTGCATGACTGTCCCTCCCTCTCTCTCAGGCTACTCTTCCAGCAGTGCATAGTATTCATCGTCGGACAGCTCGTCGAGCTCCAGCAGGAGTTCGTCAGCTGACGCCGTTTCGACCAGGTACGTTTCGATCATCTCCATCAGTTGCTCGTCTCCAAGTTCCTCCTCGGCGGCCAATTCCGTATCGACGAGAGGCGCCGTGGCCTGTGTCTGGGCGAGGGCTGGCGGCGAGTCTCCCGGCATCATCAGCAGAACCAGAACGGCCGCCACGGCGCCGGTGAGCAGCGCCCCCCCGAGAGCGGGCTGCCAGACACGCCGATCGGGAGAAGGGCGACTAGACCACAGGCGACGGTGCGTGCTCTGCACGAAGGCTTCGCCCTGGAGCGCCGTCCATTCCGGTTCTGGCACCCGTCCTGCCAGCGCCAGAGTGGCTTCGAACTCGGCGTGACGTTCACCGCACCGGGCACAGGATGACAGGTGTTCCCGGGCGCGATCGCCCTTCGCACCACCATCGATCAGGGCGAGCAGTTCATCATCTGAAGGATGTGAGTTCACGACGTTTCCCCCTCTTCGAGCAGACCGGCCTGTCGGGCAGCATCACGCAACTTGCGCACGGCGTGGAAATAGCCGGCCCGGATCGCACCTTCCGAGCGCCCCACAACCTGGGCGATCTGGGCGTGACTCATTCCCTCATAGTGTCGCATGACGAAGATCCCGCGTTGCCTCGGGGGCAGCTGCTGAACTGCGGCATCGATACGCTCGAGGATTTCCGCCTGTTCGATCTGAGCGGCGGCATCGTCCCCACTCACCAGCTGCAGTTCCACGCCCGCGGGTAGCTCTTCCTCCTGGTCGAGGCGGAAGAACCGGCGCACCCGTCGACGCCGCAACAGGCTGATGGCTTGATTGTAGGCGATACGGTAGAGCCAGGTGTAGAGCGTTGAACCGCCCCTGAAATCAGCGATTCGCTCAAAGGCGCGAATGAACGTCTCCTGGGCCACGTCGCTGGCCTCGTCCACATCACCGACGAGACGCTGAGCGAAGCGGACCAGGGGCTCCTGGTGGCGTCGCACGAGTTCGTCAAAGGCCGTGTCATCCCCCGCCCGCAGACGCGCCAGCAGCGCCGCCTCGGGGTCGGTCCGGTCGTGGGACATGGGTCTCGGTTTCAGCGCGAGGGTCATGAGCGTCCGCTGGGTTGGGTCAAAGCCCCGGGAGGCGATGACAGACTACTCCTTGGACGACGCAGACCGCCGCGGCGTTTAATCGGCCTCCGGCTGGCGATCAAGAGCCCGGGAGATCTCCCCCGGGCGGGTCCCCGGAGGGAATATGGCGCGGCTGTACACGGGATAGGCCTCGGTGCGCAGATGCCGGCGCATATCGTGTCCCCGCCGGCGTTCCCGCTCGTGGCGCAGGCTGCCCACATCGATGGGCGCCACGACGATCTTCTCTCCGGGACCGGGGTCGGCCTGAGCCAGCATTCGGCCGTCGAAATCCACCACCATGCTGCCTCCCGGCCACGAGAAGGGTGCGTAGTGCTTGAGTGATGCACCCTGGTTGGCAGCCACAACATAGGCCGTATTCTCCAACGCGCGACATCGGTTGACGACAGTCCACCAGTCCATCGGTTCGGTGGCCCCCCAGGGATCCATATAAGCGGAGACCCGAAGCAGGATTTCGGCGCCATTGGCCGTCAACTGCCGCAGGGCCTCCGGAAACAGCCAGTCGTAACAGACGGCCGTGCCGATGTTGCCGATCGGCGTGGAAGCCACCGGGAACAGCTCCTCATCATAGTCAGGCAGATCGTGCGGACTGGTGTGCACCTCCCATGGCAACCAGGGATTCACCTTGCGATACCGGCTGAGAATACCCTCAGGACCGATGAGGCACGTGGTATTGAACACATGTCCCGGCCACTTGGGATCCTCTTCCAGGAAGGTTCCCGTCTGGATGTAGACGCCAAGGGCGCGCGCCTTGGCCGTGTACTTCTCGGTGTGCTCATTGGGAATCGGAATCGTCAGTTTGGTGAGAAGACCCTTCGCGGTCGGGTAGACGGGGGCGGCATGGCCGAACTCAGGAAATACGAGCAGTCGCACGTCCCAGAATGGCGCATACCCCTCGACGGCCATGTCGACCATCTCCAGCATGCGGGCCGTATTGCGGCCGATCTGCGTCCGGTCCTCGGGGTTGGGCTGATCGACCTGGCAGGCAGCGACTGCGTAGCGCAGCCCGTCGTCAGTCATGCGGCGGCGCCCGTAGCGGTCGTCTGAACGCGCTTCGTCTTCCAGGTCTTCTTGTTGCCCCGACGCACCTGGATCATCTCACCCACAACACACACGGCGATTTCCTCCGGCGTATCCGCGCCGAGGTTGAGCCCCACGGGGGCATAGACTTCGTCGAGGTCGGTACGACTGCCACCGCGGGCTTCGATCCGATTCCACAGAAGGAGCTTCTTGCGCTCGCTGCCGAGCATGCCGACGTAACGCGCCGGCGTACGAATGGCGTGTTCGACGACGATCTCGTCATAGCTGTGTCCGCGGGTGGCGGCGACGATGTACGTCTGCTCGTCGATCGGGATGCGCTCGAAAACGGCGTCCACGTCATCGGCGATACACTCGTCCGCATCGGGATGACGATCGGCGTTGGCGAAGTAGGGTCGGTCGTCGACGACGACGACGTGGAAGCCGACGTTGTTGGCGAGCCTGGCGATCTGCCCACCCACGTGCCCACCGCCGAAGACGTAGAGCAGAGGGGGGGGTGTGAAGGACTCGACAAAGACCTCACGGGAGGCGGCCTCGGAGCCATAATCGATGCTGTGCAATTGCGGCCGACCGACCGCCAGAGATTCCATCACCCACGGCCGCACCGCCACATCGAGTTCCGGCCCGAGTGTGCCACGGAGCAGACCCTCGGGGCTGCACAGGACCCGACTCCCTCCCAGTTCTGTCACCAGAACGCAGGAGGTCCGTGCCTGCCTCGCGGCGGTGATTTCGGCATACATCTCAGCGGCATCGCCGTCGACTCGTTCGCTGTGAATCCGCACGGTGCCACCACAGTTGAGCCCGTGCTCTCCGGCCTGCTTCTCCGTCATCGTGTACGAAAAGGTCTCGGCGTGGCCACTGCGGAGCACGTCACCAGCAACGGCGAGAATCTCGGCTTCGAGACAGCCTCCCCCGATGGTGCCCAGAACGCTGCCATCCGACCGCACCAACATCTTGGCCCGCTCGCTCATCGGAATCGAACCGCTGCTCTCGACCAGAGAGCACAACACTGCGAGTTCGCCCCGGGCCAGAGCCGCCGCGGCGGCGATGACATCATCCATCAGCCCCTCACATCCTCGGACGCCCGTTCGAGTTCACGGGCATAATCTGAAGGCGTATCCATGTCATCGAGGATCACGGCCTCGTCGAGGCCGATCTCCAGCGTGTCGTCTGCATGGCCCCGAGTTACCGTGTGGAGGCCCGTCGTCTCGGGATCAAGTCCGAGCATGTGATCTCGATACCGACGATGGATGAAGACGGGATGCCCTCTCTTGCCATGAAAGGTGGGAATGACGATACCGGCCCCCTGCCGGGCGCCGCCCAGCACTGCCTCGATCACCGGCACCCGCAACGACGGCTGGTCTCCGAGACAGATGAGGTATCCACAAAACGTCGGATCCACTGCCCGCACACCGACCTGTACCGACGAAAGCATGCCACGGTCGACGTCGTCATTGATGGCAAGAGTGATGTCGAGATCGGCGAGCATGGACGCCACCTGGCCGCCTACGTGGCCGACGACGACGACGAGACGGTCCACCAGAGGGCGTATGCGTCCGGCGACAGTTTCCACGACGGTGTCGGATCCGGCCAGACGCAACAACTGCTTGGGCCGACCCATCCGACGCGACCTCCCGGCTGCGAGCAGAATACCGGCCACCGCCCCTTCATGGGTCTGTTGACAGCTCATCCGGCTAGCGTACTGGGGCTCACGTGTGATGTCAACGCGCCGCCGCGTGACGACCGGCACAGGCACCACTCGACCACGCCCACTGGAGGTTGTACCCCCCCAGGTCGCCGTGTACGTCGACCATCTCACCGGCAAAGTAGAGTCCTGGCGCGACGTAGGACTCCATTGTGTGCGGATCTATTTCGTCGGTGCGCACACCACCGATCATCACTTCGGCGTAATCAAAGTCGCGAGGCCCCGTCACGCGGATGGGCCAGGCCGTGAGCAGGCAGGCCAGCTCCCAGCGTTGTCGCTTCGACACGCCACCAGCAGGTGCGGACGCGTCGAGGCCCGCCTTGTTGAGCAGGGCGGCGGCGATCTTGGCGTGCAGCAGCCCTGCAAGGCTCAAGTCCAGGTCCCGGTGCGGGTGACGGTCCCAACGGGCCTGCAGCAGCTCGCCCGCCTCTTCGGCGGAGAGTTCGGGCAACAAGCTGACCGTCAGATCGAGAGGGCCGCTCTGCCGCAGATGCGGAACGATCCGGGCGCTGAGATTGAGGATCGTGAACCCGGACAGTCCATACTTGGTGAACAGCAGGTCGTCCGTGTCGGATACGATGGCATGGCCGGGACCCGCCTGCACCCTGGCCCAGGTCTTGACGCCCTGCATCCGCCGCACCCACCGATCCTCGCTCTCGAGGGCGACGAGACCCGGGTACAGGGCGGTGCGCGTGTGCCCCAGACCTTCGACGAGAGCGATGCCACTGTCGTCCGCGCCCAGCTTCGGCACGCTGAGCCCCCCGGAACAGGCGATCACGTGTTCCGCCTTTCGTCGGATGCCATCGGAGCCCACGACGCGGAAGCCACCTTCTTCGCCGCGACGCAACTGATCGACCCGGACGTCGAGGCACACATCGACGCCAAGGACTGCCAGACGATCGGCGAGGAGGCTGACGACGGATCGCGCCTGATCGGAGCGCGGGAACAGACGACCCCGCTTTTCCTCTTTGGTTTCGATGCCCAGGTCGTGGAAGAAACCGAGGGCCTCCTGCACTGGAAATGCTGCCAGCGAGGGACGCACGAAACGAGGTCGCTCCCCGTGGTAGTGGGTGGGGTCATCGCCGTCGACATTGAGCAGGTTACAGCGGCCGTTGCCGGAGAGCAGAACCTTCCGTCCAAGCTCTCGACCCGCCTCGAGCAGGACGACGGTTCCCCCTGTCTCGGCCGCCTGGATCGCGGCCATCATGCCCGCCGCCCCGCCACCGATTACGAGACTGTCGCAGTGTCTGTCTTCCATGATCTATCTGTCGGTTTTACAGCTGGTTACGGATTGTCGAACCGGAACCGGGAGCGAGGCGTCTCATCTTGACACTCACCCGGTGACCGGCTATCTTCTTCGGTCTCTATATAACTGAAATATACAGTTCGCGGAACTCCCGAATTCAGAGGATGTTATGACCGTTTCCCAAGTTGGCGAGGAGGTGGAATCGGAGATGATCTCCGGTACCGCCCTCTCGACGGGGCCCGACTCCGATCCCCGAACAAGCACCCTTCCCGATCTCGCCGCCTGGCAGGTCGAGTTCCGCGAGGGACTCGCTGGGGAGGCCGGCCCCAGCGACGAGGGCCTGCTCGTTATCGGCTGTACCGGCGCCGGTGATGCCGTCGTCACTGCGCCCACACCGATCCAGGCTCCCCCGGAGGCCATCGCCCTGCAGGTAACCGTCGAGTCCGCCAGCGCGGTTGACGCGGAGCATGTTGGCGAGCTGGTGGCACAGCTCGGCAGCGGCCAGGAACTTCGCCTGGGACCACTCGACTTCACCGGCAGGCACCTGTTGCGCCACGCCTTGCCCGGCGGCAGCAGCGTCGTCGGGCTCATCGCCCGCGGTCTGTTCCACGAGGAGTCCGCCGAATTCATCATCCACGAGATCGCCTTCGAGGATGCCGCGCCGTCAACAGAATCACCGGTCGCCCTGCCACACCCATACGGCGAATCGCCATCCATATTGCCGTTCACGGACGAGGAGGTGACCAACTCGATTGAGAAAGACGGGATCTCCTTCATCCTCGAAGCACGCTCCCTGTCGGCGGTGGTCCGCTACGTCTACACCCCGATCGAGGGGAATCTGTCAGACATCGAAGTCGAGATCAACAATGCCGATGCCATCAAGCTGGCAGAGGACGGTGGCATCAGGGTCGTGATGGGGGGCCAGGAGTGGTCGGCTGCCGATGAAGAGATCGAACGCCACTTCGTCTCCAGCGACCAGGTCGGCGAGGCCATAGAGGCGCGCTGGCAGTTCCGCCGTGGCAGTGAACTGGCTGACTTTCTCTTCCGCTTGCGCATCGAGGGCAAGTCTCTGATCGTCGAACTGGAAGGCGGCGGCGACAAGGCAGCCGGCATCGAGCTCGGTTATGTCTCCGGTGCGATCCACCCCCGACCGGTCAGGGTGCCGTACTTCAGCTTCGGTGAAGAACAGCCCGTCATCCTGTCCACGTCCGGTGTCTTCATCTCCAGTCTGCTCGACTGGTATCACTCGGCAGCGGCATCGATGCACGGTGTTCCCGGCAGCGATGACCAGGTTCTGCACCTCAATGGCGGCTGCCGTTACGCATCGATCTCTGGAGAACGGCGCAACGCCCTGCGAGAGCGCTGGGTACTGACCGTGTCCCGTCGGTTTGAGGAGGTGCTGCCGGCGCAGCCAGAGATCGGCGAGCATCAGCCTTTGTCCCTGTCTCCTGACATGGTGTGGTGCCGGCTGCCTGAGATGGCCGCCGGCGAGGAGGCCTACGTCGAGGCCTACGAGCGACTCCGAATGTTTCGTCAGGCCGGCCTCGAGGACCTTCTCATCCTCCACCCTGAGACCACCTGGCACGACGGCACAGGGGGGGCGCCGGCTCTGGATACCGTAGGCGCCCAATCCAAGGGCGGTGACGACGCCTTCCACGAGTACCTCGACGCGGTCAAGGATCTCGGATACGAGTACGGTCTGCATGCCTCCTTCCGCAACATCACGCCCCATGATGCGGCCTGGTCCTCTGACAGCGTGGCCTTCGACTCTGAGGGCGAGTTCGAGATCACCGGACCGGGTCGATACCTGCTCAAACCCAGTCGCACGGCAGACATCGCCGGAAGCCGCGTGGAACGCCTGGTCAATGAGTACGGGGCGGGATATATCTTCCTCGGCGACCACGCCGAGATGCCGCCATGGGAACGTGTGGATTGTGATTCCCGTGCCGCAGCGCCAGCCAGCTTCGCAGCCACGCTGCGTGCCGAGCAGGCCCTTCTGGCGTCGCTGTCTGCCGGCAGTGGCGTGCCCGTCATCGCCAACGGCGGCAGCCACTGGCTGCACAACGGCCTGCTCAGCGGCGGTGTGGCCAGGATGAGCGGCAACCGACCCGCCGAGCAGCCTCTACTCGTCGACTTTGCCCTCGGACAGTTTCGTCAGTCTCAGGTCAACGCGGGAGTCGGCACACCGGAGGAGTACTTCGGTGTCGAGATCCCGGAAGCGGAACGCGACAGCCGCAGCTGTTGGCTGGATCGCTACATCGCCGCTACCCTGGCGTTCGGCCACGCCGGTATGCTTCCCGACCTCGAGCAATGGGGACTGCCGGCGGTGGCCAAGACCTACTACCTGCTGCGTCGACTCCAGCCCCACTATCTCGGCGTCGCCGTCGAGGCCATCCACTACCAGCGCGGTGGCAACCTGCTGGAGACGACCGAAGCCCTGGTCGCGGGGGCGCACGAACTGAGCCAGGTCCGTGTCACCTACCGCAACGGTCTGCAGTTGCACGTCAACGGCTCCGCCGACGAGGACTGGACCATCGAAGTCGATGAGGACACCCAGTTCCGACTGCCACCCGGGTCATTTCTCGCGCGTGGTCCCGGTGACCTGCTCGTCTACAGTGCCGACACCGGATCGGGGCGCGTTGACTATTCGGCCTGCGATGAGTACACGTATTGCGATACTCGTGGTCAGCGTCTCACACAGGGGGCGCTGACGCTCACCGGAGCCGCTGTACTGACGCATGAGGACTGGGTGATCGATGTATACCTTTTCGATTGTACGGATACGATCGAGATCAACCCCGCTGAACTGTGGCCGGATCGGCGCATGCCGCCCCTTCGCGTACTCGCCTATCGAGACGAATTGGACAAGCCCGAGTCCCTCACTGCCAGCGCCGCCGACGGGCCGGTCATCATCCAGCCACAGGACGACGTGTACCGCTACCGGATCACCCTTCCCGAATGGATGGTCGAACCGGGGAAGTGATATGTGATGGCAACCCTTGACGACACGCAGGCCCTGACGGAGCCAGAGCTCAACTCCCCGGAGGAAGGCGAAGACCTGCACGGGCGCGTCCTGTCTCTGGCCCGTCGCATCACGAGCCTGGCGGAGAGTGACGATGACGACGAAATCGAGGATCCCCAGCTCGGACATCAGCTCGCCCTGTCCGTCAAACCATATGTCGATCGCCTCGTCGCCCTTCGACATCTGCTCAATCCCGTGGGTCGCATCATCGAGAAACGGGACCAGATGGAGGAGTTGCGCGACGAAATCGCCGGAGATATCGCCAGCGTCGAGGATGCCAGTCAGGAACTCGGAGAGTCCGTCGATGTGACACTGATGACCGAACTGCAGACCGAGCTCGCCGTCGTCAAGCGCGACCGCAAACTGTTCACCGAGGACGAGGAGGACGAGGAGGACGACAGCCTTTCCGAGTCGGAAGCCGACGACGATGGAGGGCACGCGAACAAGCGGCCAGGCCGCACCGCGTTTCTTGATCGTCCCGTCTCCGAACGACTGCGGCTCGTCCTCGGTCAGCGCTTCATCGATCTGGATCGGCTCGGCGACGTCGTCGGCGCCCCCCTGCCCGACGACGAGATCGAACTTGCTGAAGGGCGGCGGGAACGAGTATGGGAAGGGCTTATGCAGATCGAGCGTTTCGGCCACCATGCTCGGCAGGAGCAGCTCGGCCCACTGCGGCAGGCCCTGCGGGACTACGTCCTTGTCTACCGCACGCCGCGCCTGCCGAACGCCGATGGTGAGGGGGACACGGCGTGCACGATCAGCACGCTGAAGGACTGTCTGCCCACCAGGTTCGTCGGCTCCTCCGATCGCTCTCTCTGGTACTCAGGCCTGCCGTTCTACCGGGAGTCCTTCCCCGAGGGACACTGGGCCCTGCTCGACAGGCAATACCTGAACTGCACTTTCAAGCAGCCAAAGATCCGCCTGGTGATGTACGCCCGGGCCAACGAACTACCGGCCGAGGCCCTGCGCCAGAAATCCGTCCTTGAGGATGTCTACGATCGTGCCATCGTCGATGGCGTCATGGACACGCTTTTCTTCGACGGCTGCAACAGTCTCACCCGGACGACCTATCAGCAGAAGGACGAGCCGGCAAAGAAGCAGGTACACGTGTACTACCGGGATGGACAGATTCGCATCTCCGGAAAGCGTGGCCTCCCCCACTGGCGCCCCGGCAAGCCGCGCTGGCCGGGCGTTCTGCCCGCCATCGTCTTCGATCAACGCCTGCCGGACTGAAGCCACGTCGTGGACGAAATCGCCCAACAACTCCGTTCCGAGACCCAGTCCCTCGAGGATCACATCGAACGAGCCGGCGACCGGCTGCTTGCAGCCCATTGGGCGGACGCCCTCATCGAGCCCTTCGAGCAGATCGAAAGCACCCTTGAGGGCGACGACCTGCGTGCCGCCATCGTCGCCTTCCATCACGCCCGCAACCGCTTCAAGATCAACGGCCATGTGGCCGACCGCATAGACGAAATCCTGGAACGGCACAGCCACCTGGTTGCCGACCTCGATGAACCGGTTGATAAAGTCGCCGCCGCCGAGTACGAGGATGTCGTACTGCCTCCGGATGCCGATCCGGGTGACACCGTCACCGACGACGCTGACAGCCTGTTTCTCGAAGAGGATGAAGAACCCATCGACGCCGGAGTCTCACCGACCAGTGACACTCCCCACCTTCCCGCGTATGAAGATGGCGCCGTCGTCTTCAATCCGAGCGGCGATGAAGAGGAAGGTCAGACCGTCGACTTCGGTTCAGACATGCCGGCAAACGAGCTCCATGTCGACTTCGGCAGAGATACACCTGCCGACGATGACTCCGGCCCTCTCGCCGGTACGCCTACGGGGACGGCAAGACCCGTCGAAGACAAATCACGCCACGGCTCCTTGGAAGGTCCGTCGGATGGCGGTGACAGCGACGATCTGTTCGGCGCCGGCACGCCCACGGGGACACAGCAGCCCGTCGAGGACAAGACCCGCAACGGCTCCTTGGAAGGTCCGTCGGATGGCGCCGGCGGCGACGACCTGTTCAGCGCCGGAACGCCCACGGGGACACAGCAGCCCGTCGAGGACAAGACCCGCAACGGCTCCTTGGAAGGCCCGTCGGATGGCGCCGGCGGCGACGACCTGTTCAGCGCCGGAACGCCCACGGGAACCGAACAACCCGTCGAAGACAAATCCCGCAGTGGCTCTCTCGAGGTCCCGCCGGACGGCGGCGGCGACGACCTGTTCAGTGCCGGAACACCCACGGGGACGGAACAACCCGTCGAGGACAAGACCCGTGACGCCTCCCTCGAACGCCCGTCAGACGCCGGCGACGATCCCTTCGGCGCCGGAACACCGACGGGGACGGAACACTCCGTGGAGGACAAGACCCGGGATGCCTCCCTCGGACCTCCAGCCGGGTCGGCAGCTCCTACTCTCTACTCCATTTTCGCCCACGCCATCAGCGTTGACGATGCCGCCGCAGGCCTCGACATCACCGTCTCTGCGGCCGATCGCAGCTTCCTGGAGCAGAAACTTCGTGCCCGTCTCAGCGACCCGGTCGTGGCCGCCCTGCGGGCACAGAAGTCGGCGGAGAAACAGTACATCCTCATCCCCCGATTGACACGAGGCACAGATCCTGCCAGCGGCGGCACGTTGCCGATGACGGTGAAGAACATGGCCACTCGGTACACGGGACTCTTCGGCGACATACGGGACCTGATGCGCTATCGCAATGACAGCATGATGTCTACCGAGGTCCCGGAGCCAGGGTGGGCCCTGATCACCACCGAATCACCCCGTGAGAGTCTGTCCAAGAACTACATGCAGCAGAACCAGTACCTGCGCTTCCTGACAGGTTCGTTGGCGATCCCGTCGCACCTCATACGGCGTCGTACCATGGTGGAAGCGATCTACGATCTGGTCGTCGGTGAACTGGTTCTCGGTCAGCATCTGCAGCGCGCCTCTCTCGACTGGACATCCTCATCGCCGGCCAAGAACGACTTCGTGTGTGTCTACTTCCCGGATGAGGGGATCCGCGTCCGCGACCTGTCGCGGGTCACTCGGCACCAGTCCCTCGGCGTTACTCCCAACTGGTAAGATGACAGAGGAGCCTCTGTTCCTGGCCGCTTGCCGTGGCCAGGTCACGCCTCGGCGGCCCATCTGGCTCATGCGCCAGGCAGGGCGGATTCTGGCTCCCTACCGGCAGCTGAAGGATCAGGTGGGCAGCATCGAGCGCATGTTCCGCGAGCCGGAGATCGCCACGCAGGTAACCCTCATGCCCGTAGAGATGCTCGGCGTCGATGCCGCCATTCTCTTTGCCGACATCTTTACGCCCGTCGATCCCATGGGCTGTCAGGTCACCTTCAACCCGGGACCAGTGCTCGAGTACTATGTCTCTGGCCCGGATGATGTCGCCCGGCTGCACGTCTTCGACTCCGAGTCCGAGCTCGCCTATGTAGCCGAGACGATCGGTCGCATTCGCAGTCAACTTCCGGAATCGGTGCCTCTCATCGGCTTCGCCGGGGCCCCGTTGACACTGGCCACCTACATGGCCGAAACCGGAGCCCGGGGACGTGAGTTCACCGGCCTGCGTCGACTGCTGCATACCGATCCGGACACTGCCCTGGCTCTGATTGACAAACTCACCGACGTTGCCATCGACTACCTGTCCATGCAGGTTCGGGCCGGTGCCCAGGCGCTGCAGCTGTTTGACACCTGGATCGGGGCCCTGTCACTGGCTGACTTCGTCGCCATCGCCCTGCCCCGGCTGCAGCGGATCTTCCAGCATCTGTCCACGCTTGGTGTACCGACGATCTACTACGCCAACGACGCCGCACACCTGGTCGGCGTCCTGGACCAGATCGGCGCCGACGTGCTCAGTGTCGACTGGCGTACCGACCTGAACGATCTCTTCGCCCGCAACCCCGGACGCCCGGTACAGGGAAACTTCGATCCTCTCGGCCTGTTCGCCGACCCGGATCGTGTCGAGACCGGCGCCCGCCAGCTGTTGCAGAAGACGGACGGTCATCCCCATATCTTCAATCTGGGACATGGCGTTCATCCCGACACGCCCTACGACAGCGTCGTTCGACTTGTCGACACGGTGAAGAGCTACCGAACTCCGACCTGATCAACCAACGGAGGACCAGAGGATGGCGGCAGAAGAGAACACTCCCCCGCGCAGACGCGAGCCGGAAATCATCGAGAAGGGGGTTACTCGCAGGCATACCTTCTTCTGCGTCGACCGCAAACGCCACGCCGAGAAGAAGGAAGTGATCGAGGCCGTACCGAAGACGATCACCGTCCTCGGACGTCAGGTGGAGGGCTGGATCATCACCACCGAAGAGGAGGTAATCGACAAGACGATCACCCTTGAGGAATCGCTGGAGGGAATCGGCCTGCTGCACGACACGGAGTAGGCCGGGCCGCCGGTAATCAGGGGCGCCAACTCCATTCGAGAGCATCCTCGCGCCAGAGCGCCCAGCGCTCGGGGGGATCGTCCAGTTCCGCCCCCGGCGTCAGGAACTCGCCGACAAAGTCATGTCGCCCGTCATATCGGGGCCACAGCACTGGAAACTCTGAACGCAGCAGATCACCGACACGCTTCTGGATGCCTTCCGCATGGTAGGCCAGGACCCGCTCGGTCTCTTTCCTGCCTGCCTCCGACAGATGCTTCGCCATCGGTGTGCTGATCCAGAACTCGAAGCCCACCTGATTGCTGTCCGTGAGGGATACCGACACCCGATATGCCGGATAGCTGAGCGCCAGGCCGAGGACCTCCAGGCGCATCTCGAGCCAGGAACCTTCGCTCACCTGGCGCGGCAACGCCAGATCTTCGGCCGGCAGGTCGGCGGCCAGGGGGAGCCCAACCGCCAGCAGGACACCCGCAACCAGCAGGGCACGCATCAGTCGGACTCTGGCCGCGCGAAGTGCTCTTCCATGAAGCCGACGATGTCCCGCAGTGAGACGATGCCCACGGGACAACCGTCATCGTCGACGAGAGGCACGTGGCGGAAGCCATGGATCGCCATCAGATGCAGGGCTCGGTTGATCGGATCGGAAGGCTTGAGCGCCGTCGGCTGCGGCGTCATCAGGCTTTCCACGGGGACGCTGTCAAGATTCTCGATCAGACCCGCGACCCGGTAGAGTACATCGCGCTCGGTGAAGATGCCGGTGAGTTCGCCATGATCGGTGATGAGTACGCAACCGACGTTGTGCCCCTTCAGCCGTGCTACGGCCTCCCCGAGAGTGGCGTTCCGGTCAACCTTCTCCGGCTGGCGCGGATTGAGGCGCAACAGCGGCTCGGACAGCGCTGTGGAGTCGCCCTCGGTGGGATCCACCGAGTCGGCGACAATGCTCTGCCCGCACTCTTCGCAGACATCGGCTCCCGCCATGTTGCCATGGCCGCATGTGTGACACAGAACCTCGTCGTTGATTCCGCCTGTACTAGACTCCATCGTCTCCTGCTTTCACCCTACTCGACAACCCACGTATCACTGCTGTGCAACAACGCTGAAAGATCCGGCGCGCTCTGCGAGCGAGCCTCCTCTACCTGGGCCACCAGCATGTCGGTGTACGATGGCCGGTCGACGGAGCGCAGAATGCCGAAGGGCTGGGGGAACTCAGGGTGCAACATGCGGCTGAGCATATACGCGTAACTCGTGTTGTCCATGTCCTCGCGGTGCACGGCAAGGTCTGCCTCGCCGACGCCGTTCCCGAGGGCCACGACCTCTGGTATCATGCCGTCCACGCGAACTCCCTTGTCCCGATCCTTGCCGTAAATGAGCGGCTCACCATCCTCGAGAAACAAGGTGTTGTCATCGCGAACATCGGACTTGCTCGTGTGATCCCAGGCCGTCGGGTTGTAGACCACGCAGTGCTGAAAGATCTCGACAAAGGCCGTGCCCTTGTGCGCCGCCGCTCGCCGCAAAACCTGCTGCAGGTGCTTGGTGTTGGTGTCCTGAGTGCGGGCGACGAAGGTTGCCTCGGCGCCGATGGCAACGGAAATCGGATTGAGCGGATAGTCGATGGAGCCCATGGGCGAAGACTTGGTTCGATGTCCACCCAGTGATGTGGGTGAATACTGACCCTTTGTCAGGCCGTAGATCCGGTTGTTGAAGAGAATGATCTTCACATCCACGTTGCGGCGGATGCAGTGAATCAGGTGATTGCCACCGATGGAGAGTCCGTCTCCGTCGCCGGTGATCACCCAGACGGAAAGATCGGGATTCACCGACTTCAGACCGGTGGCGATGGTCGGCGCGCGACCATGGATCGAGTGAATCCCGAAGGTGTTCATATAGTACGGAAACCGGCTCGAACAGCCGATACCGGAAACGAACACGACCTGTTCTCGTGGCACGCCGATCTCGGGTAATACCTTCTGCATCTGCGCCAGGATCGCGTAGTCACCGCAGCCCGGGCACCAGCGGACCTCCTGGTTGGAAACGAAATCCTTGCGGGTCAGAGTGCTTTCGGCGGTCTGCGTCATCGAGTCTGTTCTGCCTGTGTCTCAGTCAAGGATGGCACGAATCTTGTCGGCGATCTCACGGATCTTGAATGGTTTCCCCTGGACTTTGTTCAGTTGCACCACGCGGATCGGAAAACTCGCCTGCAACAGCAGGGACAGCTGACCCAGATTCAGTTCGGGCACCAGCACTTGCCGGTACCGCCCCAACACGTTGCCGAGGTTTCGTGGAAAGGGATTGAGGTGCCGTAGATGGACGCTGGCCACGGACCGGCCCTCCTGCTGCATCTGTTCCACCGCAGCGCGGATGGCGCCGTATGTCCCGCCCCAACCGACGACGAGCAGATCGCCCTGCTCTGGACCGTTGACTTCGAGTTCCGGAATGAAATCGGCGATGCGGGCGACCTTTTCCGCCCGCAGCTTGATCATGTGCTCGTTGTCCAGCGGATCGTAGGACACATTGCCGCTGCCATCCTGCTTGCCGAGTCCGCCGATCCGGTGTTCGAGGCCGGGTGTGCCCGGTATGACCCATGGCCTTGCGAGGGTTTCCGGGTCACGCATATAGGGTTGGTAGCCATCTGGATCGGTACGGTATTCGATCTCGATCGGCAGGATCGCATCGACCTCAGGGATCTGCCAGGGCTCGGAGCTGTTGGCAACGTAACCATCGGTCAGCAGGTACACCGGGGTCATGGATCGCAGGGCGATGCGGCACGCCTCAATCGCCATGTCGAAGCAGTCGGCTGACGTGGCGGCGGCAACGATAGGTACGGGACACTCCCCGTTGCGCCCGAAAAACATCTCGAGCAGGTCAGCCTGTTCGGTCTTGGTAGGCAGACCCGTGCTGGGACCGCCACGCTGGACGTTGACGATGACCATGGGCAATTCGAGCACGACGGCCAGGCCGATGCCTTCGCTCTTGAGAGCTACGCCCGGGCCACTCGATGCTGTGGCCGCCAGGGCGCCGCCGAAAGCGCCGCCGATGATGGAGCCGATGGCAGCGATCTCATCTTCTGCCTGAAAGGTGCGCACATCAAAGTGCTTGAGTGCGGCAAGACCTTCGAGGATGGGTGTGGCTGGTGTGATCGGGTAGCTGCCGTAGAACAGCGGCTTGTCCGCCTTCTGTGCCGCCGTCACGAGGCCGAGGACAATCGCCTCGTTGCCGGTGATGCGACGGTATGTGCCTGGCGGCACTTCGGTACGGCTGGGTACGGTGATCCGACCGGAGAAGGACTCCGTCGTCTCACCATAGGCATAACCAGCCTTCAGGGCCCGAGTATTCGCCTCCACCACCTGCGGCCGCTTGGCGAACTTCTTCTCATAGAATGTCAGCGTGCTGTCGAGAGGCCGATCGAACAGCCAGAAGGCCAGCCCGAGAGCGAACCCGTTCTTGCACAGGTCCTTCTGCTGCGTCGTCATCTCCTCGATATCCTCGAGGGCGGCGCGAGTCAGTGTCGTCAGTGAAACGCGGTGCAACTCGAATCCGCGCAGTGAGTCGGGATCGTCGAGTGGATTCCCATCGTACCCGGCTTTGCGCAGGTTGATGCGGGTAAAGGCATCGTCGTTGACGATGATGACGCCACCAGGCAGCAGATCTTCGAGATTGGCCGCCAGGGCTGCCGGGTTCATCGCCACCAGAACCTGCGGCTCGTCGCCAGAGGTGTAGACGTCGTTGGCAGCAAAGTTGACCTGGAATCCGGAGAGGCCAGGGATGGTTCCCACGGGCGCTCGGATTTCGGCGGGAAAGTCTGGGAAGGTAGAGACGTCGTTGCCAAGGATGGCCGACGTATTGGTGAACTGATCTCCGGTAAGCTGCATGCCGTCGCCTGAGTCACCGGAAAAACGGATGACGACGGCCTCTTGCTCGTTGCGGCTGGAGGCGCGCTCCTGGTCAGACACGCCGGGTTGGCCGCTGGCCGGTGATTCGGCCATCCATTTTCCTCCTGTGGTTCGGGCGTGTGATCACTCAGGCCCCCTCCCGGGTACGCGCGATTTTCTCGGGGTCGGGAGGCAGGTTGTAGACTTCACGGGGAAAATGGTCGGTCAGGAAACGAATAACCGCGTGCTGGCTCAGATTGCCGGTGGTCCGCCCTTCGGCGTCGAGAACAGGCACGTTGCGGTAGTGCCCGGCGTTCATGAAGTGCACGGCGTGCCCTGCCGTATCATCCGGCGAGATGGTCTGGGGATTGACCGTCATGTGCTGCTGCACCTGATCGCTCAGGCGGGCAGGATCGTCGGCGATCTTGAGCAGTACGTCGCGTTCGGTGAAAATCCCGATCAGCCGACCGTCACTATCCTCGATAAGGGCCGCCGAGGCCCGTTCGTCGCGCATGCGGGAAAGCACCTCACCCACAGGCACTTCACCGAGAATGCTGATGGAGCCGGTGAGATCCAAGTGGGAAATGCGTGCGTCCTGCAATGAGTGTACGAGAGTCATTTCACCCCTCGGGAAACTACCAGAAGACAAGCTGAATGATGAATATAAAGTGAGGTCTCAGAGCGTCAAGAAACCGACGCGTGTGCGGGATGCGGCAGATCACAGATGACGATGGTCCCCGCCTGACTCGTCTTCGTCAACCGGCCGGTGGAGTCGGTTGCCAGCACACTCGCTCCGCTCGCCACGAGCCTGTGCAGCGCGTTCGTGACCATCGCCACCGACGCCGCATCACAACCTGCCAGCGGCCTGTCCATGAGTACCAGGTCGCCGCGACGGACACTCGCCTGCTGTCGGGTCAGCCGTGCCAGCAGCCGTTCCACTTCCTCCAGATCATGATGCCTGGTATCGAGCCTGCGGCCGCCCAGCCCGCAACGCACCGCTTCGTTGAGCTTCTCCTTGACACGGCGCTCTCGCCCGAAGTGGGCCTCGGCTTCGGCCACCGTCATGGCAAACGTCTCGGCGATGGTGACACCGTGCGCTGTAGTGGCCAGTACCTCATCACGGAATCGTCGTCCCTCGCAGCGCGAGCAGGTCACCTCGACATCCTCCACCAGATCCAGGGCATGCCGGATCATCCCCTGCCCCTCGCACGCGGCGCAACGCCCACCTGGCTTTTCCAGCAGGAAGTGGTCGGTGCCGAGACCGCCTTCACGGGCGGCAGGAGCGTCGGCGAATAAGCGCGCCAGATCCCTGCTGACGCCGAAGGTCTCCACCAGCAGCGAATCACTCCGTCGCTCCAGGGTCGTCAGATCGATGACACGACGAACGGCCGGAGCCTGGACACGTGGCAGATCACGCCCCGCGCCACTCAGACCCTCCCGTATTCGTCGCAGCAGTTGCGATTTTCCCGCACCCGTCGGCCCGCCCACGGCGACGAACCGGCTCAGGGGCAGCACGATTCTACCGGCAGGGACGGGCACATCACCCGCGGCTGGCGGCTCGATCACGAGTTGCTCTGCCTCGCTTACACCAGAGTCGGAAACCTGGCTCGGCGACAGTCTCTCGGGCTCTGCCATCTCACCGATGTGGATGACGTCATCTGCCCATTCGTGTGTCTCCTCACCGCCGTCGAGAACAACCACCGACGCCCCCTCTTCGACCAGAGACCGCAGTCCGCTGCAGACGAGGCGACGGGAAGGTTCGTCCAGAGCGGAGGGAGGCGACAACACCACGTGGAGAACGCCTGCCAGACCCGTCACACGGGCGGCGGCAATGCCGAGGAGCAACCGCTCGCCGTGGGACAGGTCGACGAGACGACGCCACAAAGGCAGGTGATCAAGGGATAGCTCCTCACACACGACGCCGGCCCGACACAGTCGCTGCGCTTCCGCCTCCCGCCCCCCTGCCGTCAACTCCGCCAGGTCGCCCAGGCACAGGTTGCCGGCCAGATCACCCACGGGCATTCCGTCCACATGGACTGTCGTCGTACTGGCATCGCCGCGGGCAATCCGGTCCCAGTCCGGCTCCTGGCAGGCAAGACCACAGTCGACGCAGGCACGGCGCGAGTCGACCCAGGCGTGCTCGGCTTCGGTCACCAGCAGCGTACGTCCGCCAGCCACCGCCCGTGCCGTTCGTACCGCTTCACCCAGCCGACTGCGTGTTCGCCCCGATGGCGACAGACGATCGACGACGACCTGCAGAACTTGATCTGTCGTCCAGGACGCCCCCGGGTCGAGAGCATCGATCCTGACTACCTGACCATCGACTCGAAGTCGGCGAAAACCGGCGCGCTCGAGTTCGCCGACGACACCGGGGATGGCTTCTGCCGCCAGGGTCATCGGTGCGACTACGAGGATCGATTCGTCCGCAAACCGTTCGTCCACGAGCCGCATCACATCCTCCTCGTGGAACGAGAGACAGGGCCCGGCACAGTGTCCGCATGTCACGCGGGACCGCAATCGCAGGACTCGGGTGAGATCGCCAGCCAGATGCAGATGTGACGCCACGGTGGCGTCGCTGGCAACCTTCGGCGGCAGTGGCTGGGCTGGCGGCAGACCGTCGATACCGTCGACGGCCGCCTGCGTACCGATGCCGCCCATGCGCTCGCGTTCGAAAGGACTCAGGGACAGAAGATACCGGCGACGACTCTCCCCAAGCAGAACTCGTTCGGCGAGCAGCTGTGCACCGGCACCCGCTGATCCGGCCAGGCAGACGAGGCGACGAAGGGGAATCCGCAGGTCGATGCCGCCCAGTCCGGCTTCGCGCACGCCACGCAGTTGAATCGTGCCGCCGTGGGAGGATTCAGCCATGAGGAGGCAGGATCCTGAACGGCATTGCGGCGTCGTCAGAAGTGGCGCAGAATTGTCGTGCGGGAGGAGTGGCCCCTCCCGCGCCCACCCGGAGCGAGAAATGACGATGGACCTTGGACGACTGTCTCTGTGGCTCTGTGCCGCATCCCTGACTGCGGCGGCGGTCTCTGCCGCGCCAGCTGCCTTCCATCACGACCTTCTCGACAGCGTTCTGACTCGCCGGGTGAACGAGGCAGGTGGGGTCGACTACGTGGGACTCGCCCTCGAGCGCGACAGGCTCGATCGTTACGTGGCAGACCTGGCAACCTGCAGCCCACGCAACTGCCCCGAGCGTTTCGCCACCGGCCGCGACCGTCTGGCCTACTGGATCAACGCTTACAACGCCTTCGTCTTGCGTGGCGTGATCGACGCCTTGCCTATCCACAGTGTCGCTGACGTAGAGGGTGGCCTCGACGGCTTCTTCCGGAAGCAGCGGTTTGTCGCCGGAGGCGATTCGCTGAGTCTCGACGACATCGAAAACCGCATCATCCGCCCGCAGTTCCGCGACCCTCGGATTCACTTCGCCGTCAACTGCGGCGCTGCCAGCTGCCCCGCCCTCGATCGGACCGCCTATGGCGGCGCCGATCTCGACGCTCGCCTCGACCGGCAGGCTCTCCGCTTCGCCGCCGATCCCGCCCACGTGCGCTGGGAGAAGGGTCATCTGCATCTGTCCCGAATCCTGGACTGGTACGGTGAGGATTTCGTGAAGTGGTACCCCACAGCACGGGCGCCGGTAGATGGCACTCCGACGCTGATCGACTACCTGAAGCTCTACGCCCCTGCCGATCTGCTCAGCCGCCTGACCCCGGGTGCCGGTTCGTCCGTCGAGTTCAACGAGTACGACTGGGCACTGAATGCCCGGCCCTCCGACTGACAGAGGAGCCGCGCGCGGCTCTAGAGAAAGAACGGGTTGTGCGCCCGTTCTTCGGCCACCGTCGTCGCCGGACCGTGTCCGGGGTAGAGCGTCGTTGACGGCGGTAGCGACAGGAGCCCATCTGCTACCGCTGTCTTCTGCCCGGCGTAATCGGCCCGCCGTTTCGTTCCCCCAAGGGAGCCGGCGAACAGGGCATCACCGACGAAGGCGGCGCCCTCATCATGTACGAAGGAGACGCCTCCCGGTGTGTGCCCTCCCGTGGCCTGCACATGGAAGGCTTGTTCGCCGACGCTGAGATGCACTCCCGGGACCAGGCGCTCAGCCATGTGCCGTGCCCGGTTGCCGGCCAACTCGAGATCGGCGGCACTGATGGCCGCTACCGCCCCGGTGGCCTCAACGATGTCGCTCACGGCATCGACATGATCGTAGTGGCCATGGGTCAGCCATACGCTGACCACTTCGGCCTCAGCCTGTGCCGCAGCCTGCAGCATACGCTCGGGTTGGAACCCGGGATCGATGACCGCGGCGCGGCGCGTCTGACGACAGATGGCCAGATACCCGTTCATCAGGAAGTCGGTACCCAGAACCAGCATCCGTACCTCGAGCCCGGATGATCTCTCGCCGTCCGCGTGCGGTTCGGTAGGAAAGAACGCCGCCAAAGCGCTGTCTTTCAGCTTGTCGGGATGAAGACCGAGGTCCCGAGCCAGCCGCGGCACGACGTCATCATCGGTGCGGCCTTCATAGGCCTCGATAGCCTCCAGATCCGAGACCGAGATCCCGGTTGTTGCGGACAGCTCCCGATGGGAGAGCTCCTGACCCCGCCGCGACTTGCCGACGACGTCACCGAACTCGTCCTCCAGCGCCTGGTAGGTGACGGGCTGCATGCGCTCAGCCGGCCCGCATACTGCGAACCATCTGCTCGAAGGACTCGCTCAGTTCTGCCACTTCGACCTCGGGGCCGGTGAGTTTGAGGTAGAGGAAAGTGCTCCCCGTGTGCACGATGGCGCCCAGCAGACGGTACTGCTCCACGGCCCCTCCGCCCGTACTCATACCACCGCTGTACGTGCCGGCGGCATCGACCAGCGTCGCTTCGAGGCCACCATCACTCTGCAGGACCCAGCGTCTTGCCTGGGCGCCCGAATCACCGCCCTTCCCCTGGCTGAATTGGCCGATCCAACGGTCCACGTTGTCGTCGACGCTGCCCATGTTCCCGGCGAAGACGGCAAGACCGGCGCTCGTACCGCCGTGAACGGCGGGTACCGAGTACTGGGCGATGCGCATGCTGCTGGTGGGCTTTTCCGCCTGCCAGCCGGCGGGTACTTCTGTCAGAACGCCCTGCCACTGTTGCACATCCGCAGCGCCCGCATTCCCGCCGCCGACGGGAGCTCTGACGGCAGTCGGCGCCTTCGTCGCCGCGGCGCTGACACCGATGGGTGTCAGGTTCTTTTCCACCAGGGCGGCGTCGACTTGCTTTTCGCTGTAGTTCTGTCCGCAGGACAGCGCCACAAAGGCGATCAGGGCGAAGGACAACTGCTGCTTCGTGGTCACATCCAACTCCTCGGGTCGAGATGCTGATCGTTCACCCGGGGAAACTATGGATCATCCCGGTGGGAACAAGAACCGCTCCCACGCCTGCCAGCCTACGGCATCTTCCAGGGCGTCGGCAACGCGGTCGTACTCGGAATCGGGTGTCAGGCAGGGCGCCTGGTGCGTCAGACGCCAGCCCAGTTCGGTCAGCCAGCGCCGACGGAAGCCCTCGTGATGGAAGAGGCCGTGCAGGTACGTCCCCCACACCGCCCCGTCGTGCCCGACGGCGCCGTCGGCAACATCGACCGCATTTCCGGAGCGGCTGACGATGTGACCGAACGGTGAGGTCTGCTGACCGCGGGTCGTCTCCCCGGCATGGATCTCGTACCCCTCGATACAGTCGCCGCTATCGCCCGCGGTGACCAGCACAGCCTGTGATGTCTGCTTGTCCTGACAGAAACCGGTTTCCACCGGCAACAGTCCCAGACCAGGACGCGACGAACCGGCGGCGGCCTCGACGCCGTCAGGGTCACGGATGAGTGTGCCCAGCATCTGAAAACCGCCGCACACGCCCGCCACGCGCGTGCCCTGGCGTACAGCGTCCTCGATGGCACGGTCCCATCCCATGGTGCGCAGCCAGTCGAGATCACTGAGAGTCGCTTTCGTGCCGGGCAGCAGGATGGCGGCGGGACGGCCCACCTGCCGCGGATGCCGCACCCAGCGCAGGCGCACGCCGGGCTCGCGGACGATGGGGTCGAAGTCATCGAAGTTGGCGATGTGCGGCAGTTGCACGACGGCGACATCGCAGGAGATCTCTGCCGAGTCCGAGCCAGCGAATGAGACGGCGTCTTCCTCGGCGATCCCGAGGTAGGGCAAGAATGGAACCACACCGAGACAGGGGGTATCAAAAGCCAGCTCACGCAGGCGGTCGACGGCATCGCCGAGCAGGACCGGGTCGCCGCGGAATTTGTTGATCAGAAGTCCTCTGACCTGGCTGCGCTCCTCCGGGTCGAGCAGCAGCATCGTGCCGGCCAGTGCCGCAAAGACTCCCCCCCGGTCGATATCCCCCACCAGCAGACAGGGCGCCTCGGCATGGCGCGCCATGGCCAGGTTCACCATGTCGGCATCCTTCAGGTTGATCTCCGCCGGACTGCCGGCCCCCTCGAGGATGATCACATCGTACCGGGCCGCCAGGCGGTCGTAGGCTGCACAGACGTGCCGCCACAGGGTCTGCTTCAGATCGCGCCAGTTGGCCGAGTCGATGTGCCCGTGGACCCGCCCGTCGAGCACGACCTGACTGCGCCGGTCAGCCTCCGGCTTGAGCAGTACGGGGTTCATGTCCGTGTGCGGCTCGACGCCGGCCGCCTCGGCCTGCACCAGCTGGGCCCGGCCCATCTCGCCACCATCGGCGGTGACGCCGGCATTGTTCGACATATTCTGCGCTTTGAAGGGCGCCACATTGTACCCGCGGCGCGCCAGCAGGCGACACAGTCCCGCCGCGATGATGCTCTTGCCGGCGTTGGAGTGCGTTCCCAGGACCATCGTCGCGGGGGGGCGTGGTGCGCTGTTTGCGGTCACGAGGAAGCGCCGCCTCCGGGATGCCAGAGCACATCGGCGGTACCGGCGGCGGCGTTCTCCACGCGGGAGAGGACGAAGAGGAGATCGGCAAGCCGGTTCAGATAGATCGGCGCCTGCTCGTTGACGTTCTCCGGACCGACGTCTGCCACCAGTTCCCAGGTGCGCCGCTCGGCACGACGACACACCGTACGCGCCAGGTGCAGCCAGGCGGCTGCTGTGGCCCCACCGGGCAGCACGAAACTGCGCAGATCCGCCAGGCCGGCGTTGGCTTCGTCGATGGCGTCTTCCAGTCTGCTCACTTGCGCTTCGGTGATACGCAGGGGCTTTCGATCATCGGCTTCCACTACGGGCAGGCACAGATCGGCGCCGAGGTCGAACAGGTCATTCTGCACCATCGGCAGCTGCTGCCTCGTCATCGGCGACGTCGGCACGGTGAGCACCAGACCGATCACAGCATTTGCCTCTTCCACGACGCCGAGGGCCTCGACGCGTACATCACTCTTGGCCACACTGTCGCCGCTACCCAGACGGGTCGTGCCGGTGTCCCCGGTGCGGGTGTAGATCTTTGTGAGGTTGACCATCGATCTCGCTACTGCCTCAGACCACCACGTCACGCCGGCGGCTGAGCAGGTAGAGAAAGAAGGGACAGCCCAACAGCGCCGTGATGACTCCCACCGGCACCTCCGCCGGGGCGATCAGGGTGCGTGCCAGCATGTCGGCGGCGACCAGCAGGATCGCTCCCCCCAGCAGCGAGGCCGGCAGCAGGCGCCGGTGATCGGGGCCGACGAGCAGACGCATGACGTGCGGCACGATGAGTCCGACGAAGCCGATGATGCCGCTCACCGATACCGCCGCCGCCGTCAGCAGGGCGGTGATGACCAGCAGCAGTCGCTTCACGCGCTCCACGTCGACGCCAAGAAACTGGGCGTTCTCCTCTCCCTGGAGCAGGATATTGAGATCACGGGCGAAAAACTGCAGCGTAACGACACCCACCAGCGCCCAGGGCCAGACCATGTTGACGTGTTCCCAGCGCCTCGAAGAAAAGCTACCCAGAAGCCAGAACAGGATCCGGTGCAGGTCGGTCTTGCCGGTGATCATCACCAGAGATGTCGCCGCCGCCGCCAACGATCCCACGGCAACTCCCGTCAGCAACAGAAGTGTCGTTGGTACTTTGCCTCCCCGTCGAGCCACCGCATAGACGAGTATCGTGACCGCCAGGGCGCCGGCGAAAGCGAAGAGCGACGCTGAATGAACGCCGAAGAGCCACATGTCGATGCTGAAGGCCAGCGCGATGGTAGCCCCCAGAGCGGCGCCGGAAGACACGCCGATGATGTACGGATCGGCCATGGGGTTCTGGAAGAAGCCCTGCATGACGGCGCCGCAGAGCCCGAGGGACGCACCCACCAGGATGGCGAGCAGCACACGGGGCGGTCGCAACTGCCGGATGATAACCGCAGCCGCCTCATCCTCGGGAAACTCGCCCCCGTGCAACAGCAGGTCGACGACACGGTCCGGGGGCACGGCCACCGGGCCTGTCCCCAGGGACAGCACGGTCAGCAGCAACAGCAGAGCGCCGAGCATGGGCAACACCAGGCCGCCCCGTCCTGGCCCGGTGTCTGCGGCACCGGCTTCGATCACCGGCGATCTCCGGAGGACACCGGGTACAAGGAGGCAGCGAGGATTTCGACGGCGTCGACGATCCGTGGCCCGGCCCGGGTCAGCAGATCGGCGTCGACGTGGACGAGCTGGCCCGCCTTCGTGGCCGGCAGCTGCCGCCACCCATCCAGGCCACGCATGCGGGCCAGCTCGGTTTCGATCGCGGCGGCAGGCGTGCCCTCGCCGAGGCGCAGGCTGGTGAGCAGAACATCCACCCGCCAGTCGACGACAGACTCGAGACTGACCTGCGGCCAGCCCTCTCCGGCCTCGCGTCCCAGGTTGCGGCCCCCGGCGGTCTGGATCACATCGTCGATGATCGTGCCGGTGCCAGCAGTGTAGATGGGATCACCGACATAAGCCCAGAGCACCCCCGGGCGCTCATCTGCCGAATGCAGCTGCACGCGACGGCTGACGCTGTCGACGCGAGCCTGCAGGGAGGCGGCCAGCACCATGGCCGCTTCCTGACGGTCGGTCAGGCGACCGAGACGCCGCACCGACTCGATCACTTCAGCGACCGTGTTGTTTGCCAGGGCGAAGACCGGTACGTCCATCTGTCGCACCGTCTCCAGCGCTTCGGCGTCGTTGCCCCGCGAGGCCAGCACGAGATCGGGGCGTACGGCGGCGATCTTTTCCGCACTCAGGTCGGAGAAACCGGCGACCGGCTCGATCTTGCCGGCAGCTGCCGGGTAGTTGCAGAACTGCGTGACACCCACCACTCGCTCCCCGAGACCCAGAGCAAAGAGCAACTCCGTATTCGATGGGGCCAGGGAGACGATGCGCATCGGCGCGGCGGCCAGTGTGATCTCGTTCTGCTGATCGTCGACCACTGACAGGGGTGCGGCGGCGGCGGACAGGATCGACAGCAGGTAGCAGCCGAAACACAAGGCCATGCGGGTCACGGGCACGTCTCCGGGGCAACGGGGATGGTTTCAGGAACGGGCATCTGCGGATGACGACGGGACCAGGGCGTGATCCTGGGCCGCCCGGCTGTGTCGATGACGGCGACGCGGATGCCGTACACGGCCTCCACATGATCGGCTGTGATCACGTCACCTGGAGGCCCTGCAGCGTGGACCCGCCCGCCGGGTGCCATCAGTACGACGTGGTCGGTGTACTCGGCGGCAGCGTTGAGATCGTGCGTGACGCAGACGATGGCCAGGCCGTCGTTGCGGTTGAGATCGTAGAGCAGATCGAGGACTTCGACCTGGTGATTGATGTCGAGATGGTTGGTGGGCTCGTCGAGCAGCAGCAGTCGGGGCTGCTGCGCCAGGGCTCGGGCAATCACGACACGTTGCCGCTCTCCGCCGGACAGTTCGAGAATACTGCGCGAGGCAAGCTGTGCCGTGCCCGTGCGCTCCATGGCGTCGGTCACGGCGCTCATATCCTCGGCCCCGAGTCCACCAAATCTTGGCAGATAGGGATGCCGTCCCATGGCGACGATCTCTCCGGCGGTGAAGGCGAAGGGACTCAGAATCTCCTGCGGAACGACGGCGATCGTGCGCGCCAGCTGCCGGCGGCTCAGGTCGAGGACGTTGGCACCGTCGAGACAGACCTGCCCTGCCCAGGGCGTGAGCACCCCGGCCAGCACGCGCAGAAGGGTGCTCTTCCCCGAGCCGTTCGGGCCGATGAGACCGAGGAAGCCCCCGGCGGACAGCCGCAGGTCGACGTCATCAAGAACAGGGTTTTCAGGATAGTATCCGGCGCGGATGCCGGTCACGTCGAGGAGCATGTTTTTTCCCGGTTCCACCGTTCCCAGTCGCCAGACATGCAGACGGGGCGTTGAACCGGCTGGGGCAACATGCCGCCACCAATCACAAGAGCCCGGGTCTGCCTTCCCGCGAAGGCGTGTCGAAATGCACCCGACGGTTCCAGGCAGGTCTCCTGGCTCCCGGCGTCCATCCCGATCGCTCGAGACGGCACCGGACACAGTGGCGGGGCCGCGGCGGCTTTTCACCGCCCTTCCCTATTCTCCCCGAAAACGTCAACTCCCGGCGTGAGCCGGGGGCTCGTCTTCAGGGCACCGTGGAACCGTTTGTTCAGTACGTAGTGTAGCCCGATGTCGGCGACATCGTCAAGGTTACTTCCTCGTCCCTTTGGTGGAGCCCCCGCGCAAGGAATAGACGATCGTGATAAGTACTGCGCCGCCGATCGCCGCAGCCACGGCGATCAGTATCAGGCGATCGGATTCGGCCTTGCTCTCCTGCGTCGCCTGCCGGCCACGGAAGATTCCGTAACGCTCGCTGGGTGCCGCCTCGGTAGCGATGGCCATCTGGCGAATCGCCTCCTCCTCCCGTTCATCAGAAAACAGCAGGTTGATCAGATTGTAGTGCGCCTCCACCAAGGAGGGGTCGAGGCCGACGGCTCCGCGGAACCACTTCTCCGCATCGGCCAGTTTGCCCGCCTTGTAATAGCAGCCACCCATATCCGAAGAAATCCTGGCTTCGGCCTGCGCAGAGATATCATCTCGGCCGCGGGCGCTGATGATGGCAGCATTGAAGTGCTTGATCGCCCGCACGTAGTCCTTGCGGGCGTAGTAGGCCTTGCCGGCGTTCACATGGGCTTCGTAGAACTGCGGATCGGCACGCAGCGCCTGCAGGTAGTACCGCAGAGCTTTTTCGACATCGACCTTCTTGCCGCCCTCACCGAGATGATACTGCCTGCCCTGCAGAAAGTACTGCTGCGCCTGGGTCGGCGTCTGCGCCGGCGTTGCCGTCGCCCACAGCACCAGGAGGAGTCCCAAGGCTGCCGAGATGGTTCGGAAGCGCTCAGCCACGGGTCATTTTCTTGCCGAAGACGGTGACGAACATGGCCATCATGAAGGCGCCGGCAAAGGCGTGGGTGGATGCCAGGTGTCGGGTGAACAAGGTAGGCGGCGTGATCTCGCCGTAGCCGAGCGTGGTGTGGGTGGATGCCAGGTGTCGGGTGAACAAGGTAGGCGGCGTGATCTCGCCGTAGCCGAGCGTGGTGAAGGTGACGACCGTGTAGTAGAGGCAGTTCAGGTACATCTCCACGTTGGCCAGCACCCCCAGGGCCGGATCGAGACGCAGCGGCCCATTCGGCCCATTGACGCCGCAGAGAAAGAAGATGACGGCAACGACGAGATTGAGCGTCATGGCCGAGACGATGACTCGCGGCGGGCTCTCCCCGTAGGCACAGAACACATCGACGAGTTTCGACCAGAAGCGGCCCCCGGAAAACCGCGGCATCAACATGCGCCGCATCTTCATCTCGCGGCTGAAGAATCCCCCAGCCTGTTCGAAGCGCCCGGCGCCGTCGTAGGCCCGTCGCAGGACGCGGTAGATCTCCTCCGCTTCCTCGAAGGACGCCTGCGCCTCGTCAGGACGGCCCTGGCTCTGTGCCTGGTAGGCTTGTGTCTCGTTGATGCAGGGACCGCCCCACTCGACCCGTTCCAGGCGCGTGCCGTCGAAGTTGGCGCCGAGCAGGTTGACCCCGGTCATCACCGACTCGTTGAGGTTGGCACCGGCCAGGTCCGCCTTCGACAGATCGGCTCCGGAGAAGTCCAGATTGTAGAGGCTGGCGCCCTGCAGAGATGCCTTGAACAAGTTGGCCCCGCGCAGGTCACGACTCGGTTTCATGCTCAGCCGCAAACCCTCCAGACGGCCATAGCGCAGGATGAAGCCCTCCATCGACTCGCCTGATTCGGCCCACTCCTGGAGACGACCACGCAGGTCGTCGGTCTCCTTCGATGCCTCCGGGTCATGCCAGAAACACATCTCACCCTCCCCCTCCAGAGGTCCGGGGCAGAGACTGCCGTCGGCGCGGACGAAAGCACAGGTTGCGGGGCTGTCGGGTGTCTCGGTCAAGATCTCGATCCTCAGGCGACGGCGAAAAGCAGGAGGCTGGTCACGAAGAGCGCGGTGGCCACCGCCCACCAGGCTGCCATCGAAGCCGGCCTTTCATCGGTGATGGACTTCATCGGCCGGGGCGACTGGGCCGGCTACAGGCGGGCGCGCCGGTGGTGCAGGAAGGGCGACAGACTGTGGTAGATCGTCCGGATGTGCTGCGGATCGGCCTCGTTGTAGTCGACCAGATGTGACAGGGGCACGTGCTGCACGGCCCGCAAGCTCGGCTCGATGGGAAACTCCAGTTCCGCTTCCACGCGCGCCCGCTCGAAACCGAGGACGCGGACGTAGAAGGCGGGCAGGCAGGCCTCGAAGTCGACGAGACAACAGCGATACCCCCGGCGAGCCAGGGCCTGCACGTCGTCGATCAGTCCGGGCAGAGCATCATGATTGCAGGTGCGACGCGCCTCGAGCAGGCGCCCGCGAAGTTGATGAATCGCCCCGGCGGCCACACTCATCATTCGGGATCCTCCTTCGAGGCCGGCGGATCCCCCATCTCCTCAGCCACCTGCCCGTCCCCCCGGCCGATGACGAGTTTCCATGGATTCTCGGTGAGTTCGCGCACCGCCGCTGACGTGGCGTGCACATTGTCGACCGTCTCATTCAGCTGTGCCTGCTTGCCGACGACGAGGGAATCCACCCGCACCAGCAACAGATCGACGCGCTCCACCACCTGACGCAGGGCCCGCACCGAGCCCTGCACATCCTGGCTCGTGGCCGCCACCAGCGTATCGGTGCGTGCCATCGTCAGCGCCAGCCGGGACATGGTCCGCTCCAGGCTCTGCAGAGACCGTGCCACTCCGGGTTCCATGTCGACGACGACGTGACGACCGGCCAGCAGCAGACTGTCGGCACTGCGCGATACCGTGCCCAGGTCCTCGGCGATCCGGGCAATACTGCCGGTGAGATCACTGAGCCGGTCGCCCAGCTCGGCGTCGTGCAGGGCCTTGCCGGCGCCGCCGAGCTTCTGCGCCGCTTCCCGGATCTTCACCATCAGCGTTTTCATCGTCTCGTCGGACTGCCCGCGGATATGTGCCCCGGGAGGCAGCGGTGGCCCGTCGCCGGCGGTGACGTCAAGATGAACATGGGCCTCGCCCACCAAACCGCTGCCGCGGATCTCGGCAAAGACGCCGGTTGGTACCGGATAGATCTTCTCGATGCCCAGGGTGACGAGGAAGTGGGCCTCCCCCTCTCCCGCCAGCGGGCGGAACTCGATGGCTTCCACCTGCCCGACGACAAACCCGCGCAGCTTGACCTTGGTCGCTTCGCTGATGCCGCCCAGAGTATCGAACTCGGCCACCAGGGGATAACGCTCCGGGCCCAGACGCAGACTGATCAGCAACCAGATGAAGCCGGCCACGGCGACGCTGACGAACAGGCCCACGCCGATCTGCACCGTGGGAGATTCCTGCGGCCGACGGACGACGGACTCAGCCATGGACGGGCTCGGCCAGGGTTTCCCGCTCTCGATCGGTGCTCGTCTCGGGTCGAGAATCAAGCAACTGTCGGACACGATCATCGGTGCTGCCAAGGACCGCGGCACGATCCCCGAGATCTTCGAAGCGCCCGTCCCACATCAGCAGAAAACGATCGGCGGAGTCGAGATAGGGACCCAGGTTTACCGTCGTGACAAGCCGGGTCAGGCCGTTGACGGCTGCCGGCACGGGTCTGTCCGGGAGGGGCGGTACGAAATATGGCTCGTAGGTGAATACGTGTTTGCACAACCGAGACGCCGACCCCGGACTCAGTCCGGCGCAGGGCTCATCGAGGAGCAACAGGAAAGGTTCGCAGACCAGCGCCCGCGCCAGCGAAACATAGATGCGCTCCTCCCGATTGAGGGCGATGGGCCGGGTTCCCGGGGCACCGAGATGGGTGAGCTGGAGATCGTCGAGCACGGCATCAACGCGCACCTGGATCTGGGCCGGCCCCAGCAGGTCCCGGTAGTGGTAGGTCAGCGGCAGGGCCACGTTGGCGCGGATGTCCAGGATCTCGATGAGACCGCCGTCGCGCATGATGCTGCCCATCCTCGGGCGCAGCGCCTGCAACTCGGCCGGGCTCAGTGCCGACATACTGGCGCCGGAGACGAGGACCTCGCCCTGCAGGCTGACCTGCTCGTTGTCCATCCCCGGCAGACCGAGGATGAGGCGGGGCACAAAGGACTTGCCACACCCGGGCAGGCCGGCGATGACGACCGACTCCCCGACGGCCACGGTCAGGCTCGCCCCATCGAGGTACTGGCGGCCATCCACCGCCAGGCTGACCTGCTGCAGTTCGACGCAGTTCATCCGAGTCAGATCCAGTAGAATCCGGCCGAAAGCACGGCACTCGACACGAACACGAAGAACATTGCCTGTATGACACCCGAACGGGCAACCATGGGCACCTCGAAGGGAGCGCGCCTGGCGCGCAGACCGTGATAGCAGGTGAACAGACTGACCACCAGACCGAAAAG
Source organism: Candidatus Latescibacterota bacterium (assembly GCA_036011085.1). GTDB lineage: Bacteria > Latescibacterota > UBA2968 > UBA8231 > UBA8231 > UBA8231. The sequence continues at coordinate 97,818 of DASCMS010000048.1, forward strand.
GATCCCCTTGCTCAGGCTGATGTAGAGATCGAGAGGCTGCAGCGAATCGGAGATCTGGGCGAGGTAGACGGAGATCGGCATGGTCAACTGCAGACTGGCCACGAGAAACCCGCCCACCAGGGCGACGACATCGAAATACACGATCATGCAGAACATGGCCACCATGGCGCCGATGACACGCGGCGCGATCAGGTAATGGAACACGTCCACCCCCATCGACTCGAGGGCCTCGACCTGACCCGAGATCCGGTTCGTCGCCATCTCGGCGGCCATGGCCGTACCCGATCGGGTGATGACAACCATGGCGGTGATGATGGGCCCCAGCTCGCGGACGATGGAGATGACGAGGATCTTGCCGATCAGTTCTCCCGCCCCAACTCCCTGCAACTGCGGCAACGACTGCACCAGCACCGTCGATCCGAGCAGCAGTGACAACAGGCTGAGAAACGGCAACGCCTCGAGACCGGTGAAATACACCTGCTGCATCGTCACCCGCGCCGAGGCTCGAAAGCCGTTGCGACTGAAGAACCGGGCCAGGGCGACGATGGAACCGAGGGAGAACCTGAGCAACTGCCAGGCATCGAGAGCAGTGCGTATGACCTGCTGCCCGAGGGCCTGGAAGGGGGTCAGGTACGCTCCCATCAGAAGCGGAAGACGACGCCGACCGACATCTCGCTGTAGGTGACCGTGTTCTCCTCCGTTTCGCCGAGCAGATCGCTGACACCGGCCTCATCGGCCAGTTCCTCGAGGGCCCGGTCCTTCACCTTACCCGTCACAGAAAACACCTGGTACTGGCGCAGGTCGAAGCGGGCATCGAGACGCTCGTTCAGGGCGTAGCGCACGCCGGCCCCATAGGAAAAGGCGGAGTTGGTCGACGTTTCCGACAGTGAGTTCAGCGTCGCCTTATCGACATCACCCGCCCCGGGCACGGAAAGTTTTCCGGGCAGGATCGTGATGGCACCATAACCGATACCGATGAAGGGCTTGATCTGACCGACAGGGATATTGAGCAGGACCCGCCCCTCGTAGAAGATCGTCGTCGCCGGCTCGCTGGCGGTGCCACCGATGGTGGCGACTTCGCGATCCGGTCGCGAGATCATCAACGACGTTTCACCACCGAGGATACCGCTCGACTTGCCCCAGCGCAGGCCGATTCCGGGTGCACCTTCAAGGTTGGCGTCCTCATCAAAACCGACAGCGGCGATAAAGGCGGACAGATCGGCACTCGCCGGAGACGTGGTCAGACTGGCAAGGCCGAGGGCCGTGCCCAACAGAACCCGATTCCAGTATCTCATCGACAGGAGTAACTCCTTGTTTGCGTTGCAGTTGTGGAAATCTCTACAAGGGTACTCACGCCCCCCGGTGTTTGGCAAGCCATGGGACGCGTCTATATATGGTCCAAAGACGGGATGTGCAGCGGCAGTGGCAGGATGGTGGCCAGACGACGGCGAACAGTGTCACTGATGCCGCCGTGAGCGCCGAACCGTTCCTCTATGGGCAGACAGCCGAACAGCAGTTCTACAAGCTCTCGCTGATCGAGGCACAGCCGCTGAGGGCGGCCTGACGCGCGGGTCTTCCCCAACTGCAGCGTCGCCTGCTGGCTCGTGCCGTCGACACCTGCCACCTGCAGGATGAACCTGCCGTTGAGGCCGGCGGTGGCCGCCCGGCTCCTCAACTCGGGTAGCAACTGCCGAACGACCCGTTCGACGTCGAGGATCTGCGTCATGCCATCGGCCAGACGTGTCCAGGACGCGCTGACCGGCCCCAGCAGGGACTGTTCGTCTGCATTCGGACCGGCGATGACGGAAAGCCTGCCATGCGCTGACCGGGGCAGCAGTCGTCGGAACAAGGCCAGCACCAGTTCCGGGTCGCCACCGAATTCGTGGATCGAGGCATAGGGGCGATTGACGCGCTGCGCGCCTCCGGCCACGGCATAGGCGAAACGTCGTCCCGCCTCGCAGAACCAGGACTCCTTGCCGTTGCGAACCAGCAGCGGCACCATGTCTTCGAGAGGGCGGACCACACCATAGGAACGGCCCGCCGAGAGGCGTTGGATCCGTCGGCAGAGGCCGACGTCGGGATCCTGGGAAAGACGCTGCAGACGAAGCGCCCGCTCCCCTGCCGAAGGCCTGCCGACAGAGCGCTCCGTCAGCTCGTAGACGACCCGCACCCCGCCGTTCTCCCAGCCCCAGCGGCCATATCGCTGCCGATCCCCTCCCAGTACCGACACGCTCTTTCCCGACCGGCGCATCCGTCGCACAGCCTCATCGAGAAGCCGGCTCATGATGCCCTCTCCCCGGCGTTCCGGATGGGTCCCGACGATGCCGATGCCTCCGGCGCTCAGCCGTGCGACGCCAAGCTTCAGCGTCATGGGATGGATGGCCACGCAGCCGACCAGGTCGCCCAGGTGACGCAGGATCAACAAGCGCCGGACGTGGGCAGTGTCGTCCCGGTAGGCATGGGGATACTGTCGCTGGACGATACGCCGCCCCTTCTGCCCCGGCCGGAACACGAGATCGGTGAACCGCATGGCCTCAGCGAATTCTGACCGTCGTGCAGGACGCGGGCCATCCCACTGTTTCATGCTCAGACTCCTCCGTCGGCTGGTCTGTTTTCCGGGACAGGTGCAATCACGTTCGCGCCCCGGGCGCCGGCAAGGAATCGGGTCGCCGTGCATGTACGAACCACCACACGACGACCGCCTCGACGACGAAGCCGGTCAACAGCGCCGCCAGTCCGCGGGTGGCTCCCGGCATCCAGGCCATGGGAACGAGCACGAGCACCAGCAGTATCGCGGCGATGCGGGCGGGGGCGCTCGGCGCCAGGGCCGCGGTACGGCGCTCGCTCAGAGCCACTCCCTGGAGATAGGCACGGGCGGCAACGGTCAGCGGAAAGAAGGAGAACAGGACGAGGGGCACGTGACAGCGATCGGCAAGGGCGGGGCTCAACGCCAGCAGATCGAGCAGCAGCAGGTCCCGCACGGTGGGAAACCAGAAGGCGATCGCCATGGTCGTGAAGGAGAGGGCCCCGCACAGGCAAGCGAACCGGCGAATCCGTCGCAACCCTGCAGGTCCGTACTCATCAAATACCGGCGGCAGACAGCGCAGCTCGTTCAGCCAGCCATAGGGCAGATGGGCGAGAGAGTAGACGACGGCCAGTGCCGCCAGCGCCTGTTCGCCCTCAGTACCGCGAGAGACGAACAGGTTGACCACCGGACGACTCAGCCCCTGAATCGCCATCGTCAGAGCCAGGGGCCAGAAGAAGCGTCCAAGGTAGGCGAAGGTGAGATCGGTGCTGTCCCCATGGTCCGCACCAAGCCTCAGGCCGGGGTGGGCGTAGCGTCTGGCACCCACCCAGAGCACTGTCATATTGGTGATGACCCCGGCGTAGGTCACCAGCAGCGGCAGCGCGATCGGTGTGTCACGCACCAGGGCCGTGGGTACGGCAACGAAGACGGTGAGCAGACTCGCGCCGATGCCGCAGAGCATGCCGGCGCTGACGATCTCGGTGCGCCGCACGCGCATCAGCAGACCGGACAGCCAACGCTGCAGGGCTGCCAGCAGCGGGTACGGGATCAACAGCAGCAAAGCGAAGCGCACGACCTTGCCCAGATCCGGCGAGGTGTTGTGCAGATCTTCGACGACAAAGGTTCCCGCCGGAGTCAGGGCGAGCAGGGCGACGATGGCGCCGAGGAGCAGGCCGCAGGCAGTGACGAAACGCAGCACCTGCCGGGCCTGCTCTCGATGGCGCACCAGAACGAGGGCCAGCTGGCGGACCTGGGACAGCGGACTGGCGAGGAACTCGGCCAGACCCCAGGCCAGGGCAAAGGCGGCGAGGGTTTCGGTGGGCTGCGAGCCACGGGCGATCCCCCCCGCCAGGAACTGCGGCATGAGGCCGGCGATGACCATCGTCACCACCAGGGGCAGCAGGAAGCGGACGAGCCGCAGGTACGGCAGGGCGGCGGTCAAGCCAACGGCAATGTCACGGACGACGGCCGCTCGTCGTCATGGAACAGGCGTGTGCAGGAATGGGCGAAATACGGATAGGCAAAGGTCGTGTTGTAGTTGGCCACCACGAGGCGGAGCCGGTGGCCGGCGGCGATCTGGTAGTGGATCGTGGCTGCCTCGATGTCGATCGCTCGATGGCAGCCTGGTTCGGCGGATTGTGTGCCCACGTGTCCGCGGCTGATCAGCGTCGCTTCGCCTTCGGGTGAGACATCGTACAACTCCCCGTGGACCTGCACCTCGGGCCGATTCGGCAGGATGTGCAGCCGTATCACAGACGACCCGAGAATCGTCAGCTCCTCATCGACAGGATCGCTGTCGAAGACGACCTCCTCGCGGGTTAACGCCGACGACACGCCCGCCATGTCATCGCGCAGAGCCCGGTCCAGACCGTACGTCGGGTCGACGGGAAAGTTGTTGATATTCGACGGCAACGTCGGTCCATCAGGTGCCGTTCCGGTGAGACGGCCGTCGACGCGCAGATGCAGCCGGCGCTGCCCCTCACTGTCAGAGAGGCTCTGCAGACCCACAGGCTCCCAGCCGGGGCGGCGCACCGCCGTGATCGGCGCTTCTTCGAGGATCCCCGTGTCCTCGCCCTTGAGCCAGTGATCGAGCCAGCGATCGACCAGGTCTTCTCGCACCTGCTTCGCCGACTCGTCTTCGATTCCGTCGTGACCGCCGGCGCCGAGGTAGAGCTTCTTCGGTGCCTCCACACGTTCGTACATCTCCACGACCTCGTTGGGCGGCATGCCCACGTCGTGCCAGCCGTGCACGATGAACACCGGGCAGCGGATGCGATCGACGAAGTTCAGCGGCGAACGCTCGTGCATCCAGGCGCGCAGCAGGTCCCACTCCCCGGCCTGCGCCCACTGCCGCGTCAGCTCCTGAAACCCCGCCGTCATGATCCGGCGACGCATCGTGCGCGTGAAGAACCAGCGATTGAGGCAGCCGTGGCGCACGACGAAGGAGGCGAAGTCGGTGAAGATGTTCTCGGGAACGACGGTGGCCACCTGCGGACAGTGGATGGCCGCCATGTAGGCATGCCAGCCCCCCTGCGATGAGCCACAGACGGCCAGTCGTTGTGCGTGCACCGGGCACTCGCGCAGCATCCAGCCCACCACATCCTGCAGGTCGAAGATCTCCCGCGGTCCCATATGAAAGGACAATCCCTCGGAAGCACCCTGGCCGCGTACGCTGTAGGCCACCACCAAGTAACCGCGAGTCGCCAGCTGCCGCGCCCTCGGCAGACAGCTCACCTTGCACCCCGTGTCACCGTGTCCATGGACGAGCAGCACCGACGGCCAGCCACCATCCGGCCGGTCACCGGCGGGTTGGAGCACGGAGGCGTCGAGCCGTACTCCATCGTTCATCAGGAGCCAGCTCTGTGCTTCCGAGAACAGATCCGCGCCCATCGCCGCTGTCACTCCTGACCAAAGGGATAGTCGCCGTCGAAGTCACCCTCCTCGAGAACGCCCAGCAACGACGAGATCTCGCGCTTGTCCTCGGCATCGAGACCGGGACCCGGGGAACGCTCCCCCGTCGAGGTGAGGACACCACGACGACGCAGGACATAACGCACCAGGCTATGGTTTTCCAGGTTGATCAAGGGCAGGATGCGGCGGTGCAGGGCCCTGGCGCTTTCCTCGTCGCCCGCCCACCACAGCTCCGTCACGCGGGCGAGCACATCGCCGAATTCACAGGCCGGCATACAGCCGTCGGCGCCGCGGCGCATCTCGTCCGGCAGGTTCTTGCCGGCGGCGCCGCCAAAGATGGTCTTGATCCGATCACCGGCGGCGACGGCCGTCTCGGTGATGTGGCGTGGGCCGGGCTGCCGTTCCTCCTTCACGTACTCGATGCTCGGCACGTCTTCGATGAGGGCGGCGATCTGGTCTCCCTTCAGCGGCGCATACCCTCCGGCGTTCTGCACCATGATGGGTCCCTCGAAGCAGTCGGCCATACGCTTGTACATGTCGATGGCGACAGCCTGGTTGGTGCGGGCCGGCGCCATGGCGATGATCGAGCCGGCACCGGCGGCCTGTGCGGCGCGCGCGAAGAAGCAGACCTGGGGCACCGAGACACCCGAACAGCCGAAGACGACGGGCAGCTTGCCGTTGACACGCTCCAGCACCGCATCGAGGTTGGCGACCCGTTCGGTTTCGCCGAGGAAATAGAACTCCCCCACCATCACCGGCCAGACGATGCCGTGCTGTCCGGTGTCGCAGCAGAACTGCGCCGCCCGGCACAGGTCTTCGGTGTGGATCTCGAGATCGTCGTCGTACGGCGTGGGCAGCAGCCCGAAAAGCCCTCGCATCCTGGTATCTTCCATCATCCCTTTGCCTCCGTCAGATTGTCCGATGCAAAGTACACAACCCGATGATGACGCGCAGATGGCCGGGATTCCAGCCCTGGTCCTGATCTGCCTGCTGCTGGCGACTCCCGCTCTGGACGCTCAGATCATCTCGACGATCGATGTGCGGGGCAACACGCGGACCCGCAGCGACGTCATTCGGCGGGAGCTGCTTTTCGCGGCGGGAGACTCCCTCGATGCAGCCGTCATCGACGAGACAGAGCGCAACCTGCGCCGCCTGCTCTACCTGGGTCGGGTGACGATCATTACGGAACCGGCGCAGGCGGGATCGGTGAATGTCGTGGTCGAGGTGGGCGATCTCTACGCCCGTGCCCTGTCGCCGCTGTTCTCCGGGGACATCGAGGAGGTCTCCTACGGTGGCGTGGCCGTTGACTTCAACCTGTTCGGTCTGGGCCAGACGGCTCGGATCACCGCCTTCGACGACGCGCGTTCCGGGCGGCGAGTCACAACTCAGTACGGCGATCCACGGCTGGGCGGCACGCGCCTGCGGCTGGCCACGGAAGCCGGCTGGGCGGAAGAAGGTCACACCATCGGACTGTCACTGTCGCAGCCATTCTACTCGCTTGCGGCGCCCTGGGCCTTCGGCCTGTCGGCGAGCAGCCACGGATCCCGCACCCGGCTCTACAGCAGCGGCCGGCTCGCGGCGCTGTACGAGGACCGGTTCGACGCTGCCAGCGGCTGGCTCGTTCGCTCGTATGGGGGTGATGTGAAGATCCGTCCGGGGATCCAGCTCTCTCTCAGCGACCGCACCTTCAGCGCCCGGTCTCCCTTCACCTATCAACCCGGCAACCGGCGCCGGGTCACGCCGAGTCTCGTGCTCACGGTGTGGCAACCGCGGTACTCTACGGCGCGGTTCATCCGCTACCTGGGACCCCAGGAGGATTTCCAGACGGGCAGCTGGCTTACGCTGCGGGCCGGCCTGTCATCGAGCGCTCTCGGCTCGGACCGCGACTACCCTTTCGCTTCCGTATCGGTGTCACCGCGGTTCCAGCTCGAGGGGGGTTGGTATCTGTTCAGCTCGTTCGTGGCGCGTTCGCGCTGGGCCAACGGCGGGTACGAAAGCCTGCTCACCAGCAGTTCCGCCACCCTCTACGGCCGGCTGCTGGATTGGCCGTACCAGCCCGCCCTCGCCGCGCGTCTCGACTTCGACACCCTGAGCCGTCCCGAGGATCTGGGTAGCCAGTACCTGTTGGGCGGCAACAGCGGCCTGCGCGGATACCTGCCGCGACGGTTCGACGGGCGGAGGCGGCTGACTGCCAATGTTGAGCTGCGCCCCCTGATCGTGCATCGCCCCGACTGGGCCCTAGGTGCGGCGCTGTTCGCTGATGCCGGTGGCGCCTGGGACGATGATCCGCGTCTGTATTCCTCTGTCGGAGCGGGACTTCGCCTCGGCCTGCCGCGGATCTACGACACGCCGGTGTTGCGGGCGGACGTGGCTCACGGACTGGGAGCGGGGGTGTGGCAGTTGTCCTTTGGGTTGGGACAGTATTTCTGAAGTTCACAGGTTTCCACTGGGCTGGATCCAGTCCGATCGAAAGCTCTCTCTGAGCCAGATTCAAGTTGGGGGCAACTCCAGCCGATAGACAGAACAGGAGGGATACACCCATGAGAACAACACTCCCCTTCGTACTCGGTCTGCTGCTCACCGTCGGGGGCGTACACAGTCAGGTCGCCCGGCTCTCCGAGCACGCCACGGGCAAGGTTGAGATCGAAGCTGTGCCGGGAGATACGCTACTGATCGATCTGAGCACGAATCTTGGACGTCACAGTGCTTCGGGGGTCACCGTCTTTCTACAGGTACCCGCCGATGGCTTCCGCTTGCTCCATGCAGAGAGCACAGCAGGACCCTTCCTGCCTGGCGATCTGTTTTCGGAGGGCGTCGTCGTGCGCAACGAAGAGGTAGAGGATGGGGCCTCCTACATAGCGGACGGCCACCGACTGCTGGAATTCTCCACCCTTCTCGGTCCGGCCAAGGGGCGGGGCCGCGGCGGCTCAGGCAGCATTGCCTGCTTCCGACTCGTATGCGAGAGACCGACAGCCGGGACCATCAGCATCTATCACAGCCCGGTTCATGAAAGCCGAATCGTACTGGCGGACGGCCGCACCGAGGTGCCCTTCTACATTGCCGAGCCCATAGAGATCGACGTCGATCTCGACACCTCAGTCATGCCCTCTGCGTGGGCCAGGATCAAAGCCCAACGGTAGCGTGCCGCGAGCCGGCAGGAGTCTGATCGGTGCAGACTCACGAGTCGGCCTGGCTCGTCTCCCGATCCGCCACCCGCGACCACACCAGCGCCGCCACGAGGGCGAAGTACACCAGGTAGTAGTAGTTCATGAAGGCATGCTTGCTGAGCAGCGAGGTCACCAGGTAGGCGAAGGCGAGCCCCGCGTAGAAGCGCCAGACCCGGTCGCCGTCGCAGGGTGATTCGCCGCCACCACGGCGCATCCGGAACGTAACAGCTGTGAGGCTGACGACGAGGGCCATGGCCCCCACCCAGTCGGGCAGCGGTGATCCGCCGAGATAGTTGATGTACGCCGAGTAGGTCAGGGCGGTCGGGCGGAACGGCGTGTGCAGGTGGAAGGCGACGACATCGTTCCACAGAGCCCCCGCATCCCACAGCAGGAACACCCCATAGGTCACCGCGCTGGCAGCAAACACCGGTACCAGAAGCGTCCGGTCGATCCGTCGCCACAGCCCCCACAACAGAGGCAGCAGCATCACCATCGTCTGCTTGCATGCGACGACGAAGCCACCCGCCCACAGTGCGGCCGTCGGTCGCCGGCAAGCCAGCAGATACGACATCAGTCCAAGGCAGGGCGAAGACGAACGACATGGGTGCGTAGGGATAGCTGTCGGGCGCGCCACTGGGATAGACCACGTTGTCGGAGTAGAGACTGGTGAAATCGATCTCGTACGGATTCACGCCTGCCAGCAGACTTTGCGCCGCCTGCGACTGGAACACGTACACGTCGATGGCCGGTGCCGGCGTGATGATCGGAGTCAGCAGGAAAAGGACGCCCACCGGCAGAAGGGGCACAGCCAGCAGGATCGCCTGCTGGCTCGCCGTGAACCGATCCCTGACGCGCTGGAAGACGAGCGCCAGTGCGAGAGCGGCGAACACAGCCGTTGCGCCGGTCATCACCTGCAGCGCCGAGTGCCATTCTGCCGGCGAGTTGTGCAGCAGATGACGCCCAGCGTTCGTGCCGAACACGAGGAAGTAGGCGCAGGGCAGCAGGATCAGCCAGAGGGACACGCCCCCCCCGGGTGGCGCTCGAGCCCTGCCAGGGGCCGCGCACGAACAAGGTGAGCATCAGGCCGACGAGAACGAGGGAGAAGCACTCGAGACCGACCTCGTTCAGACTGCCGCGCGAGAAGGTCAGGCCACGCGTGGCCCCCATCACGAGCAGGAGCAGGAGGACGGATCGGTGGGACGCCGGGGGGTGATCGGCGCTCACTTGGGATACTTGGCCCGTATCTCAGCCTTGATCAGCTGCGCCAGAGGCCGCTGCCCGAAGGTCTCGAGTGGCTTCCCGTTGACGAAGAAGCCGGGTGTCTTGCGCACACCCAGCGCCTCGGCATCGGCGAGATCCTGTTCGATGATCGCGCTGATCCGCGGATCTCTCATATCGGCCCGCACACGCGCCACGTCGAGCCCCACCTCGGGCAGCAACGGCCAGATCCTGTCGAGCACCACACGATGATGCTCCGTCCACGTGCTCTGTCGACGGTAGAGCAACTTGAGGGTTTCCCAGTACTTGCCCTGATTCTTGGCTGCTTCCAGGATACGAACCGCTCCGTCCGAGCCCGTATGAAAAGGAGCGTAGCGGACGACGAACTTGATCTGTCCCGGAAAGGCATCCATCGCCTGCTTGACCAGTTCCGAGAAGGCGGCACACGTCTCGCACGCGGGATCGGTGAACTTGACGAGGAAGACCTTGGCGCTATCACTGCCCAGAGTGGACGAATGAGGGCGAACAAAGACGGAGGCGTTCTCCTGAGCCATGAAACCGAGCTCGGCTGACCGCCACGACTTGTAGTACGATGCCGCGGCGAAAAAAACCGCGACCAGCACCAGGCCTGACCCGGCGAACAGAATACGCCTCACTGGAGACTCCTCCTCTTGAAGACGATCAGGATGCACAGCAGCGCGCTGAACGACAGCAGTGACAACAACGGGATCGACAGGAAACCGAACTCGATATACTCCTCGGTGCACGACACCCCCCTGGTGCAGGGCTGCAGACTGGCCGGGATGATACCCGCGTAGAGCAGGTTGTGGTACGCGGACAGCAGCCAGCCTACAACCACCAATGGCAGGGAGTATTTCACGACAGTTCGGTCAAGCGGAAAGAGCCCCAGAGCCAGGATGATGACCAGCGGAAAAAGGCAGATCCGCTGGTACCAACACAGCACGCACGGGGCGAACTCCATGACATTGCTGAAGAATAGACTCCCCAGGGTCGATAGGGTAGCGAGAAGCCAACCGAGGAACAGGAGGCTCCAGTCCCGGTCCATCCCTTGTGAGGCAGGTTGCTCAGGATCTGTCATCGCAAGTCTCGTAACAGGTGACCATGGATCGACGTGCCTGATATATTAACTCCCAGAGGCGATTCTCACATCCGCAGATTCCTTCTTCCCCAGCCGAAATGTAGCAGCCATGAAAGTTCTGTTCCTCGGTGGCACCGGCCTGATCAGCACGGCCTCGACTGCCCTGGCGGTCGAGCAGGGCATCGAACTCTTCCTGCTCAATCGCGGGGAGGACAGGAAGATCCCACCTCCTGACGGCGCCACTCTCCTCAAAGGAGACGCCTACGATGGGGAAATGTTGCGGGGCGCTGTAGCGGAGCACGACTTCGATGTGGTCGTCAACTGGGTGGGATTCACGCCAGACCAGATCGAGACGCACATCCACCTGTTGGCCGGACGAATCCAGCAGTACGTCTTCATCAGTTCAGCCAGCGCTTATCAGAAGCCGGCCACTCACCACCTGGTCACTGAAGACACACCTCTGGCCAACCCGCACTGGGAATACTCGCGCAAGAAGATCGCCTGTGAAGAGCGCCTGTTGCAGGCGTACCGCACACAGGGGTTTCCCATCACCATCGTCCGGCCATCGCTCACCTATGGCCTGACCCAGATCCCTGTATGCATCGGCAGTTGGAATCACCCGTGGACCATCGTCGAGCGCCTGCAGCAGGGAAAGCAGGTCATCGTTCCAGGGGATGGCACATCGCTGTGGACGGTGACCCACAACCGCGATTTCGCCAAGGGACTTGTCGGTCTGCTGGGCCATCAGCAGGCGACGGGTCACGCCTTCCACATCACCTCGGATGAAGTCCTGACGTGGAACCAGATCTACGAGGCAGTGGGGCACGCTGCGGGTGTCGAGGCGAAGCTGATCCATATCGCCTCCGACACCCTCGTGGCGCACGACCCAGATTACGAAGGGAGCCTGCTCGGCGACAAGGCGATCAGTGTCGTTTTCGACAACTCGAAGATCAAGCGCTTCGTGCCCGGTTTTACCGCCACCACACCGTTCTCCCGCGGTATTGAGGAGACGCTGGCGTGGTTTGCTGCAGAGCCGCACCGGCGCACCATCGACGCGGCCGCCAACGGCCAATGGGACGAGATTATCCGCCGCTACGAATCTGCCCTGCCAGATCGGATACAGGCGCCAGGCAGATAGCGTTCAGTATCGCAGATCCAGATCGACGACGTTGCGCAAGGACTGGCCGTTGAGAAAGCGATGTGCGTTGTCCACCACCAGCTCCCCCAGCCGTCGGTGGGCGGCCTCGGAGTGCCCGGACGCGTGCGGAGTGATGATCACGTTGGGATACTTCCATAGCGGATGGTCGTCGGGCAGAGGTTCGGGATCGGTTACGTCCAGACCCGCGCCTGCGACTTTTCCGCTGTCGAGGCCGCGCAACAGGGCGTCGGTGTTGATGATGCCGCCGCGAGACAGACAGAGTATATGCACACCGGAACGCATCAGGCCGAATTCGCGATCACCGATGAGGTCGACCGTGTCCGCCGTATAGGGCACGCTGACATTGACCCAGTCAGCGCGAGGCAGCAGGTCGTCGAGTGCCTCTACTGGGTGTAGTTCATCAACGAAATCCGGCACCGGTCGTTCCAGGTGACGGCGTGTGGCGACAATGTGCATGCCGAATGCCGCAGCACGCTTCGCGGTCTCGAGTCCAATACCCCCCAGTCCGATGATGAGCAGTGTCTGACCATCCAGCTCACCGGGATCGGGGACGGGCATGTCCTTCCTCAGCCATCCTTCTCTCGCCTGACGATGAAGGATCTGGGGAATCTGACGGCTCAACATGAGCATGAAGGCCAGGGTGTGATCGGCCATGTTGGGGCCGTAGGCTCCGGCATTTGTCAGCACGATGCCGCGCTCGCGCAGCAGATCAAAAGGCACACCGTTGACACCGGTACTGAGCATCTGGATCCATCGCAGCTTCGGAGCCGCCTCGATGAATGACGTGCTGCAGTAGTCGAGTGCCGCGTCGGTATCTGCTGCCAGACGGATCGCATCTTCGGAGGTAGGAGCGACGAGATACTCCACTCCCTCGATCTCCCCAAGGAGATTGTTGGGACGGTAGGTGAGGTCTCGCACGAGTAGCTTCAAGGGTCGGTATCCAGTAATCAGGGCGCTCTGTCCCGATTGATGTATATTGTCGGCGTGCTCTTGAAGGGAGCCTTCAGTCCGCGGAAAGGGCCGTGCCCACCTTCCCCCACCTCGAAGTTCTCATATAGAGCAACTTCTTTCTGCCTGTGAAGAGCGGACTTCAGGCGAGATGAGAAAGGAGTTGTGCCATGTCCGCACAGCCCAAGCACAATCTCGAACAGTACAGGAAGCAGGCCAAGGATCTGTTCGGCGCCTATCGGTCCGGTGAGGATCAGGCCATCGCTCTCGTACGTCAGCACCTGCCCCGCCTCAACGAGGACTCGCAGAGCGAGATTGTCCTCACCGAGGCCCAGCACGTCATCGCCTGCCAGCACGGTTTCAAGGACTGGAACTGGCTTCGGGCTGTATCCACTCTGGATCTGGAGCGGTTGGCGGGATGCAGCAACCGTGATCTGGTTGTCCTGCTGCGTGAGTCGGACCAGCTGGACATCGTCGTGTGCCTGTCGCAGGCGAGCGCCCAGCTGCGATCCCGCTTCCTCAATTGTGTGTCGGACCGCGTACGAGGATATTTCGAAGAGGAGACAGGTTTCCTAGGGCCTCGAACCGATGAGGAGCTAGATGACTCACGGCGACGGCTCATACTGAATGCCGCTGGTTTGGCCGCCAACGGCCAGTTGGCGTGGCCCGAAAACAGCAACCCCCCTGCCCCGGATCACAGACCATCTGTGAAGAATTTCTTCGACGGCCTGGCCACCCGGCCGCTCGAGGCGATGACCCTCGACGAGATCATCCTGCTGTGGCGGCAGATCAGCGATCTTGCCCGGCGGGAAGGAATCGTCGCACTCGATGAAGTAGAAGCCACGCCCTTTGTCAGAGAATCACTGTTCCTCATGGTCGACGGCACCGAACCGGCCTTGATCGAGGACCTGTTGAAGACCCGACTCGAAATGGCCATCCTGGGCGGACTGGACACTCGCATCAGGATGGTCATCGAAGCATTGATGTCCATCCACTCCGGCGACAACCCTCGTATCGTCCACCATAAACTGCTGACGTTCTTCGTCGACCACCGGGCGCCAGTGCAAGGAGCACAGCGCCCGGAACAGAAACCTGCTCCGGAGATTCAGGCCCAACTGGAGCAGCGTCTCGGGGAAGATCTATCCGGGATGGACTACGGCGAGATCGCCTCACTCTTCACCGACATGGCCTACCTGAGGCGTCAGGTGGGGCTCCACGCTCTACACGCACTTGTCGACAAAGCCACCTATCCGCCGCTGCGGCTGGGCCTGGAACGTATTGCCGCCGGTGATGCCCGCGACCAGATCATAGTCGCTCTGGAATCACAGATGGATGAAATGCTGCAGGAATCAAGAGAGCGCTATCAGGCCGTCATCACAGGAGCACTGGCTGTACAGCAGGGCTGCACACCGGATGAAACCGAACGGAAGATGCGCCAGGAGTCGGGCAGGTGACCCAGCTCAGTAGATGACGGCGAGCCCGTGAATCAGTAGTCGCGCAGCGAGCCGTCGGGATGGATCAGCGGGGGCCGGTCGTAAGGAATTGGCGGGTAGTGCTTGAAGGCTTCTTCGTTGAGCTCGATACCGATCCCAGGTGTGGTGGGAATCTCGAGATAACCACCGGTCCGTCGGATCGGCTCTTTCACGAGATCTGCCTTGACGCCTGAATCGTCGTCGTAGGGATACTCCTGAACAGGGATGTTGTGTACCGCAGCGTCGATCTGCACACACGCGGCGGTCAACACACAACTGAGCGGATTGTGCGGCACGACGCCAACGTAGGCCGCTTCGGCAAGCGCGGCGATCTTCTTCACGTTGGTGATACCACCGGCGAGAGAAAGGTCGGGGCGGACATACGCTGCGCCCTGATGGTTGAGCAGATCGCGAAACTGGTAGATGGTGTAGAGGCGTTCGCCCATCGCCAGTGGAATCGGCTGCTGCCGTGCGACCCATCCCCACTGGTCCATGTTTTCCGGCTCGATGGGGTCTTCGAAGAAGTAGAGGTTGAACGGTTCGAGGGCTCGGCCGACACCGATCGCCTCGGCAGGAGTCAGCCGGTTGACGACGTCGGTCATGATGTCGATGTCCGGCCCCGCTGCCTCCCGTACGGCAGCCACACGCTCCACCGCGTTGTTCTGCATTGCCGCAAAGCTCATCTTCTCGAGGCCGAGTCCTTCCTCGAAATCTGCCGCCCCGAAATCGCCGAAGGGGTAGAGCCGCAGCGCCGTGAATCCCTCTTCTACCCGTTCCAGCGCTTGCCGGGCCAGTGCGTCCGGCGAGTTCCCACCAAGATGGGTGTAGAGACGGACCTTCTCACGAACGGGGCCTCCGAGCAGTTCGTATACCGGTTTTCCGAGAGCTTTGCCCTTGATGTCCCAGAGGGCGATATCGATGGCTCCCATGGCCGCCATCATGTCAGATCCGCCTCGAAAGAGCTGGCGTCGGAACATGTGCTGCCAGTGCCTCTCGATATGGAGAGGATCCTTGCCGACCAGATACTCGGCGCAGTACTCGACCGCGGCGCGTGGGACGAACGGCGTCCCCCCCGTACCTGACGCCGGATGCAGCTCCCCAACCCCGGTCAAACCCTCGTCGGTTTCGACCTTCACATAATTGAACCGGTCGACGGGAAGTGTGACGACTGCTGTGACTTTCATTGCTCTATCTGCTCCAACTCAAGCACGCCCTCACAGGTACGCCCGTCCTCGAAGGTGACCGCCACTTCCACGTGATCACGGTCGAAGCCAGCAGGCAGTTCCCACAGATGAGTCGCCAGGCCGCGCGACGAAACCGACAGTGGATCGATCTGTGCCACGGCTTCACCTTCGACTTCGACTCGTGTCCGCGGCGAACCGTCGAAGACATTGACGAAGCATCTGTCCGATGATCGCACCAGCTCCACTTCCTGGTCTGGCGAGACGAAGGATCGATAACAACTCCTGATACTCTCCCCAACGTCCACAACCCGGTAGCCTTGCGGCTCTCGGCCACTGGGGCCGCGACTGTCCAGTCCGTTCCGCCACCAGTTACCGGCTACCGCGGCCGTGGTCATGATCTCGATGTGACCGACATGGTGTCGACAATTCTCATGATCATGACCGTGGAGGCTGATCACCTGTTCGAAACGCTCGAGCTGCGCCAACACCTGTCGGGCGCCGACGATCTCGTTGGTGGGAAAACGCATGTCCGCGGGTTGGCCCATCCGCTGCGGGAACGTCGTCGACAGCGGCACGTGACAGGCGAGTACCACGGGTGTTGTTGAGTCGATTCGTGACAGATCCTCTGCCAGCCACTCCAGCAACGACTCGTCGGCCAGCACGTGCCAGTTGGCCTCATGTTCGGCTGTGGGCTCGAAATACCGGACCACATCCAGCACAACAAAGTGCACTTCCCCCGCATCGAGGCTGCCGTGCACCGTGCCGGCTTGCTCGCGCGGCAGATACCCGCTGCACATCTCGTGATTGCCGTGGCTCAGAAGTACAGGAACCGTCACGTCTGACATGACCTCGGCATACTGCTCCAGCGCCGTTGTCGTAATCCCCAGATCCCCACCGTTGATCAGCAGTTCCGGCTCGTGTGCCATCATGGCTTCGAGGCAGGATTCGAACCCCTTCAGCGAGTCGGTGCCGGTATCGAGGTGGATATCGGTGAAGTAGATGAATCTCAAGTCAGATCTCCGATATACAGGATGGACGCAGCTCGAGTCGAGCCATGGACAGCCGGCCCATCACCTCGCTCGAGAAACCCACGAAAGAGAATCCGTAACTCACGACCCCGGAAAGCACATCGGGCAGCGACGTGGGGTTGTGTGGGTCATTCGCCCAGCTGTTGTGCCAGCTGCCTTCGTCCGGAGTCAACTCGACACGGTTGGGCGACGTCGGCCAACTGCCATCGCCGATATCGAGAGAAGAGCTGTTGAGGTGCCAGCGTGTCCCACTGGCGTGGATCCAGAAGTGGCAGGACGCACCGTCGAGCTGCAGGTCGTCGCCGCGCAGATAGACCGACATCTCCGCCTCACGCAGGTCCATGGGATCGGCGTCCACCCAGCTGCGGTAGTGGAGCAGGGGCAGAATCGACAGGGGTTTCTCCGGCGTGTCAGCGCTCCAGCGCGTGTGGTCCGTCCACACGTAGCCGCCATCGTCGATGCCCCCGGTCGGGCTCCACGTCGTCAGGATGAAGACGTTGTGCTTGCCGGCCACCATGCTGGCGTGGTAATCGTACGAACACCAACTCTCGGGGCCGCGGACAAAGTGGTTGCTTATCATGACACTGTCACCGAGGAACGCACTCATCAGCCGCCTCACGGGCGGCCCATCTCGTTGAAGACCACTGCCTCCCATCAAAGAAAAAGCGCAACCCCTTCACATGAAAGGGATTGCGCTTCTTTCAGAATATGGCTCCGGCGATAGGACTCGAACCTATGACATGCTGGTTAACAGCCAGCCGCTCTGCCAACTGAGCTACGCCGGAACAGATACAGAAAACTACCGGAGGCCCCGAAAAGTGTCAAGAATCAGGGGCAGCCGACACTCTCCCTGGAGACAGACCCCTAGGCGTTCTCGCCGTAATACTCCTTGAGGATCTCGCTGCGGTTGGGATGGCGCAGCTTCTGCAGCGCCTTCTCCTTGATCTGGCGGACGCGCTCGCGGGTGCGACCGACGTAGGTGCCGATCTCTTCCAGGGTCATGCCTTCCTGACCATCCAGCCCGTAGTACATGCGCAGCACGCGGGCCTCGCCTTCGGTCAGAGCGGTCATCACCGACGAGATCTCTTCCTTCAGTTCCCCTTCGGACAGCACATCGTCGCAGGCTGGCAGGCTTTCGTCGGGCAGCAGGTCGCCGATGCAGCGGTCCGGCTCCTGGTCGTCGCAGGGCGTCTCCAGGGACACGGGGCGCTGCGACAGGCGCAACAGCATGTCCATGTCATCGGGATTCGTATTCAGTTCTTCGGCAATTTCCTCCACCTCGGGAGCCCGGCCGAGACGCTGCTCGAGCTTCGTCATGCACTTGTTGACCTTGGTCAACTCGCCGATGCGGTTCAGCGGCAGGCGTACGATGCGGGACTGCTCGGCCAGCGCCTGCAGGATGGACTGGCGGATCCACCACACGGCGTAGGAGATGAACTTGAAGCCCTTCGAGCCGTCGAAACGCTTGGCGGCCACCATCAGACCCAGATTGCCCTCGTTGATCAGGTCGGACAGCGGCAGGCCCAGGTTCTGATACCCCTTGGCGACGCTGACGACGAAGCGCAGGTTGGCCTGCACAAGCTCCGTGAGCGCGACTTCGTCTCCGTCCTGAATCCGCTTGGCGATCTCTACCTCCTCGGCAGCGGACAAGCCAACGGAACTCTCGATTTCGTGGAAGTACTGGTCGACCAGCGTGTCGGTCTGTAGTGTGGCCATGAAGTATGCACCCCTCCATACTGCAGGTATGTGTCCTCCCCCCCATGAGAACGTGGGAGTGGAAGAGGACTGGCAACAACACTCAACACGGATCCACGTCGACAGGTACGCAGACCGGGCTGTGTCCGATTGAGGATCGAACTTGGGGAGCAGGGAGTGGGTACGACCTATCCGTGGGGACGGATGTTCAACTGGTGGAACAGGGGGGATTTTGCTGCTGCCGGACGTGGCTTCAGGTGGGGAACCCGAATGACTGCTACGCCGGTAGTTCTTAGGAGTGGTGAAAGTATAAACGGGCGCCCACAGAAGATCAACCCCTTTCTTCGTCTTTTCTGCAGACCTGCTATGGACTTAGCTCGACTTCACCGGCGCCGTCCAGACGCAGCCCTTCCCCGGGAGCCAACCGGGCCACGTGTCTCCCCTCTCTCGAGAACACCTCGGCCACGCCGCGACGGGCGCGGACCTGAGTCGACGCGTCGAGTACGACGCGTACTGTGAATACGCTCCCGGGAGCACCGGTAACGTGGGCGACGGGGGGCCGTACGGTGAACTGTCTGGCCACGGCGGTGACGGTCACACGACCGACACGCAGGTACAGCCCCGCCGCCTGCTCCGATGCCTCTTCCCCCTCCTCAGCAGTGGCGGCCAGGCCTTCGACCTCGGCACCGGGGGCTACGTCGACACGGGCTCCACCCACGTCGGGAAACTCGAGCATGGCATCGACCGGCCCCGGCGCCTGCAGCTTTTCGCCAGCGCGCAGCTGCCTTGGCTCCCCATCATCGTCGCCTTTCTCTTCGGGGTCCTGTTGCCCGGACGTAACCAGGACACGTCCACCGTTGGCGGCCGCCCTCGCCACGGACGGCCGCGATGCCGTCTTCTTGGGCGACTGGTCACCGCCCATGAGGCTGCCAAGGGCCACCAGGAGCAGCGTGACTGCCACTGCGGCGAGCAACGCCACGAGGCGACGAACGGCAACGCCGGAGCCGACACCCTTCTTGTCGCCGGCAGATTCTCCGCTCTCCTCCACATCGATGTCGTCCTCGAACTCTTCCTCGTCCTCCTCCTCCTCATCGTCGGTGTCCCCTTCGCCATCGGCCCGTCGGATCGAACCAAAGTAGGTCGTGATATCACCCCGCTCGTACAGGGTGCGTATCATGGCCATCACCTCACTCCGGGCGCCCTCGATCTCTTCGGGCGTCAATTCGACGTAGAGCTCGAGTTCTTCCCGCAGCAGAAGAGCTCGACGATCCGAGGCATTGGTGAAGATGCGGTCCGCCACTCTATCGCTGGCCTCGACAAGAGACCGGGCGAGAGTCGCGTTGTCGATCCGGCCGAGAAGGAGTTGCAGTTCTTTTGTGCGCAGGCGGGTCAGGTCTTCGAAATCGAACAGGTGGCTCTGAATGATCGCCGCGGCTTCGGCGTTGGTCTCGGCTGTGGCCGACAGGGCCCGGCGCAAACGGCGGGTCCCGCGCAGGGCGCGCAGCATGGCGCACGCCGGTTGTACCCCCCCTGCTCGTCCGGTGACTGCTGGCGCAGTTGCCCGAGCACCGGGCGCTCGTCCGGGGGCAGACTGCGGAAGACGCTCAGCGGTGTCGAAGTGGCCAGCAGGGCCGTCACCTCCCCCTGCATGATCAGTGGCAGTTCGGGGAGCAGGCCAGCGGCATCGGCGGCGGAGGCACTCGACAGCAAGGCAGCTACCAGGACTTCGGGAAGAGCCGTCTCCAGGTCCTCCGCGTCGACTGCCCCGATTTCCTCGTCGTCTGTCTCGATGCCTTCGTCGTCTTCCGTCTCTTCGACGACGGTGGCGCGCGCCAGCAGGGCCGCCTCCCAGCTCGAGGTCGCGCTCTGGGCCAACGCCTCCGGCCGACGCAGCCAATCACCGACCTGCGCCGCTGCGTCTGCGGGAAGCAGCGCCAGCAGGCGCTCACGTGCGGTGGCACTGAACGGCAGGGCGCACAGAGCCAGGGCGCGGGCCAGTGAGTCGCCGTCCGCCGCTTCCGTCATCAGGTCTGGCCCCTATATTGGCAGTCCACACCTGCCTCCGCCTTTGGCACATCCCGGAGAATCTGACACGATGGGTGCAGTTGAAGAAGCAGATCTCCCCTCCTTCCGTCTCGACGGTCGCCGGGCTCTGATTACCGGGGGCGGCAGGGGGATCGGTCGCGCCTGCGCCCTGGCTCTGGCACAGGCCGGCGCCGATGTCGCCGTCACCAGCCGTACGGGTGCCCAGCTGGATGAGGTGGTCGCTGCCGTCGAGGCCCTGGGAGGCCGGGCCCTGGCCATCCCCACGGATGTGGGAGACACCGATGGCGCCTCTCTGCTGCTCGAGAAACTTACCGAGAGCTGGCCCGAGGGTGCCGATATTCTCGTCAACAACGCCGCCATCAGTCCCCACGTCGATGCCGTCGAACGGCTCGACGACGACGCCTGGTCGGACATCTTCCGCGTCAACCTGGATGGTACGGTTCGCGTCACACGCGCCGTCTGTGCGTCCATGTTGACCCGGAAGAGCGGCGCCGTGGTGAACATCACCTCCATCGGCGCGACCCGCGCTCTGCCCCGCATCGCCGCATACAACGCTTCGAAGGGCGCCCTGGAGGCGCTGACGAAGACCATGGCGGTGGAGTGGGCGGCCCGTGGCGTGCGCGTCAACGCCGTGGCGCCGGCATATGTCGACACGGAGATGACGGCGGAAGTGAAGCGTCGGGATAAGCTGCGTCGCTGGGTGGAGGATCGCACGCCCATGGGTCGCTTCGGCCGGCCGGAGGAAGTGGCCTGGCCCGTCGTGTTCCTGTGTTCGGACGCCGCCGCCTACATCACCGGGACGACGCTGTATGTGGATGGAGGGTGGACGGCCGGCTGACCCGGGGGCCCCTTCCCCACCCATCGCCGGCTTGGGAGAATCGCTTCGCGATTCTCCATGTCATTCGCCTGCGCGATTTCTGGCCGTTGCCTTGGTGCAGTCCCTCTCAGCTGCGCTTCACGCCGATCACTTTGGCTGCCAGGTCTTTGCAGCGGTCGAGGTCGTAGTCCCGGAAGATGGTGATCTTCTGGGCTTCGAGACTGCCTTCGGCGTGGATGGCCAGCAGCTGGTTGTAGCCGCCGAAGTCTGATGCCGTCAGGTCGCGGACGAGGTTCATTGCCTTCAGGCGATCCTCGGCGTCGACATCAGCTCCGCCAAGATATCGATCGATGTAGGCTCGCGTGTGGGGGCTGGTCAGATCGGCTTCGTGCGGTCCGGTGACGACGAGGCCGCCGGCGATGTCCTGCACCCAGCCGATGGCTTCGTGATACTGTGCGGCGAAGTGATACTTGGCCAGATTCGTCTGGATGATGTTGGGTACGGCCAGACCGAAGTCGGTGATGCGGCAGTCGAAGGCGGCAGCGCGACTCAGCGCCCGGACCGTCTCGGTCCAGGTGATGAGCTTCGTCAGCTTCTCGCGCACGTGGCTGACCTTGGGGATGCCGTTGTAGTCGGCCAGCAGCGCCGCGGCGCCGATGAACAGGTCGCACAGCGGCGGCTTGTACGACACCGCCGTGAAACGATGGTACTCGACGAAGGTGTTGGCCAGAAAACCGGCCGCCTGCCACTCCTTTTGCAGAAACACACGCTCCTTCGGCACGAAGACGTCGTCGAACACCGTCAGCGTGTCGACGAGCCGGTGCTCGGAGCTGATCGGTGCATGAAAGGCGCTCGCCGATTCCCCGGCGCCGAAGGGGCTGGCCAGCAGCTTGACGCCGGGTGTGTTCACCGGAACGGCAAAGGCGACGGCGTAATCGGCGTCCTCTGCAGTGATTGCCCGCGTCGGCAGGACGATGACCTCGTCGACGAAGGGTGTGCCCGTGGTGTGCGCCTTGGCCCCGCGAACGACGATGCCATCGTCCCGTTCCTCGACGATATGTACGTAGTAGTCGGGATGTTCCTGTTGCGTGGGTAACAGGCTGCGGTCACCCTTGACGTCGGTTTGCGCCACCGCCAGGGTCAGGTCGCCGTCGCGGCAATGTCGATGGAAGGCCGCGACTCGCTCGTTGTAGTCGGTGCCGGCCTTCTCGTCGACCACGCGAGTGACCAGATCCAGGGCGAACAGCGCGTCGGTTCCGATCTCCTTGACCAGCAGAACGACGCTGTCCCCCTCGCGGGTCGAGGTCTCGATCATCTCCCGTCGGTTGAGCAGGTCCTGCGTCGACTCCGGCCGCTTGTAGTAACGGCTGTGCGTCTGGCCCGCCTCATCCGTCCAGGTAAACAGGTCGCGGTGCTCCGGGGCCTCGGCCAATTCGAAGTCGAGAGCGGTGTGCCGGGCACCGATACCTAGATGCTCGTGAGTCGTCACATCCGCTACGTGTTCGCCCTTGAAGCAGACGTGGCGACCATCCCTCAGTCCTTCCAGGTACTGCTCCGTCGATCTGAGTCCCATCCCTCGTGTCCCTTCTGATCCGTCGCTTCAGTTGCGTAGTGGTTTGCCGGTGCGCAGCATGTGTTCCATGCGCGCCCGTGTCTCGGGTGTACCGCAGAGCGTGAGGAAAGCCTCGCGCTCCAACTCCAGCAATCGTGCCTCAGACTGGGGGGCCGTTTCTCCGGCACCACACAGAACGCCAGCCAGGGCCCGGCCGACGACGACATCGTGGGCTGAAAGGTCACCTTCGGAGGCCGAACGGGAGAGGCCTTCTTCGATGCCGGCCAGTACTGTCGGACCGGCAACGTCCAGGGCGCCAGCCACCGGGGGCTGCCAACCGCCGTCGACCAGTTCTCTGGCCCGCGCCAAGGCCGGTGACAGCAGTCGCTCCTCATCCAGGTACACCGGATCTGCGTCCTCGACGAAACCCCAGCTCCTGGCCTGCAGGCCGTTGTCGGACATGGCGCCCCGCTGCAAGGTCCTGAAGGCAGTCTCGATATCGGCGCCGAAGCGACGCACCATCTCCTTGCAGCCGCCGGCGCCGGGAATGACACCGACCTTCGTCTCCACCAGTCCCATGCGCAACTCGCCACCCACGACCCGGGCCGCCGATGTCAGACAGAGCTCACAGCCGCCGCCCAGAGCCAGCCCCCGGGCCGCCGCCACAATGGGTACCGAAGCGTAGCGCACGGCCGACGTCGTCTCTTGAAACAGCACCAGATACGCCTCCAGGCCCTGCCAGTCGGCGGCGTCGATCAACTGCATTACGTACTTCAGATCAGCTCCCGCTGAGAAGTGCCCTCCCGCTCCGGTGAGGGCCAGAACATCGAAGGCTTCCTTGTCGACCGCCTCCTGCACGTGGCGCAGCACCTCCGGAGGCAGCGTGTTCAGCTTGCCCCGCAGTTCGATGGCCGCCGCCCCCTCTCCGAGGTATACCAGACGCATGCCCTCCGCGTCCAGCATCATCTCGCCACCGGCAAGCCACTCTTCGTCGGTGGGTGTCGCCGCCAGACGCAGTGGCCGTCTCTCGACGCCGGTGGGCGCCAGCACCGTTGCGCCAGGCTCGACGTAAACCCGGGCGGGCTCCGCGGCGAGAATCCGATCCAGCAACGGCGGCACATCCTCACCGGAGTCAGCGATGGCGTCACGCACCCGTCCGGCGCCGATCAGATCGATCAGCTCGAAAGGACCCGCCTCCCAGTTGAACCCCCAGCACATGGCCCGGTCGATATCCTCCAGTCCGTCGGCGATCTCGCCGGCACAGCGGGCACAGTAAGCCAGCGTCGCTGCCAGGTGTTCGCGGCTGAAGGTCCCGAGACGATCCGTCGCCTCCCAGACGTCGTTCAGGCGGTCCGCCAGGGCGCCACGGGTGCGAAGACCAGTGTCCACGGTCTGCAGGGGTCGGTAGGCCAGCGTCTGCAGATCGACGGCCTCGATGCCTGCCGCCGTCTTTCGATAGAAGCCCGCCCCCGTCTTGGCGCCGAGCCGGCCGTCGTCGACGAGTGCCTGCACCGCATCGGGTGGTGGGACGCGGGATGTGGCGGCCACGTGCAGCAGCGTGTCGAGACCGACGAGATCACACAGCCGCAGGGTCGCACTGCGGGGGCGCCCCAGAGCCGGGCCCGTGACGGCATCGGCCTCTTCCACCGTGAGGCCCTGCTGCGACATTCGCTGCACGGCATCGGCGATGGCGAACACACCGAGGCGGTTGGCGATGAAGTTCGGCGTGTCCCGGCAGACCACGACACCTTTGCCCAGACGCTGAGCGGCGAAGGCGGACAGGAAGGCGGTCACGCCGGCGTCGGTGAGCGCTCCCGGAATCACCTCGACGAGCTTCATGTATCGTGGCGGATTGAAGAAATGCACCCCCAGGAACCGCCGCCGCACATCCTCGTCACAGGCTTCGGCAAGGGAGGCGATGGACAGACCGGAGGTGTTGCTTGATATGAGAGCGGCGGCGGACAGGTGCGGGGTCACGCGCTCGAGGAGTTGCCGCTTGACGTCGAGATCCTCGACGACGGCCTCGATGATCCAGTCAGCGCCGGCCAGTACCTCGACATCGTCGAAGCTGCCGGGGTGGATCTGAGAGGCAAGCTCATCGAGGAACAGCGGCGGTGGCCGCAACGTCGTCAGGCCCTCGATCCCGACTCGAGCCCGCGCCGCCGGATCGCCGTCATCGGCCAGGTCGAGGAGATCCACGTGCAGTCCGGCGTTGGCTGCCAGAGCGGCGATCTGCGCTCCCATGACGCCGGCGCCCAGAACGACGACGCGCTCAATGATCGCAGCGGGCTCGATGGGACGGGCCGGTGAACCGCCCCGTCCGACCGGGCCGGGCATCAGCCGCCGTCCGGAGTGCCGGCGCTGACCACAGGCGCGTTGACGATGAGGACCTCGGCCAGGGGCAGAACATTGTCCTCGCGGTCATTGTCCTGGGCGGAGCCCACGGACTGGACCCGATCAAAGACATTCAGCTTGAACACGCGCAGGGCCCACAACGGCGAGTAGCCTTCCTGCTCCGGGAGCCGCGTCACGACATTGTGCGTCGAGCCGCTGCCATCGGTGGCGAAACCGTCCACGGGGTCCCGGTCGTTGTCGAAGAAGGCGTAATTCACCGGTGCCGAGATCTCCTGACCGCCGAACTCGGCCGTGGCTCGGCTCTCGGGATTCTCGAACAGCAGATAGCGGACGATCTGATCGCGGTACCAGCCGTCGTGTAAGCCTACCGCGTCGGTCACATCGAACCGGAGGCTCGCCGTAGAGCCATCCGGCACGATGACGCAGTTCATGATCTTTTCGGTGATCGTTGTCTCCGCCTCGGCGGCCTGGATGTCGGCCAGTGATGTCAGCGTGTTCGGCTGAAAGTCATTGTCGTTGACGCGGACCTCGATCACACGGCGCAGGTCATTGTAGCCGTCATCTCCCGGTATCTGCTCGAAGATTGGCAGTTGACGTTCGACGGCGTCACCCCGGCGATCGACGATGACGAAGAGATCGGCCGGAGTCTTCGACTGCACATCGAAGTTGTAGAACTGAATCTCTTCCTGATTCGGACCCAGGCCCTGCCCGCGGAACAACTCGTCGAAGTCGATCGGGGCGTTCGGCTCGGGCAGGCTCGGGCTGTCGGAGCGCCGGAAGAACACGGCGGCCTCGTCGCTGAAGCGGTCGATGGGTACCATCGGCACGTAGTCAGGAAAGTTCGCCATAATCGACACGGCCCCTGTGACTACGGGAAGGGTGACGCGTGCCAGCAGGTCGTCACGGATGTCGGTGCGCACATCCTGGGAGACGACGATCTGATCATCCGAGTCCCGTCCTCGCATCAGGAGGCTGATCCCCGTTCCCGTGGGAATCTCACCGATCAGCTCCTGCAGGCGGGGTTCGTCGATGTCGTAGTCGATCGTGGTCGTGTCGGCGCCGATGACGACACTGACCGACAGGCTGACGATCTCCGGGGGCAGGACGGACGTCAGCTCCACCTGGCCGGTCAGCCGTACGAGGGGGAGGAAGAGAATGGAGGGCACGCCCCCGGCGATATCGATCGTATCGGTTGCGGCGAAGGTCCGGATCCTGTTGTTGTCGAAGGCCTCGATGTGAACCCTGCGCCCCCTACCATCCTGTACGCCACGGGCGACAGCTTTGGCCCTCTCGCCGACCAGGTTCATCAGTCCCGTGACGGGCGTACTCATATCCGCCGCACTGATCGTGTACTGGACCTCAGCCAGCAACTGGCTGCCGGGCACAACGTCCATGTCGATGGGCAGCGTGGCGACGAGCTCGAGCCCCGGATCGTCATCGAAGGTACCGGGATCGGCGGGATTGTCTCGATCGGGGATGCCGCAGCTGGCGCCCAACAGCGCCCACGCGGCGATCGATGCTGACAGGAGGCGGCGTGACATGAGTGCTAGCGACCGACCTCGCGGCTGAACAGGAACAGCTGATCCGGATGCAGCAGAGGCTCCCGGGCCCCGTCGGGCGGCAACTCACCTTCGTGGTGCGTATTCAGCCAGGCATCGATCTCGCTGCGGCGGAAGCGCACGAGTTTTCCCAGTCGGAAGTGCGGCAGTTCACCTTTGCTCACGAGCCGGCGGATCGTTGTCACCGAGCAGCGCAAGTAGCGACTGACCTCCCGGGACGTCATCAGACCTTCGCGTGCCATCAGCTGGTCACCGACCTGTCAAAGGTGGATGGGAACTGTCCGTCACCTGCAATCGTACAATCTACACACGTGTGAGGAGTTCGGATACCGCATGGGTCTCCTTACCCAGTCGTTTCTCCATGCGCACACGCACGATCCATGTTCCCAGAGACGTCGCCGCCGAGGCCAGAATGAGGAAGTAGAGTCCACGGCCCGTGACCTGGACGAAGGGACCATTGCTGAAGGTTGTGAACAGGACGATCAGTACAAAAGCACCGATCATCACGCCGGTCAACGCGTGCAGCACCCGCTGGCAGACGAGGACGACACCACTGACGTGTACCCGTTCCTCCTCACTCAGTGCGTGAACGGGGCCTTCGGGTCGGGGGGGGGCCTTGCTGCGGTCCTTCTTGGCCATACGTTGGCAGCTCCGGGTGTGGGTTCAGGCGGCACGACGGCTGTCGGCCGCCTGCCTGGCACGCTGTCGGGCGCGACGATCGACATCGAGGATGGTGTCCACGTCGGCTGCAGGCACCGTCTCCCAGTCGTCGACGACGAGCCTGTTCACCTCATGAATATCGAGAAAACCGATCCCCCCTTCGAGGAAGGAGGCCACCGCCACCTCGTTGGCTGCGTTCAGCGCCGCGGGCAACGTACCCCCCTCCCGGCCGACCTCGTAGCACAACGCCAGGCCGGGATACTCGGCCAGGTCCGGCGCCGAGAAATGCAGGGCTCCCAACTGGGCGATGTCGAGTGGCGACAGGGTTGCCGCCTTGCGGGACGGGTGGGTGAGCGCGTACTGGATCGGGATCGCCATGTCCGTACGCCCCATGTGGGCAATGACGGAGCCATCGACGAACTCGACCATGGAGTGGACGATGGACTCGCGGTGAATGACGACATCTACCTGGTCGACGCCGACCCCGAACAGCCACCCCGCCTCGATGACCTCGAAGCCCTTGTTCATCAGGGTCGCCGAATCGACGGTGATCTTCGGTCCCATGCGCCAGGTCGGGTGATGGAGTGCCTCCTGGGGGGTCACCGAGGCCAGTTCGGCACGCGGGCGATCACGGAAGGCTCCCCCGGATGCGGTCAACAGATAGCGGCTCACGTCCTGTTGCCGTTCACCGTTGAGGCACTGCCACATGGCGCTGGGCTCGGAATCGACGGGCAGGATACGGCCACCATGGGCGCGGGCCGCCGACAGCACCAGCCCCCCCGCCATCACCAGCGGCTCTTTGTTGGCCATGGCCACGGGCAGCCCAGCGGCCAGCGCCGTCAGTGTCGGCAGCAGACCGACGGCGCCCACCAGCCCATTGACGACGATGTCGACATCAGACTCGCTGGCGGCCAAGCACAGACCATCAGAGCCGGACACGACTCGTGTCGCCTCCCCCAGTTCCCGCCGGACCCGGTGGGCGGCCTCCTCATCGGTGACGCAGACCAGCTGTGGCTGCCAGCGGCGGGCAAGCGCGATCAGCTCATCGACACGCCGACCGGCGGTCAGGACCGGCACGGTCCACGCCTCGGCGCCATCCTGTTGCCGCAAGCCGTCGATGACCTGCATGGTTGTGTTGCCGATGGAGCCGGTGCAGCCGAGAACGGCGACGCCGGTCATGCGGTCGCCAGCAGCGCGTCGAGATCCAGCTGCATGTCCTCCGCGTTTGGCGCACTTGGCAGCAGGGTCGGACCGGAGAGTGAGATCGCTGCCTCGGGGCAGGCGGCCTCGCACAGACCGCACAGCAGACACCTGCCCAGGTCCAGTTCAAACCGTCGCGGCACCCTGGCCCTCTGGTCGATGCCATCTCCGCCGGGTGGTGGTCCGGCCTCGACGACGATACATCGCGATGGACAGGCCCCGGCGCAGAGCACACAGGCCACACAGCGGCTCTCTCCGTCTTCACGGCGGATCAATCGGGGAGCGCCGCGGCTTGTCCGGGATACCGGCGCCAGCGGGCGTCGCCGGGTGGCGAGCCGTCCAAGTACCCGCCGCAGACCACGCAAGGGGCTCACTCTCCCGAGTGCCCCTGTGGGTGACCGTTACGCGGCGGACGGCCATTGCGCGGCGACGACGTACGCCGCCCGCGGGAGCGGCCATTGCCACCCCGCGTGGGGCGTTGTGTCTTGGGCCCTGTGTAGCGAACGGCGCGTGTCTCGCGCACGACCATCACCTTCACTTCGCCGGCAAAGGTCAGTTCCTGACGCACACGCTCGGCGATGTCGAAGGCCAGAATCTCAGCATCATCGTCGCTGACGTGATCGCCACGCACCATGACCCGGATCTCACGGCCGGCGTTGATGGCGAATACGTCCTTGACCCCCTCGAAGGAGGTGGCGATCTCCTTCAGCCGCATGATCCGCCGCGCGTACCCTTCGGGGTCCTCGCGACGCCCACCGGGTCGGGTCGAGGAAATGGCATCGGATGCTTTCACCAGAAAGCAGATGGGATCGACGCGCTCGTGGTCTTCGTGACTCTCGGCGATCACCTCGCAGACCACCGGATGCTCGCCGAAACGGTCGGCCAGCTCGACGCCGAGATCGATGTGTGAACCCTCCATCTCACGACTGACCGTCTTGCCGATATCGTGCAGCAGGCCGGCACGACGTGCCAGCGGCGCGTCGAGACCGATTTCCGTCGCCATCAGGCCGGCGAGCTGGCCCACCTCCAGACAGTGCTGCAGCTGGTTCTGCCCGTAGCTGAAACGGTACTTGAGACGCCCCAGCGAGGCCGGCAGATCGGGGTGATAGTCGGCGGCGCCGATCTCGGACAGGGCGTGCCGACCGGCATCCTCCATATCCTCCTCGAGGGCCTGCTTGGTGTCGGCCACGACCTCTTCGATGCGGCTCGGCGTGAAGCCACCGTCGCGGATGAGCCGCTCCATCGAACGGGCGGCTACCTCACGACGCAGTGGGTCGAAGGAGGACAACAGGACGGTGTCCGGCGTATCGTCGACGACGACCTTGACGCCGGTAGCAGTCTCGAAGGACCGCACGTTGCGTCCCTCTTTGCCGATGATGCGACTTTTGAGGCTCTCGCTGGGCAGGGTGACGGTGGACGTGGAGACGTGCTCCGCCTCCTCGACGGCGCAGCGTTGAATCGCCTGGGCGACGATGCGGCGGGCCTCCCGATCCGCCTCTTCCCTGGCCCGGGTTCGCTCGGCACGGATCGTGGCAGCCGCCCGCGCCCTGACCTCGCCCTGCAGATGTTCGAGAAGCTGCTCCTTGGCCTCATCGCCGGTCAGGTTCGCCGCCACCTCGAGCTTCTCGCGGAACTCCCGTTTGACCGCTTCCATCTCGACTTCGGTGTCACGGATGGCTCGCTCACGCGATCCGAGACGGCGCTCCTGATTCTTGAAGCGACTCCATTCCTTGCGCAGATCGCTGCGCTGGTTCTCCTGTTCACGCTCCCGAGAACTGGCCTCCTTCTCGCGGCGAGCACCCGACTCGATGGCCTCTTCGATCTTGCGTTCCTGGTCGGCCTTGACCTTGTACCAGCCGTCCTTCTCCTCGAGGAAGGCGATCCGCTGCGCGCGTTCGTCTTCGGCGAGGCGGCGTACCGCTCGCGCCTCGGCCTCTTCCTCGAGACGGTGCTGGCTCACCTTCCTCAGAAAATGGCTGATGAAGTACCCAAGACCGACACCCACCAACAGCAGACCGAGGCCGCACAGTACAGCAAGCCACAGCTCTGCTCCCTGGATGACGGAGGTGTCCATAACGTGACGTCCGTTTCATTTCGTGGTCGATACTATCCTAATATAACGCACTAGCCGGTCCTCTGACTCGCGGCCTGGATCATGGCCGCCCGCTCGTCTGCATCGCTCCAGCGATCCTGGACCTCCGGGCTGAGTTCGTGGATGGGGTCAAAATAAAAGAATCTGCGTCCCGGCCGTACCACAGGGCTGGAGAATACCCCGATTCCCGTGTCACGGTCGTAGTTCTCGTGGGAATGCACGTGGCGTTTGCCGCCGCCGCCCATGGTATCGAGGATGAAGGCCGGAATATTGAATCCCGCCGTCGCCCCACGCACCTGCTTCTCGAGATCAATGGCCGTCTGCAGCGTCGTGCGCAGTTCCTCTACGCCGCGCACCATATCGTGCAGAAAGACGTAGTACGGCTGTACGTTCATATGGGAGAGCCGGCGGACCAGGGCCAGCATCGTGTGCACATCATCGTTCACACCACGTTGCAGAACTGCCTGGTTGCGCACGATGACGCCGCGCTGCATCAACCGATCGAGCCCCTGGCGCGTGATGGCGGTGATTTCCGCGGGATGATTGAAGTGGGTGTGGAGCGAGACCTGCTTGTGGCGACGACGCCCCTCTTCGGCCACCGAGGCGACGGCTTCCACCCAGTCGCCATCGGTGACGAGTTTCTGCGGCATCACCGCCGGGCCCTTGGTAGCATAGCGGAACCGGCGCACGTGATCGATATCGAGGAGTGTCCGCCCCAGCAGCGCCACCTGCTCCGCCTTCAGGTTGTACATGTCCCCGCCACTGACGACGACATCTTCGATCTCGCGATGGTGTCGAATGTAGTCGAAGGCCCGCTCCCAGCGTTCCAGCGTGGCGGCGAAGTGGACCTTCTCGACACCATCGGTATCGAGTCCCACCGAATACGATCGGGTACAGAACCGGCAGTACACAGGACATGTATCGAGGGCGAGAAGCAGTGCCCGGTCGTGATAACGGTGGATCAACCCGGGCACCGGAGAGTTTGCCTGTTCGTCCAGGGAGTCGAAATGAAGCTCCGGATGATCGGGCTTCAGGCGGGACGCCAGAGGCAGGAACTGGGTGCGGATCGGGTCGGTTTCCGGATTCTCCCAATCGATGAGGGAGAGCAGGTACGGAGACACTCGCAGACTCATCGTCGACCGCTGCACGCCGGCTTCGACATCGGCGGTGAATGACTCTGAGACTCGCCCTCCCAGAACCGATCGCAGTTTGCCAGCGCTGGTGACGCAGTTGCGGCTCTGAAACCGGTGATCGTGAAACTCGTCGGCCGTCAGTTCGGCGTACGCAGGGACCTGTCGCCAGAACTCGTCGTCCCGCAGATCACGGTGGCTGTCGTCGAGGATGGCATGATGTCCCTCAACGGCGCCTGTACATCCGGTCGGCAGACAGGCCGAGGCATCGGTCTGTGATGCCTCGGCTTCGGCGCAGCGGCCGGTGGAAGCGTCGATGGCCATGGTGTTGTCCCTACATCGCCTCGTCGAAGCGGCGGTTCACTTCGTTCCAGTTGATCACGTCTCCCCAGGCTGCAATATAGTCCGGTCGGCGATTCTGGTAGTTCAGATAGTAAGCGTGCTCCCAGACGTCGAGGCCGATGATCGGCGTGCCCTCGCCCGTCATCATAGGGCTGTCCTGATTCGGCGTGCTCATGATGTTCATCTTGCCGTCTTTGATCACACACCAGGCCCAGCCGCTGCCGAAGCGGGTTGCCCCAGCCTTGTTAAAGGCCTCATGGCAGGCCTCACCAGTGCCAAAGGCAGCCTCGGCAGCTTTCATGAAATCCGCCGAGGGTTCGCCACGCTGGCCTTCCGGCGCCATGACCTGCCAGAACAGGCTGTGGTTGGCGTGTCCTCCACCATTGTTGCGTACGGCGGTTCGGATGTCTTCCGGTACAGCATCGAGGTCTGAGATCAGGTCCTCAATGCTCTTGGCAGCGAGGTCGTCGTGGCCCTCGAGAGCCGCGTTCAGGTTTGTCACGTAGGCGTTGTGATGCTTGCCGTGGTGAATCTCCATCGTCGCTTTGTCGATGATGGGCTCCAGGGCGTCGTGGGCGTAGGGCAGGTCGGGCAGAGAGTAAGCCATGGTTGAGAGTCCTTTGCCAGTTGTGGCGAGGCGGAGTGACTATGACTGGGCTGACGGTCTGCGCTTGCCGAAGTCTTCGAGTGCCGCCCGGATCGCGTCCTCGGCGAGCACGGAGCAGTGGACTTTCATCGGCGGCAGGCCGCCGAGGGCATCCACAACGTCCTGACGCCGGAGGCCACGAAGTTCGTCGAGCGTGCGCCCCGTGACCATCTCCGTGAGGCAGGAGCCTGCGGCGATGGCGGCGGCGCAACCAAAGGTCTGAAATCGGGCAGCGCGAACGTGGTCATCCTCGATCTGTAGATAGAGATGGAGGACGTCTCCGCAAGCCGAGTTTACCGCCTTGCCCACGGCTTCGGCCCCCTCGAGGACCCCTGTGTTTCGCGGATGCCGGAAATGGTCGAGTACGGTGTCGTTGTAGAGTTCGGTCACGGGCTGTCCAGGATGGGAACAGCGGAATCTAGCCGCGCTGCAGGCCTATGTCAACCAGGCAGAAAAGCTCTCAAATGGAGCGAATACAGGACCTTACCCAGTCCAGGCACGCTGGCGGGCAGATACCATAATTGTAGAAGGACAGCTCCTCGACCCCTGCCCGTACCGCCGCCTGGGCCGTCGCCTGCAGCGTCTCTGCATCGGGGCTCGCAGGCGGGTAGGCGCAGAGCCCGGCCACCAGACGGTCCGCCCGGGGCACACCCCCCGTCAGTGCGGCTTGCACCCGGCCCTCTACCTCGTCCGGCGAATCGGTGTAGGCCAGGATGCCCTGACGATCACAATGAGGAGCTATCAGGTCCGCACGGATGCCGGACGTCCAGCGGTCCCCCATCAGAAGGAAGGAAACTCCCGTCGAGGTCGGTGCGGTAGCGGCCCGCACCTCGGCCACCAGGGACGCGACCAGTTCCTCCCGCATCTGCTGGAAGGCACGCAGGCCCTCGTGGTCGGCCACGGTTTCCTCGATGCTGCCCTCCAGCGGCTGCCCGTCGCGGAACACCGGATCCAGCTGTTCCACTACCCAACGCCGCAGGCCTTCCACGTCGATACCCCGGGCCTCGGCCTCAGCACAGCAACCGGAGGAGAAACTGAGGCTGAACAGGTAGCGACCGACTGCCCCAAGCCGGGTGCCATCCTTCACGTGGTGATGGCTGTGACCGTAGCCGCCGAAGTTGCAGGTCTCCAGCTCGATTCGGCGAACCCCGTAGTTGAGGGCCAGATCGCGGCACAGAGCCACCACGTAGGCCCGCACATCAGGGCAACCCGGACACAGGATCCAGCCGAGGCTGTCGCCGTAGGCCGTGCGCTGAGCCAGGTCAGGGTATTGTCCGCAAAGAAAGCTGTTGTGCAGACAAACCGTCCAGGAGATCAGGTCGAGGCCCTCCCTGCCAGCTGCATCGCGCAGCCGCGCCAGGGGATCGCACTTGCTGGCCAGCTCCGCCACCCGGGGCCGGATCGCCGTATCACCATAGAGCTCGGGATCCGGCTGGAAGTAGAGCGCCGCCTGCTCGCCTCGCAGCAGCTTGCCTCCCCGTCGTTGAGGCCGCAGCTGCTCGAAGGTGTGGTACGCGGTGGCGACGCTGATGGCGTCGAGGCCGATCTCGCCTCGAAGACGTCGCACCGAATCGTCGATGCCGTCCGCTTCGAGGTCCCACAAGTACGACCACATCGTCGTGTATGTCATGAGTTCAGGCCTTGAGGTCGATGGCGCCGGTGCCGCCTTCACGCCAGTGGCGCCGCGCCATTTCGACGATCTCCCACAGCAGGTTCTCCTTGCCTATTCGTTCTGCCAGGCCGTCCAGCTGCTGGCACTGTTCGGCGTCACGCACGATCCCCATGGACGTCATCATCGTCAGGTGGAACAGCATGCCCGTCTGCAGCAATGCTTCGTTCACCTGCGACAGGCTCATGCCGCTGGCCTGCTCGAACTCGGCCAGCACGGCTCCGTAGAGTTCGGCCAGGTCACCTTCGAGGAAGGTCTCGACTCGGAACTGCTTCTCCATCTTTCGAATGTCTCGCTGCTGAGGTCCGCCTTCGCTGCTCCACTGAGATCCGGCGATGTAAGAAGCGGCGGAACCCGGCGCCGTCAAGCGTCAGAAGGCACGCGAGATCCGTGCCGTCATCGACCAGCCCGCCGACGTGGGTTCGATGGCGCCGGGATCGTCGTCGAGGGCCCGGGCGAACTCCAGGCGCAGGCCGTCGTCGGCCGTACCGACGGCCAGGCCCAAGGCCCGCTTCCACGCCGGTCCCGTGTCGACGCCGAGGGCCAGGTCACGGAACCCGGTGAAGGGATCGGAGCGGTCGTGGGCAAACCAGGCAGCCCCCGCGTCGAAGAACACGCCCAGACCCAGACCGTCCAGTGGCAACTCGTCCTGCCAGTGGCTGTCGGCATCGATCCAGTATTGGGCGTTGACAAGCACCGAGCGATCGCCAGCGAAGGCCTTGAAGCCGTAGCCGCGAACCGAGCCGAGACCGCCGAGGCGATAGACATACTGTCGAGGCAGATCGCCCTTGGCGGTGCCGCCGCGCAGACGCAGGTCCAGGCGAGTGCCGGTTCCCATGGGCTGGTACCGACGCAGATCGAGGAGATATCGCTTGAAGCGGTAGTCCCCGCCGAGCACGCCTCCGGACCGTTCGGCGTAGGCATTGATGAACCAGCCTCGGTGGGGGTCACCGACCTGATTTCGCGTATCCAGCTGGACGTCCGCCCGGGCGTTGATCACATCCCCCTCGTCGATGGCGGGATTGGCGCGGAAGGCGGGATCCGACCAGCTCTCACCGAACAGAGCCCAGTCCGTGTTGTTGTCCATCGACTCGAATCGGTCCCGCGACCAACGGGCGCCGACCTGCAGTACACCGCCGATGTTGTGTGACGTGTAGAGGCTGCCACCGGTGCGTCGGTGATGATCCCGGTAGTCACGACGCAACAGGGCGGCGGCGGCGGAGTTCTCCTCCTCGGAGATGAGCCACCCGTCCTGCGTGTCGGTCAGGTCGTGAAGCTCCACACCGAGGACGGCCAGATGCGAAGATTGGGTCGGAGGGCCGTAGTAGGTGAACAGCTCGCCTCCCGCCTGCCAGCGCCAGGCGCCGGAGGCCAGCCCGTGGCCGAGTTCACCGTAGTTGGCCACACCCGACTGCGACTGATACTCACGGGCCTGACGCCAGCCGAGAAACAGCCCCTCGGCCCGGTTGTAGCGCGCCAGCAGGCCCTGCTGTTCGAGCCCCCAGAAATCGGGTCCCTCCGCCGACCACTTGTGCTCCCAGCCCTCGTAGCGATGAGACGACCATTCCGGGGCCGCCGGGCGTACCGGGACCGACGGGACTGCCGCGGGAACCGGCAAAACCACAACCGGAACCGTGGGGATCACATGGGTGAGGTTCAGGCTCCGCGTCGCCACCAGCCGGACCTGCGCGTCGTGGTGCTGTAAGGCCAGCTGTGTGATGTCACCCGCACCTGCGTCTTCGACCTGGGACAGCAGGCCTGCCGCATGGCGACGTACGAAGCTGTCGTGACTCTTGATCGCCCGTCGCATCGCCTCGGTCCGGCGCCCCGGATCGAGTCGGGGGATCAACTTCACTGCCTCATGGCGGACCTCGTGATCGTGGCTGCCGATCGCCTGGATGACGAGGTCAGCCTGTTCCCCCGAGATCCAACTCGTGCCGGGAACCTCGGCGAAGGCCAGAAGTGCCGGTGCGGCTGCCGCCGCGGGCGGTGCCGTTGTCGTCGTTGTCGTTGGACCGCTGCTCGTCGTGGTGGTTGTCGTCGTCTGTGGTACGGCCTGTGGGATGGTGATGGCGGGCAGGGCGGCAACGACCGCTCCTCCCGCGCCTCGCAGATATGCACCCGACACCAAACGTCCGTGGTGCCGACCCGTATGATCCAGAACGGCACCGCGGACGGTGGTCTCGTCGAAGCGGTAGTATGCCATCAGCCCGGGATCGTCAGGCACCGCCGGAGCCGCCATCCGGGCTCTGATCTCGTCTCCCGTCAGGGCGCGGCGCCAGAGCTGTACTTCGTCCACCTGACCGTGGAAGGCGACGCCCTGTCCGGGGATTCCCCCGATCCACAGAGGTCCCGTGGCGTCCTGGATTCCACTCCGGTCATAGGGTCTGCTGGCTGCCAGCTCGCCATCCACGTAGATGCGCATGGCCCCCCCATCAACATCGCTCGTGATCACGGCGGCAACGTGGTGCCAGCGCCCGGCCTGCACGGCACCACGCGGCGTATCGAGGTAGAGATGCCCACGATGTCGACGGCTCACGGGGGTGGAGCTGATGTGGACGGAACCCCCGTTGAGGAACAGGCCGAACTCACGGTTCTTCCAGGGATCACGATCGGGCTGATCCCCCTTCCAGAGAAGCGACTGCCAACTGTGCAGCTTATCGGCGCGGAACCAGGTCGACAGAGTCAGTGCCGTCGGTGAGTGCAGACCCGGCGCATCTTCGACTTCGAGATGTGCCTGGCCGCCTTCGAGGGCGAGGACAGCCCCCCCCGTGGCCTCGGACGAAATCGACGTCAGGGCGAGAAAAGCGATGGCAGCTGTACCGCCGACGCAGCGCCGGCGGCGGCGCACAGATGTTCGCGCTTGATGCATATCATGCCTCGTGATTTGGGTGGCGTCGGGCAGAACGCAAAAGGCGTCCCGGCCTGGACTGGCCGAGACGCCTTGAACACGGCGGGTGCCGCAAGGAGCGAGTGAGGAGTTGCTACGAGCCGGTGAGTCCGTGTTTGCGCAGGATGTGCCGGAAGCGGTCATAGGTCAGCCCCAGAGCGGCTGCAGCGTCCTTCTGACTGCCGTCACACCCGTCGAGGGTGCGTTGCAGGATGCCGCGTTCGATGGCCGTTGTCTGCTCATCAAACGTCCCGCCCGTCGCCGGGTTCCCAACCTGAGAAGGACCTCCCACCTCGGGAGGCAGATCGCTGGCGGAAACAGTCTCGGACTGGGCCACGCACAGGGCCCGTTCGACGGCGAACTTCAGTTCCCGGATGTTGCCCGGCCAGCCGTATGCCTCCATCGTCGTCAGCGCGTCAGCTCCGAAGGACCGGGCCGTGATAGAGGGCACTTCGCTGGCCAGTTCGCCGGCGAAATATTCGACGAGAGGACGGATATCCTCGCGTCGGTCGCGCAGGGGGGGCAGTTGCACCTCGGTGAAGCGGAGTCGGTCGTAGAGATCGGCGCGAAAACGGCCCGCGGCGATCTCAGCCTCGAGATCGGTGTTCGTCGCCGCCACGACCCGAACGTCGACCTTGATCGTGCGATTGCCGCCGATTCTCTCGAACTCCTGGTACTCGAGAACGCGCAGCAGATTCTGCTGAAACTCGAGGGTTGTGTTGCCGATCTCGTCGAGGAACAGCGTGCCGCCATCGGCTGTTTCGAAACGCCCCCGTCGCGTGTCACTGGCGCCGGTGAAAGCGCCCTTCTCATGGCCGAACAGTTCCGACTCCAGCAGGGTCTCTGACAGGGCGGCACAGTTCAGTTTGACGAAGGGCTGCTCCGAGCGAGCGCCACCGTAGTGCAGCGCCGCGGCGATCAGCTCCTTGCCCGTACCACGTTCGCCGCGAACCAGGACGGGACGCGGGATGGAGGCGATCTGTTCCACCTGCCGCAGGATGGCCTCTACCTTCGGACTGGCGCTGACGATCCGGTAGCGACTGCCCAGCTCGGACCGGTAGAACGTGTTCTGCACGCCGAGGGCCTCGTTCTCAGCCCCCAGGGCTTCGTTTTCGGCCCGCAGCCGCGCGTTCTCACGCAGCACGTGGAGCATGCGCTCCACCTTCTCCATGCTGAGCTCCAGCTTGTCCTCGACAAACAGATCTTTCTCGATGAAGTCACTGGCGCCGCCCTGCACGGCGGCCACGGCACTGTCCACACTCCCCTTCCCCGTCAGAATGATAACGGGCAAATTCGGTCGTTCCTCCCGGATCCGGGTCAGGATTTCCAGACCGTCCGGCTCACCGGCGCCGAAGTCCAGGTCGAGAACGACGAGTTCCACGTCCTCGCCATCGGTGGCGATCTGACTCAGCAACTCGCGTCCCGAAGCGAAAGCCTGTATCTGCTTGCCGCGGGCCCGGAGCTTGTCGGCGAGCAGGTCGCGGACCTCCCGCTGATCGTCGGCGATGAGGACACGGCCGCCGTCGCTCACAGCACGTTCCCTGCCAGTGTGTCGGGGGTACTGTCGGCGTCGAAGTTGACGGGAAGATCGAAGCGGAAGACGCTGCCGTGACCGACGCGACTCTTCACCCGCAATTCTCCGTGATGGGCCCGGGCGATCCGCCGGGCGATGGCCAGGCCATAGCCGTTGCCCTGATCCTTCGTCGTATACCCGGGATCGAATACGTGCTCGAGCAGCTCGGTCGGGATTCCGCCACCGTCATCTTCCACCTCGATGTAGACGACGCCCTTCTCCTCGTCGTACCCGACTCCCAGGGCGATCTGGCCCGGATCGGTCGTACGGACCGCGTCGAGGGCGTTCAGACACAGATTGGTCACGGCCTCGCGCACCAGGCGTTCATCGGCCTCGATGCGGGGCACGCCCTGCTGGACACGGATCGGGATCGACCTTCCACCTTCGATCGCCAGGGCGTCGGCCACTCTACGAACCACGCGAGCCGCGTCGATGAGGCTGGTCGTGATCTGATCCGGTGTCATGGCCGAGAGATACCCCACCCACTCCTCGTACAGCCTCTCGTGCTCGGTCTCCAGTTGCTGCAGCGCCTCTCCGGCGCCTGTCACGTCCGCTGTGGTAGGCTCGGTGGTCTGTGCCAGCTTGCGAGCGACACGGCGCAGCCGGCTGCCGACGACACCGATCAGATTCTTGAGCTGATGACCTTTGGTGTACAGTCCCCGATAGACCTGCTCGCGGCCCAGTTCCAC
Organism: Candidatus Latescibacterota bacterium; assembly: GCA_036011085.1. Lineage (GTDB taxonomy): Bacteria > Latescibacterota > UBA2968 > UBA8231 > UBA8231 > UBA8231. The sequence goes on from DASCMS010000048.1 coordinate 137,445, forward strand.
AAGCTCCTGCGAGAGGCGGGCCAGCACCTGCGGTGCTCTCCCCTCGAATTCTTCGACGATGTGGGCGTAGTCGTCTGCCAGGTCGGCCGGTTTGACATGCTCGAAGAACAGCCGCGCCAGATTGGAGTGGGCGGCACGGAAGTCGGGGTCCAGCTGCAGGGCGACCTTGAATTCACCGAGTGCGCTCAAAGGCTGGTCGGTGCGCATCAACAGTTGACCGAGGTGGTTGTGGCCGACGGCGGACAGGGGGTTCAGGGCCAGTCCGCGACGGAAGGCGGCGATGGCTTTCTCGGGGTCACCAGCCGCCTCCCCCTCGGCGTACAGACCACCCAGCGCGAAGCTGACACGATCGCCACCGGCGGCCAGAGAAGGATCCTCGGCGTCGGCGTCGACGAGATGTTCGAGATGATCGATGGCACGTTGGCGCAGAGGGCCACGGCGGCGGCCCTGGCGGGCGTAGAGCAGGGCCAGTTGGAAACGGGCCTCCAGCCAACCGTCGGTGGCGGCCGCCTCCAGATCCTCAGTGCCTGCTGCCTCATCCCCTTCCTGCACGCGAGCCATGCCGAGCAGGAACCGCGCCTCGGACCGCAGACTCTCCGTCCCATCATTCTCGTCACAGGCGACCAACACCTGGGAGAGAATTCCCACCGCTTCCGGCCAGCACTGCTCCCGGTAGAAGCGGCGTCCCTGCCGAAGCGCCTCCCGGAAGGCGTCCACACCCGTCGGCGGATGGGCGGTCGACATCGTCGGCGTCAGGACTTCAGCAGTCGCAAGCCACCGTAGATCATGCCCCCGACGACGGCGACGGACAGCAGGGCCCAGATCACACCCAGCAGCATCTGGAAGGCGAACCACGCGCCCACGGCGAGCAGAGCGCCACCAAGGATCTTGATCAACATTTCACTCTCTCCTTCGTCATTTTCTGTCAGCCGGACACGGCGCGCCGTGGGTCCGCATTCGGGACGCCATCACGCTCCCATCGATCCATCTTCTCGCTCACGGCGATCATCACGTCGAGCACGTCCCGCAACCGGCCCTCGACCTCGTCAAGACGGGCGCTGAGTTCACTTTCGTCGGCAGCCGGCATCGACTGGATCTCCGTGCGCTTCTTCAGAATGCTGACCAACCCCGATGCAAGGACGATCGTGGCGATTCCCAGCAGAATGGTGAAAGGCACCATCATGGGACTCATAGCGTCGTCTCCGCGCCGGCAGCCTGCTTCCGCTCCGTCTCCCACTGATCGACCTTTTCACTCAGGGCGATCATGACATCCTGGGTATCGGTGAGTCGACGCTCGATGGCGTCCAGACGATCAGCTGTGTGGCCGGAGTGGGTCGAAGCCGCCCCACTGTCACTTCTCCGGTTGAACCGTCCCTGGACGTAGAACACGACGCTGGCGATGAGGGTCAGCACCGCCGCCCCCTGTATCACGTCAAAGAACCTGTTCGCATTGACCAGGATCAGCACGCCTATCGCGCCCCAGAGCCAGGGAGAGGGCCAGTGGAATATTGTGGGAACCTTCATGTCATCAGTCCTTTCTACGCCGACTCGAAGCGGTGGGACCAGCTGGCCCGGCCGCCGGCTCCGTAGAGCACGTCGGGGAAGCGATAGATCATGATTCCGGCGTCGGTTACTTCGATCTCGATGAATCCACCCTCGGCGAGTCCTCTCAGGATCGCCTCGGTCTCGATGGCGGTCAGTCCGGTTTCGGTTGCGGCCTCCATCGCCGTCAGGCGGCCGCCCCGCTCCCGGGCCAGTCGCAGAATGCGGTTTTCGTCCATACGGCCCTGCACTTGTCTGGCACCCTCGTGCAGCCGCCTCGACAGGTACCAGGTAATCGCCCCGACGGCGACGATACCGACACCGACGGACAGTGGCTCCTGCCACTCGCTGGTCCGAATCCGGGTACTGATACCGTAGAAGGCCAGAGCCAGGCCCGTGGGCAGCAGCAGGACAGTCCAGAAGGTGAGGACGAACGCGCCGGCTCGTTTCAGCTTCGCATCGATTCTGTCGCCCCAGCGTGGCATGGTCTAGCCGCCCGTACCCCTGGATGCGTCACGCTCGCTCAGCAGCCGATCCTTCAGGGCTCGCAACTCCTCCTCGACGGAGGCGCCGCGATCGAGGTCACGCACGCGGCGCTCGACGTCGTCGACGTCGGAGGCCACCTCGGCGTGGGCCTCAGCCTCTGCTTCGCTCTCTTCGACGCTCTGTTCGAATCGTTCGAAGCTGGAGAAGGCGTCATCGCCGAGTCCGTGCAGCGACTGGGCCAGTTTCTTGCGGGCCTCAGCGGCACGATGACGGGCCATGAGGGTTCCCTGACGCGTACGGGCCTCTTCGAGCTTGCCCTTGAGTTCCCGCAGCTGTTCCCGCAGCTGCTGGGCGGTACGACGGCTCTCCTCGACGGCCGGCGCCAGATCGTCGACGGCGCGCTGCAGTACGGTCTTGCGCTCGAGGGCCCGGCGGGCGAGCTCATCCTCGCCGGCCTCCACGGCACGCTCCGCTTTGCGCTGCCAGTCGCCCGCCTGGGTCGCACGTTCATCGTGCTGACGCTCCAGGCGCTTCTGGTTGGCTACCGCCGTGCCGACGGAGGCTGTCGCCTTGTTCACCGCTTCTTCCATCTCGCGGATCATCTGGCGGATCAGTTTCTCCGGATCCTCAGCCCGATCGAGCGCTTCGTTGATATTCGACCGCAGGATATCGGTCATCCGTGCGAACATGCCCTTAGCCATGATGCTTCCTCTTCCTCGTCCCTGTCTGTGCAGTGCCTAAGGTAACGCCAAAGGTGGTCCCTCTCCACCTGCTCGGGTAGTGCCTCCCCTGGCGAAGATCCTTGTTCCTGCCAGTTCTATGCAACGACGGTGCCAGAAGGCTGTCTCTTCCTTCACCGACAGTGGCAACTCGTTGCTGGACTGTGTATTACGGACACCATCTTCCCATGCTTGTGAGACTTCTTCTTCCGGGTGGAGCGGCGGGATCCGCCAGGACCCACCGGGTCGAGTGGCGGCAGCCGCCTGTTCCCCGATGGCACGAATGCCTTATTTGCTGCCCATGCTGGTACCCATCGGTCTCGCCGCCTACGTGCTCCTCATGCTGGGCATTGGCCTGTACGCCAGTCGCCGGGTGTCCGGCTCTGCCGACTACCTGGTTGCCGGCCGCCGTCTCTCACTGCCTCTGGCCACCGCAACGCTGTCGGCGACCTGGTTCGGCGGAGGCCTGTGCATCGGCGCCGCCAGCGCCGCCTACGAGGGTGGCTTTCGCGCCGTCATCGCCGACCCCTTCGGTGCCGCTCTGTGCCTGTTTCTCGCCGGCGCCTTCTATGTGAGGGTCTTGCGAAAGATGGGCGTGATGACCGTGGCCTCCTTCTTCACCGAACGCTTCGACGGCCGCGCCGGCATGCTCGCCAGCCTGTGTACGATCCCCGCCTACGTCGGCTGGGTGGCGGCGCTGATGGTGGCCTTCGGCCGCATCCTGCAGTCGCTCACCGGCCTCGATCCGGTTCTCGGCATCTGCGTCGGCGCCGCCGTCGTGTTGATCTACACCTATGCCGGCGGCATGTGGGCAGTGACCCTGACGGACGCGGTGCAGCTCCTCATTCTCGTCGTCGGCATGGTCTGTCTGACCCCCATCCTGCTGTCCGATATGGGCGGCTGGTCGGCCATCGCCGCGCAGATCCCCACCGAGCGTTTCGATCTCTACCCTCACGACGGTGACGCCACGGCTTGGTTCAGCTACGCCCGCGACTGGCTCGTCATCGGTCTCGGCAATCTGGCGGGACAGGACCTCATCCAACGCTCGCTGTCGAGCCGCGACGACAAGGTGGCGGTCCGCTCTGCCTATCTGTCCGGCGTCATCTACCTGACGGTGGGGATGCTGCCCGTCCTGCTCGGCATGGCCGGCGCCGTCATCCTGCCCGATCTGGTCGATCCCGACCTGGTGATGATGGAGCTGGCCCGGATGTACCTGCCCACGGCGGCTCTCGTGCTTTTCACCGGTGCCTTGCTCTCCGCCTTGTTGTCCAGTGCTGACAGCGCCTTGCTGGCGCCGGCGAGCGTCATCGGCTGGGACCTGCTGCGCTGGTTTCGCCCCGACGTCTCCGAGGCCACGTCCCTGCGGGTATCTCGCGGCGCCGTGGCTGCCTGCGGTCTCTTCGCCCTCGTCCTCGCCCTGCACAGGACGTCGGTCTACGACCTGATGGTCGATTCCTGGTCGGTCCTGCTGGCCACTCTTTTCGTACCTCTCACCGCCGGCATCTGGTGGCGCCGGACCAATGGCCCCGGCGCTCTGGCGAGCATCGTCACCGGCTTTGTCTCCTGGCTGATGCTGCTGCGCCTGACGCCGACGCTGCCAGCGGATCTGCTCGCCGTGCCATTCGCCCTGACGGCGCTCGTCGTTATCAGCCTGGCGACCGGAAGGACAACACCGCCGAAGCCGCTGATCGACACCAGCGGACAACCGCTGGCCCCCTGACGGCGCTCTGGCCGAATCGAGCGGCCCTGAAGACCGGGACGGGCGGCGTCCAGCCGCAACCTGCGACTCTCATTGATCCGGCAGTGGCGGGAACCGGGGGCCGGTCCCGTTATTCTATACAGACTCTGTCCCTGAATCAGGAGGAATTCAGCAAGATGGTCGCCAGACCTACCAATGTTACATCCGGCATCGCCGGCATCTGCTTCGCCCTGCTGTCGGCCTGCGGCCCGAGCCCGACGAAGATCACTGACGACGGATCGACCATGATCCTGATTCCCGCCGGCCAGTTCCAGATGGGTGGTCAGGAGGAAGACGTGGCCGACCAGCCGGACGGACGACTGCTCACCTACCATGCCGAACGGCCCGTGCACACCGTCCACGTCAGCACCTACTACATCGACAAGCACGAGATCACCAACTCCCAGTATCGTCAGTTCCTCGAGGCGGCCGCCAACGGTGAAACCCGCTGGGACCACACCGACCAGCCCGCCGATCGAGGGCATGAGCAGCGCTACGTTACAGACGACCTCTCAGGAGACGACCAGCCCGCTGTCGGCCTCAACTGGTACGACGCGTACGCCTACTGCAATTGGGCGGGCAAGCGGTTGCTCACCGAGGCCGAATGGGAATACGCCGCCCGTGGAGGTGAGGGTGTCCGCAAGTACCCGTGGGGGCAGGATGCACCGAATGCCGATGGCATCTGGTGGGCCAACTACCGCCCCAGCGACGGCGCCAGGGCTGACGGTCACCGGTGGTCGGCCCCGGTGGGCTCCTACCCTGACGGCGTCAGCCCTTTCGGCGTCATGGACATGTCAGGCAACGCCGAGGAATGGGTTCAGGATTGGTACTCGGTCAACTACTACAGGATGACGGAAGGCGCCGAAGATCCCGCCGGCCCACTCAACGGCAGGAAGAAAGTCATCAAGGGGGGCTCCTACGAGGCGCCTGTGCATCAGATCCGGATCGCCATGAGGCTCTATGGACGACCTCATGACAAGGGTCCACGTCTTGGCATCCGTTGTGCGATGCTGCCTTGACACCCGGTAGACGCAGGTGAATGTTTCCCCGGTGAGAGCCTAAAACTACCCTAACGCCAGCAAAAAGGGACACCTGCGATGAAGATGCATATCGGCGGTCAGTGGTTGGACAAGGACGAGAAGATCGAGGTCCAGAACCCCTACGACGGGTCCGTCATCGATACCGTGCCGAAGTCCACGCCGGACGACGTGTCAAAGGCCATTGCCACGGCTCAGAAGGGGGCACAGGTGATGCGCCGGATGCCGGCCTATGAGCGGTACCAGCTGCTCGACAAAGCCGCACGTCTGATGTATGAGCGGCAGGACGACCTCGGCCGCACGATCACGATGGAGGAGGGCAAAGTGATCGCCGAGGGTGTGGGTGAAGCCGGACGCTCGGCGGAAACGATCACCCTGTCGGCGGAGGAGGCCAAACGCCTCACAGGCGAAACCCTGGATCTGTCGGCTGCCTCGAACGGCGTGGGCAAGTTCGGCTTCACACTGCGGGTGCCCTGCGGCGTCGTGGCCGCCATCACGCCCTTCAACTTTCCGCTGAACCTGGTGTGTCACAAGGTTGGTCCGGCGCTGGCGGCCGGCAACGCCGTCGTCGTCAAGCCGGCCAGTGACACGCCCCTGTCGGCGATCAAGCTTGTCGAGATCCTGCTGGAAGCCGGTTTTCCGCCGGAGGCGGTGAGTGTGGTCACCGGATCGGGAAGCACGATCGGCGATGCCGTCGCCTCTGACCCCAGAGTGCGCAAGATCTCCTTCACCGGCTCCCGTGATGTGGGCGAGCATATCTGCCGCACCGCGGGGCTGAAGAAGGTGACGATGGAACTGGGCTCCAACTCGCCTGTTGTGGTGATGGACGATGCCGACCTCGACAAGGTCGCCGACGGCGTCGCCCTGGCGGGATTCGCCAACGCCGGTCAGGTGTGTATCTCCGCCCAGCGGATCCTCGTGCAGGAGAAAGCCTACGACGACTTCACCGATGCGCTGAAGTCGCGCGTGGAAGGGATCACCACCGGTGATCCCCTCACCGAGGCCACGAAGATGGGTCCCATGATCCGCGAATCCGATGCCGAACGCGTCGAGAGCTGGGTGCAGGATGCCGTGGCTGGCGGCGCTCGTCTCGTGGCTGGCGGCAGCCGCTCCGGTACGATGCACCAACCCACCATCCTGGCCGATGTGGAACCAGGTATGAGGGTTTCCTGCGACGAGATCTTCGGCCCCGCCGTGGCGCTCACCAGGGTCGGCGACATCGACAGGGCCATCGCTATCGCCAACGATACGAACTACGGACTCAGCGCCTCGATCTTTACCCAGGACATCGACCGCGCCATCAAGTACGCCCAGAACGTGGACTCCGGGAACATCCACATCAACTGGGGTACCATGTGGCGCGCCGACATGATGCCCTACGGCGGCGTCAAGGATTCGGGGATGGGCAAGGAAGGCCCGAAGTACACGGTCCAGGAGATGACGGAGACCAAGATGGTCGTCATCCACTGACTCGCGCCTACCGGGCGCCCACCGAGTCGACGAAGGCTTCCCGTATCCGTCGCGTCACCGGCCCCGGCGTGCCGCTGCCGATGCCGGTGTCGTCGATGCGGATCACGGGCATTGCCTCGGTGGTGGTGCCGGCGAGAAAGACCTCGTCCGCCGACCTGTACTGCTCGATCGTGGAGAACATCTCACACAGCTCGATGCCGAGCTGACGAATCAGGCCGATCAGCACACCCCGCGTGATCGACGGCAGGATGTGTGGACCCGGCGGCGAGGTGTAGACGGCGCCTCCTGTGACCCGGAAAGAGCTTGTAGACGAACCTTCCGTCACCTTGCCGTTCTCATCGATCAGCAGCGCCTCGTACGCCCCGGCTTCGTGGGCCAGCTGCTTGGCCAGGATATTGGGCAGCAGGGCGATGGACTTGATGTCGCAGCGGCGCCAGCGCAGATCGGGCGTGGTGATGACGGGCACGCCATTGATGTGCAGTTCGGGATCCGGCCGGTGCAGCTGTTTCACCGTCATGACGACGGTGGGTGCCGGTGTGCCGGTGGGAAACTCGTGGTGCCTCGGCGCGGCGCCTCTCGTGATCTGCAGATAGACGAGAGCCTCGTCGAAACCGGCCCGATCGATGCCTTCCTGTATAACGGTGGACAGGCCGGACGTGTCGAATTCGATGCGGAGCTCCCGCAGGCTGCTCTGCAGGCGCTCCAGGTGGGCGGCCATGGCATACGGTCTGCCGCCATACGTGGAAACGACCTCGTAGACACCGTCGGCAAACTGGAAGCCCCGGTCTTCGATGGAGACCTTGGCCTCGCCGATGGGCAGAAACTCGCCGTTCACATAGGCGACTTCCCTAGCAGCTCCGCTGCTCCTCATCAGCCCTCGGCACCGTGGGCGAGCCAGAGGGCACGGTAGTATCTCATCAACCTCACCGCGTCGGCGCTTTCGGGGATCTCGGCGAGAGTGAAACCGTCGTAACCGGAGGCGTTGAGCAGTTCGAACAACCGGGCCCAGGGGTACTCACTCCACAGCTCCGTGATATGTACCAGACCGATGTCGTTCTCCAGCAGCCGGTAGTTGGCGTCGATCGATCCGGACTCATCGCGGTCCTGCATGTTCGAGTTCCAGCAGGCTGAGACGTTGTCGGAATCGGCGTGATCGAGGATCGTCCGGATGTGGGCAGGCTCGCAGGTGACGCGCCCATGCACCTCGAGGCGTATTTCGACACCCAGCTCCCTGGCGAAGCTGCCGCATTCGCGCAGAGCCAGTCCGATCTGCTCCAGCGTCTGCTCCATGGGAACGCCTTCGTCCACGTGGACTTTGTTGGGTCGCACCTTCACCCCGGGGCAGCCGAGATCCGCTGCCAGCCGGGCATACTCCATCGTGCCCTCCACGTTGGTGCGCAGCTCATCGGCATCGACCGCGTCGTACTCGTAGGCCGACCCCAATCCCGCCAGTGTCACCGGAGAATCCGCAAACCTGGCTTTGACGGCCTGGCGCTGCGCCGCCGTCAATGACACCTCCACACCGTGGGCGTGTGTCGTACGACACTCGACCCCTTCGAAGCCGGTTTCGACGCAGTTGGCAACCATCGTGTCCACATCCCAGTCTTTGGCCAGTTGATAGGTGACCAGGCCCAGTTTAAGTGCCATCGATTCCCTTTCGGTGGTGTTTCAGACCTCGGCGCGCCAGACTTCGGTGCCGAATATCGCCTTCTGCTGGACGAGGTACTCGTCCTTTGTCAGCGCCGGCCGAGCCTCGGCCTGTACCCGCCGGGCAAGAACCGCATCATCGTGCAGCAGATCGACAGCCATCATCGCCAGGGCCTTGGCCGGCGCCAGATATCCGGCGCCGGGATCGGCGATATGCCAGTCCTTGCCGTGCACGGTCCCGGCGGCACCGGTCATCACCGGATGCAGAACGGGCATGATCTGGCTCAGATCCCCGGCGTCGGTCGATCCTCCTGAGTGCGGGAGCTCGCAGCAGGCCCCCGCGCCGAAGAGCTGCTCCACATTCTCTTTGAACAGTCCCGCCAGAGTACGATCGTTGGCCAGCGGCAGGTATCCCGGGACGGTATTGATCTCCACGGTGCAGCCGCAGGCCATGGCGGCGCCCTTGAGACAGCGATCCACCTTGTCGGCGGCGTCCAGCATGGCTGTCGCTGTTCGCGCGCGCACGTAGGTCTCCATGCGTGTCTCAGCGGGGACGATGTTGACGATATCACCCCCCTTGGTCAGAATGGGATGCACTCGGACGCAGTCCTGGTCGCGAAAGGTCTCCCGTTGTGCGTGGATGGCATGCAGGGCGATGTTGGCCGCGTTCAACGCATTGGCCCCCTGCTCCGGGGAGACGCCGGCGTGAGCCGCCTTGCCGCGAAAGCAGATCGTCTTGCCCAGGAAACCATTCGAAGAGACGGATACGCCAGCCGTTCCTTCGAGGCTGTCGGCACTGCCGGAATGGATCATCACCGCCATGTCGACGTCGTCGAAGGCCCCCAGTTGCACCAGCTCCGGCTTGCCGGCCAGGAAGGTCGTCTGTCCGTCCTCGACAAGGCCCCGGCGGTAGTCGATTTCCACGTACTCCTCTGCCGGAACGGCGAAGAAGACCACGTTTCCCGCCAGTTCCTCGGTGACACCGGCGTCGGTCAGAGCGATGGCGGCGCCCATGAGCCCGGCGATCTGGGCGTTGTGTCCGCAGGCGTGAGCGGCCCCCGTGTGGGGATCGCAGCGAGGGTGATCGGGGACGATGAGGGCATCGAGCTCCCCCATGAGAGCCACCGTCGGTCCCGGGCGTCCACCCTTGAGCGTTGCGCGCACTCCGGTAAGAGCCAGACCGTCCTGGGCGGCAAGACCGAGATCGGCAAACACCGCCTTCACCCGTGCCGCCGTCTTGTTCTCCTTGAAGCCGAGCTCGGGCTCGTCCATGATCGCCTCACCGAGATCGACGATCCGATCTCGATGTCGGTCCACGGCAGCACACGCGTCTTGCTTCAGCTCTTCCCTTTGGTGCACAGACCACCTCTATCGATTCTAGCCCGCGAGCGGGTCACAGCGTCGTCAGAACCCCGGTCGGTTCGCCGCGCCGGTGATTGAGGGCATCGACCATCATGCGCACGACATCGTATTCGGGCCGGAACCCGAGATCACCACGCGCCTTGTCCAGGTCGAACTCATAGTACGTGGGCACCCCCCCGGGACGGGCCTCGACGAAGGGGATCTGCAGCAGCTCGGTCAGTCGGTAGATCGCTTCGTCCCAGGTGAAAGCCGCCGGCCCCGCCAGCTGGTAGATCTGTCCGAAGGCGCGTTCCTTGCCCAATGCGCAGAGGCATCCGTGAACGATGTCTCGCACGTCGGCGACATGCTTCTTGAAGGGTCGACCGGCATCATCCTGTAGCAGCACGAGCCGCTCCTCCCCTTCCCACAACGCTTCCAGGGCAGGACGACCCTGGCGCATGTGTCCCAGGTAGAACTGCGGGAAGTCGAGAATCTCACCGGCGCCGAGAACCATGGCGAAACGCAGAATCGTCACCGGAAGTCCGAAGGACCGTCCGTAGCCTTCGCACAGCTGCTCACCGGCCGCCTTGGACATGGCATACCAGCCGCGCGGCTGCCGCGGCAGTTTCTCCGTGATCGGCTCTGCCATGCCGCCGGGCACATACTTGTCGTACAGCGCGTCGCTGCTGGCGAACAGGAGATGAGCGATGCCCTCCTGCCGACAAGCTTCCAGCACGTGGAAGGTGCCGCGAAGGTTGATCTCGAAGTAGTCGTCTTCCGTGAAGGGCCCGCCTCCCTGAAAGGCAGCACCCAGATGGTAGACCGCCTCCATGCCCGACACGGCGGCGTCGACGTCGGCACGCTCGGTGAGAGTGCCCTCCAGCAGTTCGACACCGAGCCCATCGAGCTTCTCGGTGCGACGATCTCTACCCCAGACCAGCCCCCGCACCGTGTGCCCCTGGTGGATGAGCTGTGCCGCCAGGTTGGCCCCGATCCTGCCCGTGATCCCGGTGACGAGAATCCTCACTTCAGATACTCTTCTACGACCTGGATATCTACTACGTCTGAGAATTTTGCGTCGATGTCAAACAGGTTGTACTCGTGGGCCGCCGGGGCACGATCCTGCACGCACTGTCGGGGAATGATCCCATGGAATCGGTACGCCCGGGCGTCGGTTGCCGTCGCCCGCACACAGGCACTCGTCGAACAGCCGGTGATGATCAGCGTGTCGACACCGTGTTGTATCAGGTAGGCAGCCAGGTGGGTACCGAAGAAAGCTGATGCGTTCTCCTTGTGGAGTACGAGATCGCCGGCCAGGGGCGTCAGGCGTGCGTCGATCTGGCAGGCGCGCTCATCCCAGGGGCGGTACTCACCTGTCTCGCGTGCGTGCATGGGATCTTCATCGTCGGCGCGAAAAGGAGAGGTCGTGTAGATGACGGGGATGTCACGTGCCCGGCACAGAGGCAGCAGACTCTGGATGCCGGCGACGGCGACGGCGAGCCGGGCCGAGCCAGTGGCGTACGCCGGGTCCGTCCAGCCATAGGCCATGTCGATGATGAGCAGTGCCGGCCGCTCACCGAACCCGAAGGTGGGCTGGAAGATGCCTCGCTCCGTGTAGTACTGCTCCACCGTGGCGATGGCCTCCCGCGCCGCGGACCGTCCCCCGTCTGCCGAACTCACGCAGGAGCTTCCTTGCCCGAAACCTGATCGACCGGATTGATCACAGCGGAGGCGACGTTGGACAGGTGGCCGCTGACACGCCGCAGGTAACGAGAGGCCACTGCGTAGAGGACGACTTCTCGCCTGCCGTCGTCTGCCCCCATCGCCTCCTCCAGTATGTCATCGGTGAGGGCTTTGACCTGCGCGTGGTCACGCATGACCTGGCGGGCGGACTCCTCATCACTGTCGCGCAGCGCTCTGAGAGTTGCGGCGAATTCGGGTTCCACCATGCCATGGAGCTTCGAACACTGCTGTGCCATGGGACTGCTGCTGCCCTGCTTGGACCAACGGCTCAGTTCGACGAGGCTCTTGGCATAGTCGCCGATACGTTCCACATCGTGAACGACGCTGAGCAGGGCCACGCTGGTGGACAGGTCCTGCTGCGGATTGACGATCAGATGCTGGAAGATCATGCGACGCACCACACGTTCGCCAACGTTCAGATCCTCGTCCTGCGGCAGTCCACCTTCGGGTGGTCGGCCTTCGCTCAAGGCAGAGCAGGCCGCCAGGAACATGGTATGGCCCTGTTCCAGCATCCTCAGGATTTCGGCGACTGCATCATGAACGAGGGTCTGTTTGGATCCTTGCAGCAGGTTGCGGAACATTGCCTATCTCCAGACAAGGATGAGGGCCAGAGGTACGACGTAGAACACGCCGACAACATAAACGAAAGCGTAGGCACGGTTGCGGCTCGTCAGCTGCGCCAGGGCGCGCGCCAGGGCCAGGGGAATCTGGCGCAGTGGCTTGAACGGGTAGATGGCGACGATCCCCGTCAGATTGAAGAAAAGATGCGCAAAGGCCACTGTCACCGCCGCCAGATTACCCGTGGCCAGCGACGCCAGCATCGCCGTCACAGTGGTGCCGACATTGGCGCCCAGAGTGAATGGGAATACCGCCTCCAGGGTCAGGATACCGGCACCGACGAGGGGGACCACCATCGATGTGGAAATCGAGCTGCTCTGCACCAGCACGGTGAGGACGGCGCCGAACAGCATCGCCACGATGGGCGCCCCGAAGAGGTAGCGATTCAACAGACGACCCGAGCGCTGAACGACGATGCCCTTGGCCAGATCGACGAGGAACTTCAAAGCTGCATACATCAGCACGAGTGCGAGAATGACACCAAGGGTCGGGTTCTTCTGCACGAGGTCGAGCAGCAGCGTGACGGCTGGCTTCGTCAGCGCCTTCAACGGACTGCTGAAAGACATCCCCCCGGCGCCGGAGAACGCCGCCGAGGCCATGGTGGCGAGGGATTGCAGGTACCCGGTGGCCAGCTCGAGAGGCAACAGCAACAGGACGCAACACAGGTTGAAGAAGTCGTGCACCGTGGCCCCGGCCAGCGCTCGTTTGAACTCCTCGGGCCGTGTAATGTGCCCCATCGACACGAGGGTGTTGGTCACGCTCGTACCGATGTTGGCGCCCATGATGACGGGGATGGCCCCCTCGATCGTCAGGGCGCCGGCGGCCACCATGCTGACCGCGATCGATGTCGTCGTCGACGAACTCTGTGCCAGCGTCGTGGCCAGGACGCCGGCGACGAGACCGACCATCGGATTGGAGGTCATCTCAATGAGCTGGCTGGCGAGGCCCTTGCCAAAAAGCTTGAACGAGGAACCGAGCAGACCGATGCTGACGAGGAACACGTAGAGAACGACTGCCAGCAGCAGGGCCTGCAGCCAGACCTTCCAGACCGGTTCTCCCCCTCCCTCTCCCATGGGTGCCATGGCCGGTGTGTGTGCCGGGTCCTGTGTCATACCAGAGAAGAACCCGGCAACCCGGACTGCCCGCAAGGCACACTCACCGGTCTCCCGGTTGCTGCCGATTCGTTGGCTGCCAGCGACACCGCAGCCGATCTGAGGCCCTCGGCGTAGTCGCACAGGATCGGCGCTCCGTCGCCGCTGGATACGGCGCGTACGAAGGCGGCGTCGATACTCTCATAGGCGGGGGCTTCAGCCGGCACGGCGATGGCATCCTCCGGCTGTACGGTCAGCTCGCGGCCGATGTCGGCGATGGTGTCACCCATAAGAACCTGCATGCCGCTGCGCCCGCCACCGCTGGTCAGCGTACAGACGTTGGAGACGTAGCCCACGGCGCCGGAGGCAAAGCGCAGGGACATGACCTGCGAGTCTGGTACGGTCATGTTCGTCGTGTTCTCTGCGACCCGATGCCCGTAGCAGGCATAGACCTCGGTGATCTCACCGGCGATCCATCGCATCGCATCGATCTGATGTGTCGTCTGTTCGTGCAGCTGGCCGCCTGACTTCTCCTGTACACGCCACCAGTTGTCCTCATCTCCGGGTGTGCCGCCCCAGCGGTCGGCACAGATCATCGACACCTCACGGTCGTGGAGCAGATCGCGGGCCGTTCGCCACGGGTGTCGGTAGCGCAGGGTGTAGCCGACGCTGGACAGGATTCCACCCTTCTCGATGGCCGCCAGATTGGCCAGGCCCAGATCGTAATCGAGAACTACGGGCTTCTCGACGAAGAGATGGAGCCCCGCTGCGGCGGCGAGTTGCTCGGCGTCGTCGTGGGCGAAGGGAGGGACGCAGACATACACGGCATCGATATCTGCGGCGGCCTCGTCGAACATGCGGTGATGATCGGTGAACACACGGGCGTCGGCCACGTCTTCGGCAGCGGACCGGGCCCGCTCCTCTGAGATGTCGCACAGGGCAACGACTCGTGCCTTCTCAGGTCCGAGGGCGGTGAGCTCGCCCAGATGATGGCCGGCGATGCCGCCGGTGCCGATGAAGGCGATGCGTACAGGGTCTGCCATCAGGCGCCTGCGATTCGTGGCATGGGGAGGGGCTCCTTACCCATCTCGGCAAACAGAAGAGATCGTATGAGCTCCTCCTTCAGCGCGGTATGCCCAGGGTCGTCCCACAGGTTCGTCGACTCCCCGGGATCGTTCTCGAGATCGAACAACTCGCCGTACTCCTGTCGATAGTAGACGGTCAGCTTGTAGCGCTGATCCACGTACGTCTTCACATGAATTGTAGTCGGCTCGTGGTGGTTTTCGATCGTGACATGGTCACGTGCCGCCTCCCCGCCCTGCCAGGCCTGCAGCTGGCTCACACCCGACATCCGGCCGGGGATGGGGATGCCGGCGACTTCGAGGAAGCTCGGTGCCAGATCGACGAGCGAGAGCAGGGAATCCGATACGGCCGCTGCCGGGATCCGCCCCGGCCAGCGTGCCAGAAAGGGCAGCTTCACCAGATCCTCATAGTGGAAGGGGCCCTTGGCACAGAGACCATGCTGACCGAAGAGATGGCCGTGATCGGTGGTGAAGACGACGAGTGTGTCGTCTGCCAGACCGAGGGTGTCGAGGCGGTCGATGATGCGGCCGATGTACTTGTCCATGAGGCTGACCATACCGTAGTAGACGGCCACGTCCCGAGCCAGCTCCTCTGGATCACGCCGATGGGATGACATGCCGTGGATGCCGAAACCACTCTCACGCCAGGCGGAGAAATCCGGTTTCTCCTGTTGTGTCAGGGCAAAGTGGGGTGGGTTGCGCTCGTGCTCCCCCGGGGACAGACCTGGAACCGAGATGGAGCCCGGCTCGTACATGCTGTCCCAGGGCTCGGGTGCCAGGTATGGCGGATGGGGATCGAAGAAACTTGACCAGAGGAAGAAGGGCTCCCCCGACGTCGCATATCCCTCCAGCTGACGTTCACTCTCCTCGGCGATCCACGTGTTGTAGTGGAACTGTTCCGGGATCTCCCAGCGATGTTTCTGCGTCGTGTTCGTCCCTGTGGGTGGCTGGTAGGCGGACCGCCAGTCGGTGTAGCCCTTGTCCTCCATCCAGATCGCGTAGTGCTGACCCACGTGTGCTTCGTCCGCATGGTTGCGCGCCAGGCGGACCGTATCGAACCCGTAGAACGGCTCATCGAAGTGGCGCCAGAAGTCGAGATCCTGCAGGATGGGGTACGACTCCAGCGAAGAAAACTCATCCGTGCTCTTCAATGGCTGGAAGTGGGCCTTGCCGACAAGGGCTGTACGGTAACCGGCGGCCTGCAGATCGTCACCCACGGTCGGTTCATCCTCGAGCAGTTTCGTCCCCAGACTCCAGGCACCGTGCTGGCTGGGGTACTTGCCGGTGATGATCGACGCCCGCGTCGGGGTACAGGTCGGATTCGGGCAGTAGGCGCGATCGAAGCGTGTGCCCTGAGTCGCCAGCCGGTCCAGGTTCGGCGTGCGAATCTGTGGGTTCACACAACCCATCGTGCTCCAGTGCTGTTGATCGGAGGTGATCAGCAGGATGTTGGGTCGATCCGTCAATGCATGTTCCTCTCTCTCAGTGCAGCGCCAGAGCGAGGCCGCCGCCGATGGCGACCAGACCGATGGCCAGACGCCGGTACAAGCCGGCGTCGACCCGGTTCTTCAAACACATTCCCACCAAGTACCCGGAAGCGACTCCGGGCAAGGCCTGCAGCGACAACCACAGCGTCTCACCGGTGAGCACGCCAACGTTGCCGAAGGTGGCAGAGATCAGTGTGTGCAGAATGAAGAAGTAGCACAAGAGCGTAGCGCGAAACCCTTCGTGTGACCATCGCTGGCGCAAACCCAGCAGAACGACGGGCGGTCCGGACATGGCGCTCGCCCCGCCGAGAATCCCGCTCAGTACCCCCGCGCCGACCAGGGCCCGGCCTTCGCCGGCCAGCGGCGCAGCCGGACGAATCGCCATGGCGCCGACGGCGAGCAGGGTGATCCCGCCAATCACACCCCGCATCGTGCCATCCGGCAGGCAGGCCAGACCGTATATGCCGAGAGGCGCGCCGACGATGGCCCCGGCCAGCAGGCGGGCGATGCGGCCGGGGATCAGATGTCGCCGACAGCCATAGACGAGAAAGATGGCAATGGGGAACCAGCTGATGAGGACGAGCGGTACCGCCT
Organism: Candidatus Latescibacterota bacterium; assembly: GCA_036011085.1. Taxonomy (GTDB): domain Bacteria; phylum Latescibacterota; class UBA2968; order UBA8231; family UBA8231; genus UBA8231. The sequence continues at coordinate 154,040 of DASCMS010000048.1, forward strand.
GCACCGGCGGGAACAGCAGGATGAGGAAAGGTGTCGCCACCAGCGCATAGCCGAAGCCGGTCACCGAGGCCACCAGGGCGGCGGCGCCGAGAATCGCGTTCACCCACAGGATGGAAGGGTCCAGTTCTGTCACCTATCTTGTGTCGTGTCTCCCCTGCCGCCAGGAGCGCGAGCGTGAGAATCACCGAAGTCGAACTGTACCAGGTCGAGATCCCGCCGATCCCGCCCATCGCCAGGTACATGCCGAAGATCTACGACATCACCCTGACGCGGGTGGCCACCGACGAGGGTTTCACCGGGTGGGGTGAGTGTCAGGGACGCAGAGCCGACCTGGAGGCAGGCTTCATGTCCCTTGTCGGAGAGGACCCGCTGGCGCTGGACCCGTTTGCCCAACCCGATGCCATCACCTGCGCCCTGCTTGACATCACCGGCCAGGCCTGGGGTATACCCGTGCACAGGTTCTTCGGCGCCCGCGTCCGAGATCGCGTGCCCGTGTCGTACTGGTCCTGCCACATGGAGCCGGCAGAGACCGCCGCCGAAGCCGAGGTCGGCGCCGGCCTGGGATTCACCAACCACAAACTCAAGGCAAGGCCCTGGGATATCGTCGAGACCGTGCGCCTGATGCGGACGGCGGCAGGCTCCGACTACACCGTCGGGGTCGACCCCAACACCCTGTTTTCACAGCCCTCGACGGCGGCGCGGCTGGCTGCCGAACTGGAACCCTTCGGCACGGTAGCCAATTTCGAGGACCCCGTCCTCAAGGACAATCTCGACTGGTTTCGATTGCTGCGCGAGAAGACCTGGATCCCCATCGCCATGCACCTGGGGGCACCCAGCGGCGTGTTGGCGGCCCTGAAGGCGGAGGCGGTGGATCACATCAATCTCGGCGGCTCTGCCGTGCAGGTACGGCGCTCGGCGGCCCTGGCGGAAGCGGCCAACGTACCCATCTGGGTCCAGATGGGTGGCCTGTGCCTTGGTGTGCTGGCCGCCTATTCGATCCACCTGCAGTCCACCCTGCCCAACGCCACCTTGCCCTGTGACGAACTGCCTTTCACACGCATCGCCGATATCTGCGATGGCTCTCTCGTTGTCGAGGCAGGTCATTTCCTCGTGCCCGAAGGTCCGGGACTCGGGGTCCACGTCGATCTGGATACGGTGGAGCGCTACCGCGTCGCCTGACGTCTGTCTAGCCAGCCAGGGGCAGGGCAGCCAGAATGCCCTGGATGTAGCCCCGCGTGAAGGTCAACTCCCGCTCGACGGCTGGCGCCTCGGGCCCGCCACCGACACACTCCACGTAACAGGGCCCGTCGAAACCGACGGCGCGCAGTTTGGCCAGCACCAGAGGAAAATCGACCAGCCCCGTGCCTGGTGTGATCATGACATCCGGTTTGTCCCCATCGATGGCACAGTCCTTGACGATGAACGTCGTCACCCGCGCGGCGATCTTTTCCACGTCCCCTTCCGGGCGCCGTTCCCCCACCGTGTAGTAGATGATGTTCCCGGGATCGAAACAGATGCCGAAGGCTGGATGGTCCACCGCCTCGGTGGTGGCCTGCAAGTGCTCGACGGTGAGGCTGATGCCGCCATGGGGTTTCATGCTGATCCCGAGACCTGCTTCGTCGGCATACGGCGCGGCCCGCCGCATCAGCTCGATGTAGTCCTGGTACCGATCCTCGTCACTGGAGCCGAGATCCAGAATCCATCGGGCACCCACTTCCGCAGCATTGTCGATGAGGCGCCGGTAGTCATCGACGGCCTCATCCAGGGAGAGGTCGAGGTGGGTGCGACCGAGGACCATCGACGGAACGAGTCCGGCGTCGCGGGTTGCCCGGGTGGCCGCCACCACCTCGTCGGCGCTGCTGTCCGAGCGCACCGGTGCCTGGCCCTGATTGGCAAACAGCGCCACGTGCTCGTACCCGGCGGCGGCGATGCGCTCACAGGCGTCGGCGAAGGAGAGCTGGTTGAGAGGACGCGTACAGGCCCCAAGGACTGCGGTTGAAGTTGTCATGGCGCTACGGTAGGTCCGGTGTGGCAGGACGTCAACAGCCAGCGAGCAGGCAGACCAGCAAGCTGGTTAGAGAAACCCCAGATCCTCGCGTGCAGCGGCGCGCACGGCATCGTCGCTGAGCGTGAGTCCGAGTCCGGGACGCTCGCCGACCGTGATATGGCCCTCTTCGATCAGCTGCGGGCCTTCTTCCACGAGTCCCGTCCACACGTCGTTGTCGAGATGGTGGAATTCGAGAGCGAGGAAGTTCGGGATCGCCGTGCAGACGTGGGCGGCGGCGTACGTGCCGACGGGACCACAGATGTTGTGCGGCGCGATGGGGATATAGTAGAGGTCGGCCAGGTCGGCGATGCGCCGTCCCTCGAGCAGGCCTCCCGCCTTGGCCAGGTCCGGTGACAGGATGTCGGCGCCATGGCCTTCCACGAGCTCACGGAATCCGTAGCGGGTGTACAGGTTTTCGCCGGTGCAGATGGGTGTTGCTGTCTGTGCCGTGAGATGGCGCATGGCTTCGTTGTTTTCCGGAGGGATCGGATCCTCGAGCCACAGCAGGTCCAGCTTCTCGAAGGCTCGCGCGATCTTGAGGACATCCACCGGTGCGTAGCGCCAGTGAGCGTCGATGGCCAGATCCGTGTCGGCATCGAGGGCCTCCCGGGCGGCGGTGACGACGTCGACGTAGTGAGCGATGTCGCGATTGCGGATGCCGCGATTGTACGCGTCGCGCTGTGTCGGCAGCGGATCGATGTCAAACTTGAGCGCCGTGAACCCGCGCGCCTCCACCTCACGGGCGCGGCGTGCGTAGGCTTCCGGGCTTTCGTCATCGCCGGCGTGACAGTCGTTGTAAACCCGCACCCGATGGCGGAACCGCCCACCCAGCAACTGCCAGATCGGCGTTCCCAGCATCTGTCCCGCCAGGTCCCACAGCGCCATCTCGATCCCGCTGATGGCGCTCATCACGGCACCCTGAAAGAAACCCGAGGCGGACATGACTCGCTGCATGTCGTGAAACAGCCGATCCACATGCCGTGGATCCTGCCCGATCAAGGCCTTCGTCAGGCGTTCGTCCACGGCGATCTGATGCACACCGGCACCATGGTAGGCCTCGCCAAGTCCGACGAGACCGGAGTCGGTGCGGATGCGGATCAGGACCCACGGGAACGGCTGCAACACGACGGCGCCAACTGCTGTGATCTTCATCCGTCAGACCCCGAGAGGAAATGAGAAAGGGCCACCCCATCCGGGGCGGCCCTTTCGAAGCTCCAAGGCGTGGCGTGTGTCCGTCCTTACAGTTGCCAGGCCAGCGAGAACCGGTGCGAACCGTTGGTCTCGGTGAGGTCCAGCGGGATGTGATACCCGTAGTCGAACATCAGCTTGTTCCACTGATAGCCGAGGCCGGCGTTGAGGTCGCCGGAGGCGT
>DASCMS010000049.1:0-23448 GCA_036011085.1 Candidatus Latescibacterota bacterium
CGTCGCCCTCCTCTTCCTCCTCGTCGCCTTCGCCATCTTCTATGGTCTGTCGCGGATCGTCGCCGAGGGCGGCCTCGGATTCGCCCGGGCGCAGATGACCGCCCAGCCCTTTCTCATCAACTCTCTCGGCACTGGGGCAGTCGGCGGGGCCGGGATCGTCAGTCTCGCCATGAGCTACGGTTGGGCAGGCGATCTGCGCACCATGGTGATGGCCTCCTCGATCAACGGTCAGAAGATCGCCGATGCCGGTGGTGTCCGGCGGCGCCCCCTGTTCTGGGCGATGATGCTGGCCATCGTCGTCAGCCTCGCCGGATCGATGTGGGTGATGATCTGGATGGGATACGAGTACGGCGGCATCAACCTGCACTGGTGGTTCTACAACCGCCTCGGGCAGTTGATCTTCGATGACGCTGCCCACAAGATCGCCAACCCCGTCGGCCCCGGCGTCGACTTGAGTGTCGTCGGCCCCCGTTATCTGTTCACGGGGATCGGCGGCGGCGTGATGGCGGTACTCATGTATCTGCGCCACCGGTTCCTGTGGTGGCCCGTCCACTACCTCGGCTTCCCTATCGGTGCCACCTACATGATCAGCTCGACGTGGTTCAGCATCCTCATCGGCTGGACCCTGAAGGCGCTGATCCTGAAGTACGGCGGAGTCCCGCTGTATCGCCGGCTACGCCCCTTCTTCCTCGGGTTGATCCTGGGCCAGATCTCCTGTTCGGGGTTCTGGACCCTCGTCGACTACTTCACCGGTGAGACGGGCAATATCATCTACGTCGGCATGCAGATCGGCTAACAATCGATTGCGTGTGTTTGGTGGTTATCTCTGTCTGTCCTACATTTCGAGCACCGGGTAAACCAACGCGGTGATTGCCATGAACGGAGGTTCTCGCCTGATGGCGTACCGACAACGACTCTCCTGCCTCCTGCTCGCCCTCGTCTCTCTGTGGGGCTGCTCCTATCACTATGTTGCCGGCCCGCTGGGACCGAGCGAGGCCCAGGGAGAGGGGATGACCATCGCCGACGATGGCAGTCTCACCTTCGGGCAGGGCCGTCTGGAGGTGACACTGCGCCCGATGACGGACGGCGAACTCGACCGCAGGACTCAGGCTGTCGGTGGCGTCAGCCCGTACACCTACGAAGACGTCGTCTTCGAAGACGGTCTGGCGCGCTCACGGTTCACCGTGTTCCTGCTGAGCGTCAAGAACTACGAATTTCCCAAGGTGGTCATCGATCCGGCCCAGGTTGAGTTGATCGCCGCCAATGGTCGGCATTACTGGACTCTCAACCGTCAGCAGCTGGAGACCTATTTCCGTTCCTACGCCACCGGATACAGGGGCAACGAATACTCCGACTTTCAGGAACGCATGGATGTTCTGAATGGTACGATGTACACCGATGACGCTGTGTTCTCTGGACAGGAAAACGAGGGGTATGTCGTGTTTCCCGTGCTCCATGAGGACGTCGGGGCCGTCGAGGTCGTCGTCCACGACGCTGCCCTGCGCTTCGACTTCCGCGACGTGCCGGCGGAGGTGGTGGACATCGGCTACCGGTTCGAACGGAAGGTGGGCAAGAAATCCTGGCGCGAATCCCCGACACGGACCGCCAGCGTCGTCCACTGACTCTCCCCACTACGCTCCGGACTTGGTGGTCCCGGGCGGCCCTGTTGAACCACGCACGATCACCTGCGTCGGTATGCGACGCTCGATCCGGCCTGAGGACAAAGGATCGTGGGCCAGCAGGATGTCGATGGCGGTGTCGGCCAGGACCGACTGATCGATGCGAACAGTTGTCAGATTCAGACCGTTGAACAGGGTCGGCGCTACGTCATCGAAGCCCGTGAGGGACAGATCCCGTGGGATCTCAAGCCCCATCTCCTGGGCCGCCTCCGCCACATCTGCTGCGCGCGTATCGGTGGCGGCGACGATCGCCGTGGGCGGGTTGGGCGACTTGAGCAGTCGGCGGACGTACGTCTTGGTCTCCCCCACCTTTGCGCCGGCAGTCACTTCCGACAATCCCGCCCCATTCAGTGCCTGCAGAAAACCAGCGTAGCGCTCGCTGAAGGGGCTCAGTCGCTCCATCCGGGTCACGCCGCTATCACCGAGGAAGGGTCGGTAGTCGCCAACGAAACAGAGGCGGCGATGACCCAGGCCGATGAGATGGCGGGTAATCTCGTGGCTGCCCTGCTCGTTGTCGGAGACGACGAAGTCCACTGTGGCAAAGCGCTCGTCATAGTTGTCCAGCTGAACGCAGGGCATGCGACTCAGGCTCATCGACTCGAGCACGTCATCGGGTTGCCATCCGAGCAACACACACCCCACGCCGCCCCGCCGCACGAGAGCGTCGGCGATACTACGCTCGGGGTGACCCTGACAGTTGAGAATCAGCAGATCGTGGCCACGCTCTGCTGCCGCCCGGTAGATCTCCATCGCATAGGGACCGACATAGAAGCTTGGCGGGAATGAATTGACATTGGCTCCCATGACGAGAGCCAGGGTCGTGCTCTTCCAACCTCGCAGCTGCTGACCATGGATGTTGGGGGTGTACCCCATCTCCCGTGCCATCCGGACAATCTTGTCCCGCGTCTTCGGTGCCACGCCCGGACGGTTGTTCAGTGCCCTTGAGACCGTGGCCTTGTCCATCTTGAGGCGAGCGGCAAGGTCGACAATCTTAACGGGTTTCAAGCGATGATCCTCTTCACTCGTGCAGAAATCAGTAGGCCACCGCGAGTATCCGCAGGATCTCGCGGTTCCGCAGACTCGCGCCATCGGTGTCAGTGCGCAGGCGAATCCGCGCCACGTAGACGCCAGGAGGCACGAGATCACCTCCGTCATCGCGCCCGTCCCAGCCAAGTTCGTACCGTCCAGAACCGCGACTGCGCTGCTCCAGAATGCGGCGCACCAGGCGACCGGTGACATCGAACAGCTGCATCTCCACCGGACTGTCATCGGCAAGGCGCAGCACGGTGAAACCGACCAGGGCCTCGTCGTTGATGCCGTCGCCATTCGGTGTGACAACCGGCTGCGGCACCGTCACATCCGTGAACAGGATCCGTCGTTCCTCCTGCCCCACCAGCGTCGTCGTATTGCTCTCGATCGATTCCAGGGCATCCCCCGCATCCACCCGCTGCCAGCCTCCACCGGAGGACCGATTCTGCAGGGAGGCACTCAGTAGAGAACCTCCGGCGAACAGGGCGGTTGAAAAGTCGAGGCGCACTACCTCGATGCCGGAGTCAGGCGTGATCGCAGCGAAGGACAGGCGCAGACTGTCATCTGCCGTGGAGATCACCTCGACATCATCGACGCGCAGGGCCTCGAGATCCAACTCTTGTTCGTCGAAATCGGCAGCACCACCTGCATATAGCTGAACGAAATCGAAGGCCATGTCCGAGGGGCCGGCCAGCAGCAGTTCGTCGAAGCCTGGGTCCGACGTCTGAAACTCGGGACGCACGTAGAGAGACAGCGTTCTTGGCACTCCGAGGGAGTCGACGGTGAAGGGAACGATCTCCCCCAGCAGACGCTGAGCGACAGGGCTGATGAAGTTGAGTCGTACCGAGTTCAGGGTCGCATACTTCTCAGGATCATCGGACAGCAGCGTTGCGCGGATCTTGACGAACTGACGCGGAGACGGAGACGTGATCGTGCTCCCGGCGGCGAGGCGATACGGCTCGCTCCAGGCGCTCCAGTCGCTGCCGAGACGCTCCTCCTCCTCGATCCCTGCCTTCCACGATTCGCGCAGCGCCTCGTACGCCGTCTCGGTCACCTCCGTGCGCGGCAGGGCCGGATTCAGCTGCTTGTAGTACCGACGAATCACGTCAAGCTCGTTACCCGTGCGCGTCTGCAGCACGACCTCGGTACCCGGCGGCGTGTCGGCGTCCCACTCGATGGACAGCAGGTTTCGGCTGCTGCCCAGGCGAATCAGGTCCGACTCGAGGCTCACCTCCGGAAGGCGACCGCGACCGAACAGCTGCATCTCGGCCATGGTGACGGGAGATCCACCACTTCTCAGCCCCTGGCTGACGATGCGTTCGAAGAGAAACCGGAAGAATCGGGCCTTCACCGGCTCGAACTCGTTGTATTCATGGCCGGCCCGAAACTCGGGATTCTGTGTCCGCGTGACGGCCGTCACCCACTTGAGATTGCCATCGGCCGCCAGGGAGCCGTCGGAATGCTCGAGTCGGTAGTTGTCCCACTTGTTCAGTGAACTGGCCGTGGAAGGATACAGGATCCAGAACCTGTCGATCCAGAAGAACACACCGAGATCAAAGCGGACGAAACCTTCGGGGTCGAACTTGTTCACCGGAGCGGTTTCGGTCGCTGTTGCCGACGCCACGCCATCTCCATCGGCCAGAACGCCGGTGACGATGTTTCCGTCTGACTCATCGATACTCCCCCCTCGGGCTTCGGTACCCATGAGAAGCTCATCACCCAGGGACCAGACTTCGAGCTCAGCCACACGGGGCACCTCGCGACGGAAGTAGAGGACCTGTCCTCTACTGCCCTCGTCCAACTGGTCGTAGATCTCCCGACCCACGAGGATCTCGCGGCCGTCAGCTTGCCGTCGGTAGTATTCCGTGGTACCAACGCGGTCGGGTTCCTCCGCCTGCAGGCGCTCGTATTCGATCTGAAGTACCTCTTCCGCCCGGCTGCTGTCCGTGCCGGTGGCGATGACCTGGACGAAGCGGATACCCCGACCGGGCGCCTCGTCTTCGCTGGGCAGCTCGATCTCGAACTCCCGTTGACTCTTGTTGGGGGTAAAGAGACGCAGGACCGGTTCGAAGGCTGGATCTATCGCATTCGGAATCCCTGCCGGCTTGCGACCGTCAGAGACGAGCACGTTGAACAGCAGGAAGGGGTCGGCATCCTCAGCGAACTTCAGCACGATCCGATCAGCGATCATGTAGCGGCCCAGGTCGACGGTGAACCACCACTGATCGCTCACCGGCAGGTCCTGGGTCAGGGCCTCCGGCTCCCAGTACGTCTCGGGGTCGCCATCGAGGATATTCGGCACCTGCGAGGCGTTCGATCCCGCCTTGACCGCGTCGAGGATCGTGAACTCCTCGGGCGCCTTGTCGCTGTCCTCCGGCGGGTGCAAGTGCAGAAAGTCGACGATGTCGAGGGCGGCGTTGATGTTGTTGTCGAGGCGAATCGGCTCGACGTCACCAAAAGGTGAAATCTCGAGCATTCCCGCAGGAAAGTCCCAGTTCTGCCAGTGGCCCGCCTGGTCGACGACGACCTGAGTCGTAGTGATACGATGCCCGGCGCCCTGGCCGAAGACGGGGGACAGGCCCAGAACCAGCAGCGTCAGAACAGTCCGGTGGATAGGTCTTTTCACTCAGAAGGCTACCGAGAGTGTGCGCAGGATCTCGCTGCTCCGCAGACTCGTGCCGTCGGTGTCGGTGCGCAGGCGAATCCGTGCCACGTAGATGCCGGGAGGCACGAGGTCCCCGCCGTCGTTGCGCCCGTCCCAGCCCATCTCGTAGCGGCCGGAGCCGCGACTTCGCTGCTCCAGGATGCGCCGCACCGGGCGACCCGTGACGTCGTACAGCCGCATTTCCACGGGGCTGTCGTCGATGACTCGCAGGACGGTAAAGCCGACCAGAGCCTCGTCGTTGATGCCGTCCCCGTTTGGTGTCACCACCGGCTGCGGCACCGTCACATCGGTGAACAGGATCCGTCGCTCCTCCTGCCCGACCAGCGTCGTCGTGTTGCTTTCGATGGCCTCCAGGGCGTCCCCGGCATCCACGCGCTGCCAGCCCCCGCCGGAGGACTGATTCTGCAGCGAGGCACTCAGCAAGGCCCCTCCGGTAAACAGTGTGGTGTTGAAGTCGAGGCGCAGCACCTCGACGCCGGTGCCCGGCACGATGGCGTCGAAGGACAGCCGCAGACTGTCGGCAGCCGTGGCGATCACCTCCACACCATCAGCTCGTAGCGCCACCAGGTCGGGTTCGGCCTCCTCGAAGTCACCGGTGGATCCCTGGTACAGCTGAACGAAGTCGAATCTCATGTCGGAAGGCCCGGTCAGCAGCAGTTCGTCGAACCCGGGATCTGACCTCTGGAACTCGGGACGAACGTAGAGAGACAGGGTTCGTGGAACGCCCAGGGAGTCGACCGCGAAGGGTGCGACCTCTCCCAACAGACGCTCGGCCACGGGGCTGATGAAGTTGAGCCGCACCGAATTCAGCGTTGCGTGCTTCTCGGGATCATCAGACAACAGGGTCGCCTGGATCTTGACGAACTGACGCGGTGACGGAGACGTGATCGCGCTGCCAGCGGACAGACGATACGGCTCGCTCCAAGCGCTCCAGTCGCTGCCGAGACGCTCTTCCTCGTCGATTCCCGCCTTCCACGATTCGCGCAGCGCCTCGTACGCCGTCTCGGTCACCTCCGTACGCGGCAGCGCCGGATTCAGCTGCTTATAGTAGCGGCGAATGATGTCCAGCTCATTGCCCGTTCGCGTCTGCAGCACGACCTCGGTACCCGGCGGCGTGTCGGCGTCCCACTCGATGGACAGCAGATTTCGGCTGCTGCCCAGCCGAATCAGATCCGATTCGAGGCTCACCTCCGGAAGATGGCCTCGGCCGAACAGCTGCATCTCGGCGATATTGACCGGTGGCGCGCCACCACTGTTGAATGTGAGGCGCTCGAAGATGAAGCGGAAGTGTCGGGCTTTGATTGCCTCGAACTCGTTGTAATCGTGACCCGGTTGGAACTGGAACTCCGGATTCAGCCCCCGGGTGACGGCCGCCTCCCATCTGATGCTCCCATCGGCAGCCAACTCGCCGTCGGAGAACTCGAGGCGGTAGTTGTCGAACCTGTTGAAGTTCCCGGTTCTGGCATACAGAGTCCATTGGCGGTCGACCCAGAAGAACGCGCCCAGATCAAAGGCCATGAATCCCTCCGCCGAGAACGGGGGCACCGCCGCATTCTCGAGGACTGGAGCCAAGGCCACCACATCGCCATTTGCCAGCGCGCTCTTGACGATGTTGCCGTCCGAGTCGTCGATGGTGCCACCCCGTTCGGCGGTGCCCATCAGGATCTCGTCACCCAACGTCCACACCTCTAGCTCGGCAACGCGGGGCCTCTCGCGGCGAAAGTAGAGGACCTGTCCGCGACTGCTCTCATCGAGTTGATCGTAGACCACCTGACCTACCAGAATCTGCCGTCCGTCTGCCTGCTTCTTGTAGTACTCGACCATCCCGGCCAGATCGGGCTCTTCGATGAGGAGTCGGTCGTATTCGACCTGGCTCACATGTTCGGCGCGGCTGCTGTCCGTACCGGTGGCGATGACCTGAACGAAGCGCAGCCCTCGTCCGGGGGCCTCGTCTTCGCTGGGCAGCTCGATGACGAATTCCCGCTGGTTCTTGTTGGGCGTGAAGCGACGCAGGACCGGCACGTAGGTGGGGTCCGTGGCATTCGTGATGCCTTGCGGCTTGAGGCCATTCGAAACGAGCACGTCGAAGAGCAGGAAGGGATCGGCACCCTCGGCGAACTTGAGCACGATCTGGTCGGCGATCATGTAGCGGCCCAGATCGACGCTGAACCACCACTGATCGGTTACCGGCAGGTCCTGTGTCAGGGGCTCCGGCTCCCAGTAGGTCTCGGGATCGCCGTCGAGAATGTTGGCTACCTGTGCGGTATTCGACCCTGCTTTGATCGCGTCGAGGATCGTGAATTCCTCAGGCTCCTTGTCGCTGTCCGGAGGCGGATGCAACCGGAAGTAGTCCAGGATGTCGAGGGAGGCGTTGATATTGTTGTTGAGACGCCCTGGCGCAACAGCACCGGAGGCGGAGAACTCGAGAGTGCCGGCTGGGAACGCCCAGTTGTTCCAGTGATTCGCCTGGTCGATGACGACCTGCGTCGAGGCGATGCGGTGCCCGACGTCTTGACCGTGAACGGTGACCACCCCGAATGCTGTGAAGGCGGGGATGATGAGCCTCCTGAATGTCCTGCTCACAGTCAGGCCATCCCTCAATAGACGACCGAAACAATGCGGCTGATCGTCTCGAGACCACCGTCCGTGTCGAGCTCGACGCGCACGACGTAGATCCCGGGTGGTACCAGTGCACCTTTCCTGCCCCGCCCGTTCCAGTTGCGCGCGTAAGGGCCGCTGGCGGCGACATCGTCCAGAACCCTGTGGACCCGGCGACCGCCCAGATCATACAGGTCGACCCGGATCGGCACATCACCAACGACGTTGAGCAGTTCCGCCTGGATGCGCAATACGTCATTGACGCCGTCACCATTGGGACTGAAGGCCGGCGGGTCGAGGCTCAGCTTGCTCAGGGCTTCATTGCCTACACGGGCCAGGGCCACCGACAGCGTGTTGCTGTCGTCGAAGGCGTCAGCGTCGCCTGCTGACACGGCCTGACGCACCTCCAGCGGCCGGTCTCCATCGTAGACTCGACCGGCGAATTCCGTTCCGAAGCTGTAGATGCTGGACCGGAAATCGATCTCCACCAGCTCGTGGGTGCGACTGGCATCTACCCGGGGCAGCCGCAGTTCGAACCCGGTGCTGTCGAGCCGGACCACGTCAAAAGCGACATCCACTCCGCCATGGCGGACCGCATCGATTCCTTCGGCCTGCACAGGAGTGCTGATCTCGATATGGTCGAACCCGAGATCACCCGGTTGCAGGATCGGCAGCAGTTTGTAGGTGAAGGGTGAGACGATTCCGGCAGGCACCACAGTCGGAGAAATCTCGGCGATGGCGTTGGTAGCGATCGGCGGATCCGAGACCTCGAACTGGACGTAGTCGAGGCGCCCTGTGGCCTCCAGGGTCGATTCGATCCCCACCTGGAACTGGACGAACTGTCGAGGCCTGCTGACACCGACCGTTCCCGAGCCGGCGGAAAAATCGTAGGAAGTGGACCAGAAGTCCCACGCCTCCGTGTCGTGCGTGATCCCCCCCTTCTCGGTGCTGCGCAGATCGTCGTAGTCGGCGAAGGTCAGTTTGCCGCCATCGGCGTCGAACCGGGAGATCTCATCACCGCGGAACGTATTACGCCAGTAGACATTGGGGTCGATGTCGTCACCGGTCCGCAGGGCGACATCGATGCTGGCCCCCTCGCCGTGCTCACCACCCCATGTCAGATCTCCGAGGGTTACGGATCGACCCAGATCGATGACCTGCGACTCGTAGGTTGAGCTGGGGGCCCGACCTCGGCCGTAGATTTCCAGCTCGGCGATCTCCCAGATGCCTCGTTTGTTTTCCCGGAACTCGAAGAGCAGCAGTTTCACCGGCGTCGGCGGCAACTGGACTTCGACGACGCCGTCGGTGTTCTCCGTCTCGAAAGCCACGAGGTCGAAGTCGAGACCGGAACCACGCTGCGTGATATTGATGTCTCGCGTGCCATCTTTGAAGGAATCACCGTCGTTGATGCCGATCCGGAAGGACTCCATGAACCGGTCTTCAAGATGACGCTCGCGCGGCGACCACCGCACGCGATCGAGGATGAAGATACCGTTGAACTCGAAGGCGATCTCGCGCCAGAGTGTGCCGTGAGCGGTCCAGTGCCCGTCCCCGAGGAACACGGTGGTCGTGTCGCCATCCCACATCACATCGTCCGTCGCCGGGCTGACCGTCCAGCCGATCCAGTCCAGGGCACGAATGCGGCCGCGCTCCTCACGGAAGTTGCGCGCCAGGTTGATGTTCTGCTCAAGCAAGGTGGGCTCGACGAAGGACGGGTCCACGTCCATCTGTGCGGCGTCGACCAGATCCGCGTCGCCGACGTCGGACCAGTCCAGCTGCACAAAATCCACGCCGGCCTGATCAGCCTTCGCGGGGCGGACCTGATCGGCGCCACCGATTCGATAGATCGTCAGGGATTCGGCCGCTGGCACGGTCAGCACCGTAAGGCCGGCAGCCGCAAGGGCAGCGAGACGCAGGATCTTCATGTGGCGACTCTCCTGAGGGGACTGCCGCACCGATACGCTACTCTATATATGAATGTAGGGAAGGCGGGCAAGAAACCCGCCTTCCCTACACGACGAAACACCCAACCCGACTGCGGTTGGTATCAACCCACTGCTTCTTCTACTTGGCGAACGACGCCTTGATGTGACCCCAGCTGTCGCTCTCGACGTTCGTGGCATTCGCCAGCGATTCGTCGACGGGCATCAGCAGGAAGTCCGTGAAGGAGCTGGCGTTGTTCCAGACGTCACGCGGCGAACCCATCGACCACTTGGTCCCCGGGTCGTCTTCACCCTCGATGTCCATGTCGACAGGAGAGATCTGGATACCGATGATGTCGCCTTCCTGCAGGTCGTGTTCGACACTCTCGCCGACGCCATCCTGGTCGAACTCGTCCCAGGCCGTGATGTACCATTCGGCCTTGGTGGTTCCCTCGGTGCCGTGAGCGCCGTCCATCACGAAAGAATCGCCGCAGCAGGAGAACGGAGGATCGTTGTCCCAGTTCACCTCGTGCTGCCAGTTCCACTTCCACGGCTTGCCGTCGGTGGCGCCAAAACGCATATGCGCTGTCTGGGCCTGACGACCTTTTGCCTGCTGTGCCGCTTCCTCGTCGCCGCCGAATACTTCCTCGACGTCATGACCGGAATAGATCCCGCCCGAGTTGTCACCGTCGACGCCGAACTCGATCGTGTCGATCTGACCACAGCAGCCCTCGCCGCCAGCCACGTCGAGATCGATGATGTTGTCGAAGCGATCCCACATCATGAAGAGGCGGTTGCGGTCCTCATTCCAGGAGACGATCAGACGGAAAGCCAGGTCGGAGACGTCGACCTCACGCTCGATGTTTCCTTCGGCCGGTCCGATTCCGGGCGAGCCGTCGGGACCGGGCGTGAACTGGTCGATGACGAAATCGTTCGGCACGACCTGCCACTCGGACAAATCACCGTCGAGGGTCGGCAGAGCGGATGTCGGCCACTGCCAGGCAAGCCAGACAGCCCCTTCAGGGATGTGAGCGCTGGCCGCACTGGCGGACAGAAGTCCGGCGGCCACGAATGTTGCTAGAGCCTTTCTCATGAGAACTCCCTCATCGAGGATGGGCTGGCAAGCCCGCAGCCAATGGATACCGGGGTGCGGACTCAGGAAAATGGGTGCAGTACGGGGTGGACCCCGGGTCACAAGGGAATAAATCAGCAAACGATTGTCAAGCTCTTTCTTGGAATTGCGAAGCCAGCATGATGGACCTTGTTTGGCTCGCCGACGAGCCGTGATCCGACGCAGTCCATCACCGGGATTCCCATGGATATTCACGAAGCGCTGCAACCCCTCGATTTCGCCGTCATCATCATCTATATCATCGCCCTGCTCGGGCTTGGCACATGGGTCAGCCTGCGCCACAAGGGCGCCCAACAAGACCTGTTCCTCGGTGGACGCACCCTGCCCTGGTACAACGTGGGTCTGTCGATCTTCGGCACCAACATCGGACCGTCTTTCCTGATCGCCTCGTGTTCGATCGCCTACATGTCCGGCGTCGTGGGCGCCAACTTCGAGTGGCTGGCCTGGTGGTTCCTGATGCTGTTGGGCATGCTCTTCGTCCCCCATTACATGCGCACGAAGATCGACACCATGCCGCAGTTCATGCTGCGACGCTTCGGCACGCGGGTCTACGGATTCCTGTCGTGGTACGCGTTGTTCACCACCGTAGTCTTGTGGCTCGGGGGCACGCTCTATGCCGGCGGCGTGCTGTTCAGCCAGATCATGGCCTGGCCGCTGTGGCTGTCCGTCATCTTTCTGGCCGCTATCTCTCTGCTGCTGACGGCCGTCGGCGGCCTCGTGGCTGTCGTCGTCACCGATTCCTTCCAGTCGATCCTCATGATCATCGGGTCCGCCACCCTGACGTTGATCGCCTTCTCACACGTGGGTGGTGTCTCAGAACTGGTCGCTGCCACACCGGACGACTACTGGCAGCTGTTCCGCGGTGCCGACGACGACGTCTATCCGTGGCACGCGGTGGTGCTCGGCTATCCTGTGCTGGCCATCTGGTTCTGGTGCACCGATCAGACGATCGTGCAGCGCGCCCTGGGTGCCCGCGACCTGCGCCAGAGCCAGCTCGGTGTAGTCTTTGCCGGATTCCTCAAGATCATCCCGCCTTTCATCTTCATGCTACCCGGCATTCTCTGCTTCGTCCTCCATCCGGATCTGGCCGACCCGGACGAAGCTTTCATGACCATGGTGACCAACTACCTGCCCGTGGGCATGACAGGACTCATCGTCGCCGTGCTCATCGCCGCCCTCGTCAGCACCGTCGATTCGGGACTCAACTCATTCAGCACCGTCTTCACCCTCGACATCTACGTGAGTCGGTACCGACCGGACGCGACACCGGCGGAGATCAAGTGGGTCGGCCGCGTGTCCATGGTGGGCGTCGCGATCCTTGCCATCCTGTCGGCCCTCTCGATGGAGGGTGTGGGCAAGAACATGTTCGAATTGCTGCAGGGCATTATCTCCTTCATCGCCCCACCGATGGGCGCCGTGTTCCTCATCGGCGTTCTGTGGCGGCGGGCAACCTCAGCTGCGGCATATTCGACCCTCGTCCTGGGATCGATCGTGTCGTTGTCGGTAGGGCTGATGCACTTCAAGCACTGGCCCGCCGAGGACTTCTGGCCGAATCATCTGCTGTTGGCCTTCTATCTGTTTGCCGGCATCTGCAGCTTCATGGTCATCCTGTCGCTGCTGACGAGGAACTCGCCGGAGGAGGAACAGATGCCGACACTCAGTCAGACCTATGCGGAGCTGGACGCGTCGCCTCGCCGCATCTGGGTGTTGTGGGGAATTCTGGCGGTGATCATGATCGCCATTTACCTGACACTGAACTGATGCCGCGGTGCGGCTGGCTGCCAGCAGGCCTGTGCTGCCTCCTCGCCAGCGCCGCCAGCGGCGGGACCGAACTCAAAGCAGATGACGGCATCGGCGAGCGTGTCCACGACGATCTGACATTCCTCTCCTCCCTGGGTTCACGGGTCGTCGGTTATCCTGGCCACGTCGCGGCGGCGGACTTCATCGAGCAGCGCTTCGGCGACCTCGGGTTGAGCGACGTCCGGCGAGACACGTTCGAAATCGCCGTGCCCATCGACCGTGGCGGACAACTGCGGATCATCGAGTCGGACACCCGCATCCCGCTGTTGAGCCTGTGGCCGAACCTGGTGCGGACCGCCACGCTGCCCCCCGAGGGCCTGGCCGGCTCGATGTTCTATGCTGGCCACGGATCATATGAAGAGCTGACCGGGCACATACTGGAGGGCCGGGTCGCGCTGATGGAGTTCAACAGTCAGCTGCGGTGGCTGAACCTGGCCGCTCTCGGCGTGCGGGCCATCATCTTCATCGAACCCGAAGAGACGACGACGTACGAGGCGCACCGGAAGTTCAGCTACATCCCGGTGGACATACCGCGCTTCTGGATCGACCGCGATGCCGGCACGGCCTTGCGCCGGCGACTGCATGGCGGCGGGCAGATTCCTGTAGAGCTGAGCGGCCGGATGGACTGGGAGTCGAGGCCGACGTGGAACATCAGCGCCACCGTGCCCGGGACAGCGGCTTCGACCACCGCCTCGTCCGTGTTCTTGCACGCGTATTATGACGGTTCGTCGGTGGTGCCCGCCCTGGATCCAGGCGCCGAGACGGCCTCCGGCATCGCCTGTCTGCTGGAGACGGCCCGCCATCTGGCCCGTCGTCCAGGCCCCCGGGAGACGCGCATCGTCGCGTTGTCCGCACACTTCCAGGCCAACCAGGGGATGGCCCGCCTCCTCGACCGGCGGCAGAGGCAGCGACTGGACGGTGACCCGCCGGACCTGTTCATCGGCCTGGAGCTGTCGGCCGGTGCTGACGAGGTGGGGTACTGGAACAACACCGACGAATTCGCTCTCAAGCGGCTGTTTCTGCCCTACTCACGCGTCCTGAGCCGCCACGGTGCCGACGTGGCCATCGAGCAGGGCCGCGACCCGGGTCGAGCCTTCGTCAACGGCATCACGCCTCTGCGCGGACGGGACTGGCTGACCTACGTGCCGCAGAAACTGGTGACAGACGGTGAAGTCGCGCTGGAATCTGGCGTTCCGTCCCTGACCCTGGCAACCGTCAACGACCTCCGACAGAAGCCGTTCACCCCGCTGGACCGTCCGCAGATCGCCGGCTTCACCAATGTGGCCGGGCAGGCCGGACTGGTGCGTGAAGTGCTGCGCCGAGCGCTGGCGGACTCATCCTTCTACAGTGGTACCCAGCCCCTCGCCAGGGCAATTACCGATCAGCTGACGGAAGTCCGGGTTCGGGCCCGGACCTTCCCGCGTCGAAGCCAGATCCCCGATGGCGCGGTGCCGGGCGCCGTCGTCATGCTGTCCGGGTTTGACAAGCAGGTCAGCGGTGTCATGGGGCAGCGTTACGCCATCGCCGATGAGCACGGCAATGTCACGTTCCGTGGCGTCAATCGCGACTTCTGGTACGGGGCGGCCTACAGCCTTGAACCGGTGTCCGGACGGGTGGCGATGGCACCCGACCTGAGCAAGCGTTCGGAGCCCCATCACGGCAAGGCCGACCGGGATGGACAGCTTCCCATGCGTGTGGAGTTCAGTTCGCAGGAAAGAACTCTCGTCATGTTCCGCACGGTGCCCCGGCCACTCTACTCCCTGATCAGCCCTCGCGGCCTGAGGTCACTGGCATCGCTGCGCCTGTTCGACGCGGGCGGCGCCCCGCCCCGTGAGCACGGCCGAGCCCTGAGCTTCTACGAGGAGGAGCCGGTTGGCCTCGTGTTCGGGGGCCGGGGTGCCGAGTGGCGTGACCGTGTCCGGCTCGTGCTCGGCGAGTCCGAGCCGATCCTGCTGCTGAACGCAGACGGCCACGAGTCCGAGGCCGAGGCCCGTGGCAGGGGTTTCCTGCTGCGCGACGACGACATCGGCGAGACCACGCTCGCGGCGGCAAAGGACATGTGGCAGCTTGACGAGTACCGCCTCAACAGGCTGAGCGCCCACGGCATCCGCTCGCCCTGGCTCGAGCGCCTGCACGCCGCGACCGCACAGCTGACCGAAGACGCCGGGCAGGCCCGAAAGGACCTGCGCTGGGATCGCTACATCGCCCTCAGCCGCAAGGCCCTCGGGCTGGAATCCCGGGTCTACCCGGAGCTGCTGGCCTCGCTGAACGACATCATCAGCGGCATGGTTTTCGTCCTGTCCCTGTTGATCCCGGCGGTGTTCTTCGCTGAGAGACTGCTAATTGCCGCCGTCGACATTCGTCGTCAGCTGACCGGAATTGCGGCGATCATGCTGGCCCTGTGGCTGGTCCTGTCACAGATCCATCCGGCTTTCCAGCTGGCCCAGCCAGTCGTCATCTTTCTCGGCTTCGCCATCATGGCCATCGCTTTGTTCGTGCTGGTCATGATCGGCTCGCGCTTCTCCCGGGTCACCCGCGATATCGGGGCGCGCATCGGCGCCGTGCACCAGGCCGACATCTCCCGTTTCGGTGCCGCCTACTCGGCCTTCATGCTGGGCATATCGAACATGCGGCGGCGGCCCCTGCGCTCCGCCCTGACGCTGACGACGTTGACCTTGCTCACGTTCTCCGTCATGTCCTTCACCTCCTTCCCACGCCAGACCCGGTTCGTCACCCTCGCCGTCGATGCAGACGCCACCCGCTCGGGGGCGCTGGCCCGCAGCCACAACTGGGAGTCTCTCGACATCACGGAGTTCGAGTCGCTGCAGACCCACTTCGAGCCAGTGGCGACGCTGGCAGCCCGCTCCTGGTCGGTGCAGGACCACGAGGGTGCCCGATCGCTGGAGGTCCGTCACGCCGACTCTGTCGCCGAGGTTTTGGGCATCATCGGCATGATGCCCACAGAGGCCGCCATCTCCGGGATCGACAGCACGATCCTGGCAGGCAGCTTCTTCGAGTCCAACGCTGAGCGCAGCTGTCTTCTGCCAGGGACAGTTGCCCGCGACCTGGGACTGGAGTTTGCCGACGTCGGCCGTGTATCGGTCCGGGTCTGGGGCGTCGACATGCAGCTGCGCGGCATCTTCGACGAAGCGCTGCTCGACAGCCTGCTCGATATCGACGGCGGCAGTCTGACGCCCATCGACCGGCGTCTGTCCACTCTGCCCCCCGGCGCCGAGATGATGGACGAGCTCGAGCTGATGGAGATGGACGTGGGCAGAAACTTCGTGCATCTGCCCGCCGACCGGGTCGTGATCCTGCCTTTCGGCACGCACGTTTCTACCTATGGCTCGCTGCGCTCTGTCGCCATCGACTTCGACACCGGAATCGATGAAACGCTCCACATCGAAGACTACCTGGAGCGTATCTCCACGACCTTGTTCGCCTCGGTTCTCGATGGTTCCGGTGGACGGCACGTCGTGCGCTACTCCTCCGTCGGTCTCACGTCCGTGGAAGGATTGTCGCGCCTGGTCGTGCCGGCACTGATCGCCGCTCTCATCGTCCTGAATGCCATGCTCGGCGCCGTGTACGAGCGCTGGCGGGAAATCGGCATCTATTCCTCTGTCGGACTGTCGCCGCTGCATATCGCCGTTCTGTTTTTCGCCGAAGCCTGCGTCTTCGCCATCCTCGGCGTGACCCTGGGCTACCTGGCGGGCCAGGGGCTGGGACGTCTGCTGCAGGCCCTCGGCCTGATGGCAGGGATTTCCCTCAACTACTCGTCCGTGGCCGCCATGGTCTCTTCGTCAGGAGTGATCGCCGTGGTCCTGGTGTCCACCATCTACCCGGCGCGTCTGGCCGCTGCCATGGCGACACCGGAAGCCTCCCCCCGTTGGCGCCCGCCCCCACCGGAGGGAGACCACTGGTACCTGCCGTTCCCGTTTAATGTGAGCGAGGCCGACGTGGTCGGCATGGGCGGCTTTCTGTACTCCTACTTCGAATCGCACGCCGGTGCCATCTCAGGCAACACCTACACCGAGGATCTGAGTCTGCGGCGGGACATCGATACGGATGGAGCTCGCTACCACCTCACATTCCGGCTCTGGCTCTCGCCGTATGACCTGGGCGTCAGTGAAGCTGTCCGCATCGAGCTGAGACCCGCCGAGGGCGCCCGCGGCATGTACGCCGTGTTCATCGATATCCGGCGCCACAGCGGTGAGCGGTTTCACTGGCAGCGATTGAACCGGCCCTTCTTTCAGCGGCTGCGCAAGCAGCTGCTGATCTGGAACGCCCTGCCCGCTGGAGAGCGCGCGCGACACCGGATCGAGGGCGCACGACAACTCGAGTCGGAGACAGTACCCGAGACCCCCGTCACTGACGTGGCGTCCATACCGACGGATGCAACCGAATCGCAGCCCACAGGATCTCCCTTCTCGGTGAAGGGACTCGCCGTTGGCGCCGCCATGTGCCTGGCGGTAGGCGTGGGCGCAACCTACGGTGAGTTCTTCCTGAAGGGCTCCCGGATGACGCTCAACAGTACCGCTCCGATGGCGATCTTCTACTTCTTCGTCATCGTCGCCGTGGCCAACCTTGGTGTCTTTCTCGCCCGCCGCCGGCTGCGGCTGCCCGTGCCCGACCTCATCCTGATCTACATCATGATGACCCTCGCGGCGACGGTTCCCAACCAGTCTTTCGTCGGCTACCTGATCCCGGTCCTGGCCGGCTACCTGTACTACGCGACATCGGCAAACCACTGGGTCGAGCTCTATGGTGAACACCTGCCCGCCTGGTCGTTGCCCGACGCCGAGGCGGCGATCGTACTGCACGAAGGTCTGGCCCCCGGGCAGTCGATACCCTGGGTGAGTTGGCTGGCGCCGCTGGGATCGTGGTACCTGTTCTTCATGGCCCTGACCCTGATGATGATCTGCCTCAACGTGATCCTGCACCGACAGTGGTCGATCCACGAGCGGCTCGAATACCCGATGGTGCAGCTGCCGCTGGCCATTGTCGGCCGTGACGAGGGCTCCCGGAGCGGCATGCCGACGCTGCTGCACCGGCCGCTCATGTGGGTTGGTTTCGGGGTCCCCTTCGTCCTGCTCGGCTTGAAAGGTCTGCACCACTACATCCCCGCCGTCCCGGTGCTGTTCACTCCCTCCTTCGGTTCGCTGGAGATCCTCGAAGGTCTGAGTCTGTCCCTGTTCACCAACTACGCCTGGGTCGGGATCTCCTATCTCGTCAGCCTCGATATCAGTCTGAGCATCTGGGTCTTCTTCGTGTTGGGTCGGCTGCAGGACACGCTGTTCACCAAGTTCGGCGTGGCCCCCACGGAGCAGCTGAGCTTCTACTCCCTCGGCTCGACAGCGGATCTCGCACACCAGGCCACCGGCGCCTGCTTCGTCTTCGTCCTGGTTGGCCTGTGGATGGCTCGCCGCCACCTGCGCGACGTCTGGAACAACACGGTCCACGGAGACGCGGTGGATGATGCCGAAGAGCTCATGCCGTACCGACTCGCCGTCATCGGCCTCGCTGTCAGCTTTGCCGTGGTCTCCATCTGGCTCTGGGCCTCCGGTATCCCCCTGATCGTGCTGCCCGCCTTCCTGCTGTCCTGCATCGTGTTCTACATCCTCGTCACCCGGGTGATCGCCACCGCCGGTGTCGCCACGGCACGAGCGCCGATGATCTCCGCCTTCGTCGTAATCTCGGGAGTCGGCAGTACGCTGATCGGCGCCAAGGGCCTGGCCGCTCTGGCCCTGACATACGTGTGGCAGGGCGAGATGCGGCTGTTCCCGATGATCATGACCGCGAACGGTCTGAAACTGGCCGAGGCCGTCCGGGGACCGAAGGGACGCCTGTTCTGGGGGATGCTGATCGCCGTCACCGTCAGCCTGGCGGGAGCCACCTGGATGACGCTGGACCTGGCGCATACGCACGGGGGCGTCAACCTCGACAAGTTCCTCATGAACGACCAGGCCAACCGCCTCTTCAACGACATGGCCCGACACGTACGGCAACCCGTGGGACCGGATTGGCGAGGCTGGGGGTTCACCGGGCTGGGCGCCGCCATCGAGGCGATGCTCATCGGCGCCCAGTACCGTTTCGCCTGGTGGCCGCTGCACCCCATCGGCTTCATCATCAGCAACGGTTGGCTCACCGGTCAGATCTGGTTCGCCGTGTTCATCGGCTGGGGCGCCAAGAGCCAGATCATGAAGTACGGCGGCACCCGCACGTACCTGCGGCTCAAACCGCTCTTCCTTGGCCTGATTCTTGGTGAGGCCGTGTCGGCGGGTACCTGGCTCGTGCTGGACTACCTGCTGGGAGGCACAGGCAACCGGATCACGATGATGTGAATTCGCGATGCTTGAGAGCACCAGGCTCAGACACCGTGGAGCTCGAGCTCCTCTGCATGGTGGCACGCGACCCGGTGCGGTGCGGCATCGGTCGTCTCGTCGAGGATCCCCATGTCTGCAAGGAGCGGCGCCTCCTGTCGGCAGACGGCAGACGCGTGAGCACACCGTGAAGCGAAGGCGCACCCGGCCGGGGTTGCAGTCCCGTCCATCGCCACCGGCGCTGCTGTGTCCTCACCCTCGGTCTCGACCTCGTCGATCTCTTCCATCCACGGTGCGTGGGGGTCTGGTGCCGGTGCGGCGTGCAGCAGCGTCGCGGTATAGGGATGCTTCGGCGCAGTAAACAGCGATTCCGTCTCCCCCTGCTCGACGATACGGCCCATGTACATCACCGCCACGTGATCGCACAGGTAGCGCACGACGCTCAGGTCATGGGCGATGAACACCAGCGTCAATCCCAGGTCAGCCTGCAACTCCTGCAGCAGGTTGAGAATCTGCGCCTGCACGCTGACGTCGAGAGCGGACACCGGTTCGTCGGCAACGATGAGAGAGGGTTCCAGCGCCAGGGCGCGGGCGATACCGATCCGCTGCCTCTGGCCTCCGGAGAAGGCGTGTGGATACCTGCGGATCATGCGTGGATCGAGACCTACCTGCTGCATCAGCTCGGTGACGCGTGACTCGCAGTCGGCAGCACCCCAGCGTCGCGCCCGAAGCGGCTCAGAGATCAGATCCATCACCGGCATGCGCGGATTCAGCGACGAATACGGATCCTGGAAGATCATCTGCATGTCACGGCGTGCTTCCTTGACCTGATCTCCCGGTAGCGACGCCATGTCGACCACCTGGCCGTCGGCTTTGCGGAACCAGACGTTCCCAGCGGTCGGCTCCAGTGCCCGCAGAATCATCCGGCCCGTCGTCGTCTTGCCGCAGCCGCTCTCACCCACCAGCCCGAGGGTCCGGCCCTGTTGCACACTGAAGCTGACGTCGTCAACGGCCTTTACCGAGCCGACGACACGCTGCAGCAGGCCGCGCCGTACCGGGAAGTGCTTCTTCAGCCCCTCCACCCGAAGGATCGTGTCGGCCGCCAGCTCAGCCATTGTCGGGACTCTCGAGACTGTTGTCCGTGTGCTGGAAACAGCTGACGGCGTGGCCCGCTCCCATGTCGGCGCGCGCCGGCATCCTCTGGTGGCAGACGTCGCCCACCTTCTCGGTGCATCGCGTGTGGAAGGGGCAGCCCGTCGGCAGCCGATCGGCGCTGGGAACATTGCCTTCGATCGGCTCGAGTCGCTGTGACCTGGAGGCCAGATTGGGGATCGACCGCAGGAGCGCCGCCGTGTACGGATGTTTCGGCTCGTCGAAGATCGCCTCCACGGGCCCTTCTTCCACCACACGCCCGAGATACATCACGTAGACGAACCCCACCATGTGCGCCACGACACCCAGATCATGGGTGATCAGCATCAGCCCGAGGTTCAGCTCCCGCTGCATCCTCTCGATCAACTTCAACACCTTTGCCTGCACGGTCACGTCGAGGGCCGTCGTCGGTTCGTCCGCGATCAACAGACGGGGACTGCTGGCCAGCGCCATGGCGATCATTGCCCGTTGCCGCATACCGCCTGACAGCTGGAAGGAGTAGTCGTCGGCGCGGACCTCCGGGTTGGGGATGCCCACCAGGTCGAGTAACTCCACGACCCGCTGCCGTTGTTGCTCCTCGTCCGCATCCGCGTCGTGCTGCCGGATCATCTCCGCGATCTGATCGTGGACCGTGTGCACCGGAGAGAAGGCCGTCATCGGCTCCTGGAAGATCATCGAGATCTCGCCGCCACGGATCTGTCGCATACGCGAGCTCATCGGGTCGATGGCAGCCAGATCGATGCGGTCACCGGACTTCGTGCTGAACTCCATCGAGCCTCCCGTGATCTCGGCGCGCCGCGGCAGGATACGCAGCAGTGCATTGGAGGCCATCGTCTTGCCGCAGCCGCTCTCGCCGACGATACCCACCGACTGGCCTTCATGGATGCGGAAGCTGACGCCGTTCAGCGGTCGGACGACGCCGGTATCGCGCTCGATCCGGACGCGAAGGTCACGGACTTCCAGCAGCGGTACGGCGCCGGAACTGTGAGGCATCGACTCGCTCATCAGTTGGCGTAGGGGTCGGCGGCGTCGCGCATGCCGTCGCCGACGACGTTGAAGGCGAGCACGGCGAACACGACGAAGGTCCCGGGCAACAGCAGCCAGGGCGCCATCACGACTGCCTGGAAGTTCTGCGCCTTCTGCAGCAGCACGCCCCAGCTGACCACCGGGTCCTGGAGGCCGATGCCGAGGAAGCTCAACGCCGTCTCTCCCAGAATCATGCCCGGAACTGCCAGCGTCGCCGAGGTGATGACGTGGCTGAGGAAGGAGGGCAGCAGATGGGTGAAGATGATCCTGATCTCGTGGGTCCCCGCCAGACGGGCGGCGACGACGAAGTCTTCATCGCGCATCGTCAGGAACTTGCCGCGCACGACGCGGGCCAGACCCGTCCAACCCATGAAGGACAGGATGATGGTGATACCGAAGTAGACGTGCAGCGGTGGCCAATGCGCCGGCAGCGCCGCGCTGAGAGCCATCCACAGAGGCAGCTGCGGTACGGCCATGATGATCTCGATGCCGCGCTGCACGATGATGTCGATCCAGCCGCCGAAATACCCCGCCACCCCCCCGAGGAGGATGCCGATGAAGAACGTCAGCGCCACGCCGACGAGGCCGATGGTCAACGAGATCCTCGACCCGTAGAGAATCCGTGTGAACAGATCCCTACCCAACTCGTCGGTGCCAAACAGGAACAGGGGCGCCTCGGGCGCGGCACCGAACAGATGGAAGCTGGCCGAGAACAGGCCCCACTGTTCGTACTCCGGACCCCGCGTGAAGAAATGGATCGGATACATCATCGACTCGTCAGGTATGTACTCACGCTGCCAATCCCCGGCGTCGCCGCGCAGTTTGACCCCGTAGACGAAGGGACGGAGATGGAAAGAACCCCCGGCGTCGACGAACCGGATCTCCTGAGGAGGACAAAGCACGTAGCTGCGGTGGCGCTGTCCCGGTGACTGCGGCGTGAGAAACTCGCAGAACACAGCACCGAAGTAGAGCACGAGCAGTACACCGCTCCCCGCCATCGCCAGGCGGTGGCGCCGGAACCGGATCCACATCAACCGCCATTGCGAGGCGAAGGCGAGATCCTGACCGTCGGTGGGAGCCTCGACGGACACGGTGTCTGCGTGATGAGGAACGCCGCTACTCATAGCGAATTCTTGGGTCGATCATGGCCAGCAGGATGTCGGACAGCAATGTGCCCACCACGGTCAGTGTGCTGAGCATCATGAGGAAAGATCCCGCCAGGTACATATCCTGGTTCCGCAACGACTCCAGCAGCAGCGGCCCCGTCGTCGGCAGACTGAGCACGATGCTCGTGATGGCGGCTCCGGAGATCAGGTGCGGCAGCAGCCAGCCCACGGTGCTGATGAAGGGGTTGATGGCGATCCGCATGGGGTACTTGATGACCAGGCGAGTCGGATGCAGGCCCTTGGCCAGGGCGGTCTGCACGTAGGGTTTGCCCAGTTCGTCGAGCAGGTTGGCCCGCATCACACGCATCAGACCCGCCATGCCGGCGGTACCCAGCACAACAGCTGGAATCCACAAGTGCTTGAGCAGGTCGATGGTCTTGTCGAAGCCCCAGGAGGCGGCGGCGAACTCAGGCGAGAACAGGCCGCCGATGGGAATACCGAACCAGGAGTAACCCAGGTACATCAGCACCAGGGCCAGCAGGAAATTCGGCGTCGCCAGACCAAGGAAGGCCAGTACCGTCGCCACGTAGTCGAACACCGAGTATTGACGCAACGCTGACAATACGCCCACAGGGAAGGCGACGAGCCAGGCGAACAGCGTGGCCGTCGACGTCAGCAGCAGCGTGTAGCCCAGCCGCTCCCAGATCAGGTTGTTCACTGACTGGCCGTGCTGCACGGAGTAGCCCAGGTTCCCCTGCAGGAAACCACCGATCCAGCGGAAGTACTGTATGTACAGGGGGTCATCCAGGTTGTACCGTGCGCGCATCGCGTCGATGGCCTCCGCCGACACATCCACCCCCTGCTGCTGCAGCAGCATCAGTCGCGAGGTGATGATATCTCCCGGCGGCAGTTGGATGATCGTGAACACCAGGACGGAGATCAGCGCCAGCGTCGGGATCATGATCAACAGACGTCGAATGATGTAGTTGAGCATCTCTAGTGTCGTGTCTCAGAGATTC
>DASCMS010000050.1:0-3970 GCA_036011085.1 Candidatus Latescibacterota bacterium
GCCCCCGCAGGGCTTCTGTAGTTGCCGCCCGAGTCCAGGACGTGAACCTTGGCGTCGATCGGTTCGTTCGTCGTTGTGTCGACGATGGTTCCGTGCAGGGTGGCCATGGGGCGGCCTCCTTCCGGTGACTCAGTTCAAGGAGTACGTCTCGTACGGTTGCTCGCAGGGATTGCCACGCGACAGGTGCAGCTCACCGGCGTCGGCATCGATGAGCAGCGACCACACGCTCGTCCAGAAGCCGGTGGCAGGGTGGTCGTTGGCGTGGCGGCAGATCGACTGTGGGTGATCCTGATGGTCGCTCAGGATTCGCTCCAGGGCGGACCGCTCGATGGGTCGCGGCGCGGCGGCCAACAGCTCGTCGACGCGGCCCTTGCGGGGAACGGACTGTATCAGCTCGGGAAAGTCGTCGTTGATCGGCACCAGATCCGGGTGCACGCAGTGGTTGGTGTGAGTCACAACGCCGGGACCGGCGTCACTGCCCCGCAGAACGTGGATATCGTCGATGGTGATCTCCAGGTCGGCCGGACCCTCAGGCGTGGCGAGCATGATGTTGGCCGGGATCGCCCGGTCGGCACGGCGCACCGCCTCGACGGCTTCATCGAGACCGCGGGATTCGTAGATGCCGCGTACGGTGAAGTAGTGGGGGACACCGACGGGACGTGCCGGCGCCGGCAGGGTGTTCATGCAGAGGCCGAGGCCGGCGTCATTGACGCCCAGGTAGGCGATCAACCCCGCCTGTGTGATGCAGAGAAAATCAGGTGCATCGTCCGGTCGACGAGTGAGGACCACCGAGAAAGGATCCAGTGCCGGGTCGTTGTCCCAGTTCTGCCCGGTGATCGACCGTCCCGCCGCCGGCCCCAGCGCAAGGGACGTACAGCCGCCGCCGGCACTGACCCCATCCGGCTGCAGCTGATTGCGTATCTGCAGTAGCATCAGACGCTCGAGGCTGACGGTCGAGGCGTGGGCCATGCCCTCCAGCTCCTCCAGCATGTGTGGCGCATAGCCGCACACGTCATCGATGCAGCGACGGGCCATGTTGAGGGCGCGTTCGGGCGATACGTCCACCGTCTTGCGCACCCGCTCCAGGGCGATGGCATCGAAGCCGCGGATCTGCTCCCGCAGCGCCTCGCCGATCTGTTCACCCATCTGCCGCGGTGTACCGGCGACGGTGACCTCGGCGTACCGTGTGGTCGCGAGAGTCATGCGTGGTCTCCTGTCTTGATCGTGTCACCTACAGCGGTGACCCAGGCGAGTTTCTCTTCGAGGAAGACGTCCTTCGTCGGCGGGAAGGCATCGCCGTCGTCGGCAGTGCCGGTGGTCACGTCCATATCCCCGGGACGGTCGCCGTGATGGTGGTAGGTGAGGAGTGAGCCGCAGGTCGGGCAGAATGTACGATCCGCGTCGGTGTCGGTGTGGTACGTCTCCGGTGTGCCGGAGACCATGTGGAAGGCCTCGACAGGGAAGATCAGCCAGCCTACGGCACCGGCGCCCGTGGCCAGGCGGCACGTGTCGCAGTGGCACAGCACCGAAGCTCGTGGTGGGCCGTCGGCCCGCCAGCGGACGGCGCCGCACAGGCAGCCGCCGGCAACGGCACCGTCGGCTTGTCCGGACGCGGTCACGAGGGCCTCACGGCGAGGATCACCTTGCCGATGGTCGTGTTGGATGCGATGACGGCATGTGCCTGACCGGCGTCCTGCACCGGCAGGACCCGATCGATGATCGGCTCAATCCGACCCGATACGAGGGCCTCCCAGAACTGGCTACGAAAGCCAGCGATGATGTCACCCTTCTCGGCCACCGGGCGGCTGCGCAGGGTGGAACCGATGAGCCGCAGGCGCTTGCGCAGCACCAGTCCCAGGTCGATCTCGCCGTCGGTGCCACCGAGCAGGGCCAGCAGCACGAGCCGGCCCTGGGGGGCGAGCACGTCGAGGTTGCGAGGCAGGTGGCTGGCACCGGCCACGTCCAAGACCACATCCACCGCCTGGCCCGGCGAGTCTGTTGTGGCAAGAACCTCTCGGATTTCAGCAGCGAAGTCGGTGTCCTTGTAGTCGCAGGCGAAGGCAGCGCCCAGTTGCCGGCAGCGTTCGCGCTTGGTTTCGGTGCCGGCGGTGGCCAGCACCCGGCAACCCGCCTCCCGGGCCAGCTGGATCGCCGCCGTGCCGACGCCGCTGGCGCCGGCGTGGATCAGCACGGTCTCGCCAGCCAGCAGAGCTCCCTCGCGGAACAGGTTCAGCCACGCCGTCAAAAAGACCTCGGGTACGGCGGCGGCCCGTTCGAAGCTCCAGCCATCCGGCACC
The DNA here is from genome assembly GCA_036011085.1 of Candidatus Latescibacterota bacterium. Taxonomy (GTDB): domain Bacteria; phylum Latescibacterota; class UBA2968; order UBA8231; family UBA8231; genus UBA8231. Next base: position 2,298 of record DASCMS010000050.1, read on the forward strand.
GGCAGCAGCTGCCTGGCGTCGACGGCGACACGTTCGGCATACCCTCCGCCACCGAGAAGCGCACAGACACGGTCACCCACCCGCCAGTCCGAGGCCCCCGGGCCTGCGGCGGCCACGACTCCGGCCATCTCCAGGCCGAGGATTTCGGATTCCCCCGGCGGCGGCGGATAGTGACCGCCTCGCTGCAGCAGGTCGGCGCGATTGACCGCGGAAGCGTGGATGTCGACGAGGACCTGACCTTCGCTGGCAACGGGGTCGGCGGCGTCCTGCCACAGCAGGTCGCGATTCGGGCTTTCTGTGTCTACTAGGATCGCTTTCATTCGGTGAATAGTGAGGCAAACCCAGGCTCACGCCAAGCCGGAGCAACATGCTGATCAAACCTGAACGATTCCACGATCCCGGGCAGAGCCAACGTCGCAGATGACCGACACCACTGAAGTGCGGCTGTCAGCGGCAGAGGCCCGGACTCTGTGTGAGGATCTGCTGCGCCAGCTCGGTGTAGCGGACGACGAGGCGAAGCTCACGGCGAATACACTGGTGGAGGCGAGCCTGCGGGGTGTGGACAGTCACGGCATCGCCCTGCTGCCGATCTTCGCCGAACGCATCCGCTCGGGGCAGATTCGACCCGGGCGGCACCCTTTCATCCGCCGGGAAGAGCCGTCGACGGCGTGGATGGATGGCCAGCAGGGCCTGGGGCCGCCACTGGCGACGACGGCCATGGCATTGGCAGCACAGAAAGCGGAGTGCACGGGCATCGGCGCGGTGTCGCTTCAGGACAGCAACTATGTCGGCGCGCTGGCTCCCTATGTGGAAGTCCCGGCCCGAGAGGGCCTATTCGCTCTGGCCGCGGCCAATGCCACCCCACGGGTGGCGCCTCACGGAGGGCGTGAGGGATTGCATGGTACCAACCCCATCGCCTGGGCCGCCCCCGCGGATGGCGATCCCGTTGTGTTCGATGCTGCCACGGCCCACGCGGCAGCGCGCATCGGGCAGGCCGCCGACGAAGGTCTGCCGATCCCCTCAGGGATGGCACTGGACGCCGGCGGGGAGCCGACGACGGATGCCGTGGCCGCCACTACCGGTACGCTGCTTCCGGTGGGTGGCGCCTTCGGCTACGGCCTGGGGCTTCTTGTCGATGTGCTCACCGGGGGGCTGGCAGCGGCGCCCATGGGACGGGGGGTGCCCCTGGTGACAGCTCTCGATGGCCCCTACGGCTGCAGCTTCTTCGCCCTTGTCATCGACCCACAGCGATTCGGCGGTGCGGTGCAGATGGCGACAGGTGTTTCGGGTCTGCGGGAAGCGGCGAGGAACACCGTGCCCGTGGCCGGTGTCGATGGCGTGCGAGCTCCCGGCGACCGCGCCGCCAGGACCCGCGCCGAACGCCTGGTCAGTGGTATCCCTATGGCGAGGAGCAGGTGGCAGGCGTTGCTGGACCGGCTTGCGGCATCCGGCCTCGACACGTCAGCTGTCAGGCCTGGTGGCAACTGACCTGACAGGCCACTGGAGAGAGGGTTTTCTGCTTGCCGGTGAATGGCGCAAGCCATACCTTTGCAACCACTTACGCTGGACCTCTCCGCTTCATCCACAGGGCCTGGGAGCGAGTCATCCGTGGCACAATCAGACACACAGGTACAAGGTGTCCTCGTCGAGATCTTCGGCGAGCAGTATCGCAT
>DASCMS010000051.1:0-19127 GCA_036011085.1 Candidatus Latescibacterota bacterium
CCGTCTGCATGGCTACCATGTCTGCCCGTATCTGCACTATGTCTTCCTGCATGGCTACCATGTCTGTCCGTATCTGCACTATGTCCGTCTGCATGGCTACCATGTCTCCCCGCATGGCTACCATGTCTTCCTGCATGGCTACCATGTCTCCCTGCATGGCTACCATGTCTCCCTGCATGGCTACCATGTCTCCCCGCATGGCTACCATGTCTCCCCGCATCTGTGCCATTTCGGCCCCGAATTCTCCCATCTGGCTCTGCAGCTGGAGCATGGGTGGGAGGAAAATCCCGGCAACGGTCATCCAGCTGACGAGAAGCACGCCGATGGTCCAGCGGAACTGCGTCGCCATTCGGGTTTCGACCCGTTCAAAGCGTTCGTCCACCCGCTCGAAGCGCTCGTCTATCCGCTCGAAGCGAGCGTGAACAGCGCGGATCTCCTGGCGCAGGTCACGGATCTCCTGCAAGAGGAAAGAGATCCAGTTCAGTTCGGTAGGATTGTCTGGCATTTCAGGGGAAGTGGTCTCGGCCATCTGGGATTCCTCTTGAAGATAGCTCTGGGGTCTCAGGGTTCCAACCTTCCCCAGGCTCTGCGGCAATCTTCGTGCCCGCCGGACCACTCGAGAGAGGTCGCTGTGCTCCGTTTCCCTCCGGTGACAGTTGTGGGTGCCCGAACTCTCAATCTACTTTGAGATGGAACTCCCTAAGAGGACGGACCGCCATGACAACATCAGACAGCGAAGGCGTATTCCCCGGCAGCGACTGGGAGGCACGTGCTCTCCAGGATCTGGGATTCGACAGCAGCCGCCTGGAGCAGGCGCGCCGACAGATCGACGAGGGAGCCGGTACCGGCCCCTATCGCGTCGTCGTCGTGCGAGGCGGCTTCCTGGCGGCCGAGTGGAACCGCGGCATGCGCAGCGACGATCGCCAGGGGCAGGCCTCGGCGAGCAAGTCCTACTTCTCCTGCCTTCTGGGAATCGCCGAAGCCGACGGGATGATCCCGTCAGCGGACGCCAAGGTGGTGGACGTGTACCCGGAAATGATGGAGGTGGGTGAGAACCAGGGACCGAAGCCGGGACGCCACGCTTTCGACAAGGATCGCGACATCACGTTCCGCCAGTTGATCTGCAATACGTCCGGCTACATGAAGCCGGGAGAGGCGCCGGGGACGGTGTTCCATTACCAGACCTTCGGCATGAACATCCTGACGAACTCGCTGGCCACCGCCTACGGTCTCTACGACAGCGGCGATCCGCAACGGTTGCCGGGTGCCAACCAGTTGCTGGCGGCGAAGATCAGGGATCCCATCGGCGGTGACTGGGAGCACAGCTACTCCGACTTCGAGCATCCCCCCGGCGCGAGGAAGGGCATCTTCGGGCACTCGTCACGAGTGGTGGCCACGGCACGCGAGACGGCGCGTGCCGGCTGGCTCTGGCGCCACGGCGGTCGCTGGCGGGACGAGCAGGTGGTGCCGGAGGCCTACCTGCGGCAGGCGACACGCACCAACGACGACATTCTCGCCCATGAGCCCGAAGAGAACTGGCACTACGGTCACGGTTTCTGGACCAACGATCACGGTAAGCTGTGGCCGGACCTGCCGCGAGACAGCTTCGCTGCCCGTGGTGCCGGCGCGAAGCTGATCTGGGTGTGCCCGAGCCTCGACCTGGTGGTGACCCAGAACCCCGGCACATGGGAGGACGTCGGCATGCCCGTCGAAAAGAACCGACTGATCGGCGAAGAACTGGCCGCCATCATCGAGGCCCTGCGATGATGGCGAAGTCCGGGGAGGTCAGCACCCTGAGAGCGCGGAATCTGCTGTTCATCACGACCGATCAGCAGCGTTTCGACAGCCTGCCGAGCTACGGTCTCGACTTTGTGCAGGCACCGAACATCGAGCGCCTGGCCGCAGAAGGCGTGGTGTTCGAGAGATGCTACACGCCGGCGCCGGTCTGTGTACCGTGCCGGGCCGCGTGGATGACGGGGCAGTGGCCCTCGACGTTGGGCGTGCTGTCCAACGGGTAGTGGCTCGATCCGTCCACACCCACATGGCCCGCTCATTTGAGCGCTGCCGGCCTGCCTACGGCTGCCATCGGCAAGATGCACTTCATGCCTTGGGACCAGCCGGGCGGTTTCGACGAACGCGTCAGCGCCGAGGACAAACGCCACACCTACCTGCCGGACGATCACTTCAAGTACCTGCGGGCCCACGGCATTCGCCGGGCGCATCCGACGGAGAATCCCGGGTACTTCGAGAGTCTCGGAGCGCCGGTGACGCCTCTCGACCGGCGCTTTCACGTCGACGGCTTTACGGGCAACAGCGCCGCCGAGTGGCTGCAGCAGCACGGTGGGGACCCCTTTGCGATCTGGGTCAGTTTCGCCGGACCCCACGATCCCTACGATCCACCCGAGGACATGGCGGACATGTACTATGAGGCGCCGATTCCAGAGCCGGTGGGCGGCCCGGAGGAACTGGTCAACAAACCGAAAGCGCAGCAGTCGCGCACCGATTCGACGGGCAACTCGATGTTCCGCATCAAGCCGAGTGATGCCGCACCGGAACAGATCCGCCGTTGGCGGGCTCACTACTACGCCAACATCAGCCTCATCGACGAAGGCATCGGCAAGATGCTGGCCGCCCTCGAGGCTCGCGGCGTACTCGACGACACCATGATCGTCTTTACCTCCGACCACGGGGACGCTCTCGGAGATCACGGACTCTCGTACAAGGGGTACTTCTACGAGAGCATGGCTCACGTGCCACTCATCGTGCGCGGCCCCGGTGTGCAGTCCGGCGTCCGCTGCCCATCGGTGGTGAGCGGGCTCGATGTCGTTGCCCTGTTCTACGAGGTCTGTGGTGTCGATCCGCCTGAGACGCTGCAGGCGGTCTCACCCGCACCCATGCTGCAAGATGGGGCCGCCTCGACGCGGGATGCCGTGTTTTGCGAGATCGGCGGGCGGGTGATGGTCTGTGACGGCCGGTGGAAATACGTCCACTATGCCACGGGTGAAGCGGAACTCTACGACCTCGAGCAGGAACCGCAGGAGGTGGACAATCTGGCGGGGCGCCAGGAGTCAGCCCCTCAGGAGGCGCGGCTGCGTGGCCTTCTGCTCGAGCACTGGCTGCGCAACCAGAGCCAGCAGCAGATCCCGACGCGGCAGCCGCAGCACCCATTCCGGGTGGCCCTGGAACGAGAATTCGCACGCCAAGGTCGTTGAGGGCGAATTCAGGCGGCCGTGCCGTCCCGTTCGATCAGGCCGAAGGGGTTGCTCTCCGAATCACGGCAGTAGGCGACGTAACCGACTCCGGGGATCGTACTGCGCGAGTGGATGATCGTGCCGCCCGCCTCGACGACACGGAGCAGGGCGTTGTCGAGGGCGGGAACATCCACCAGGTTCACCGATCCGGCGAAGCTGTCACGCCGGTCGATGGTCCCGCCGTTGATCCCGGGCAGCTCGGTATCGTCGCCGGTGATGACGACGTGGTACTCGTGGGGGCCGTCCCAGCGACGGATCTCCCAGCCGAAGACGTGGCGGTAAAAGGACACGGCACGCTCGACGTCATCGGCGCAGATTTCAAAATGTGCAACTCTTGCCATCATTCTCAAGGATAGTCGGGTCCTCCGCGTCCCGCTACCGGTCATTCTGGCGGGCCCTGCCCGAACTGCAGCGCACCGACGGGCAGATCGCCGGGGTCAACGCCGTCGGCTGCGGGGCCACCCACAGCGTCATGGAGCGCTGTAACTTTTCCTGCACGAGTTGCTATCTGAGCGAAGCCGCCCAGGCCACGGAACCGGCTGCCTTCGACGAGGTGTGCCAACAGCTGAATGAGCTGCGGGCCTGGCTCGGCCCCGGCGGCAAGTGTCAGATCACCTCAGGCGAGGTGGCCCTGCTACCCGTGGAAGCGCTCGGACGGATCGTTACCTACGCCAGACGCATCGGGCTGGATCCGATGGTCATGACCAATGGCGAACGCCTGCTGGACGACCCCGACTACCTGACGACGCTGGTGCGGGACTACGGCCTGCGGAAGGTCAGCTTCCACGTGGATACCACCCAGCGCGGTCGGCCCGGCTGGCGCCCTGAGCAGACGGAGGCGGAACTCCATCCTCTGCGCGACCGGTTCGCCGACCTCGTGCGCCGCACGCGCAGGCAGACGGGGCAGATCCTGCATGCCGCGATGACGATGACGGTGACAGGAGCCAATGCCCACGGGGTCGCCGATGTGATCGACTGGTGTCTCGACAATGCCGACGCCATGCGACTCGTCAGTTTCCTGCCGGTGGCCCCTGTGGGCAGGACGAAAGACGAAAGCGACGACTATCTCGATCTGGGCGGTGTGTGGCAGCGGATCTGCCGTGGGGCGGGCCGTCTGCTGAACCGCGATGCTCTGCGCTTCGGTCACGGGGAGTGTAATATCACCGTCCCCGTCGTCGTCTTACGGGCGGGTACCCGGCGCCACGTCGTCGAAGTCGTACGGGCCGGCAAGGGGTGGGACCGGAGGATCATGCGCCGGGCGTTGCGCGAGTTCGCGCCCACGCTTCACGTGGACGAGGGATTTCTGCGGACCGTAACACGGGTCGTGGCGGGGCTGCTGCGGCGTCCCCTGGCTCTGCTCGAGCTGGCCGCGTACGGCCTCTACCGTGGCTGGACGGAACGGGCAACCCTCGGAGCTATTGTGCGAGCCGTGTGCACCCGAGGACAGGTCCAGCTGCGACCCCAGCTGCTGGTGGTGCACCGGTTCATGGGGGCCGAGGAAATCGACACCGACCTGGGTCGGGAACGACTGCAATCCTGCGTATTCCGTGTGCCGGTGGACGGCGAGATGGTCAGTATGTGCGAGGTGAACGCGGGCGACATCCGCCGACGCCTGAACGAACGCCTGACGCGCCCATCGGTGATTCACAACAGGGCGGTGGTCCAGGCGCGTCGGGCCGAATCGCTTCGCGATTCTGCGAGATCTCGGTACGCCTGACGCGCCCAGCGGTGATTCGCAATAGGGCGGTGGTCCAGGCGCGTCGGGCCGAATCGCTTCGCGATTCTGCGAGATCTCGGTACGCCTGACGCGCCCAATGCCGCGATCCATCTCAGCGGCCACCCTGATCATTCAGACTCCAGTCATAGGGAATCGCCCGAACCTGGTATCCGGCGGCCTCCGCACGGTCCAGGCTGGTCCGGGCATCGGCACCCAGGTACAGCCGGGCGTAATCGAGCAGGTCGGCATCGACCATTTCCGGATGGGAGCTGGTGAGCCAGTCCGTGAAGTCGGTGCGGTACCAGTCAAAGATGCTGGAGATGTGAATCAGCTTCGCGGCGTCGTCGATACGCAGGTTGCGGGCCTCGTTGACGAAAAACCGGGTCTCGCGATCGAGTTCGGCGTCCAGATCCGCGGCGTGGAAAGCGGTCCGTGGCAGTCGTGGGCAACCGCCCGAAGCGCAGTTGATGGCGAAGTGAACCCGAGGGTCAGGAAAACGCTTGCGGATGACCTCGTGCTCGAGGTCGTAGAGGTTTATCTTGACGCCGCCAAAGACGAGTTTCTGGAAGTAGAAGAAGCCGATCTGATCCGAGACCAGACCGGCCAGCGGCGGCGCCGACACGTCGCTGACACTGCCGATGGGATAGTTGCTGATCACCGCCTTGAGGACGGCCGTGTTGTAGGCGTTGATCCAGTAGGCGAGGCGAGCCGACTCGTCAGCGAACAGGTGAGGGTGCGTGTCAGGGCTGTAGGCGGCGACCAGAGCATAGTAGCGATCGAGCCTCTCGGGTCGTGCCTTCAGGGCGGCGTAGTCGACTCGACCTTCGGTATCGACATGGGTGCCGAGGACTTGGTCGAGCAGGTTGTGGGAAAAGGTGGAATCAGGCTCTGTGGCCGCCAGATCGGCGGGTGAGATCGTCGTCGAGCAAGCCGACAGCAACAGTGGAGCAAAGAAGATGAGCAGACGCATGGGCCGACGGGTCCTTGAGAGATTTCACCTATACAGGCATGAGTATAACGTCCCGGATGCCGGGAGACGACCGCAGGAGGGCAGGTGACTGAAGCCACTTCGAACCATCCCGCTGTGCCACGGCAGAGACTGCTCTATCTGCACGCGCGCACAGCCAACGTCTTCTCCGAAATCCTCGGATATACGCCGATCGAGCCAGTGGCGGGTTACGGCGTGGAGATCACGGCCGCACCGGAGCAGAACTGGCCCTACCGAACGGTGCACGACGCCATCGTGGACGGCTGGCAGGTGGTGCAGTTTCCGCATCTGCAGGCGCCCTTCGACGATCGTGATCTCGATGTGGTGGGCTACGAGTTCATTCTGCAGAAGATAGAGGTCGTCGACTCATGACCACCGCGAAGGATTACCTGTTGAGCGATACCCAGGTGGCCCGGTTCGTCGTCGACGGATACCACCTGGTCGAGCTAGAAGATCTGCCCCCCGGGCTGAACGACACCATCGCCGGCAAACTCGAGGCACTGGAGAGCAACCCCGGGGACGCCATCACCGAATCGGTGCCGGAACTGTGGCAGGTTCTCGAACATCCTGCCGCCGTCGGTGCCCTGGTGAGCCTTCTCGGAACGGACTACGAGGTCCAGGGACACCGTCACTGGCACTGTAAGCAGCCGGGCTCGGGATATATGCAGTGGCACCAGGACGGCGCCAACAACCGGGACACGAGGCTGAACCGTTTCCTCGGTCTCTACTATCCGACGGATATCACTCCCGACATGGGACCCACCGTCATCGTCCCGGGGACCCAGTACCGAAACGCACCCACCGATCGCATGGCGACCTACACCAACATCCGCGGCCAGGTTCCCCTCGTTGTCAAGGCGGGGACCATCGCCTTTGCACACTACGATCTGTGGCATGGCACGGCGGCGAACCGCTCGCGGCACAAGCGGCACATGGTCAAGTTCCTGCTCCGTCGTACACAGGACAACGAGTCGCCCACCTGGAACCACGATCCGGCATCCCTCGACAGCGTCACGGACTGGAACAACCATGATGCCGGCGGAGATCCACGTAATATCCTCACCTTCGGCAACCCGATCGGCGTGTCACAGAGCGACCACTACAAGGAGCGCGGCATCCGCAGGCAGGTGTGGGATTACCTGATGGGTGCAACGACGATGCAGGCGATTGACGCCTGACGCGCCGATCGGCGATTCACAGTAGAACGGTTACCCAGGCGCGTCGAGTCGAATCGCTGCGCGATTCTGCGGGATCTCGGGATGCCTGACGCGCCCTCCGGTGGTTCACAGCAGAGCGCTGGGCCAGGCGCATCGAGTCGAATCGCTGTGCGATTCCGCTCGTCTACCCCTGGTCGTCCGTACGATCATCTGAGGCCACGACACCATCGAGAATGCGAACCAGGCGGTTGGCGTGCCGTGCGATGGACTCCTCGTGGGTCACTAGGATCACCGTGTTGCCTTCGCCGTGCAGGGCGTCGAAGAGGGCCATGATCTCGTCCCCGGTGCGGCTGTCGAGGTTTCCCGTGGGCTCGTCGGCCAGCAGCAGCGACGGGCCGTTGGCCAAGGCGCGGGCGATGGCGACCCGCTGGCGCTCACCACCTGACAGCTCGTTGGGCCGATGGTCCATGCGGTCGATCAGGCCGACGCGCTCGAGAGCATCCTCGGCGCGATCTCGCCGCAGGCGCCGGCGCGTGCCACCGTAGAGCAGAGGCAACTCGACGTTGTGCAGCGCCGTCGAGCGGGCCAGCAGATTGAAGGTCTGGAAGACGAAGCCGATCTGCTTGTTGCGGACGTCGGCAAGGTCGTTGGCGTTCATGTCGCTCACATCGACGCCATCGAGATGGTACGTGCCGCTCGTGGGCGTATCGAGGCAGCCAACGATGTTCATCAGCGTCGATTTGCCGGAGCCCGAGGGGCCCATGATGGCCACGTACTCGCCACGATCCAGACGCACATCCAGGCCGCTGAGGGCGTGGACCTCTTCGAGGCCCCGCTTGTAGATCTTGCGCACCTCGGCCAGTCGGATCAGCTCGTCGGGCACATCGTTGTTGGGGGCTTCACTCAAAGCTGAGTGCCTCCACCGGGTCGAGGCGGGCAGCGCGAGCCGCCGGGAAGATGCCGAAGAACAGACCGATAGCTGTCGAGATTCCGAGGGCCATGACAACCGACGACGAGGACACGACGCTGGGAAAGGGCCATTCGGCAAAGTGCTCGATGGCGGCCGAGATCCCCAGTCCCAGGCTGATGCCCAGACCGACGCCGAGGGCGCCGCCGAAGAGACTCAGCACAACCGCTTCCATGACGAACTGAGACAGCAAGGTCAGGGGCCGAGCTCCCAGGGCTTTGCGAATGCCGATCTCGCGGGTGCGCTCGGTGACGGAGACGAGCATGATGTTCATGATGCCGATGCCACCCACGAGCAGGGAGATGGCAGCGATGCCCCCCGTGACGAGCTTCATCACCACGATCGTCTGTTCCACCTGGTCGAGGATGCCCTTGCCGCTCTGCATCTCGTAGATGGCATCGCGTCCGTGGCGCCGCTTCAGGCCACTGTCGATCAGCGGCATGACACCGGCAACGTCGTCCGGTGTCTTCGTGTAAACGAACAGACCAGCGATGCTCTTGATGCCGAACAGTCGTCTCTGTGCCGTCGTAACCGGGACGATGACGCGGTTGCCCCAGTCGTTACCGAACATGCTGCGCTCCTCCATCACACCGACAACATCGTGGCGGCGTCCGTTGATCTTGATCTCGAGACCGACGGGGTTCCTGTCGCCATAGATCTCGGAGACGACCTTCTGGCCGACGACGGCGACGCTGCGATTGCTCGCAAGGTCGCTGTCCACCAGGAACCGTCCCTCCTCGACCTTCCAGTCGAAGGCGCGGGAGTAGTCCGGAATCGTCGCTTCCACGGAAGCGCCGAAGGTGGCCTTTCCATGGCGGACATCGCCCCCCCTGCCCAGGGCGGGAAGCACGGCGTCGATCTGCTTCGACAGTCCCGCCACATAGCTGACATCCTTCATCGTCAACGGCTCGAAGCGGGCGACACGGACCCAGCGTCCGTCCTTGTTCACCCACTCCCGTGGACCGACATAGATGAAGTTGGCGCCGCCGATCTTGCCGAATTCCTCGTAGACCATACGGCGCATACCCTCGCTGATGGAGACGATGCCGACGACGGAGCCGACACCGATGAGCATGCCCAGCAAGGTCAGCGTGGAACGGATCTTGTTGGCCCACAGCTGGCTGAGGGCGATGCCGATGGACTCGAGGAGGATCATTCGTGGCGCAGGGCCTCCACCGGATCGAGACGCGCCGCCCGGGCCGCCGGGTAGACGCCGAAGAACAGGCCCACGGCGCTGGCGAAGGCGAGGGCTACCAGCACCGAATCGGCGGAGACGATGCTGACGAAGGGTGTGTTTTCGTCAAAATGGCTGATCAACTGCTCGATGCCGAGGCCAAAACCGACACCGACACCGACGCCGAGCAGACCGCCGAAGAGGCTCAGGACGATGGCCTCGGCGACGAACTGCATCATGATGTGGTGCGACTTGGCGCCCAGGGCTTTGCGCACGCCGATCTCGCGGGTCCGTTCGGTGACGGAGACGAGCATGATGTTCATGATGCCGATGCCGCCCACCAACAGGGAGATCCCGGCGATGCCGCCGGCGACCCCCTTCATCACCAGGATCGTCTGGCCCACCTGCTCGAGCTGGTTGGCGCTGGTCTCCACCTGGAACTCATCACCGTGCTCGTGATGCCGGCGCAGGGCAAGCTCGATGGATGCGACCAGATCCTCGACGAGGTCGACGTCGTCGAGGAAGAGGGCGATCTCGTCGAGCCGGCGGTTGCCGAGCAGGCGTCGCTGGGCCGTGGTGTAGGGGATGAGGACCTGATTGCCCTCCTCACGGCCGAAGCGCACGCGCTCCTCGAGCACGCCGACGACGGTGTAGCGCTCGCCGTTGAGCTTCAGGTCGAGACCGATCGGATCGGCGCCGCCGAACAGGTCGGTCCGCACCTTCTGTCCGATCGTGCAGACCTTGCGGGAGAACTGCACGTCATCCGCCGTCAGCGGGCGGCCGTGCACGACGGGCCAGTTGCGTCCTTCGTGGAAATCCTCGGACGTGCCGTAGAAGGTGGCGTTCATCGTCGTCTTGCCGTAGCGCAAACGGGCACTGCCGCCGACGCCGGGAACGACGGCATCGACGTCGACATCGGTCTCCTCGTCGAAGGCGACCAGGTCCGCACTCGTCAGGTGCGCCGCCCAGGCTCTCCGCACCCAGCGGCCATCCCGACGTTCCCACGCCTGGGGCGGCCGCACGCGTATGACGCCGGCGCCGCCGGAGCGCGCGAATTCACCGACAACGGTGCGCCGCAGACCTTCGCCGATGGAGACGATGCCGATGACGGAGGAGACGCCGATGACGATACCGAGCAGGGTGAGGATGGAGCGCAGCTTGTTGGCCCGCAGCTGCGACAGGCCGACGAAGATGGTCTCGAACAGGACTATGGAGACCTACTCGTCGCTCGTCGTGTCGGCGACGGCTTCCTGTTCTTCCAGCTTGCGGGTGATCAGCGCCGGGTCGGGACTGACGCGATCACTGGCCTCGAGTCCGGAGAGGATCTCGATCCGTGTCGACGTCTCCAGGCCGATCTCCAGAGTTACCTCCGTGAAGCGATCGAGGATAAATTCGGTAGGTGGCGGGGGAGCGGTCTCGGATGAGTCGGGCGCAGTCACCACCGACGTGTCGGTCGAGGCTTCCGCCGCAGACGTGCTGTCGGCAGTCGCACCGACAACCACCGAGTCGGCACGCACCGAATCGACGCCGGTGCTGTCCGGGCCGACGATGTAGGCCACAAAACGACCGCGGCGTCCCTTCACCGGCTCGCCGTCCTCCTCTTTCTCATCAAAGCGCTCGACGACGGCCTCCATCGGCAGGTACAGCACGCTGTCCCGCCGGGAGAAGATGATGTCGATGTCACACGACATGCCCTGCCGGAGTCGTGGCTCGTGGTCGACGACGTCGATCTCCGTGTCGAACGTGACGATGGGACTGCCCTGCTGCTTGAGACCTACCGGGGCGATCCAGCGCACGCGCCCTTCGTACGTCGTGTCGGGATACGCATCGACGACAATGTCGACGGCCTGCCCGAGCTCGAGCTTGGCGATGTCGATCTCGGCGATATCACCGCGCACGATCATCTGGCTCGGGTCGCCGATCTCAAACATCACCGTGCCGCCCGACAGGCCGGACAGTCCGGAGGCGACGACCTCGCCGATCTCGATGCCACGGCGGATGACGATACCGCTGATGGGGGCCAGGATACGGATCTCGTCCAGCTGGGTCTGGCCCGGCGGCCCGGTGGACGGCGACAGGTTGGCCTTGGTCTCGAGGATCTCGAGCTCGAGACGGGCCAGTCGCAACTCGCTGCGGGCCCGCGTCAGGCGCATTTCCGAGTCTTCATACTGCGATGTGGGCAACATCTTGCGGTCGAACAGGACCTTCTGGCGAGCCAGGTCGCGTTCCTGTTCGTCCACGGTAAGCCGGCCACGCTCTACGGCGGAGCGCTTCTGGTAGAGCTGCAGCGACTGATTCGGATCGGGTTCGATGACCGCCAGCAGCTGGCCGGCCTCCACGTGATCACCCGCCTCGATGGGCAGCTGGCGGACCTCGCCAGCGATGGTGGACTTGACCTCGACGGTGCGGACCAGCTCGATGGTGCCGGTATCGGCGAGCTTGTCGACGAGATTGCCGCGGCCCATCTCGATGGAGGCGAACCTCTCGGGCGGGTCCTCCTTCTTCAACGCCACCCACGAGAGCCCCCCGATACTGCCGGCGAGGACGAGAAAGACGAGAAGCTTGAAGGCCCAACCGCGTTTCCGCCGTCGGCGTCGTGTCGCCTCGGCCAAGGCTACATCCCCGGTGCGAAGCCGGCCAGCGCGGCGCCGCCAGCCACGAAGAGGGCCCAGATGGCGAACAGGATGCCCAGAGTCTTGCCGAGACTGGCCCTGGCAAGGATCGACAGGCCAATCCCGATGACCACGATCTGCCAGACGACGAAGATGTCGATGCCATTGATCAGGCGACCGACGTAGGTGGCCAGCATTTCTTTATCGAGAAACAGACCCGGCCCAAGGGTTACCATCAAGGATTCCCGGGCCTGTCGGATGGGCGTGAGGACGACGTTCTGCAGGATACTGATCACCATGGCGTAGCCTTCGACGGCCAGCATCTGGCCGTAGGTGACGTCCCCTCCGAGGGCGTAGCGTCCCACCAGGAGCAGCACGCCGGAAAAAGCGAAGACCATGACGAAGATCATGACCGGCGCGGCCACCAGGGTGCCGATGCTGGTGACGCCGGACATCTTCGCCATCATCTCCCGCTGTTGGGCGATCTGCTCCGGTGTCAGATCCTGCCCTGCCGTCGCTGCCGCGACGGCCTTCGCCTGCATCTTCTGCGCGACGGGCAACGTCATGTACTGCGACCCGACAGTGACGAGAGCGGCGAGCAGGACGGGGATGAACCAGTCCATGCGGGAATGTCCCCGCTGTACGGCTTCGAAGGTCTCGGCCGGGGCGTAGAAGACGCGGATCATACGGCCGACGATGCCGATATCGGTCTCGGTGCTGGGAGTTTCAGTCATGATGCCTCCTTCGGAGGGGATTCTGGGGCTCTCCGGCGGGACGATACAAGTAGTCAACACCGAAAGGGCGGACCTTGGCAAGCTCGAGGTGTTACCAGGTGCGCTCCTTCAGCATCTCCTGGACTGCCTCTCTGGGGACGGGAAGGTCGTCCTGGTGTTCATCCAGCCAGGCGGAGAAGTCCCGTTCGATGTCATCCGTCCAACGCGTATCGATCTGCCCGGGGGTGTACTTCGTTTCACTGAGTCGCAGCTTGCCGAAACGATCACGCAGAGTGATCAGCTCCGATGTCTTGACCACCTGCTCGGCCAGATGGGGGGGGACGAAGACGACACCGTCGTGCCGGCCGAGAACGACGTCGCCGGGCATGCAGGTGGCGGCGCCGATGCGGATGGGGCAGTTGATGCCGGCCAGCATGATGGTGGGCGAGGCGAAGCTGGGATGCGTGCCGCGTACGAAGCTGCAGAAACCCTCCAGCTCGCGGATGCCGTCGAGATCGCGCACGGCAGCATCGTGGACGACGCCATTGCCCGAGTTCGTCAGGATGGCCACCGACAGGTTGTCACCGATGACGGGGCCCTGGACGATCTTGCCGAAGACGTCGGCGACGTAGACGTCGCCCGGCACGAGCATGTCGATGGGCCAGGAGATCTGGTCGCCGACGCAGCCGGCCTGTTCTCCTTTGGCCTCCATCACCTGACGCAGTACCGGCCGGCGTGGCATGTACATCGCCGTCAGGGCGCGGCCGACGAGGACCTCGTCGGGATGGGTGCACATCCAGCCACCTTCGAAGGCACACTCGTACCCCTGGCCGCGGACCACACCCCAGGCCTGGGTCGTCGTCACCTGGCGCATGCGGGTGAGGATGGCGTCGGCCACCCGCGGGCGACCGTCAGCGGAACGCTCGCCGGTCCACTCGGGCGTGTATTCGACGATCTCTTCAGAACTCATGTTCAATGGGCAGAATCTGTCGGTCACGCTGCAAGCGCCTTTCTGGTAGTCACTGGACGATCAGCTGGTTGGCATGGGTGAAACAGCGCCGTCGTACGACCGAGGCGACGACGACGGCGCCGATGGCGGTGGAAGCCACGAGCATGAGCATGACGACGATCTGGTACTTCACGGCCGAGACGGGAGAGACCCCGGCGAGGATCTGTCCCGTCATCATACCCGGCAGGGACACCAGGCCCACCGTCATCAGGGCGTTGATAGAAGGTATCATGCCGGCGCGGACAGCGTCGGCGAGCAGCGCCGCCGTGGCCTCCCGGTAGGTGGCCCCCAGTGACAGAGCCTGTTCGATCTCCTCGCGCCGCTCGCGCAGACCGGTGAGTAGGCGTTCGAGACAGATGGAGATGGCGTTCATCGAATTGCCGGCGATCATGCCTCCGAGGGGGATGAAATACTGCGGCGACCACCATGGATCGGCCTGGATGATCGCCGCGGTGACGAGCACGGTGACAGCCAGGTAGCTGATGACCATCGACAGAAACGTCGGCGCGAACACAGCTATCTGTGGGTCGCGTACCCGCCCGCGTACAGCATGGGCTGCCCAGAACACCATGAAGACGAAGACGGCGAGCACGAGCAGCGGCCGGTCGATGGCAAACACCGCGTCGAGCACGTACCCCACCAGGAACAGCTGGGCAAAGGTGCGGACAGAACCCCACAGCAGATCGCGCTCGAGGCGCAGCCCCAGGGCCAGCGACGCAGCCCCGGCAATGACGACGAATATGAGACACAGCAGCAGCTGGCCTGGCCCGATGGCGATGGGGCTCATGTCATCACCTGCAAACCCTCGCGCTGCAGCAGGACATGCAAGACGTTCGCCGTAGGCGTCGTGAAGCCCTGGTGGGTGACGACGACGACGCCGGCACCTGCGGCGCAGTGGGCAGCCAACTGAGTCTCGATCACGGTGCGGGCCTCGCCGTCCAATGCCGCTGTCGGCTCGTCACACAGCAGGATTTCGGGCTCAAGAAGCTGTGCACGAAGAAAGGCCAGGCGCTGCCGCTGGCCGACGGACAGAGTCCGCGCCTCGTCGTCGAGAGCGACGTCCTGCAACAACAGAACATCAAGCTGTCGACGCAGGGACTCATCGGCGGGCGCGGTGCGACCGCGGTTAGCGCGAAAGGAGAGGGGCCAGCAGAGGTTGTCCCGCACTGAACCCGCCCTGGCCACCGGGGTCTGCGGTACCAGAGCGGCGCGCCGACGCAGGGCGGTGACGTCTGCATCCTTGCCGAGGGAGCCGTCCACGAGCAACTGGCCCGATGTCGGCTCCTGCAGTCGGTTGAGGAGGCGCAGCAGGCTCGATTTGCCGCATCCCGACGCACCCTCGATGACGACAAGACGGCCGCCTTCTACGCTCAGGTCGACGCCTTCAAAGAGCGGCTCATGGTCGCCGAAGCGAAGGGAGGCGCCCCGCAGGTCGAGACGCATCAGATATCTGTCATCTGCGCATGGGTTCCGAGAGTGCCCGATTCTCTCTGGCAGGAGGGGTACATACGTTCACCGGTCGTACGGACTGGCCGATAACCGAATGGCCGTTTCCGAAGATGTATCGTAGACGACCTCATGCTCCGATGGCTTCGTCGCTGTAGACACTCAGTGTAAGGCCGGGGTCGCGATGGTGGAATTGGGCGGCGACGGCGTCTCACTCTTGCGGTGCGCATGCACGGGCCCAGGCACGCCAGTTGTCCGGTTTGGGAAGATAAACCACTGGAACAGAGTACGCCTTGGACAACCGCACGCCCACGGAATAGCGTTGGGGCGGTGCATCATGTCCCCTTCCACATGATTGTATTGTCGGGTGGAGCGCAGAGGAGAGGATCGAGTGAGCGAGACCAACTGGACACTTCGCGAGGCTGTGCAGTCTGATGCGCCCAGCCTTACGAAGTGCATGACTGCGGCCTACTCAGCGTATGAGAGCCGGATGGAAGGTACTCGACTTCCTCCCATGGACGTGCACTACGAAAGGGAGATCCGTGAGAGTCCGACGTGGGTCGTTGTAGAGAGCGGCCAGGTTATCGGAGCACTCATCATGGGGTTTTCGGACGACCATGCGAAGATCGCGAATGTGGCCGTGCATCCTGCCCATCAAGGTCGCGGTATCGGGGGCAGACTCATGCGGCTTGCCGAGGAGAGCGCCAATGAGCAGGGGCACTCCGAGATGCGCCTGGCGACGCACGTCCTGCTCACGGAGAACGTGTCGCTTTACGAGCACCTGGGATGGCGAGAGATCAAGCGGGATGAGACGCGCGTGTGGATGGCCAAGACGATATAGTGTCGGTTCGTTCGGGATGGGGCGAACGGTCTCGCCGGATAGTGCGGACTTCCACGTAGTGTACTGATAGGCCCAGATACCTCAGAGGAGACCTGATGGCAAGCTTGCGAGATGATCTGAGGGCGGCGATCGACTCAGGAGATCTTGCTGCAGTCGAGCGTGTAGCCAAGCAGAGCCCCGAGGTCCTCCTGGAGCCCTTGCAGGAGCAGTCCTGGCGTACAGACTATCCAGTCACGGCGGCGGCGATCAGAGGGCAGGCTGTCATTCTGTCGTTCCTTCTCGGCCATGGGGGCGACGCCACCGAGAATGACCATTACCCTCTTTGCCAGGCTGCGGTCAGGACTGGCACCGTGCAGGCCATGGAGGTCTTGATTGAGCACGGCGCCGATGTGAACGGCATCGCCAACGACTATGGACCGCCTCTGATCTGGGCGATCGACTCGGTACAGTAGGAACAGTTTCTGAGCCAGGGGGAAAAGTGAATCTGCTCGGTAGACTACTCTCACAAAGTGGAAGGCCTCGCGGATGGTTTGGCCGGATCCTGGTCCGTGGTATGAACGTAGGGCACTATGGCCTAACGCGTTGGGGGCTTTCTAAGACTGAGATACCTGAACACGCGAACGTACTGGATGTCGGGTGCGGCGGCGGTCGAACCCTCGAGTATCTCGCTTCCCTTTCCAGGCTTGGCAAAGCAGTCGGCATTGACTACTCAGAGGACTCTGTTGCTGTCGCACGGAACAGGAACCAGAAACTGATCATCAGCGGTCGCGTCGAAGTTCTCCATGGGTCGGTTTCATCGATGCCATTTTCGGATGCGACATTTGACTGCGTTACGGCAGTGGAGACCTACTACTTCTGGCCTGATATTGCCGCAGACCTTGCCGAAATCAGGCGAGTGATGAAGCCGAATGGCCAGTTGGTGATCATCGCTGGCATGTACCTTGAATCGAAGTTTGATAAGCGAAACAAGAAGCTGATCAGAGCTGGTGGCATGAAGTGCTTCTCTGTACACGAGTTCGAGGACATCCTCCAGGATGCCGGATTCCCCATCGTCGCTGTCAATGTGGAGCCCCGTAAAGGACGAATGTGTGTGATCGCGGAGTTGGGACCTGATGACAACAAAGATGGGTCATGATCTGAGACTGGAGTCGATATGAGCTATATAGTCCACATCAATGGACATCCGGGTGTTGGGAAGTTGACTGTCGGCGAGTTGCTCAGAGAGCGTCTGGGCGCAAGGCTTCTTGACAACCACAGCGTCTACAACGTTGCGCTGTCACTTACTGATTTCAAGAGCGACATCTACTTCGACACGCTTCGCGCCGTTCGAGAGATTGCCTACGCCCGCATTCTGGATCTCCCGAAGGATGTGCCCGTCGTCCTGACAAACGCTCACTTCCAGGGATCGGAGTGGGGCGAGCAGAGCTGGGATCTGGCCATCGATCTGGCTGCCAGGCGCGGGGTGCCACACCTGGCCGTCGTCCTCAGCTGCTCCATTCAGGAGATCGAGCGCCGGATTCAGGGCGAATCTCGTCGAGGGAAGCGCAAGCCAAGAAGCCTGGATGTGTTCAAACCGGGATCCGGGTCGCGGCCCCTCATCGATCGTGGTGAGCACGTGATGCGTCTGGAGACGACTGAGCTCAAGGCAGAGGAGACGGCGGGGTATATCGCTGAGTGGATCGACAAGATTTCTCTGGCAGCTGATCGGTAGCATACGGCTTCGGAGCGGGGCCGTCTCTCTTGGAGGAAGCCATGACGACGAGACCTGCATCCCTGACCTTGCTGACCGCCATCGGCCTGCTCTGTGCTACGCCCACCGTTGCACACCTCGGAGAGGTGGTATACCCGATCTACGAACTCTCAACGGCAGATCTGCCGAACCTGCACGATCAGTCGCTGGAGGACTGGGAGGCAGTGCTACCGAGTGCGTCGCTGACCCACAACGACTTCGTTTACAACGGCGGGGTTGCGGCCAGGATCGATCCGGAGAACCTGGCGTGGAGAGTTTTCCTGGCGTGGCACCACGCGTCACAGAGGATCTACGTGGCGGTGGAACGTCTGGACGACGACTACTGGCCACGCTCCGAGGAGGGTCCAGGAGATCCGACCTACCTCTATGTCGATGGGGACCACAGCGGGGGCCAGTTCAGCGGCTTTGATCCGGAACTTCCGGAGGACGAGCGGAAGCGGGCGGAGTCGGTGCAGGCACAGCGGTTTTCGATGGTTGCCGAAACCCGCAGCGACAACCAGGAGGACTTTGTCTGGGTGGGAGGCTGGGCCTACGACTGGGTGAGGCGATCTCCATGGACGGACGCCGGTGGGTTCCAGTACGGAGAGTCCCCCAACGTATCGGGGGTCGAGGCGGCCGTAACGCTGTGGGACGACCTGCACTGGCAGGGCCCGGAGCTGAGTACTCGAAGCTCCCTCGAACCGGGCGCCATCATCGGGTTCATGGTGGACATCTGGGACATCGACCGGGACGACCGGACGCTGGAGATGTTCTCTCTCGCTGAGGTGTCCCGCTTCACGAGCCCAGCGATTTCCTTCGCAGAGGACTTCGTCGATGGCGAACTCATCCCGTGTTTCACCAGCGACTGCAGCGGTGCAAGGCAGTCGGCAGCAGAGGCTGACTCGTGGGGACGGATCAAGTCGACGTTCCGGTGAGCACGTATCGCCCGGGGAGGTAGAAGCCTTCCCTGTCGATGGTCACATTCGTCGTCGCCATAGGGACAAAGCATGGCGCCGCTCTTGACGACCGGCCAACATGATCAGATGATTGCCGGTATGGACGTCCGCAAGTTGATTCTGGCAGCGGTCCTCGGGCTGGTGGCAATGATGTTTCTGTCCGGCCTGTGGCACGGCCTGCTCATGCACGACTTCTATGAGGCGCATTCGCCGTTGATGCGAGAGGCGCCGCTGATGCGCATCATCGGCCTGGGTTATTTCCTCCTGGGCACGCTGATGGCCGTGATCTATCCCAAGGGGTACGAAGGCGGCTCCCCGTGGCTGGAGGGTGTGCGTTTCGGCATGTACATGGGCCTCCTGTTCTCGCTGCCTCGTGGTCTTATCCTATACGGGGCCGAAGGCAGCCACACCGGCCTTGTCGTCGTCGTCGATGCCGCCTGGCATCTGGTGGAGCAGGGGGTTGGGGGCATCGTCATCGCTCTCGTGCACGGGGGCAGGGACGATGGCAGCGCCGAAGGTGACCGAAGATGATCATCCAGATACCGATCTGAACGAGAGGAAGAGATG
>DASCMS010000052.1:0-95952 GCA_036011085.1 Candidatus Latescibacterota bacterium
TATATCACGCGCCTGGCCGGCTTCATGAACTTCGTCATCAATCCGGTGCTCATGTTGATGCCCCTGCTGGTGACCCAGCACTTCGAGGGCAATGCGCTGCACCTCGGCTGGCTGCAGGCGGCTACGGGCGTGGGTCTGATTCTCGGTGGCCTCGTGCTGTCGACCTGGGGAGGATTCCGTCGCAAGGTTGTCACCATGTACGTGGGCGGCGGGCTGCAAGGACTCGCCCTGTTCGTGCTGGGTACTACCCCGCCACATCTGTTCGCGATGGTCGTCGTGGCCATGGTGGCGAACGGCTTCTTCAATGCTCTCTACAACGGCCCGATGTCGGCCGTCATCCAGGCCACCGTTTCACCCGGCATGCAGGGACGTGTGTTGACGCTCCTGACAAGTGTGTGCCAGGGGGTCTACCCTCTCAGCCTCCTCATCGCCGGTCCGACGGCCGAGGCCGTCGGGTTGAGGGTATGGTATATCGGTGGCGGACTGGTCGTCACGGCGGTCTGCTTCTCGGCCCTTCTGATTCCGTCCATCGCACACGTGGAAGAGCGACTGGCCATAGCCGTTGGTGAGGACTCGGATCAGGGTCGGCTGGCCTGACAGGCGCGACCGTCTATCGGATCCGCTGCGCGGGCATTCCTGTGGCGCACGATTCGCCAGGCCAGGTTTCTGCGCCCCGAGTTTCTCCTGGGGATCTGGACAAGGTGGCGGACCTACAGGCATCTTAGGTCGGCAAGTCCAAGGCAGGATCTCCCCGAAGACAGTCCCAGAGGAAGGACAGGCGTGACACCCGTCGACAGCAACATCAAGCGTCCACAACCTCCACCGCTGAATCAAGTACTGCCGGCAGAGCCGCTACTGCTCATGACCGCGGGCCCGGTGCCCGTACCGGCCGAGGTCGCTCACGCCGGCAGCCTCGTTATCAACCACGTGGGTGAGACCATGTCTATGGTGGTGCGCCACATCCGTGAGATGTCGCGCTACGTGTTCCAGACGACGGACGTCAGGATCTATGGCGTCTCCGGCCCGGCGTCGGCGGCCATGGAGATGGCTATCGGCAACCTGCTGTGGCCGGGGCGTAAGGTCCTCGTGCTTTGCAACGGCTTGTTCAGCGGGCGCTTCGCCGAGATGGCCGAAGGCGTGGGCTCCGACGTCACGATCCTGGAAGATCCCGAGGGGCGCCCAGTGTCAGCGCCCCAGGTGGCCGAAGCGCTGCAACAGGGCAGCTATGACGTGGTGACCATGGTTCAGGGTGAGACCTCGAGTGGCGTCCTGACCCGGGATCTCGAGGAGATCGTCGCTCTGACCCGTGACCATGGCGCCCTGAGTGTGGTCGACGCTGTCTGTACGCTGAGCACGATGCCGTTGAAGAAGGACGAGTGGGGGATCGACGTCGTCGTCACCGGCAGTCAGAAAGGGTTATCCTCGTTGCCGGGCGTGTCGCTGATCGCGTTTTCAGATGCTGCCTGGGAGGTAGCGGCTCAGCGTACTGCACCAAAGCCGCACTGGTGTCTCGACGTACTGCGCGCCGAGAAATTCTGGGGCGATCACAAGTACCACTACACGGCGCCGGTACCGGCCCTTCTCGCCCTGCACGAGGCTCTGCGCCTGATCATCGAAGAGACCCTGGAGCGCCGCTTCAAACGCCATCTGCACAGCTCCCTGTCGTTGCAGAAGGGGGTTGAGGCCATGGGGCTGAAGCTCTATGCCCCGCCGGAGTTCCGGCTGAACTCGGTCCTCGGCATCGAGGTGCCGGAGGGGATCGATGACGGGCGGGCGAGGAAATACATGACGGACCGATTCAAGGTGCTCATCGCCGACGCCTTCGGCATCAACGCCGTCCGCATCGGGCAGATGGGGGAACAGTGCCGCGCTCCCAATCTGTTCCGCACCCTCCATGCCCTGGGCGTCTCCTTCGCGCGACAGGGCATCGATCTCGATCCGAGCGCCGGCATGGCGGCCCTCGAAAAACACCTGGCCGACCACGCGGAGGACGTACTGTGAGTCAACTGGAGTTCCCTACGTACGAGAAGATCGGGCTGCGGCCGCTGATTAACTGCAAGGGTACGTACACCATCATCAGCGGCTCTGTCCTGTTGCCCGAAGTGCGGGCCGCGTTGGTGGAAGCCTCGAAGCGTTACATCCATCTCGATGAGCTCTCCGAAGCGGTGGGGGCGCGCCTCGCCGAGCTGATGCAGTGCGAGTGGGGGTTGGTGACGAATGGCTGTGCCGCGGCGCTGTGCCAGATCACCGCCGCCTGCGTTGCCGGCACGGACCCCGAGAAGATGATCCGACTACCCGATACGGCAGGCATGAAGAACGAGGTCATCGTGCAGCGCCGGCACCGGCATACCTACGACCATGCGGTACGTATGGTGGGGGTGCGTCTCGTCGAGGTCGATACGCTGGCCGAACTGGAGGCGGCCGTCAATGAGAACACCGCCATGCTGCTGCTATTCGGTGATGCCGCCGACCGGGGTGAGATATCGATCGCTCAGATGGCGGCGGTGGGCAAAGCGAATGGCATTCGCTCCTTCGTCGACGCCGCCGCAGAACGTCCGGACGTGCCCAATCGATATCTGGCCGATGGTGTCAGCGCCGTAGGCTACAGTGGTGGCAAGTGCCTGCGAGGGCCACAGTCGTCGGGCCTTGTTCTCGGCGAGAAAACGCTGCTGCAGGCCGCCTTCCTCAATGGCGCTCCACACCACGCGCTGGCCCGTCCCATGAAAGCCAGCAAGGAGGAGGTGATGGGCCTGCTCGCCGCCGTCGAGATGTGGGTTCGTCGTGATCACGACGCCGAGTGGAAGGAGTGGGAGCGACGATTGGAGTTTGTCAGCGACGCGGTGAAGGACCTCGAATCGGTCACCCTGGAGGTGAGTCAGCCGGGGCGTTCGAACATGGCGCCCGTGCTCCGCATCCACTGGGATGCCGCGGCTCTGGGAGTCGACGGGGCCGGTGTAGCTGGCGAGCTGTCACAGGGCGAGCCCCGCATTGAGGTGTTCCACGGTGACAGCAGTATCTCCGTCAATCCCTACATGATGGAAGAAGGCGAGGAGCAGATCGTCGCTCCGCGGCTACGACAGATCCTCGCCGGTCACTCGTAGGGAAGGGAACAGGTAGAGATGGATCTGAGCGGAGAATGGCAGCTGGAGTTGAAGTTTCTGCTGGGCGAGGCATCATACCAACTCAGCCTGGACCAGGCCGACGGTGGCGTCAGCGGGCGCTACCGGAGCCAGTACGGCGAGCAGGATATTTCGGGCAGCGTGGGTGCTGACGGCGCGGTTCAACTGCGCACCGGCGTCCACTACCAGGCCTGCGGCGCCGGGTACACCTTTACCGGCAGGATCGACGGCGACCGCATGACGGGCGAGGTCGATCTGGGTGAATACTGGAAGGCCAGCTGGAGCGCGACCCGGCAGCCCTGAAAGCGGTCCCTGCTTCAGTTCAGGACGGCAGGCCGGATTGCGCTGCCAGGTAGGCTGTGATGGCGGCGTCATACCGCGAGGTCAGTCGATACACCTCGATGGCGAGTCGCATGCCGTACGCCGGATCGATGTGGCCGCCATCGGCGCGCAGTCGCTCGATGGTCTCCGGGTACTGCGCCGGGGAGCTGACGACGTAGATGGAGCGGTTGTTCTTGGCCGAAGAGCGCAGCATGGCGGGCCCGCCGATGTCGATGTTCTCGATCGCCTCGGCAAGACTGCAACCCGGTTTCGAGATGGCCGCCTCGAAGGGGTAGAGGTTGACGCAGACCAGCTCGAAGGGGGCGATGGCATGTTGCTCCAGGGTAGCCATGTGTTCGGCGTTGTCCCGGACTCCGAGCAGACCACCGTGGATCTTCGGATGCAGGGTCTTGACGCGACCGTCCATGATCTCCGGAAACCCCGTGACGTCGGCCACTTCGGTAACCTTCAACCCCGCCTCGCGCAGCGCCCGGCTCGTGCCGCCCGTGCTGACCAGCTCCACTCCCAGCTCCTGCAGCGCCCCGGCAAACTCCAGCAAGCCGCCGCGATCGAAGGTGCTGATGAGCGCCCGTTTCAGCTTCACAGATCCTTCAGCCATCTCTTCCTCCTCCTACCGAGAGCGTACCCCATGTCGGTGATGGCGGCAACCACATGACCGGCGCCCTGGCAGAGCTCAAGGTCGAGGACATCGACGCCGGGGCCTTGACGGTCCTGAGGCGTCTGCGCGAGGCAGGGCATCAGGCCGTTCTGGCTGGAGGCTGCGTGCGTGATCTGCTGCTGGGACGCGATCCGGAAGATTGGGATATCGCCACCGACGCCAGACCGGAACAGGTGGCCGTCCTGTTCGAACGAACCGTCTCCGTGGGTGAGCGCTTCGGCATTCTTCGTGTGCTGCTGGCGGGAAACTCCTACGAGGTGGCTCGCTTTCGACAGGAGGGGCCCTATTCCGACGGGCGTCACCCCGACCACGTGCTGCCCGCCACGAGGCGCCAGGATGCAGAGCGCCGCGATTTCACCATCAACGGCATGTTCTATGATCCCGAGGGGGATGGGCTCATCGACACCGTCGACGGACGCCGCGACCTGGCGGGGGGTGTGATCCGGGCCATCGGCGATCCTGCCGCACGGTTCGCTGAGGATGGCCTGCGCACACTGCGGGCGGTGCGCTTTGCCACGCGCCTGGATTTCCACATCGAGACCACCACGTGGAGCGCGCTGGTGGCCAAGGCACCGATCATCGAGCAGATCAGCGGCGAACGCGTACGTGATGAACTGACGCTGATCCTGACCGAGGGCGGCGCCGTGCGTGGTCTCGATCTGCTCTACGACTCGGGTCTTCTGCGGCTCCTGTTGCCCGAGGTGGCGGCCATGAAGGGTGTGGATCAGCCCGCCGAGTTCCACCCCGAGGGAGATGTGTGGGAGCACGTGAAACTGATGCTCGGACTCGTCGACGCTCTGGACGAACCGGCGCCGACGCTGGCCTGGGGTGTGTTGCTGCATGACATCGGCAAACCCGCCACGTTTCAGCCTCCCGGGCCGGAGTCTTCCCGCATCCGCTTTGACGGCCACGACGCCAGGGGGGCAGAGATGGTGGAGGAGATCGCCCGTCGGTTGCGCTTTGCCAACAGGGATCGTGACCGCGTCCGTGACCTCACCGCACACCACATGCGCTTTCGCAACGTGAAACAGATGCGGCCGAGCAAGCTCAAGCGGTTTCTGCGGGAGGGGTTCTTCCCGGAGTTGCTGGAACTGCACCGTATCGATTGTCAGTCAAGCCACGGACTGCTGGATCTGTATGAGTTCTGTCACCAGTCACTGACCGAGGCTGACGAAGGGGAGGCGGAGATCCTGCGACCGCCGCTGCTGCTCACAGGACGGGACCTGATCGCGGCCGGATATCATCCGGGTCGGCAATTCGGCGAGATTCTGCGATGGCTCGAGGACGAACAACTCGAGGGACGGCTGAAGACGCGAGACGCGGCACTGGCGGCCGTGCGTGCGCGGTGGGAGCGCCCGTTACCCCAGGCCTGAGCGCAGCACGTCGAGAATCGGCCCGTGTGAAGCGGGGGACATCAGGTAGAGCCCCGACCAACCGTCGGCGCGGATCTGGCGGATCTGCTCGACGGCGATCTGCTGGCCGATCCGAACCTGGTCACCAACGTCATCGGTGGAGCCGAGTCGCTCGACGATCGTATCCGGCACGACGACTCCGGGAACGTCGCGCATGCGCAACGCGTGTTCGAGACCCCGCAGGATGAGTACACCCACGAGAATCGGCGCCCGGTCACGGAAGGGAGTCAGCACATCGAGGGGCTCCCAGCCGAAGGCAGGTTGCGTCATCACGTAGTCGGCGCCGGCCTCGAGTTTGCGTTCCAGTTTCGCCAATTCCCGTGGTGTATCGATGGCCTCCGGCTCGAAACCCGTGCCGATAGTGAAACGCGTACGCGGGTCGCGGTGTTTGCCCAGTGGTTGCCCGCCGAAGTCGACGCCGGAGTTCAGGTGCGAGTGGGCGAGGCGGATCATGTCCACCGAATCGAGGTCGAAGACGCCCGTGGAGGGCGGGTACGTGGGCGCCATCTTCGGCGGATCCCCGGTGACGAAGATGGCGTTGTGTATGCGATTCGCCCAGTAGCCGATCAACCGTGCCTGCACACCCATGACGTTGAGATCACGTGCCGTAAAGTGGGGGATCAGTTCAAGGGCATCACCGGTCTGCGCCGTCCAATCGAGGCTCCCCCGCACGAGTTGGATGAAATCACCCGGTGGCATCAGCGGTATGCCGCGGGAGCCATCGGTGATGTCGAGGGCGTCGGTCAGTCCGGAGGCTGACAGTTCGCGGACGAAGGCGACCTTCGCCTGCTGCAGCTTCGGGGCTGTTCCCCGCGATGGTAGCATCTCGACGCTGACGGCGAAATCACCATCCAGAATCTTGCGTGAAAAGGACCCGTTGTCGCGCTTCGTCTCGGCGTCGGCCGGGAGCCGTTCTTTCGGCAACTCAATGGTGACCGACACGGCTGTGCCACCCGCGGCGCGACTGTGGAGGTAGTTGTTCATCTCCCACACATGAGCGGGGTGTATTTCGCAGCAACCACCGATCAGTCGTGTGCCACGAGCAGACATGGTCCGCGCCAGCTGCCCCATGAACTCGGGGTTCACCCGTGTCATGGAGCGGTTGCCGATGTGCTGAAAGCCACCGACGTTGGGCATGGCTGACAACAGTATGTTACCATCGGCCACGGCATCTGTGAGCGCAGCGGCCTCGACGAAGGCCTCGGCATCCCAGGGCGGACAGCAGTTGATGCCGACTGCATGCGCGCCTCCTTCGACGCCCAGAGAGACGAGTTTCTCCGGAGTGACGTTCCAACGGCCGCTGTCGTTGTCGAGGGCCATATGGACGATGACGGGTATACCGGCATCGAGGCGGGCGATCCCGGCCAGGAGCTCGCGTAGCAGGTCGAGGTCGCGGAAGGTTTCCAGCAGCAGTGCGTCTACACCCCCGTCGACAAGAGCGCCCAGTTGCGCGGCATATGTCTCCTCAGGGGAAGTCCCGGACTCGTCACTGTTCAGAGTGGGGCCTACCGACCCGAGCACGAAGAAGTCCTCGCCGGCGTTCTCCTGCCGGGCGAAGTCGTCGATCGATTCACGGGCCAGCACGACGGCGGCGGTGCTGAGCTCAGCGGCGCGGTCCTCCAGGCCGAATGCGGCCAGACAGGAGCGGTTGGCCCCGAAGGTATTCGTCGTCAGGCAGCGACTGCCGGCGTTGAGGTAGGCGCGGTGGGTTTCGCGGATGACCTCCGGTCGATCGACGCTGAAGGCCTCGTAGACGTGGTTGGATTCCGACAGGCGGCCCGTAAGTTCGAAGATGTAGGAACCCATGGCGCCGTCGGCGAGTACGGTGCCGGCTCGTAGAGCGTCGAGGAAACGACTCATATGAACGCGGATAAAACGATGAGGGAGGTCTGGCTCATGCCGGTGCTCGAACTTACATTGGCTGCCCGCCGAAACGCAACCTCGTGAGCGAAGCGCGCCCCCAGGACGGCGCCAGCGTCAGCAGCCGGGGCATCGTCGCCGTGCGGCACGCCGGTCCCGGCCCTGTAATCCAGGAACGTGCGGACACCGTCACCGTCGAAGAGCCGCTGGAGATCCGTCTCGGTGATACCCCGGTGGCAGTGGTGATGAGGACACCCGGCGAGGACTTTGAGCTGGTGTCCGGCTTCCTGTTGACGGAGGGTATTCTCACCGATCCCGCGGATCTGGGGGCTCTGACCTACTGTCCCTCCGCGACGCCGCCGAATGAGCACAACGTCGTCGACGTGCGTCTGGCAGCAGGCGCCGAAGTCGACGTCGATGATCTGCGACGGAATCTCTACGTCAGTTCCAGTTGTGGCGTGTGCGGCAAGACCAGCATCGACCAGGTGCGGGCGCAATCGCACCGACAACCATCGACATTTGCCGTCGGGGAAGGCATTCTGCTGACGTTGCCCGACAGCTTGAGGAAAGCACAGAAGCAGTTCGAGCACACCGGTTCAGTGCACGCGGCAGGCCTGTTCGACGCCGAGGGCCGGCTGCTGGCTCTGCGCGAGGACGTGGGGAGGCACAATGCCGTGGACAAGCTCATCGGACGGTTCGTGCTCGACGGCCGCTGGCCGCCGGCGTCATCGGTGCTGATGCTCAGCGGTCGGACGAGTTTCGAGATCGTGCAGAAGGCCTTGCTGGCAGGCCTTGGCTTCATCGCCTCCGTTTCCGGGCCGTCAAGCCTGGCCGTGGATCTGGCTGACGAATCGGGATTGACGCTTGTCGGTTTCCTGCGAGACGGCGGCTATAACCTGTACACACACGGAGGGCGCCTGCGGCGACAGGATGCCCCTCTCACCCAACCATGAGGAGATGACACCGATGGCAAGGAAGGCTGCTGCCAAACCTCGCCTGCGGCTCTGCGCCGCGGCCTGGACGATGACGAACTACCCTTCGGCCAAGCGTCAGTGGTCGGCGGACACGAAGGTGCGCAAGGCGAAAGAGGCAGGCTTCGACGGGTTCAGCGCTGGAGCTCAGGACGACATCACCAAGGCCTGCCGCAAGCATGACATGGAACTGGTGGGCGGTGTAGACGTTGGCCGGGTAGCCGATGCGAAACCGAAGATGAAGGCCTTTGCCGATGCCGGCGCGACCCACGTCAACGTACAGCTGTGTGATCACGATACGCCGACGGCGAAAGCTCTTCCCGTGGCTCGAGCGGTGATGCAGGCAGGTGACCTCTATGGTATCAAACCCGCCATCGAGTGGCATCGCGATACGTGTACCGAAACACCGGAAAAAGGCCTGGCTCTCGCCAAGGCCTACGAGAGCAAGTACAGGTTGAAGCTGCGGACGAACTTCGATCATTCCCATCCCGCCATCGTCAAGCAGGTGCGCCCCGCGGATTTCGCCAAACGGCTCATCTACCGTCCCGACCTGCTGCGCCAGGGGGATCTGCTGCACCTGCGGACCTTCACCGGCAGTCACTGTCAGACGCCGATCACGAATGGCCGCGGCCAGCTCGACGGTGATTTCGTCACCTGGCGCGACAGCTTCTGCCGCCCCCTGCTGGCGTCCTGGTTGAAGGGCGCCCGGCGTGGACGCGAGTTGTGGGCCGTGGTGGAACTCGGGCCGCCGGGCTCCGGCTACGCCCTGGAGTGCTTCCCCGACGTGTGGCAGGATGCCTGTGTAGCCCGGGAGGAGATCGCCAGGATCTGGGCCAGCCTGCTGCGCAAATACAAATAGAGGAAACCAGGAGCGTACACATGGCCACGAAACGCATCGCCGCCATCATCACCAGCTACTTTCCGTTCTCCCACGCGGATGTGATCGTCACCAAGTTCCTGCGCGGCTTTCCTACGGACGAGGGACTGGCGGCGCCGCAGGTCGAGATCGCCTCGTTCTATCTCGACCAGATCCACGAGCGAGATGTGGGCCGAGAACTGGCCGCTGAGCATGATGTACCCATCTATCCGAGCATCAAACAGGCGCTGACACTGGGTGGTGAAGAGCTTGCCGTGGATGGCGTGCTCATCATCGGAGAACACGGCGACTACGCCTGGAACGAGAAGGAGCAGCACCTGTATCCGCGCCGCTTCTTCCTGGAG
Organism: Candidatus Latescibacterota bacterium; assembly: GCA_036011085.1. GTDB lineage: Bacteria > Latescibacterota > UBA2968 > UBA8231 > UBA8231 > UBA8231. The sequence goes on from DASCMS010000052.1 coordinate 9,584, forward strand.
CAGGTGTGCGGCGTTTTTGCCTCCTCCGGCCGCTCGGTACCCGTGTTCAGTGACAAGCATCTGTCGTGGAGTTGGGAACAGGCGCTCTGGATGTACGACCGTACCAGGGAACTGGACGTGGCTTTCATGGCCGGCTCCTCCCTGCCGGTGACCTATCGCAAGCCCTGGCTCGAATACGATCTCGACACCCTGGTAACGGAGGCAGTATCGGTGGCCTACGGTGGCCTCGACTCCTATGGATTCCACGCGCTGGAAACGCTGCAGTCTATGGTGGAGCGTCGAGACGGAGGGGAGACGGGCGTGAGTCGGGTGCAGTGTCTCGAGGGAGAGGCCGTGTGGGAGGCGGGGGCCGCCGATCGCTGGCCACGAGATCTCTTCGAGGCGGCGGTAGAGTGCATCGAGGTGAAGGAGTCCGGTGACCCCCGCGAGGTCTGTGATAAACCGGCTGTATTCCTGCTCGAATACGCGGACGGTCTGCGGGCGGCTACGTTCATGCTGGGTGGTTTCACCAGCGGCTGGGCCTACGCCGGGCGGCGCGATGGCGGTAGCATCGATGCCGCGGAGTTCTTTCTCGCCGGTGATCCCCATCCGCACTTCAGCTACCTGAGCCTCAACGCCCAGGATCTCTTCCTCACGGGGAAGGCGGCCTATCCGGTGGAGAGAACACTGCTGGTCAGCGGGGTTCTGGAGGCACTGCTCGAATCCCGCCACCGCGGGCACGTGGCGCTGGACACGCCTCATCTTGGAATCAGCTACAGGTCCTACGGATCGGCGCCACAAAGGCCCTCGAATCCGCGACCTCAGGGAGCCGCCATCGTACCCTTCCGCCCGGAGCTGCAAAAAAAGTGACGCCCCCATCGAGTTTTCATCCCGGGGAGGGATTCCGACTCGACAGGGGCGCCACAGGCGGGTACCACTCAGAGCTGTCTACGATATAGCAACGCTCGTGCCAGTTGTAGGTATTACGTGGTATTAAGTAGACAACTAACGAAAATACAATAGGTTACAGTTGTCGCGGGCGATCGGCCTGGCGGCTTGAGGAAGGGGGCAAAGGGGACAGAATTGCCCCAGACGGGCATCCATGCGTCCGGCGCATGGAGGACTGTCAAAATTGACATAACCTATTTGCCCGGCTATATTTCTGCCGTTAATCGAGGAATCCGCTTTTCCCTCGTCTCACGGGTGTCCGGACTGCGGTCCGGCCGGTCAACGCCATGATCTATACGATCCTAGCGGTGATGGCAGTGCTGGCGACCAAGTTCGTCACCGCTCTGCGTCTCAAAGACCTGAAGGCCAAGCTGGAGTCCATCCAGCCGGATATCGACGAGCTACGCACGAAGGTCGCCGAGTCAGAGGATGAGTTTGAGAGTCTGCGTCTCAAAGAGGACGCAGCACAGAGCCGCGTCACTCATCTGAAGGGTGTCGTTCAGCACCTCGAGACCCAGGTCAAGTCGGCGCCGGCCGCCGCCAATGCTCCCGACGAACGCGGGGCGATCCTTGAGGCGGCAGAGGCCGGCTGACAGCCACCACCCACCCCTGATCGCCTCCGGTCCTGTCCGCAGCCGCGGGCAGGCGTTTTTTTATGAGCACCGAACCCCGACTCTCAGACTACCGCACCCACTACCGTCTCGACGCGGATCAGATCGAAGATCCAGCGGCGCTGCACCCGGTGCGCTCTGCATCTGAACGGCGACGACTACAGACCATCCTCCGCGTCCTGCGGCTGCGGTCGAATGGGCTCGTCCTCGATATGGGTTGTGGTTCTGGCTGGTTCGCACAGTTGTGTCACGAGTCGGGGATCCGCGTCGTGGCAACCGATATTGCGGTGACTGGAGTCGCCGGCGCCCGCGCCCGTTTCCCTGGCGCTGCTCAGTTCGCGGTGACGGACGCCTACCATGCGGCCCTGGCGGATGAGTCTTTTGACGCGGTGGTGTTGTCCGAGGTCACCGAGCATCTCGATGATCCGACGGCGGGACTGGCCGAGGCGGCTCGGCTGACGCGACGTGGTGGGCGGGTTCTGGTCAGCGTGCCCTATCGCGAGAGCATCGTGGAGCATCTCTGCGTGCACTGCAATCGACTGACACCGGCAAACGCGCACCTGCACAGCTTCGATGAGGCAGGTCTGGGGGGAGTTCTCACGGAGGTAGGACTACGTCCGCAACAGACACATCGCATGACCAACAAACTGCTGGAGCTAGCGGGGTTTCCCAGCCTCAGCCGCCGTTGGCCGTACTGGTCGTGGCGCGCCGTGGACGTCATGCTGAACGGGCTCACGGGAAAGCCCGCCTTTCTCCTCATGGTGGCCGAAAGAAGCTGAGTTGGGCCTGTCGAGGCAGGTCGCCATCGTCGCCGCCGGTCGAGTCGCGGCGACGTCGAGCATCTTCATCGTCAATGCGCTGCTCGCACGCACTTGGCCACTGGCCGATTTCGGTCGCTTCAGCGCTGTCTGGATCCTCGGCAACACCCTTGCCCCGGTGTTCCTCATGGGTGTGCCGACGGCCCTGCTCTACGTCTTTCCCCGCAGGGCTCCCGGAGCCGAACGCCGGACTCTCGTGTGGCAGTCGACAGTCGTGTTATGCATCTCCGGATGCCTTCTGGTCGCTCTGCTCTGGGCCGTGGGAAGACCTCTGTCGCGATGGTTTTCGGTCTCCGACGCGGTCGATCTCATCGTGCCCTTTCTGCCCTACGTGTTCAGCATCGTGGCCGCCGGACACGTGGAAGCGTCGCTGGTGGCCAGCGGACGACCCACATGGCAGGCGGGCCTGTCGCTGGCCGGGGCCGTCGGTCTGATCGCCGTGGCCGGGTTTGCCCACGGCGGGCGATGGGGCGTTGGTGAGACACTGTGGGGTTTGTCGGCTGTCGGTGTGCTTCGGGGCGGCCTCGGCTGGCTGCTCCTCGTCGCCGGCATCGGGGGGGCCGGCAGACTGTCCATGGCCGGCGTCGGCTCACTGCTGGGCTACGCCAGCCGCATCGGACTGAGTGACGCGGTGGGCAGCCTGTCGCGGGCAGTGGACCGGATGGTCGTTCTCGGGTTCCTCGGAACGGCCGATCTGGCGTTGTACCACGTGGGCGCCATCGAGGTGCCGGTGAGTCTCATGCTGGCGGCAGTGGTCACCGTCCTCGTGCCCGAAGTGAGTCGTCTGTCGGCGGCGGGGCGTCTGGAGGAGGTGGGTGAGCTGTTCCGCGGCGCCGTCGGGCGCCTGGCGCTATTCATTCTGCCTCTGTGCTGTTTCTTGTTCGTTCATGCCGGTGCGGTGATCGAGGTCTACCTGCCGGGCGCGTTTTCCCGTACCGACGAGGTGTTTCGCATCTTCCTGCTCGCCCTGCCTCTGCGTTGTGCCGTGTACAATCCCGTCCTCGTCGGCACCGGGAGGGCGAACTGGGCACTGTACGGATCGGTGGGTGACCTGTGCGTAAACGCGGCGCTCAGTGTGTTACTCGTGAGGTTTCTCCTGCCTGATCATGCACAGTGGGCGCTGCTGGGACCGGCGGCGGCGACGGTCCTGGCCACCTGGGGGCAGGTGGCCGTCCTCGTAACGCTCCTGAGCCGATCTCTCCAGCAACCCTTGAACACGCTGCTGCCCTGGGGGCGGTTGGGGCGTGTCGGACTCGTGTCGATTGTGGCATCCATCGCCAGCGGCTGGGCCATCTTCGACTGGCAGACGGGGCCGGGCCTTCGCCTGGTAGTGGCGACGGCGGTGTTTGCTCCCGTGGCCGCCATTTTGCTGCGGACCTGGCATCGACCCGACTGGGATGAACTGCTGGGGATGGGGCGAGCGATGACACGCCGGGAGGCGACGCCATGAGAGTTCCGGTGGCACTGATCCTGTGGGTGTTCCTCCTCTATGCCAATACGCTGGATAACGGCTTTCACTACGACGACACCCATTCCCTGATCGACAATCCGAGTGTGCGGTCGCTGGCGAATGTTGGCCGCTTCTTCGTCGACCCCGGAAGCTTCTCCGCCATGCCGGAGGCCCGTATGTACCGGCCGCTGCTGCTGGTGAGTTACGCCGTCAACCATGCCCTCGGCGAGTACGACGCCTTTGGCTACCACCTTGCCAACGTTCTGCTGCACGCCATCAACGCCTGCCTTGTCTGGTTTGTCGCCCGCCGGATTCTGGCCCGGTCCGGTACGGCCCTCACGGTGGCCCTGCTGTTCGCCACGCATCCGGTGGTCTCGGAGCCGGTCAACTATATCAGCAGTCGTTCCACCACGCTGTCTGCCATGTTCGTACTGGCGGCATTCCTGGTGCTGGTAGATGGCGCCCGGCGGCCCCGGCCCACGTGGGGGCACCATGTGGCACTGGCGCTGCTGGCTGCGTCGGCCCTGTTGTGCAAGTCGGTGGGGATCGTACTGCTGCCGGTGGCCGTGTTGTGGCTCTGGCTGCTGGGACCGGGAGGAAGGGGAGCGTGGGCGCTGTTGGCGGGGCCTGTGATCGTTGCGTCCGCTTATGTCCTGGGAACGCGGGCCATCGTCACCAAGGCGTTGCTGGAGCCAGTACGTTCGCAGGGCACCCAGGTGGCGACGCAGCTGAAGGCAATACCGTTCTACGCCTACACGAACCTGATGCCCACACATCTGAGCGTCGAACCGCAGTTCTTTGTCGAGACCGGCCCCACCCTTCTCGCAGTGCTGGCCCTGGCCCTGGCAACGTGCCTGGCCGCGGCGGTGGTCGTGCTGCGTCGCCTGTGTCCAGCGGCGGCCTTCGGCGCGGGTTGGTTTGCCGTGACCCTGGCGCCTTCATCGATCGTTCCGCTGAACGTTCTGGTCAACGAACACCGACTCTATCTGCCTCTCGTAGGGGGAGCGATTCTGGCTACCGCGTTGCTGGCTGCCGCCGGTCGCCGCGTGCGGTTTCTCGGACCCGCACTGCTGGCGATCTGGGCGGCCCTCGTGCTGCAGCGCAACGGTGACTGGACGTCAGAGGAGACCGTGTGGCTCGATGCTGCGCGCCAGGGACCGGCCATGCCCCGTGTCCACGTCAACCTCGGCAAAGGGTATCTCGAAGCAGAGCGCTACGCCGAGGCGATCGAGGCCAGCCGGCGCGGGCTCGCCCTGGATCCCGACATCGCCCTGGCGCACTACAACATCGGCACGTCCTACCTGGGCATGGGACTGTACGAGGAGGCAATCGCCAGCTTCGAAGCGGCGCTGGAACTCCAGCCCGACATGCTGGAAGGGCTGAACAACATGGCCAACGCCTACCACCACCGGGGTGACCACGAGCGTTCTCTGGCGATTTTCCGCCAGGCTCTCGCACTCTACGACTGGTCGCAGTTGCATCACAACATGGGAGCCGTGTTCCTCGAAGCCGGCCAACCAGACTCGGCGGTGGTCCACTTCCAGCAGGCCAACTCACTGGAGCCCAAAGACCGGGAGACGACGGAGGGCCTCGTGCGGGCACTGATCCGGGCCGAGCGCCCGCAGGGCGCGCAACAACTGCTCGACCGGGCGCTGCACGAGGCCCCGGGCGATGCGGAGTTGCTGCGTCTTCTGGCCCAGGCGCAGATGGGAATGGGCAAGGATCGGGAAGCTCTGACCACATTCCGGCGTGCGGGACTCCCGGCAGCCGAAGCGCACCTGTTGATCGGTGGCAAAGCCCGGGAGCGTCATGAATGGCGACGCGCCCGGGAACATTTCGATGCCGGTCTGGTGACAGCGCCCCAGGATGCACGGCTGCTCGACGCTCTGGGCACGGTCCATGTGGCCGACGGCGACTGGCTGGGGGCGCTGGAGCTGTTCCGTCGGGCGGCACAGCAGGACGCGACGCTGGCGAGTGCCTTCCGCAACATCGGCCTGGTGAATCTGCACTTCAGACGGGTGGCCGAAGCCCTTGCCGCTCTCGAGCGTGCCCGCGATCTCGATGGTGACGATGGCAAGACATGGGAACTGCTGGCCCGAACCTACGCCCAGGGGAGGCGTCCGTCCGAGGCCGTGTTCGCCTACGGCAGGGCCATCGAACTGCAGCCAGAACGGGCGGGTCTGTATCACAATCTGGCCATGCTCCATCAAAGCCGCGACGCCAGCGGCGACAGGCGTGAGGCAGAACGACTCTTCCGGGAGGCCATCCACCGTGATGCCGGGCAGACCGAGGCGCTCTACAGCCTCGGTTTCCTGCTGTTGGAGCAGGAGCGCTGGTCGGAGGCGGTGAGGGTTATCGAAGAGCTGCTGGAGAAAGAGCCGGGCAACGCCGAGGCTCACATCAATCTCGCCAGCGCCTATCTCAATCTTGGCAAAGGGGATCTGGCGGCTCGGTCATATGAACGGTTCCTCGAGCTCCACACCGAAGAGGACGACATGCGTCGCAAGGTAGAACGGCAGCTGCAACTGCTGCGAGAGTCTTCGGATTGACGATGTTCGGAGCCGCCGGTACTTTCGAGACTGCTCGCGCGCGCGTCGATATTGCTGGCTCCTTTCCCGAAGCCACACCGGAGTTCATCTGATGGATCTGCCCGAAGCCGTCGCCAATTCACTGGCACCGCTGTTTGCGACGTTGCCTCCCGAAGAAGCGATGTTCAAGCTCGTCGTCACCGAGCCGGCGCCCAGCAAGCTGGTCGGCGTGGTGGAGACGATCCTGCGCCATGAGTCGGTGTGCGACAAACCCGCACTGCACTCGGCACTGTGGCTCTATATCGACGAGCTCGACAGGAGTCACACCGTATCCCAGGGCATCGAAGATGCCACAGGCTCCTTCTGGCACGGCATCATGCACCGTCGGGAAGGGGATTTCTCCAACAGCCACTACTGGTTCAACAAGGTGGGGGAACATCCGGCCATCACCCACGTGGGCGGCTACGATGCGCACCGGATGATCGACGAGGTGGAAACACTGCATACGGACAAACCCCAGCATCTGATCGACCTGCAGCGCCGCGAGTGGCAGACGCTTTTCGCCTGGTGCGCCTCGTGAGTGACGCCATCGGCATCGGTATGATCGGCCTGGGAACGGTCGGTACCGGCGTGGTGCAGCTGCTGCAGGACGCGCCTTCGGCCATGCGTCGACGGCGTCACGCCGAGTTCGACGTACGACGTGTCGCCGTGCGCGACCCCGGCAAGTCACGCGAGGTCGTGTTGGCCGACGGTGTCGTCGTCGGTGACGTGCAGCAGGTACTCGACGATCCCGCCGTGCAGGTCGTCGTCGAGTTGACCGGCGCAGAGCCGGCGTATGAGTGGATTCGCAGTGCACTGCAGGCCGGCAAGAGTGTGGTCACGGCCAACAAGGCCGTCATTGCCCTGCACGGCGCCGAACTGTTCGACATCGCCCTCGACCGCGGCGTCGACCTGATGTTCGAAGCAAGTGTCGCCGGCGGTATTCCGATCATCCGCTCCCTGCGTGATGGTCTGGTGGCCAATCGTGTCGAGTCGCTGCAGGGTATCCTCAACGGTACGACGAACTACATCCTCACGCGCATGACAAGGGGTGAAGGTGACTACCCGGAGATTCTGGCCGACGCTCAGGCCGAGGGCTACGCCGAACCGGATCCGACGGCGGATGTGAGCGGCGCTGATGCCGCATCGAAGCTGGCCATCCTCAGCCGTATCGCCTTTCACACTACAGGCACGGCAGCCGACATCTACTGCGAGGGGATCGAGCGCATCGAGGCGAGTGATATCGACTTTGCCCGGGAGCTCGGATATACGATCAAGCTGCTCGCCATCGCCCGCCTCGCTCCCGGCGGTGTCGAGGCGCGAGTCCATCCCGTCATGCTGCCCACCGATTCTCAACTGGCCAATATCCACGCCGAGCAGAATGCCATCGAAGTCGTGGGCAGCGCCGTCGGAACTCAGGTCTTCACCGGCGCCGGCGCCGGCAAGATGCCGACAGCCAGTGCTGTGGTCTCCGACCTGGTGGAACTGGCGGAGCGCACCCGCTCCGGAGCCTCCACGTCGATCGGCGACATGATCGTCGGCGACGAGGCGGCCAGCTTCGCGCCGATGGACGAGGCCGAGATCCGCTACTTCCTGCGCCTGCAGGTGGCCGACCGACCCGGTGTACTCGAGCAGGTGGCTCGGATTCTGGCGGCCCAACAGATCAGCATCGCGTCCGTGTTGCAGAAAGAGCGTGATCTTCAGGGCGGCACGGTGCCTCTTGTCATCGTCACCCACGAGGCGCGCGAACGGGCCATGCAGAAGGCGGTGACGGCGATCGACGGCCTCGATCTCGTCGACGGGGGAGTCCGGCTCATCCGCATGGAGTCGGCATGAAGTATCTGATTCTGGTACCGGACGGATGCGCCGACTACTCGCTGCCTGAACTCGGCGAGCGGACACCGATGCAGGCGGCGGACACACCGAACATGGATCGTCTTGCCACCGAGGGCTGCGGCGGGCTGGTGCAGATGATCCCATCGAGCCGTCCCGCCGGCAGTGATGTGGGCAACCTCGAGATCTTCGGCTACGACACAACCGTCCACTACACGGGGCGTGCCCCGCTGGAAGCGGCGGCGATGGATCTGCCCATGGGGCCGGACGACATCGCCTGGCGCTGCAATACGATCACCCGTGACGGCGACACACTCGTCGACTATAGCGCCGGTCATATTGACACCGATGAGGCACGAGAGGTGATCGAGGCGGTCGGCGCTGAGTTGAACACCGCAGCGATCCGTTTCCACCCGGGTGTCGGCTATCGCCACATCGTCATCTTCACCGGCGGCCCCGAAGCGCTCACATCGTATCCGCCACACGACATTATGGGGCAGTCGATTCAGCAGCACCTTCCCACAGGGGAGGGCGAGGAGCAGATCCGCAGCCTCATGAGCCAGGCCGAGCCTGTGCTGCATGACCATCCCGTCAACACCCGTCGCATCTCGGCAGGAAAAGGTCCGGCCAACGCGATCTGGTTATGGGGGTCGGGGCGGCCGTTGACCGTGCCAACGGTGGGTGAGCGTTTCGGGTTGCGGGCAGGAGTGATCTCGGCGGTCGACCTGGTGCGCGGCATCGGCCAATGCGCCGGTTACGAGAACATCGAGGTGCCGGGGATCACCGGGTTCACAGACACCAATTATGAAGGCAAGGCCGATCACGCTCTGGAAGCACTCCGGTCAGGACTCGATCTGGTCTACGTACACGTAGAAGCACCCGACGAGTGCGGCCACAACGGCGATGCAGGGGCAAAGGTGACCGCTCTGGAGGACTTCGACGGGCGCGTCGTGGGGCGCATCCTGAAGGGCCTCGGTACGATCGACGCTCCCTGCCGACTGTTGATGACCCCCGACCACCGGACACCGATCCCCCTGCGTACCCACTCACGCGAGCCGGTACCCTTCGTGCTGTGGGGTGAGGGTGTCGAAGCCGATGACATGAGTGGGTATGACGAGATCGCCGCCGAGAGGGGATCTCTGCAACTCGACCACGGATACCAACTGATCAACTATCTCGTTACCAACTGAACACAACGGAGTCTTCGAACCGATGAGTGACCGTTACAACGTCGCGATCATGGGCGCCACCGGCGCCGTGGGCCAGATCTTCCTTGAACTGCTGGCCGAGCGCGACTTTCCCATGGACGAACTGCGCCCCCTTGCCTCCAGCCGTTCTGCCGGCAAGGAGCTGAGATGCGGTGAACGCACCGTCGAGGTGCAGGAGCTGACCCGGGACTCCTTCGACGGCATCGACATCGTGCTGTCATCCGCTGGCGGCGAGCTCAGCAAGGAGTTCGTACCCGCCGCCGTCGAGGCCGGGGCCGTCGTCGTCGACAATACCTCCGCCTTCCGTATGGATGACGATGTGCCTCTGGTGGTGCCCGAGGTCAATCCGGAGGATCTCGACGGCCACAACGGCATCATCGCCAATCCCAACTGCTCGACCATCATCATGGTGGTGCCCCTGTGGCCACTGTATCAGCAGCACAAGGTGCGGCGTGTGGTGGTCTCCACGTACCAGGCGATCAGCGGCGCCGGCGCCAAGGCCATGGCCGAACTGGAAACGCAGACCCGCGACGTTCTGGCCGGCAACGCGGCACAGCCCTGCGAGGTGCCGCACCAGATCGCCTTCAATCTGTTCTCGCACAACTCGGCCATCGGCGCTGACGGCTACTGTGAAGAAGAGACGAAGATGATCCGCGAGACCCGCAAGATGTTCCACGACGATGGCATCCTCGTTACGCCGACCTGCATCCGAGTGCCGATCCTGCGAGCCCATTCCGAAGCGATGAACATCGAGTTCGTCGAGCCTGTGACGGCTGGCGAGGTGAGTGACATTCTGGCGCAGGCTCCCGGCGTCGCCATCGTCGACGATCGTGAGGGCAACCACTTTCCCATGCCATTGGAGGCCAGCGGGGTGGACGATGTTCTCGTGGGCAGGATCCGCCAGGATCTGTCGCGCCCGGATGGCACGGGTGTCGATCTGTTTCTCAGCGGCGATCAGCTGCGCAAGGGAGCCGCTCTCAACGCCATGCAGATCGCCGAGGTGCTGGTGGAGCGCGGCCAGCTGAAGAGCCACGCCGCGGCCAGCGCCTGATCTGGGAGCCGTCTCAGTACTGCTCGTGGATCCAGGATGTCGTGGGGGGGAACAGAGCCTCGATGAGCAGTGCGCTCTGACCCGACGAGGGGTAGGTATCAGGCCTGATGTGCCGCAGTTCGCGCCAACTCCGGTGCCCCAGGCCGAGCGCGGCAAACATGTCTGCCCCCAGATTGAGGGCGTCGCTGCATTCTCCCTGGCCGGGTCGGACCTCAATGAGTTTCCCGTCCTTCCAGACCAGGTCCACGCTCTGCTTGTATAAGTTCAGCCGCAGCGCTCCTGAGTAGCCCGACAGAGGGCTCTGCCGCAGTCTTTTCTCGAGAACGGGTCCGATCTTCTTCAGGTAGCCGGGCAGGTCAGGTAATTTAACCTGCCAGGCATAGGGCTTGCCCGCCTCGGCTCCCATGGCCACGGCCATTCTCCCCGCGCTCGAGTCACTGTGCAGGTTGAGCCTGATGTACGGCTTGTCGCGTTCCTGTGCTTTCTGACCACAGAACCGCAGCAGCTCTTCCATCGCTCCAAAGGAGATGTCGTCGCTGATCTCGCTGACGATCAGGCCGGTGCCGAAGCCGTCCTTCGGAATCCGGCAATAGAACCGCGGGCCAACGCCCTGCTGTTCCATGATCCAGAACTCGGATCCGTACTCCGTGGCGCGGCTCTCAGTGAGCAGATAGCGCCAGTTCGCTTCGTCTCGCACCGTGGCAACGGAGAAGCGGCTGCGATATATCTCATCCTGCTGCAACAGGAAGGGGATGTCAGCCGTGTCGGCAAGTCGGATCGTGAAGGTGTCACGGGCGCCGTCCTCCTTTCCGGAGATGGTATGCAGAGCGACGTTGATGTGGTTCTCCAGTGGCAGGGCGTAGTGGAAACCGAACTGCTGGTAGAAGCCCGGAATCCCCTGGATCATGGCCAGGTCGAATCCCTCTTCCTGGAGTGTCAGGTCGAACTCGGTGTTCAGCTGGTGCATCAGTCCCCGACCCCGGTGCGCCTCCAGCGTTCCGACAATGCCCTGTTCGGCGACCTGCAACCGGATCCCTTCCAGTTCCAGCGTCCAGGGGATGAGGGCGAAACCGGCGACCATCTGTTCCGACGCCTTGTCGACGGCCACAAACCAGTGTTGCGGTTTCATCCGGGGCAGGTGATCGAACAGGGTCAGGGCGAGTGTGCCCACGTCTTCCGGGTGGAAGACGGCATCGAACAGCTGTTTCAGCTGCTCGCCTTCGTCTGCTCCAGCTCTCCTGGTAACGTACCTGTCGTTCAACCCGGTCATTCCTCCAAGTGAGAGTCCAGGGCATTGTCAGCGGGGATGAAGCCGTAGGGGTTTGTCGTGTCGAACATCGGTCTCGGGAACTCGCCGCCGCGGTTGTCAGACACGCCGAAGGCGACCCAGAAGCCGGGCGCGTCGTCACACTCGACAAACGCTGACAGCAGCCCGGCCAGGTCCCTGTGGCTGTTCCACAGTCTCTTCCCATTGCCCTCAGGCAGTCTGTCATCGCGATCGACGGCGCCCAACCGCACAACGAGGATCTTCTGCCTCTCGCTCAGACGCTCAGCATAGTACTGGCCGGCGATCTCCATCCATCGCTTGCTCACGCCGTAGAGACTGGTCGTAGCCACCCCGAATACGTCCTCTCTCGTATCAGGAAAGGGTCTGGCGGGCTCGACATTCTCCGCCATCGCTTCGAGGAAGTCGTACGCGTGAACGGAGCTGGCCAGGTAGATCCTCGGGACGTCTTCGGCGATCGCCGCCTGATAGACACAGTCTACGACCACGATATTGAGCGGATCCAGACCCCCTTTGTGGTGCTCGTCGCGCGTGTTCCAGCCCAGATGGGCAACAGCATCCTTGCCGCGGAAGGCGGTGGTCAGCTCGTCCATCAGACGATCCCGGAAGGCATCGAGCTGGCCCTTCCAGGTGGGCTCGTCGCAGTCGCGGATCACATCGTCCATCCTGGCGATGCTCAATCCTGACACATCGTACGTGGCAGATAGCTCCTTCTGCAACGCCTGAGCGACGACACCGTTGATTCCGGTAAGCAGGAGACTCTTCTTCACGATTCCCATCCCTTCCTAGACCACCCCTTCCCGTTGCAGTGCCTCGATCTCTGTTTCGGAGTATCCCAGCTCAGCAAGGATGTCAGCCCCATCACCGCCAAGGTCTGGCGGCAGCTGGCGGATGGAGCTCGGCGTTGCACTCATGCGGATCGGTGTTCCCTGGAGTCGCAGCTTGCCGGCGCGAGGATGGTCGACGTCGATGACCATGTCGTTGGCCTGAACCTGCGGATCCTCTGCCGCCTCGGCGAGGGACATGATCCTGGCGCATAGGATCCCCTTCGGTTCCAGCTGCAGGATCCAGGCCTCTGTGGTCTGTTCGACGAACCTGGCACCGACGATCTCATTCAGCGCCTCGCGGTTGTCGAGCACATCGGCATTCGTCGAAAACCGCGGATCATCACAAAGATCCCCGAGTTCCATGGCCTGGCTCAAGTCGGACAAGCCCGTCTCCGAGAACGTCGGCGACAGCTCGATGAAGCCGTCCGCCGTGCGATACGTGCGCCGCAGGGCCTGTTCGGCCGCCCCGATGTTTCCGTGAGAATCGATGCGGTCGTGGTTCAACTGGGCCGTGCCTCCCCAAGTACTGCAGTGGAAGGCGCCACTGAGCAGGTCAGTGGTAACCCGCTGCCCCTCGCCCGTGCGATTCCGCGCTACCAGGGCCATGAGGATTCCCTGGCCGAGAAGCAGGCCGGCCACATAGTCCACGGAGATGCCCGCCGGTGCAGGAAGACCCTCCTCGTCGACGCCGTCGAACAGACCTGCAGAAGCGCGGGCCATCATGTCGTGGCCACCCCGTCCACGTTCGACATAGGGACCCTCGTCACCCCAGCCGCTGGAAGAAGCGTAGATGAGCTGCGGATTCAACGCCCGGGCATGCTCGTATCCCAACCCCAGTCTCTCCATGGCGCCAGGGCGAAAGTTGTGCACGAGGACATCCGCGTCGGCAACCAGCTTCTGCACCACCTCGAGACCGCGTTCGTCCTTCATGTTCAGCGCCAGGCTGCGCTTGTTCCGGTTGAGACCGGCAAAGGGCAGGCTCACATCCTTGACGTATGGTCCCCAGGCGCGGCTCCAGTCGCCTGCGCCCGGTCGCTCCACCTTGATGACGTCGGCACCGAAGTCGGCCAGCAACTGGGTGCACACCGGCCCCTGAAACACGTGAGTGAAATCGATGATACGTACGCCTGCCAGGGCGCCGGCGCCATTCTGGTTGTCTGCCATGTGTGTCATCGTCCTTTCCACACCGGCTTGCGCTTTTCGGCGAAGGCTTTGGGCCCTTCGGCATAGTCCTCGGACTGCCTCAGGCGCCGAACCGCGGTGAGGTCTTCCATCTGGGTCTGCGCCAACATCGCCGGGGTGTCGATGGTGTGCAGAACGACCTGCTTGGCTGCCTGTACTGCCAGGGGGCCGCATTCCAGGATCTCGGCGGCCCAGCGTTCGGCCACAGCCAGAACCGGCTCCGACTCGGCGGCGACCTCGTTCACCAGCCCCATGGACTGAGCTTCGTCGGCCGAAAAGAACCGACCGGTAAGGAAGATGCCCATCGCCAGATGGTAGGGCAGGCGTCGAGGCAGCTGCAGCACGCCACCGGCATCGGCCAGCAACCCACGACGGGCTTCGGGCAGGCCGAACTGCGCCTGCTGCGCCGCGACGATGAGATCGCAGCGCAGGGCCATCTCGAGCCCGCCACCGATGGCATACCCGTTCACGGCGGCGATGACCGGTTTGTAGCAGCGGTCGAGGACGTGCACCGGTGAATGCACCGGGTTGCGAAGGGCCGAATCGTCGGCGCCTTCGACTCGCCACTTCAGGTCGGAACCGGCACAGAACGCACGGTCTCCAGCGCCGGTGAGGATGGCCACCCAGGCGTCATCGTCATCGATGAAGTCGGACCAGGCCTGGGTCAACTCGGCATGGAGGGGCGGGTTGATGGCATTCATGACCTCGGGCCGGTCCAGGGTCACGTAGGTGATATGCCCCTTCTTCTCATACTGGATGTTCTCGAAGTCCATAGATTCTCCTTACTGGATGTTCTGCCGCAGGCGCTCGACGGCCAGCGCCCGGTCACCGGCCTCGATGGCGGCGACGATCCTGCCGTGCTCCTGATAGCTCTCCAGCAGATTCCGGTGTCGCGAATAAGGCAGCATCATGTGGGTGACCACCGGCAGCCAGATCGCGATCAGACCTTCGTCGCCGACACGCTGGACGATCGATCGGTGGAAGGCCATGTCGTGCTCGACGACGCTGGCCATGGCCTGCTGCTGGCAGGCCACGTGGAAGCTCTTGAGATTGGCGCGCCAGAAATCGAGATCATGAGGTTCGATATCGTCGAAGATCGAGTCGAGAGCGAAGGTCTCCACCTGGCGGCGCAGGTCGACGACGAGGGGCCGGATCGTCTCGCCGGGTGCCTCACGCACGTGCACGCCGCGGTTCTGGCGCGCCACCAGCAGCCCTTCGTTGGTGAGTTGCAGCAGGGCGTCACGGATGGGTCCACGGCTCACACCGAAACGTTCGGCCAGATGCTGCTCGCGCAGGCGTTCACCACCACTGAGCTGTCCGGTGAGGACCTCGGCACGCAGGTAGGCGACGATCTGCTCGCGGATGGTCCGATGTACAGGTGGCGTCCTAGGCATCGAGCTTCTCTCTTCGAAGACGCAGCTGTCCGTCTTCCCAGCGCTGGACGATCGCCTCGCTCCACGCCTCATCTCGCCGCGGATGGTCGGACCGGAAGTGACCGCCCCGGCTCTCGGTCCGCATGCAGGCGGCGGCACCCATCATGTGGGAGACGGTCAGCATGTTCTCAGCCTCGATGGCGCCCCATAACTCTGCGGGTTGGGCGGTGTCGATCTCGGGCAACACGTGGTGTCGCAGGCGGGATATCTCGTGCTCATGGTGGATGAGACCTTCCTCGCTGCGAACGACGTACAGTGATCTGGCATTGATCTCCTGCAGCGCCAGCTTGACCTTCTTTGCCCGGCGGTGCCCGCGTCTGCTTTGCAGACGCTGTAGACGATCCAGCGGCGCTGACAGGGTCGCCCGGCGCACATCGGGTTGTGTTCCGCGGGCGCGCTCAGCGGCATGCTGACCGGCGCGTCGACCGAAGACCTGTGCATTCGGCAACATGTTGCCGCCGAGCCGATCGGCTCCGTGGGCCCCGGCGGCGGTTTCACCCGCCGCGTAGATACCATCGATCGAGCTCTGCCCTGTGGCAGAGATCAGCACGCCGCCGTTGATGGCGTGGGCGGCGTGCGTGACCTTCGCCGCCTGCACAGGAAACGGCACCGGTCCCGGGGCGCCGGGCCAGTGGTGCTGCGGGCGAGGTCGCTTTCCGTCTCTTGCCCGCGCCCGACTGACCGGGTTGTCATAGTTCAGGGTCAGCGCCGCACGTGGGCCAATGCCCCGACCGGCCATCGCTTCGCTGCGTATGGCGATATCGAGCCAGCCGGAGGCATCCCGCGAGCTGAAAGGGTAGTGGAGGGTCCGGCACTCACAGGCTTGCTCCGCGTCGACGCCGGCGGGTAGGTACCGACCGAGAACCTCTTCACCGTGGGCGTTGCGCACCTGCGGACAGAGCATCCACAACACGGGACCACTGTCGGGCAGGCCCCGTGCCATGAACTGCATGAATTCGAGATTGACGAGCTTGGCGCCGGCTCGCAGAGCCATGGCATAGCCGTCGCCCGTGGCTTCGCGCGAGGCGGTGGCGGCAGGGAACAGCTGGCCGGCGCCGCCACAGGTGAGGATCACCGATGGGGCCTGCAGCACGAAAGCGTCGCCATCTGTCTCAAGGGCGAGGGCGCCGACGCAGCCACCGTCCTGGACCAGCAGGTCGGAGACGAGGGTGTGAGGCATCACGGTGACGCCAAGGGCCTGCAGGCGAGAGGCGGCCGCCGTTACGAGGGCGCCTGCGTGGCCGGCGGACACGTCCCAGATCCCGTGGGCACGTGGAAACGAGCCGAAGCAGCTGTAACCGGCCCAATGCGGCCGGTCCCTGCCGCAGGGCTCTGGATCGGGGATGAAACCCCAGGAGATGAGCTCCGCCAGACGGTCCGGCGCTTCGTCGGCCAGGATGCGGGCGAGTCGAGGGTCGGTCATGCCCAGCCCGGCGGTCATGATGTCGTCGAAGTGCCGGTCCGGGCTGTCGCCGTCAGCGTGAGAACAGCCGTCGGCCGCCTGATAGGCAGAGCCGTGTGGACCGTGGGCAGGGAAGCAGGTCGAGCCCGAACGGCCGACCTCGGTCTTGAGGACCATGGCGGTTCTCGCGCCGGACTCCGCCGCCGCGACGGCGGCCCGGGTGCCGGCGGCGCCACCGCCGATGACGAGAACGTCGAAATGCCGCGTGCGCAGTGTGTGAACTCCCATGGCCGATGAGCAGATGCAAATTGCAGATTGTTAACAATCTATCCTGATAGCTGCTCCTCGCAAGAGGCGGGTGCCACTACCGAGTCTCTACTTCCTCAGTCATTCGCCTGGACACAGACGTGGTCGATGAAGCGCTCGTAGAGTTGCACGCCCTTGTGCAGCTGCTCCACCTCAACCCATTCGTCGACGGTGTGGGCCTGGGCGATGTCGCCGGGTCCGAGGACGACAAGGTTGTCCATCTTCGTGCGGAAGGCGAGACCGTCGGTGCCATAGGGGACGGTGCGGGCCTTCCGGGACCCGCTCAGCTTCAGCGATGTCCTGACGATGGCTGAGGTCGGATCGGTATAGACCGGATCCCCCGGACGGGTGATCTCGATCTTGACGCGGTGCTTCTTCGCCGCCACCTGCGTGCGCTCGATGAGACCGTCGATATCGGTACCGGGCATGGGGCGATAGTTGACGGTGCACGTGCTGGTGACCGGATAGATGTTCGTCGCCACGTTGTGGTCGTTGATGCCGATGCTCCACTCTGAATGAGGTGGCGTGAACTCGTCATTGCGGTAGCGCTTCGACGAGAGCACGAGCTCGTTGATCTTCTTCATCTCGACGAGGAAGGGAATCATATCGAGGTTGGCATTCCTGCCCTTCAAAGTGCTGGTGTGAGCTGCCTTGCCTCGGGTCGTGGCGCGGATCGAAAGAGACCCCTTGTGGGCGTAGACGACGCCGAGGCGTGTCGGTTCACAGATCAGTCCGTAGCCGGAGCTGGCGTCCTTGAACAGCTTTGAACGTCGTACGATCTCCCACGCGCCCCGGGCATGGATCTCCTCGTCGGCGGTGACGACGATGAAGACCGGTTGCTTGAGGTCACTGGCCTTGAAACGGGCGGCGGCACAAAGGCTTGCCGCCAGGGGACCCTTCATGTCGCAGACGCCACGGCCAAACAGCTTCCCACCCGATGGGCGCACTTTGTACGGGTCCTGGGTCCAGCCTTCTTCCTGCTTGGCCGGGACGACATCGTCATGGCTCATCATCGTCAATCCGCCCGCGCCCTTACCGAGACGGGCGACGACACAGAGCTTCTTGACGCCGTTCCTGTCATCGTAGGGCAACTGCTCCACCTGAAACTTCAATTGCCTCAGCACGTCGATGACGCGCCGGGTGACGGGCACGTTGGTGAGCATACTCTCGGATCTGTAGCTTACGAGCTCATTCGTCAGCTTGATGACGTCGAGTTTCATCAGGTCCGTCTGCGGTTGGGTGTTGTCAGGGGATGGCTGAGGGAATCGTCGCAAAGTACCCCGGCCTGACAGGCGGGGCAAGGGAGCGCACCGCGTCTGCATGAACCAGCCACCTGAAGCCTCCGTCACCGTCTTCGAAGAGCGATTGCTGGCTTTCGCCACGGCCTGTTTCGAGAAATCGAGTGTGGGCGCCGAGCACGCCCGGATCCTCGCCCGTCTGCTCGTAAATTCCGACCTGCGTGGCGTCCGCAGTCATGGCACACGGCAGGTCGGCGGGTACTGTTCGCACTTCGCGGAGGGGATCCTCAATCCCAATCCCCAGATCAGGATCGTCCGCGAGACCCCGGCCGTGGTGGCGGTCGATGGCGACGGTGGCCTGGGCTATGTGCCGATGGTGCAGGCCACGGAAATGGCGATCGCCCGGGCCGGTGACGTTGGGCTGGGCATGGCCACGGTGCGTGGCATCGGCCACTATGGTTCGGCCGGCCACTATTGTCGCATGTGCATGGAAGCCGGCTGTATCGGTTTCTCGGTGCAGGGATCGGTGGGCCACGGGGACGCCGCCGGCCACGACATCAGGCCACAGCTGGCTTTCTTCGGCAACCCGCCCATCTGTTTCGCTCTACCCGGACGGGATGGTCCCGGCGTCGTGCTCGATGCGGCGACCTGCATCCTGGCCGACTATCAGCGGGGACCGGAGTATGAAGCGCTGATCTCCAAGATCCCCGCGGCTTTCTTCAAGAGTGTCGGATACACGGCTGTGGCGGCCCTGATGGGGGGTGGACTGGCCGGCGTCATGGAGCGGTCGGACCAGGCCAGAGAGCGATGGCCACGAGCCCGGGCCGGTGGCACGATCCTGGCAATCCGCATCGATGCCGCCGTGGACGAGGATGCCTTCTACGACGAAGTCGATCGGTTGGTCCGTGATGTGGCCGAATCGTTCGAGCCATTTCCCGGGCTCGATCGGGCTCTGCTGCCGGGAGCGATCGAGGCCGAACGCTTCGAACAATACCGACGCGAGGGGATTCCCTTCGGCGAGTACGAGCAGAAAGCAGTGAGGGAGGCATGTACGCGGCTCGAGGTGCCGCTACCATGGGACGAGTAGTACGTTTTGGCATCATCGGAGCCGCCGGTCGTGGCAACAGCTACGTGCGGGCTCTGCGCGCCAACCCGGCGACGGAACTGACGGCGCTGTGCGATCTGCGCACCGAGCAACTTGCAGCAAACGCCACCGAACTGGGAGTCGATCACACCTTCGTCGATGCTGGTGAGTTGATCAGGTCCGGTACCGTCGATGCTGTCGTGGTCGGCACACCGATGCAGTTTCACGCGCCACAGGCGATTCTCGCCCTCGAGCACGATGTCCACGTCCTCAGCGAGGTGACCGCGGCGGTCTCGATGGAGGAAAGCGTTGATCTCGTGCGTGCCGCCCGTCGCAGCGCCGCGACGTACATGATGGCAGAGAACTACACCTACACAAAGACGAACGTGCTGGTACGCGAACTGGCGCGGCTCGGTCTGTTCGGTGAGCCCTACTACGGTGAGGGAGCCTACATCCACGAGTTGAAGCAGCTCAACGAGAAGACGACCTGGCGCCGGCACTGGCAGACGGGTGTGAATGGCTGCACCTATCCGACGCACAGCCTGGGGCCGGTCCTGCAATGGTTCGACGCGGGCCGCAGCAGACCTGACCGCGTGGTTGCCGTGTGTGCCGTCGGTACGGGGCACCACTACCGGGACCCTCGCGGTGACCGCTACGAGATGGAGGACTCGGTGACGATGATGTGCCGGCTGGCATCGGGGGGCATGGTGCAGATCCGGGTCGACATGCTGTCGGACCGTCCGCACAACATGGTGCACTATGCGTTGCAGGGCACCGACGGGGCGTACGAGTCCACCGACGGCCACGAAGCGGCGCCGAAGGTCTGGCTGCGTGAACGCCACGCGACACCCACGTGGGAACCGCTGGCGGCGCTGGAAGAGGAATACCTGCCCGAGTTCTGGAAGAATCCGCCGGACGAGGCGCTGCAGGCTGGCCACGGCGGCGGTGACTACTGGGAAGTGCAGGACTTCGTCCGGGCCATCCTAGAAGAAGATGAGCCGCCCATCGGGATCGACGCTGCCATGGACATGACATTACCCGGCCTGGTGAGCCAGCAGTCACTGTCCCAGGGCTCGACCTGGGTGGCCGTGCCCGACCCGCGCAACTGGACTTGACGGAGACGACGATGGACTGGGAGATCAAGAAACGCGGACGCGTCACCTACTACCGGAAGAAGACGAACAGGGTGTTCTCCGACCTGGTGACGGAAGAACTCGACAACGGGGATCTGAAGATCCGCTTCGTCGGCATGACCGGGGCACAGGCAGCGACCAATGAACTCGAGCTGCAGGACACGGCCCGCATGGATCCCGAGCGGGAGATACCGCGCACCTTCGACACCTGGGACATGTACGTGCGCGAGGCCGGGATCTGTGACGGCCTGAGCGATCTCGACTTCCTGGAGGTGCATTCCTTCGGAGCAGCGCCAAAGTCCCCGAGTCCCATCACCGAGCCGCAGGCCTACAGCGACGAGAAGAAGCGGATCCGCGAGGCCTACTCCCGGGCGTACGCCGAGTACTGGGAACAGAAGCTGCCCGACAACGGGCTGCCGGTGCGGTTCACGGTCTACCTGGAAGAGCTGCCGGATACGGACGCCAGCTACGAGCTGAGCGCCGTCGCTCTGCTTCAGCGCACGCGCTGACCAGCCTGGAACACGGCCACCACATCTGATACGGCGGCGATGTCCTGCGTCGGATCGCTGCCGAAGACGGTGATGTCGGCGACCCGGCCCGCCTCCAGCGTCCCGACTTCACCCGCCATACCTATGGCATCGGCGCTGACCCGGGTGGCCGCTTCCAGCGCTTCGGCCGGCGTGAAGCCGACCTCTACGAGCAGCTGCAGGTCGTAGTCGAGATGACCGAAGGTGAGGTCGCTGACGCCGGAGTCGGTCCCGGGAACGATACGTTCCTTGCCACAGACGTCGAGGGTGCGTCGCATGACGTCCAGTCGGCCGGCGGCCCGTTGCTCCAGGGCTGCGAGCGCCTGGAGATCATCGGATGTGGCAGCATCCGCATCGCGCCGGGACCGCAGCCGCGTGATCTCGTGCCATCGACACCAGGCCTGCAGTGTGGGGCTGATCCAGACGCCGGTTTCGGCCATCTTCGCCGCCAGATCCGGATCGAAGTGGAGCTCTCCGTCGGGCTCGAGAAACTCGGCGTGTTCCAGCAGGTCGATGCCGGCCGCCACCGCATGGACCATCGACTCCTTCGCCCGGCAGTGGGCCGCTGTGAGGCGATGGAAGTGGTGGGCTTCGTGCACGGCGGCGTGCAGTTCAGCAGCCGAGTAGGAGGCCCGGGTCGGATCGGTGCCGGCGGTGCCGCCGCCCGACGCCATGATCTTGATGTAGTCGGCCCCGTCATCGACGAGTCGGCGAACCGAGGCACGGATCTCGTCCTCGCCATCGGCGGTCTCGTTGCACATATGAAAGTGGCCGTCGGTGCAGGTGATGGGCCGCCCGGATACCAGCATCCGCGGACCGGGGATGTAACCGCGGGCCAGCCCTTCCTTCAGCGTGAAGCCCACCAGGTTGCGGGCGCCATGCTCACGGATCGTCGTGATGCCCGCCTGCTGGTGGCGGCGCAGGTTCAGGGCCCCGGTGAGGACCATCATCTCGTCGGATTCGGAGAACATCTCGGCGTAGGAGCGGCCGTCGCCGGCCAGACTCAGGTGCGTGTGTCCGTCGATCAGGCCGGGGGCCAGGCAAGCGCCGTCGCCGAGGTCGAGGCGCTGTGCTGTGGGCGGTGCATCCCGTTCGATCTGCTGGGCAACACCGACGCCCCGGATGCGTCCCGCCTCGAGCCACAGAGAGTAACCGGCTTGCGTATTGCGGCCCGTGCCGTCCACCAGCAGACCGGCATGGAGAACGAGGCTGTCCAATGCTGTGTGGCTCATGCAGTCAATCTACGTGACCGATCGGTCACCGGGAAGACCGCCCTGACCTGTCGTCCATTCCGGATGCCGCTTAGAATAATCCCGGGACCGGCACCACATGCAACCAGCAGTGACGAGGAGAGGCGGACAAAGTGAAGGACAAGACGAACATCGGCATCGTGGGATGCGGTGCCATCAGCGGCGCATATCTGAAGATCGCCGGGGACTGGCCCATTCTGAACGTGGCGGCCTGCGCCGACATCGACCTGTCGAGGGCCCAGGCCCGGGCCGAGGAGTTCGATGTGCTGCGGGCCTGTTCTGTTGACGAACTGCTGGCGGACGAGACCATTGATATCGTCGTCAATCTGACGATTCCGGCAGCCCATCACGATGTGGCGGCGGCGGCACTGCAGGCGGGGAAGTCGGCGTACAATGAAAAGCCCCTCGCTGTCAGCCGGGAGGATGGCAAACGCCTCGTCGACCTGGCCAAGGCCCAGGGCTGCCTGCTGGGCGGCGCGCCTGACACCTTCCTCGGAGGCGGCATCCAGACGTGCCGCAAGCTCATCGACGATGGCTGGATCGGCGAGCCGGTGGCGGCTTCGGCTTTCATGATGGGGCGTGGCCATGAGAGCTGGCACCCCGATCCGGAGTTCTACTACAAAGCCGGGGGCGGTCCCATGTTCGATATGGGGCCGTACTACCTGACAGCCCTCGTCTTCCTGATGGGGCCGGTGCAGCGTGCCTCGGGCATGACCCGGGTCACCTTCCCGGAGCGCACGATCACGAGCAAGCCGAAGTACGGTGAGAAGATCACGGTGGATGTGCCCACCCACGTGGCGGGCACGATGCAGTTTGCCAACGGCGCCATCGGCACGATCACGACCAGCTTCGACGTCTGGGGAGGCCAGCTGCCCTGCATCGAGATCTACGGCACGGAGGGCTCCATGTCGGTGCCGAATCCCAACACCTTCGGCGGTCCCGTGCAGGTCAAATTGGGACGCAAGGACTGGGCCGAGATCCCCCTGACCCATCCCAACGAGGAGAACTCGCGCAGCATCGGTGTGGCCGATATGGCCCATGCCCTGCGCTCGGGCCGGCCCCACCGGGCCAACGGCGATCTGACCTTCCACGTCCTCGACCTGATGCACGCCTTCCACGAAGCCCAGCAGAGCGGCGCCTTTGTCGAACTGAGCAGCACCTGTGAGCAGCCGGCCATGATTCCCACGGGACTGCAGCCGGGACAACTCGACGACTGAGCCGGATCGGCGCCCTGTCTCACCCTTGACAATCGCTGGCGAGATCCGGTATCGTTGCTCCCCCGAGACGAACGATTCCCGACCTGCAACGGAGTGTCGCCTCTCATGCGGATCCTGCTGACGGAGGATAGCGGCCCTCTCGGCGGCGAGCTGGACCAAGCCCTTGCCGACACGCATCAGGTTCGCAGCTTGCCTGCAGGCACAGACCTCACCGATGCCAGCACAATCTGGGGGGCTGTCCGGGGCGTCGATGCCGTCGTTCACACGGGCGTGCCCCTGACGGCTGCCGCCACCGCCATCGGCAACGACGCCGAGCGGGCGGCGCTGGACGAGGCCACGCGGGGTATGCACGTACTGCTGGATGCGGCCATCCAGGCCGGCGTCCAACGCTTCGTCTACTGCAGCACTCTCGAACTGTTCGCCACGATTCCCGAAGACCGCTACATCTCCGAGCAATGGCGACCTGATCCGGGCACGGAGATGGCGACCCTGTCACGCCATCTGGCGGAGCAGGTGACCCGTGAGTTTGCCCGGGAGCGGGCCGTATCGGTTACCGTATTGCGCCTGGGGCGCCTGCGCCGCGAGGAAGATGTGGCCGCAGACGAAGCGCCCGACCTGATGTGGCTCGATCCTCGGGACGCCTCGACCGCCGTGAACCTGGCCGTACACCGGGACAGCAGCGCGCAACTCAACTGGCAATCGCGCTGGACGGTCTATCATATCTGCTCGCGCCCGCCCCATCCCAGATTTCTGCTCGACGGCGCCAGAGCTCTCGGTTTTGACCCCGTGCACAATTTCAGTGACTGCTGGGGGCCGGGATGAAGCGAGTACTCTTCCTCGGTGCGTCGGGTCTGATCGGTCCCCATCTGACGCCGGGACTTGTCGATCACTACGACCTGCGCCAGGCTGACGTCCAGCCGCACCCGGAGGGGATCGACATCGATCACGTCGATGTGCGCGACTATGCGCAGGTCCTGGAGGCGGCGCGCGGCTGTGACGCGATCATGAACTTCACCGTCGTGCGCAACGATCCGGTCGACAGTTTCCAGGTGAATACGATCGGCGCCTGGAATGTGATGCGTGCCGCCGTCGAACTGGGGATCCGGAGGATCATCCACTCGGGGCCGCAGGCGGTACGCTCTTCCTACGACAGTGATTTTGGCGTTGACGATGCCCCCGCGGCCCCTGGCACCGGACACTACAGCATTACCAAGTGGCTGAGTGCCGAGATCTGCCGCGTGTTCTCGCAGAAGCACGGCATGCACACGGCCTACTTCGTTTTTAATGGTCTGGGTCCGGCACCGGAGACGCCCTGCACCGAGCCGACGGATACACCGCCTTTCGTCGTCATCTGGGAAGATCTTCAGCACGTCTGCCGCCTCGCCCTCGAGGTGCCCTCGCTGCCCGGCAACTTTCAGCTGTTCAACATGCTGTCCTACACCGGACCGGGGAAGTACAACACCGACAAGGCACGTCGGTTGCTGGGTTTCGAGCCGACACGTGACTGGGACGAGTTCTACCGTCGACGGGTATCGGGATGAATATCGGGCTTCCCGGCGACTTTCGACGGTACCTGTCGATGCGCGGTGCATCCGTCACCCGCGAAGAGGCCGAGAGCCACCAGCCCCTGACGCTGCGAGCTCTCGCCGTCGGCGCATTCCTCTCGTTCTTCCTCGGCGTCGGCTCCAACTATGCCGACACGGTGATCAAGGGCAGCTACATGACCCTCGATTTCAGCACACCGGGGGCGATCTTCCTGTTTCTCGTACTCGTCGGCTTCCTCAACTCGCTCTACAAGCTGACGGCCAGGCACTGGATCCTGTCGGGTGGGGTCACCATCCTGCTCGCCGCCGTCTGGGCCGTTCATTTCTCGCCCTTTGACGCATTGTATCTGTATTCGCCGGGTGTGCTGTTCTCCAGTTTCCTCATCCTCTCTCTGGCGGCAAACACGGTCCTGGCGGGGATGGGCCGCAATCTGGCACTGAATCGCAGTGAGCTGATCGTCGTCTACATCATGCTCATCGTCGTCGCGTCCCTGGCGACCATGGGGTTATGCGAGACGATTCTGCCCGCCATCACCGGCGTGTTCTATTACGCCAGTCCCGAGAACAAATGGGCGGAGATCCTGTTCCCCGTCCTGCCCGACGCGATCATGCTCGACGACGGGACGGAGAACCGGGACTTCTACGAGGGCTTCGGCACCAAGGAATTCTCGATTCCCTGGGGGATCTGGCTGCGACCGATGGCCATGTGGGGCGTCTTCCTGCTGGCTCTGTATCTGACGATGGTCTGCCTGGCAGTCATCCTGCGCCGCCAGTGGATGGACCGGGAACGCCTGTCGTACCCGCTGGTGCAAGTGCCGCAGGCGATGATCCGCGGCGAGGACCCCGATCAGGTGGTCAATCCCTTCTTCAAGAACGGGGTCGTGTGGGCCGGTGCATCGCTGCCCATTCTCGTGGGTCTGTTCACCGGACTCAACAAGTATCTTGCGGGTTGGCCGCTGATTCCCACGGCGTGGAGCTTCCCCATCGGCTTCGGCCAGTCGATCAACATGACGATCAGCTTCGCCGTGCTCGGCTTCTCCTACCTGATCGGGCCGGATATCGCCCTCGGGATCTGGGGGTTTGCCCTGTTCTCCAAGGTGGAGAAGATGTTCTTCGTCGCCAACGGTGTGACCAAGCAGCAGGACGTCTGGGCGGTGTCCACATCGGAACTGCTCAACTACCAGGGCCTGGGGGCACTGATCGTCTTCGTCGGCATCGGCCTCTGGGTTGGTCGTGAGCACCTCGCCCAGGTACTGAAGAAGTTCCTCGGACAGGACTCAGAGCTCAGCGACGACGATGAAATCATGACCTACCGGTCGGCTGTGGCAGGTTGCCTGATCGGCACGGTGGTCATGATCGGCTGGTTCGTATTTCTCGGCACACCACTGTGGGCGGCGTCCCTGTTCGTATTCCTTGCCATGATCATCTTCACAGGCCTGTCCCGGGTCGTGGCCGAGTCCGGCATCGCCGCCATCATCTCGCCGATGATCGCACCCGACTTCATGGTCTACGGCCTCGGCTCGAAGCTGCTCGGCGCCACGGCGACGGCCAATTTCTCCATGGGCTACATCTTCGGGGCCGACATCCGCGTCTTCCTCATGGGTGTCATAGCCAATGGCCTGAAGCTGATCGAAGGGATGAATCGCAGCAGCCGCCGTATCGTGTTCTGGGCCATCGTCATCGCCATCCTCCTCGGCGTGACGGGCTCGCTGTTCACCGTCATGTCTCTCGGCTACCGCGACGGGGGCATCAACTCCAATGGCTGGTTCTTCAAGAACATGCCGACCATCATCTACAAGACGGCGGCGCTGAATATCGAGGAGGCAGAAGGTGTGTACTGGGAAGGCATGAGCTTCGTCGGCGTCGGCGCCGGTGCCATGCTGGCTCTCACCTGGCTGCGTCAACGGTTTCTGTGGTGGCCCCTGCATCCGATCGGTTTCCCGATCATGACCAGCTGGCTCGTCGACTGGATGTGGTTCAGTGTCTTCCTCGCCTGGCTCATCAAAGTGACGATTCTGAAGTACGGTGGCGCGACGCTGTTCGCCCGCAGTCGCTATTTCTTCCTCGGCATGATCGCCGGGCGCATGCTGATCACGGGCGGCTTTCTCGTCGTCGACTACCTTACCGGGATGGTAAGCAATGCCATCTTCTGGATCTGACAGCCCGTTGATCAGGCCCATCTGGGTTGCCATCGTCTGCGGTCTCGGCCTGTGGGTCGTGCTGCCCGCGGCGGGGAAGGGGGACATCGATCCGGAGGCCTTTGACCGGATCTCGATGACCGTGCGGGAGTTGTCGTCCAACGGCTCCCGTCTGCCGGGATACGCCGGGGATCGATATGCTGCCGACCTGATCGAGCGGGAGTTGAAGAATGCCGGCGTCGAGGGGGTAACGCGGGATCCCTACGATCTGGCGGTGCCCATCGACAAGGGCGCATCGATGTCGATTCTCGATGGCGCCGAGCCCCGCACCATGCCACTGCTGTCTCTGTGGCCCAACCTCGTGCGGACGAATACGACGGGACCTGAAGGGATCGCCGGCAACCTGTTCTACGGCGGACATGGCGAGCACGTGGACTTCGATGGTCACCAGATGTTCGGCGCCATCGTCATGCTCGAGTTCAACAGCTGGAAGAACTGGAAGAACGCCGCCGCCCTCGGTGCGGCGGCGATCATCTTCATCGAACCCGAAGAGACCACCCTCTTCGAGGCCCGCAACAAGTGGTCCTGGACCCCGGTGGATGTGCCGCGCTTCTGGCTGGGTCGCCAGGCCGCCCTCGCCCTGCGGCAGGAGCTGGGCGACGGCGAGCTGCAGGTTCTTCTGCAGGCGCGCATGGATTACGAAACGCGCACCACATGGAACGTGTGGGGAACGGTGCCTGGCGTGGATCCCGTGCTGAAGGACGAGATCGTCGCCGTGCAGTCATACTATGACGGCATCTCGGTCGTGCCCGCAGCCACACCTGGGGCCGAGAGCACGGCCGGGGTTGCGGCGCTGCTTGAGTTTGCCCGGTACCTGCGCGATCACCCCCCGGGGCGAACCGTCGTGCTGCTGGCTTCGGGCTCGCATTTCCAACAGGAGCGCGGCGTCTTCGCCTTCTTCCAGAAACATGCGAGGGTCCTGGCGCCATTCAAGGGTCGCATGCCGAAGCGCTTCGTTGCCGATTCTCTGAATGTGAGTCGGCTGGTCGAGGAGACCTCGGCCCGCGGTCTGTCTCTCGACACGCTCGGCGTACGCCTTCGCCCCACAGCCGGAGGCGGGCAGGCATTCGACGGGTTAGATCTCGAGCGCCTGCAAGCCCAGCTCAAGCTCCGCCGTATCGTTCCGGACTCCATCGGCATCCGCCTCGAGCCTGACAGCCTGAGCCTCGAGCTCTTCATCGCCATCGATCTGTCGAGTCGTTCCGACCAGGTCGGCTTCGTCCACAGCGCCCGGGCGCCGGCGCATCGCAAGTTCTACGTGCCCATGGGGCGCAGTCTGATGCACCATGCTGCGGATGCCGCCGCGGAGCTGGGACGGGAGCCGACGGCGATGGTCAACCTCATCAGCCCCATCAAGGGCCTGTCCTGGGACTCGTACCTGGACTTCAACACCTACCGTGAGAATGCCTACGTCCCTTTGAACACGGGGGTCGTCACGCTCAGCATGATCACGACGACGGACCGGCGGATGATCATCGACAGTCCGCTCGATACGCCGGACAAGGTAAACGTGGGCAACATCGCCCGGCAGAGCGCCATGCTCAATGCGACGTTGGCAAGGGCCCTGGCAGACCCGCAGCTGTTCGGCCACGAGTGGGAGAAGCTGCGCGCCGGACACAAGAAGAACATCACCGACGTTCTGTCGTCGATCAACGGTCGGCTGCGCCTGCTGCCACAGCGGAGCGCCACGCCAGACGAACCCGTTCCCGGGGCCACGGTGGTGGTGATGAACGATCGCTTCCAGAACATGTGGCGGCCACGGATCCATATCGCCGACGAAGATGGCAACTACCAGGTGGACGGGCTCGAGAAGTTCAAGACTCAAGTGCGTGGATACCTGGTCGATCCCGAGACGGGGGATATCACCTACAGCACCGACCACGGCGAGCGGGCGCAGAAACTAGGCGCCTTCGAGCAGACGCTGTCGAAGGCAGAGACCGTGTGGACGACGATTCTGTTCGAATCCGCGAGTCTGGAGATTCACGACCGGGTGCACGCCGCCTACCACTTCACCTACGGCAACTACAGCAAGGATCAGAAGGTACTCGACAAGCGCGGCGCCGTGCCCCGTCAGTACGGTTTCGTCATGGGCGACTGGGACGAACAGATGATGGTCCTCTACGGCGTGCCGGGCGATTCGCTGCGCCTCGTGGATGATTCGGTGGTGCTGTTGAACAACGAGGGCGCCATCGACGAATTGACAGGGCAGGGGCAGGGATTCGACATGCGGCTGGCACGGATGATCCCCTTCGTCAGCCTGCAGTCGATGAAGGACATGTGGCGCCTCGATGAGGCCCGCATCGAGCGTATGCGGAGCTTCGCCATCGAGAACCCCCGTCTCGACGCGCTGCACAGCCGCTCCTGGCAGGCCCTGCAGAAGGCCGAGATGGCCATGGAGAACCTGCAATGGGCG
The DNA here is from genome assembly GCA_036011085.1 of Candidatus Latescibacterota bacterium. Classification (GTDB taxonomy): domain Bacteria; phylum Latescibacterota; class UBA2968; order UBA8231; family UBA8231; genus UBA8231. The sequence continues at coordinate 39,088 of DASCMS010000052.1, forward strand.
AGATACGCCAAGTACATCCGCGAAGCGCTGGGACTCGAGTACCGCGCCTACCCCGACGTGCGGGGTACGCAGAACGACATCATCGTCGGGCTTGTGTTCTTCGTTGCGCTGCTGGTGCCAGCAGCGTTCTTCGCCGAGCGCCTCCTGTTTGCGGCGCCCGAAGTGCACAAGCAACTGGCATGGTTCGCCGCGATCCTGCTCACCATATGGCTGATTCTGGCCCAGGTGCACCCCGCCTTCGAGCTGGCGCACCCAGTCATCGTGCTGCTGGCGCTGATGGTTATGGTCATGGCCTTCTATGTCATCAGTCTCATCGTCGGGCGGTTCAATGCCTTCATGACCGATCTTCAGCAACGCGCCGCCGGAACGGCGAGCGGTGATCTGAGCCGTTCGGGCACGGCGTACGTGGCCTTCATGCTCGGAATCTCGAATATGCGCCGGAGGGTGACGCGCACGGGGCTGACCCTGGCCACGATTACGATCCTGACCTTCACCGTGCTCTCCTTCACCTCCTTCAAGCCCAGCATCCAGTTCATCGGTTTCGAGAAGGACTGGAAACCCCCGTACAGCGGCATCCTGTTCCACGATGTCAACTGGTGGACCTGGGAGCCGACGCACTACGACTACCTCGAGTCCCACTTTGCCGAATCGGGCACACTGTCGCCGCGCACCTGGCTGACCATGGGTTTCGATGGTGAGGGGTACATCCCCATGCGGCTCGAGGACAGGGAGGCGGATGGTCTCGGGGTGCTGGGCCTGTCGCCACAGGAACCGGGTGTCACCGGAATTGACGGGACGTTGATGGGCGGGCGCTGGTTCGCGGAGTCGAACGAGGAGAGTGTCATACTCTCCGACCTGCTGGCCCGGCAACTGGATGTTTCCATAGAGGCCGTGGCGCGGGGAGAGGGCCCGGAGGTGCGCATCTTCGGCAATCCCTGGAAGGTGATCGGTGTCTTCGACAGCCAGGCTTTCGACGCCAGCCCTGACCTGAACAACGAACCGATGACGCCGGCGCAGGAGCAGTTCATCCAGTTCAACATGCCGGGCATGGATCAGATGTTCATGCTCAACGACGTCTTCTTCGAAGAGGACATCGAAATCACCTACGAGCATATTCCGGCAAGTCGCCTGGCCATCGTTCCCTACGGTCGTCTGGAGAGCATGGGGGCGGAACTCAGGTCGGTTGCGGTGCGCTTTGACGAGGGCGCCGACGCGCGCGAGCTGATCGAGAGCTACCTGTCACGATCGGGCTTCCGTCTGTTCGTCGGCATGCCGGACGATGACGGCACGATGCGCACGTACTCCTACAGCAGTATCGGCGCCACCTCGATGGAGGGTCTGGGGGCTCTCATGATCCCCATGCTGATTGCGGCGCTGATCGTACTCAACACGATGATGGGCGCCGTGTACGAGCGTTTCCGCGAAATCGGCGTCTACTCCTCCGTGGGTCTAGCGCCCGTCCATATTTCCTTCCTCTTCATCGCCGAATCGTGCGTCTACGGTGTTCTGGGCGTCGTCATCGGCTACATTCTCGGCCAGGTCGGGGCCAAGATGCTGATCCTCTTCGACCTGGTGGGTGGCGTGTCGCTGAACTACTCCTCCACATCGGCCATAGGTTCGGCCCTGCTCGTCATCGTCGTCGTTCTCGTGTCGAGCATCTATCCGGCGCGGGCTGCCTCGCAGATGGCCGTGCCCGACGTCGTGCGCCGCTGGCAGCTGCCCGACCCCGACGGTGATGTGTGGCGCTTCCCCTTTCCCTTCACCGTCAACGTCAACGCCATCGAATCCCTGTGCGGTTTTCTGCAGAACTACTTCGGTTCCTATGGCCACGAGTCGGTGGGGAAGATGTACACCGAGCGCACGCGCATCGTCACCGAGGAGTCACCAGACGGGCGCACCTACGCCGTGCAGCTGCTGTTGTGGCTGGCGCCATTCGACATGGGGGTCAGCCAATACCTGCAGTTCACCACGTCGAAGACGGACAACCCGAGCATCCTCGAAATCCAGTTCTACATCGAACGCGTCAGCGGTCCCGTCGCCTTCTGGCAACGGCTCAATCTGGGTTTCATGCTCGAGCTGCGTAAGCAGTTCCTCGTCTGGCAGACGCTGAAAACCGAGATTCAGCAAGAGCATACCGATCACTGTCGGCGGGTGGCGGTGGCGGCGGAAGACCTGGAACTGGACGTCAGCGAGACGGTTCTCTAGTGGCGGGCGAATCCAAAAGGCAGGCGAGGAAGGACCGCCAGTACGAAGAGCTCAATGAGTATCGGGATCTGCTGCAGCCGCCCGAAACGTTCGAGTCGGGGTTTACGCGCAAGACTCTGATCGGGGTGCTCTTGATCGCCTTTATCATGACCCCGGGGCAGATGTACCTGTCGTTGGTCACGGGGATCGGGATCGGGGAGGCGGCGCAGTGGGTGACGGTGATCCTGTTTCTCGAGATCGCCAAGCGCTCGTTCACCACTCTGAAGCGGCAGGAGATCTTCCTGTTGACGTACGTGGCGTCGCAGCTGATCGTGCGCGCCGAGACCCAGACGTTCCTGCAGCTGATCTGGCGCCAGTACTTTGTCAGCTCTCCCGAGGCGGCACAGTTCGGCCTGACGGACAAACTCGTCGGTCTCACCTGGCGGGGCATGGGCTGGTTTTCTCCCCATCCGGATTCGCCGGCCATCATTCAGCGCACGTTCTTCCACGAGGACTGGCTGCTGCCGATCGCTCTGCTCGTGATCGGTATCATCGTCAGTCGTGTCACCTGGTTCACTTCGGGGTACGTGCTCTTCCGGCTGGTGTCGGATCGCGAAAGGCTGCCGTTTCCCACGGCACCGCAGGCGGCGCTCGGGGCCATGGCCCTGGCCGAGGAGAGCGGCTCGGAGGACCAGTCGTGGAAGTGGCCCGCTTTTACCGTCGGTGGCGCCATCGGTCTGGTCTTCGGCTTCATCTATGTTGCCATCCCGACGTTGACCGAGACGTTTGCCGGCAAGAAGGTGTCGATCCTGCCCATCCCCTTCGCCGATCTGACGCCTGTACTCGGGCGCTTCCTGGGAGCCACGCCCATCGGCATCAGCTTCAGCCTGTCACCGATCTTTGCCGGACTTCTGCTGCCCTTCTGGAGCGTGATGGGCTCTTTCGCGTTTGTCGCGTCCTTCATGGTGATGTCGCCGATCTTGCACCACTACGGCTTCATGCCGCACTGGGTGCCGGGAATGAGTGCGATCCAGACGCAGATCACCGCAGGTGTCGACTTCTGGCAACCCTTCGCCATGGGGGTGACGCTGGCCGTGGCCATCATCTCCATCACCCAGGTGATCCGCGCCGGGCGCGAGAAAGCCGTCGACAACGCACACGCCGAAGAGCACGGCCACGACCATGACACCTGTCGCCATCCCGACTGTGACAAGCAGAGCCAGGTCCGTGGGTACTGCATCGAGCACCTGAACCGCGGCGACTTCAGACTATGGGTCTGCGTCACACTCTTCTTCCTCGGCGCCGCGTACCCGATCCTACTGGCCAAGACGCTGTTCCCGACGCTGGTGACGACAGGACTGCTCATCGTCATCCTGCTGATCGCCTTTGTCTACGCGCCCCTCATGTCCTTTGTGTCCGCCCGGTTGGACGGACTGGTCGGGCAGAACATCGTGATCCCTCACCTGCATGAAGGCATGGTGTTCCTCACCGGCTATCGCGGTGTCGAGATCTGGTTCGTGCCGCTGGCGGGGGCCGACTTCGGCGGCGGCGCCGAGACCTTCCGTATCATCGAGTTGACCGGTATGCGCTTCACGAGCCTGCTGAAGGCGGAGATCGTGATGGTGCCCATCGTGTTGGGTGCCAGTCTCATGTACTGGAGCTTTCTGTGGAAGCTGTCGCCGATCCCGTCCGATGCCTATCCGTACGTACAGACCTTCTGGCCCGCCCGGGCCTTCGCCGAGGCGGTGAAGTATTCGGCGACCCAGTACAGCGTCACCTATGAACCGGGAGAAGAGGTGGAGGGACGGGTCGTACCTCCTGGGGAAGTGGCATGGAGTCCGGCGAATCTGCAGGATGACGCACTCTATTACTGGCGCGTGAAGGTGTCCTTCGACATCAACATCAAGAACCCGACCAAGCGCATCTACGGTCCCTGGTCAGAGACCGGATGGTTTACTACTGATTTCCGCGGTGCTGGCGGCGTGCGTGGATCGCCGACGATTCTCGAGTTGCCCACGCCACGTGGTGTGGATGCCTCACTGCCGGTACCGCTGCTCATGGTCCCACAGACGGCCACCGTCATCGACGAGCCGGAAACCTTGTTTCGCGTGCGCCTGCCCACCGAGGGGGATACACGGGATGTGGCGTACGTGATCGAGCTGGACACGGATCCGAAGTTCCGCGGCGACTTCTTCCAAAGCTCGGCCGAGACGCCGATGTTCTTCCAGATATACTGGCAGGATCCCAGGTCCGCCGGAGACGGCCGCGACGAGGATTTCGACGGTCTCGCCGATGAGGAGGTCCTCAATCAGAAGGACGATGATGGTGATGGGGCCATCGACGAGGATCTGCGTCACCCACTGGACGGCGAAAAGTGGCCGATTCTCCTTTTCGGACTGGTCTTCGGCATCGGCATCTATTCGATCCTCAGCTTCTTCGGCATGCCGATGTTCTTCGTCTGGGGGTACATCCGAGGCGTGGCTTCGGTCGGCGTTGCCACCTTCTTCCTCATGCTCACCGAAGTCGTCGGCGCCATGCTCGCCAAGTACTACTTCTGGCCCAGGTTCGGTAAACAGCACTGGCGCCAGGTGGCTATGGTCCTGGCCGTTGGCTTCGGCGTGGGGATATCGCTGGTGGGGATGTTCTGCGCCGCGACCCTGATGATCAGCAAGGCCGTGTCGGCGACCACGTTCTAGCCGGCAGGTTCACCCGCCGCCTGGCGGATTCCGGCAGCTTCGTCGACGCGCGTCAACAGCAAGGCGCCGACGACGAGGAAGCCGACGACGACGGAGATGCCGGCACGCTGGGAGGCGAAAGCCTCGGTGAGCAGACCCAGCAGGAAGGGACCAGCGAAGGCGGTGGCCTTGCCGCTGAAGGCGTAGAAGCCGTAGATCTCGTTTTCCATCTGTCGTGGTACGAATCGGCCGAGCAGCGACCGACTCGCCGCCTGCGCCGGACCTGCCAGGGCCGAGATGCACAGCGACGCCCCCCAGAAGACGCGTGTGTCATGGGTTGAAACGGCCGCAAGAGAGGCCAGGACCATGCCGCCAAGGCTCAGCAGGACGGCACGTTTGCCACCCAGCCAGTCATCGAGATACCCGCCAAGAAAAGCGCCGATCCCCGCCGCGACACTCGTGCTGACGCCGAACACCATGAGGTCGCGGAAGGTGAAGCCGAGCGTTCCCATGGCGTAGATGCCGCCGAAGGCGAAGACGGTGACCAGGCCGTCGTTGTAGATCAGGCGCGCCAGCAGAAGCCGGGAGATCTGTCGATACTCGCGGATCCTGGTCAGAGTTGCCCACAGCTGTCGCAGGGAACCGCCTGCCGTGACGGATGCGGTTGCAGCGCGGGGCTCGCGCAAGCGCAGGAACAGGGGCAGGCTGAAGAGGGCGAACCAGGCGGCGACGAGCAGGTTGGCGGCGCGGATGTTTTCTCCCGCCTCCAATGAGAATCCCAGCCATGGGGTTTCGTTGTCGACGAGGCCGACCATGGCGACGCCCATACACAGCAGTCCCCCTACGTACCCCAGGGCCCAGCCGTAGCCGGATACTCGTCCGATCCGGTCGGGTGGGGCGATCTCGGGGAGGAAGGCGTTGTAGAACACCGTACCCAACTCGAAGCCGATGTTGGCGAGCACGAACAGAGTCAGGGCCGCCGCGACCTGCCCGGGTGTCGGCAGGTAGAGCGCGGCCGTGCAGACGACGCAGAGCACCGTGGAGGCGGCCAGCAGCAGCTTGCGGCAGGCGTGACGATCGGCGATGGCACCGAGGACGGGGGACAGCAGGGCGACGATGATGCCGGTGAGGGCCACGCCCCGTGACCACATGGCGGTTCCGGACACAACGTCGGGAGCCAGCTCGTGAGTGAACCAGGAGGAGTAGATGAAGGTGACGACAAGAGTGGTGAAGGCGCTGTTGGCGAAGTCGTAGAAGGACCACGCGAGCACGCCCCCACGCCCGTCGGGTGATGTCGTCATCGGCTTTCCTGGTGAGAGTTCATGGGAGTATAGACCGCGAGCAACCGCCAGCCAATCATGACGTTGCGCGGCCCTGCCAGGCACGGTTCATTACAGGCATGGAAGAAACGGCGGGTAGCACAGGCAGAACAGCCCTTGTAACCGGTGCGGCGGGAGGCATCGGGCAGTCGATCTGCGAGGCCCTGGCGGCAGCCGGGATGGCCGTGGCGGTACACTATCATACCCACGCGGAGGCAGCAGGCTCACTGGCGGACCGGCTGCGGGGGCAGGGCGTGCAGGCCGTCGCGTACGGAGCCGATGTGACCAACCCGGACGCAGCCCGGGACCTGGTGCGACGAGTCGACGATGGGCTGGGCGGGATTGATATCCTGGTGAACAATGCGGGCATCACGGTTGGAGGACTGAACGTGGCCGACACCGAAACGGATGCCTGGCTGCACATGGTCGACGTCAACCTCAACAGCGTGTTCTATCTGTGCCGGGCGGCCATCCCGCTGTTGCAGGCTCGGGGCGGCGGTCACATCGTCAACGTCTCTTCGAACATCGTCAACAGCCTGCCCGGAGGCAGTTCCGCGTACGCGGCGACAAAGAGTGCCCTGGTGGCCTTCACCAAGGTGCTGTCGAAGGAGGTGGCGCGTGACAACATCCGGGTCAACGCCCTGTCACCGGGGCTGATCGCCGCCGGCATGGGACAGGGGGCGATGGATCGTCGCGACCCGGCCGTACTCGAACGCTTCATCGACACGATTCCCCTGGGGCGCCCGGGAGAAGCGCAGGAGATCGCCAGTGTTGTGGCATTTCTAGTCTCTGACGCGGCAAGCTATCTCACCGGCCAGAATCTGACGGTCAACGGTGGGGATCGTACCGAGTCCTACCAATAGGCGGAGCTGCTGACCAGCAAGCTGGTTGAGCAGCAAAGCTGGGCCAGCAAGCTGGCTTAGGCCATCAAGTCGATTTCGCGGGATGTCTCGGAGGGGCGGGGGCGTTCGACGGGTTCCTGCTGGTCGTCGGGCTCGCGGCGGCTCCCGTGCTGGCCCTGGTACTGGCCGCGGCCGTCATCGTGGTCGTCGACGCGGTTGTCGGGCCCCTCGGTTTCTTCGCTGGCTTTCGTGCGTGTCTGATCGTGCGCGTGCTGGCGATTCAGTTCCTGAGCACCATGTCGCTGGCCGAGCTCGGCACTGGACTGCTGAATGCCCTGCTCGCGGCCGGCGAGCGGCGCTTTCGAGAGATTGTCCTGGAGGTCGATGGGTCGCATGAGGCAAGTCCTTCTGCCGTAGTAACATAAACCAGGGCAGAAATGTCAACGACGATTGCGCAAGATCCAGTAGATGATGCCACCAATGCCGAGCAGAAAGAGCGCATTCCACTCGAACAGATAGATCGCTGCCGCCGCGAAGATCGCGGCCATGATACGCTGTTCCCGTGGGTTCATGAAGATCTCCCGGAGGCTGGATCGAGGCAGGCATACATCCCGATGTTGTTAAGTATCCGATGTCAGTAGCCCCGGGGGCAAGGGACAGGAATCGACGAAGATGAGAATCACTCACGCGGATCTCGATATTCAGCGCGAGCCCTTCGCCAGGCCCTTCGCTTTCAAGGGCTCCGCCTTCCACGAGAAGTGGAATCTCGTGGTGCGTCTGCGGGACGATGCCGGCACAGAAGCCTGTGGGATCGGCGGCCTGGCCGTCCTCTGGTCCGACGCCCGGGTCTTCGCCTCTCATACCGAAACCGGGGGCAATGCCCTCATGGTGGCAACCCTCGAGAGGGCCCTGCAGGCGTCGTTGTCGACGGACTGGGAACGTCCTCCAGACCTGCTGGCAGCCGTCAGAAAAGAGGCCGAACAGTTCGCCCGAGTGGCCACGGGTCGAGGCGTCGATCTGCAGTCGACCTTCGTTCTCAACGCCCTGGTCGCGCTCGACAACGCCGCCTGGGTTCTGTGGGCGAGACGGAGGGACGTGACCGACTTCGAAGGTTGGATTCCCGCCGCCGCGGCAAGTGCCCTGGGGCATCGTCAGAGCCGCGTGGCGCTGACGCCGGCAGTGGGCTACAACATGCCGGATGCTCAGGTCGGGGAGCTCCTGCAGGAGGGGGCGGGTGTGCTCAAGCTCAAGATCGGCTACCCGGGTCTGGAGGAGGAGATGGTCGCCGGCGACTGCCGCAACCTGCAGCGGCTGCAACCACTCCTGCGGGGGGTAAGAACGCCTCTGACCGACAGTGGCGACGTGGCACTATATCTGGATGCCAACGGTCGCTATCGCTCGAAGGCCGCACTACGGAGGGTTCTGGACGAAGCCGACCGTGTGGGCCTGCTCGACCGGATTGTCGTGCTCGAGGAACCCTTTGCTCCCGATGTGGAGGAGTCCGTCGGTGACCTCGGCGTCCTCGTGGCCGCCGACGAGAGTCTGCACGACCCGGCCGATGTGGCCGGCCGACGTCAAGCCGGGTACGGCGCCATCGCCGTAAAGCCGGCGGGCAAGACGCTGTCGGTGGCCTTCGACATGCTCGAGGCGGCGACCGCTCAGGAGATGGTTGCCTTCGTCGCCGACAACGCCTGTGTGCCTGTGCTGGTGGAATGGAACAAGAACATCGCGGCGAGACTGCCGGCTTTTCCCGGTGTGCGCGGAGGCATGATGGAGTCGAACGGGGCGGAGAACTACGGCGGTTGGGAGCAGATGCTGGCCGAACACCCGAGGGCGGGGGCGCCGTGGCTGGCAGCCCGGAACGGGGTCTACGAACTCGACGACGACTACTTCGTGGCCGCCGGCGGCATCCTCGATGAGCCGGAGGCGTATCTCAAAGAACTGCGACGACGCTCACCGACAGGTTAGGCCTTCAGACCGCGACCATGTCCTGAAGATCCTGGCGGAATACCCAGGTGTCGTCGCGAACGTAGTGTGTGGCGAAAGCCAGCCGGGGTCGGTCGGTGGTCTGGTTGGCGTAGGAGCCGTGTACGGTGAGGCTCGAGAAGAACACTCCGCCGCCCTTGGGCACGGCAAGCATGTCGAGATCATCACGGGTATAGGCGTGGAGGTCATGGGACTGCATCGTTTCCGTCCACTGTTTGCCGCTGCGGTCGCTCATGGGGTAGTCATTCACCCACTTGGCATGCTGGTCTGACTCCCGGACCTCGTCGGTCTCGAGCAGTCCCTGCATGTGACTGCCGGGAGCGACGCACAGGCCGCCGTTGTCACCCCCGGTGTCACCAAAGGCGATCCAGCAGGCTGTCAGCGTGTTTGGCTCGTTGCGGATATAGTGAGTATCCTGATGCAGGGCCACGCCGGTGCCGCCGCCGGGTTTCTTCGCCATGTACATGCTCTGTACGATGACCGGCGTACCGTTCATCAGCTGGCGAACTTTGGCGACGACCTGCGGGTGGCGGGCGACGGTGCCCCAGGCATCATCGGTACGATGGTTCTGCAATCCCCGAGGGCCGTCACCGTCGTGACTGGCTTCATGCTCGAGAAAGGCGTCTATATCCGTGGCGGGCAGCAGGTCGGGTACCAGGATGTAGCCATCCCGCCGATAGCGCGCCAGTTCATCGGCGTCGAGAGCGCGAGCTGTGGTGGCGACAGAGTCTGTCGCAGCAGTGTCAGTCATGGAAGCGAAGATACAAAGGGACGGGAACGTGAGCGAACGGAAGCGGCCTGAGAGAGCCGCCTACTACATGGGCATCGCCCTGGCGGTGCGGGCGCGGGCTGATTGTCTGGGCAATCGTGTCGGGGCCATCCTCGTGCTCGAGGATCGCATCATCTCCACAGGCTACAATGGCACGCCGGCGAACATGACGAACTGTACGGACGGCGGATGCCCGCGCTGCGCCGATCGAGAACGGTACACGTCGGGTCGGGCGTACGATATCTGCATCTGTGTGCACGCGGAGCAGAACGCACTGCTGGCGGCGGCCCGTTTCGGCATCGCCACGGAGGGTACGACGCTCTATTCCACGATGCGCCCGTGCTTCGGCTGTACGAAAGAGCTGCTGCAGGCCAACGTGTCCGCCGTTCACTATCTGCATGACTGGCAGTACCCCGACGGTGAAATGCAACAGACCTACGAATACCTTCAATCGCAGTTCAGCGGTGGCGTTCAGGCCGTCGATCTGGCCGACGACGATGCCGCCTGGGCGGTGTCCCGCAAGCGGGAACAGGGCAGCTGATGCGACGCCTCGTCGTCATCCTCTGCTTCATCTGCTGCTCTACCGCACACCCTTCGGTGGCGACGGAAGTGCCCCTGCCGCTGCACCCCGTGACCATCGACGGCGATCTGCATGAATGGGGGAATGCGGCTTGGATCGGGGTTGAACCGGCAGGGGACGGTATCGGCCTGCGGGGCGTATTCCAGGACGGTGACGATCACGACGCCGTCGTTCTCGTGCAGTGGGATGCCGAGGCTCTCTACGTTGCGGCGGCCGTGACGGATGACACTCTCGACGCCGGGCAGGTGTCTCCCGACCAGCGGGAGTGGCAGGGATCAGGGGGACAACGCAAGGACCGCGTGTTCTATTACGACCACATGAAGGTTTTCCTCCGGGAGCCCGGCGTCAGCGCCGGATACAATCTGTGGTTTGCCCCGCGAACAGGGGACGGAGAGCTCTACTGGTGGGGAGGGCGTCAGCGGCAACCCGAGATGGTGCGTCCACCGATACGTGTCGCCGCCCTCAGTCGCGGTGAGGTACGAACCTTTGAGATGGCCATTCCCTGGGACTGGATGGAGGCCTATCCGCAGCCGGGCGACCGCTTTGACGCCATGTTCCTGTTCACCGACTCCGACCGGCCAGGGGAGGATGTGGCCATCAAGATTTCCCGCGAGGAGGACCGTTGGATCTGGTGGCAGGGCAAACTGGAGCTGACCGGTCAACCCCAGGAGTTGAGACCGCGCCCCGAACCTGAACCGACGAGACGGGAAGAACCCGCCCCGGAGGCCGGGCCTTCCCTGGATCCACGGATCACCGAGGCCATCGCCCGCGCCAGAGACGCCGAGGCCGCTGAAGAGGCCCGGGCAGAAAGCACCGCGGCCGTTGCCAGGCAGGCAGCCGCCTCCGTGGCACGCCCTACGGCGACAGGGGCCGCCGTCACATCGACGGGGCGGGAGACCCCCTCCGAGGAAGGTGAGGTCGCCTCCTCGGCGGCGAGATCGACCACCGGATCCTTGCGGGCGCGGCTGAACCGGAAGCTGCTGGCACGCCGCGAAGGGGTGCGGGCGCCCGAGTACTTGCGTGCCCTCGAACGCGATCCGGATCTGTCAGATGCTCAGATCGACACGTTCTACGCCGTGATTCACCGACAGCTGAGCCGGGTTGTCGAGCAGCGGATCACGAGCCGGGTCGACTTCTTCGTCGTCGACATGGCGACGGCGGCAGGGTGTCGGCGGGACCAGTCGCGCAAGTATCTGGTCGATTTATTAGGGAGGCTCTCCGGGGCTCACGACGAGGACGCCAGCCGCTGGATCACCGCGGCGGCGACGGTGGCGGGGGTCGAGGATGCGGCGGCGTCTGCTTTCGTCCGCGAGATCGCCCACCGCGCCGGTGCCGTGTTCGCCGAGCGGGGCATCACGACGTCCGCTGAGCTGATCAAGCGCGGTCGCAAGGAGAGCGGGCTCGAGGAGGACGGGTCATACGCCCTCATCGGCGCTCTGCTGGGACTCTCGCCGTAGAGCTCCGTTCCAGTTCGCCAGATTGCGCTGGATTTCCTTCTTTTTGATGCCATGAAGGAGCTCGGCGAAATAAGGCGTCAATTCAAGGCGCTCGATGATGAACTGCACGCCATCGTCGATGCCGTTCCCGATATCATCTACCGGGTCGACGCAGAAGGATGAATTCTCTTCATCAATGAGGCCGTGCGCGAGTATGGCCTCGACCCGGCCGAGCTGATCGGCACCAGTCTTTTCGATCTGATCCATCCCGAGGATCGCGAAAGGGCACGCCACCGCGTCGACGATCGCCGTACCGGCGAACGCAGCACACGGTCCTTCGAGCTGCGTCTCGTTTTCGCTGACAACAAGAGCATGCCCTTCGAATGGAATGAGTCGGATACCACCCGGCCCCTGGTGCAGATCGATGCCGAGGGTGTGTACTCCTCCGACCGACCAAGCTCGGCGGATTTCCTCTACACCCAGGGCGTGGCGCGGAATATCAGTGCGCGGCAGGCGGAGGAATCCTCGCTGGAGGACATGCGGCGCGAGATGACCCGGCGGATGGGCGCGCACGCAATGCAGATCCGTGCCGCCTATCGGCAGCTGCAGGTGCAACTCGAGGAGCGCGAACGCCACGAGGCCGAAACTGAGGCCATACAGCGGATCCGGGACGAGATCTGGCGTATGGTCGAACCGGAACAGGTGGACGAAGTACTCCGCGCTATCGGTGGCAGTCTTCGCGATCTGGGCGTCAACTTCCACGGCATCAGCATCAACCATGTGGACGAGAGTACCGGCCAGGTCGGTTTCTACTCCTTCGAGGACGACCGCGGCGGGTGGTCGGTTTCGGAGGATGCAGGGGAGAACCTGCGGGTCATGGAGTTCATGAAGGCGGGCGTCCCTGCGTATCGGCCGGATCTGCACATCGACGACCCCTGGGGCGAGCTCGAACTGATTGAGGCCGGTTGGGGACCGCCCATCCGATCCGTCATCGACGTACCCTTTGAGTCGGGCACGTTCGCCATCAACAGTCGTGAAGCCGACGCCTTTCCCGAGCGCGAGCAGGCACTGCTGAGCCGGATGACGGGCCTCCTTCAGGAGGGGTTCCACCGGGTACGCGACCTGCAGGCTCTGCGAGAGCGCTCGCGTGAGGCTGAGCGTCTGGCCGCCGAACGGCAGGATGCCCTGAGGAAAGAGGTCGTGCTGAGCCGTGCGCGCGACCAGATCCTTTCAATGCACAGCTTGCGGGACGGGCCGCAGCACAGAGACATGATGGCCGCACTGCGTGATCTGGGTGTGCCGGTGGACGGATTGTCCGTACAGTTTCCTGCCAGTACACCCGGTCACTACGACACCTACTACACCTCTGATTTTCCCGTGCCGGCAGAAAGCCTGCCACTCGACGACTATCCGTGGGTCCGGCAGGTGTGGGAGACGGGAAGGTCGGTCGTCGTGGGGCCCGAGCAGCTCAGAGATTCGGCGTTTGAAGACTGGGAGACGTATTGCCTCGTGGAGGCGCCGTTGCCTGGTGGCGGCTCACTGGGTGTCAGTCGCCAGGATGGTGGCACCTTCACCGACGACATGATCCAGACCGTGGAGTCTTTTGCCGGTGTCGTCGCCGCGGGCTTCCAACGGCTGCGGGACTTCGGGCGTCTCGAGGAGAGCGAGGAGCGATACCGGCACATGCTGGAGAATCTACCCCTTGCTGTCGTTTACTCGCTGCTGGACGGGACGATTCTCTACTCGAATCCGATGGCCCGGACCATGTACGGATACACCGAAGAAGAATGGAAGGGAGTCACCGGCGAGCAGCTCTACGTCAATCCACAGGACCGGGCGGAGTTGATGCGGACGGTACAGGGGCAACAGCATACCGAGTTCGGTTATGCCATGCGTCACAAGAGCGGACGTGAGATCTGGGTACGGGGTCTGTTGACCCTCGTGGCGAATCCGGCAACCGGTCGCCAGGAGATTCACGGGTTTACCGAGGATGTTACCGAACGCAAGGAGATGGAAGCGCAAAACGCGTTGCTGGAAGAGCAGCTGCGCCAGTCGCAGAAAATGGAGGCAGTGGGCCAGTTGACGGCAGGCATCGCCCACAACTTCAACAACATGCTGCAGGGCATCTCCGGGAACCTGCAGCTGGCCATCCTCGATGCCGAGGGCGAGATGGGGCACCGGCTCGCCGACGCTGACCGGGTGACGCACCGGGCGGCGGACATGATTCGCCAGTTGATGGTGTTTGCCCGTCAGGGAATCAAGCCCGCCATACGGAGTGTCCAGCTGAGACCTATCGTGCAGAACACGATCGAGATCTGCCGTCGCACCTTCGATCGCAAGATCGCCATCGAGACCGATCTCGAGGAAGAGATTCACGTCGTCGGCGATCCCGGTCTGCTGCAGCAGGTGCTCCTCAACATACTGATCAACTCCCGTGATGCCGTGTACGACGGCGGGACAGAGTCGCCCCTCATCCGCCTGCGGGCCGAGATCGTACACGTTTCGGGCGAGGAGGCATCGGACCACCTCGACGCGACCGAAGGACCTCACGTGGAGGTCCAGATCCGTGACAACGGCATCGGCATGGATAGCGAGACCCAGCGGCACATCTTCGAGCCCTTCTTCACCACCAAGCCCGTCGATCGAGGCACCGGCCTCGGTCTGGCGACCGTGTAGGGGATCGTCAGCCAGCACGAGGGCTGGATGACGTGTGAGAGTGAGCCTGAAGTCGGCACCACATTCCGCATCTACCTGCCTGTCGGCCGCGCCCAGGACAGTGCCGACGAGACAGCCGTCACCAGGCCGACCGGCCCAGGCGCTCAGAAGGCTCTTCTGATCATCGATGACGAGGAGATCGTGCGGGTGACGACGAGCCGGCTTCTCGAAGTACAGGGCTATCGTGTCCTGGTCGCCGACAGTGGCGCTGCCGGCATCGAGATCGTCTCCAGCCAGGAGCCGATCGACCTGGTCCTGCTCGACATGTCCATGCCTGCCATGTCAGGGCAGGAGGTGCTGATCGAGATGCGCCGGCTGCGACCTGAGATCAAGGTCGTCATCTTCACCGGGTATACCACAGCGGACGAAGAGGTGTCGGGGGCCGACGGCGTGGTGCAGAAGCCGGTCACCATGCGGGAGCTGTTGACACGTATCGAGCAGATCCTCGACCCGGATTGATCTGTCGCACCGAAACAGTGCTGGCCGAGTACTGTGAGTCCGGCGCCCATACGGGTGCCCTGCTGTCGATGTCGCTCTCAGGCCGGTTGGTGCAGTGGTCGTCCGGGGAGATGCGTCCCGGCGTACCGATGACCCCGGATGTCGTGATCCCCTGGCTGTCGGCCGGCAAGCTACTCACGGCAACGGCCGTGGCTCAACTCTGGGAGCAGGGAAAACTCGGATTGGACGACACCGTGGTGAGATGGGTGCCGGCATTCGCGGACCGGGGCAAGGAAAGCATCACGCTGCGGCACGTGCTGACCCACACCGGCGGGTTCCGCTCCATGTTCGACCTGGACGGACGGGCCGACTCATCCCAGGATGCGGTGCAGCGGATCTGCGCCAGTCGTCTCGAGCGAGACTGGGTACCGGGCCGTCGCGCCGCGTACCAGGCGCGTTCCGGGTGGCAGATTCTCGGAGAGGTGGTGCGCCAGGTTTCCGGGGTTGCTCCGGAAGAGTACGTGACCGAACACGTGCTCCGTCCCGCGGGGATGGCACAGACCTGGTTGTGGGCTTCTGCAGACGTGGCCGACACCCTCGGCGATCGTCTGGCGCCTCTGTTCGACACCACAGGTTCGGAGCCGATTCCGGCAGGGGAGACAGGGGCGTCATACTGCTCTCCCGGAGCTGGCGCCTGCGGCACGGTTGACGATCTGCGGCGGTTCTACGAAATGCTGCTGGCTGGTGGCATGGGTCCCGACGGTGACCGCGTGCTGCAGCCGGCGACGGTGGCGGCCATGGTCCAGCGGCACAGGGAGGGACTGATGGACGAGTCTTTCCGCCACGTCATCGACTGGGGGCTGGGCTTCGTGCTGGACTCCAACCAACATGGCGCTGACACGGTGCCCTACGGCTATGGCCGACACTGTTCACACCGTACCTTCGGACACGGGGGAAGTCAGTGCTGCACCGGGTTTGCCGATCCGGAACACGGACTGGCGGTCGCCATGATCGTCAACGGACGCCCTGGCGAGGCAGCCCACGGGGAGCGTTTCCGCCGTGCACTGAGCGCGTTGTACGAGGATCTGGGACTCAGATAGAGGACGGCAATCGAGACCATGGTGGGAGAGACAGCATGAAGGCGTCGGACCTGTTCGTGAAGGCCCTGGAGGCGGAAGGAGTCGAGTACATCTTCGGCATCCCCGGGGAGGAGAACCTGGATGTACTCAATTCGCTGCAGGGCTCGAAGATCCAGCTGGTGCTGACCCGCCACGAGCAGGCTGCCGGGTTCATGGCCGCCACGTATGGCCGTCTCACGGGCAAAGCCGGGGTCTGCATGTCGACGCTGGGACCGGGGGCGACCAACCTGGTGACCCCTGCGGGGTACGCGCAGCTGGGGGCCATGCCCATGCTGATGATCACCGGCCAGAAGCCGATCAAGACCAGCAAGCAGGGCCGTTTCCAGATCATCGACGTGGTAGAGATGATGAAGCCGTTGTCCAAGTACACCCACCAGATCGTCAGCGGCGAGAATATCCCGTCCCGCATACGCGAGGCCTTCCGCCTGGCAGAAGAGGAACGCCCGGGTGCGGTACATCTCGAACTGCCCGAAGACATCGCAGCTGAGCAGGTTGAGGACACGCGGCTATTCCCGAAGGACCGTGTACGTCGGCCCGTGGCCGAAGACAAGGCGGTGTTTCGTGCCGTGGAGAAGATCGAGAGGGCCGAGAGGCCGCTGCTGCTGGTGGGGGCTGCCGCCAACCGCAAGCGCACGTCACGCATGCTGGAGCTGTTTGTCGAAAAGACGGGGATCCCCTTCTTCAGCACGCAGATGGGCAAGGGCGTACTGGATGAGCGGCACCCCCTCTTCCTGGGCAACGCGGCGCTATCGGCCAACGACACGCTGCACTGTGCTGTGGCGCGGGCGGACCTGGTCATCAACGTCGGGCACGATGTCGTCGAGAAGCCGCCCTTCTTCATGGAACACGGAGGGTTCGAAGTCGTACACATCAACTTCTCCTCCGCCGAGGTCGATCCCGTCTACTTCCCGCAGCTTGAGGTGCTCGGTGACATTGGCAACAGCATGTGGCAGATTGCGGAGAAGATCGAGCCACAGGATGCGTGGGACTTCGACTACTACCTGCGAGTCAGGGAGTGGGTGAACGAGGTGGCCCGTGAAGGCGAGCAGGACCCTGGCTTTCCCATCAAGCCGCAGTGCCTGGTGCGCTGTGTGCGCGAGGTCATGCCGGACTCAGGCGTCATCTGCCTCGACAACGGTGTCTACAAGATCTGGTTCGCCCTCAACTACCCTGCCCATGCACCGAACACGGTGCTGCTCGACAACGCCCTGGCGACGATGGGAGCCGGACTGCCGTCGGCCATGGCGGCGCATCTCGTCCACCCGAAAGAGAAGGTCATGGCCATCTGCGGCGATGGCGGTTTCATGATGAACTCGCAGGAACTGGAGACGGCGGTGCGGTTCGGTATGAACATCGTCGTGTTGATTCTGCGCGATGACGCCTACGGCATGATCAAGTGGAAACAGGCGGGTATGGGCTTCAACGATTTCGGTCTCGACTACGGCAATCCGGATTTCGTGCGCTACGCCGAGGCGTACGGGGCTCACGGTCATCGGGTGGAGAGCACCGAGGACCTGGTGCCGACACTGCAGCACTGCCTGGAGACGACCGGAGTGCACGTGGTGGAAGTGCCGGTGGATTACTCGGGCAACGGCAAGCTGCTCGACAACGAGCTGGTGTGTCCGCTGTAAATGGCGCGGATCCACGTCGCCGGCAACACCGTGCTAGACATCGTAGCCCACGGTGGGCCTCTCACCGAAGCCGGGGCGGACGGTTGGGGGGCGAACGTGCAGCTCCTCGACGAGCCGGTCACAGTGACACTTGGCGGGTGTGGCGCCGCGCCCGCGTACCTGCTGTCGCGGCTGGGGCATTCGGTGACGCTGTCGACGAATCTTGGCGACGATTCATTCGGCATGCTGCTCGCCGGCTGGTTGCGGCAGGCAGGTGTCGTGCTCGACCCGGAGCCTGCCGCCGGGACCGCGTCGGCGACGCACGTGATCCATGTCAGTGGCAGCGAGCGTCAGTCATCCTACTACCGGGGTGGTCCCGTGGACTGGGCCGCCGGTTCGCCACTTGGGTCGTCGGACTGGTATGTGGCCTCCGGATACGGTGCCGTCGGTGCCGATGACCTGCGCCGGTTGACCGAAGTATGTGTGAGATTGCGGGATTCCGGCATCCGGGTGTTGTTTGATCCCAGCCCATGGTTTTCGGGCCGGGTGGAGAGAGCCGACATGCTGCGGTTGTGGTCCGCGGTTGATGTGCTGTCAGGTACCGAGGAAGAACTGGCTGTCTGGGTGCCGGGCATCGACGACGCAGCCGGTATGGCGCGGGCGGCAGTAGATTCAGGCCCGAGCCTCGTGGTGGTGAAACGTGGTGCGGCTGGCGCCGCCTGGGCCACGGCGCAGGATCAGGGCCAGGTGGCGACTCGACAGGTGGAGGGCAACAGCGTGGGTGCGGGGGACTGCTTCAACGCCCAGCTCGTCGACGGGCTGGCCCGAGGCGAGTCACCCGGAACAGCAGTTGCCGCAGCAGTAGAAACAGCGACGAAGGTGGTGGAGGCCGGCAGGGGAGTTCTGGGTCTGTATCCACCGTCCCCTCAAGGAGAAGGATAACGAGACAGATGTCGCAGAATCCACCGAATGTCATCGTGATCATGACCGACCAGCAGAAGGCGACGTCGAGCCATCTGTGGGGCAACACCTTCTGCGAGACGCCGGCCCTGGCGTCCCTGGCCGGAGACGGCGTGCTGTTCGACTGTGCCGTCACGCCGCATCCGCTCTGCGGGCCGGCGCGTCAGTCTCTGTGGACGAGTCAGTTTCCCCATTCCCACGGAGGGCGTCGCAACCAGACGCTCATGTCCCCCCACGCCGTGCATGCCTTCCAGATCTGGAAGGAGGCGGGTTATCACAACGGACTGATCGGCAAGAATCACTGCTTCGAGACGGCCGAGGACCTGGCGCTGTTCGACACCTGGTGTGAGTGCGGCCACGGCGGCATCACGGAGCCTTCGACGAAGGGCATGGAGTGGTTCCGCCCACGTGCCGGCATCGACGCCGCCCACGCGGCACGCAAGAACATGACACCGCAGAGCCCACGATTTGCCTACGGCACCAACGACCTGCCGCTGGAGGACAGTGGTACAGGTCTTATCGCCGGGCAGACGGTGCGGTTTCTCGAAGAACACCAGAACGATCCCTTCGCTCTGTGGGTGTCGTTCCCCGATCCCCACGAGCCCTGGGTGTGCCCCGAGAAGTATGCCGACATGTTTCCGGCGGATCGTGTCGAGATGCCGCCCTGGCGCCGGGACGAGTTCGCCGACCCGGAGACGGTGCCCGAGCGCAACCGGGTGCTGAACAAGATCCTCGGCTTCGACGACGACGACCCGGAAGACATGATGGGTGTGCAGGGGGTCTACTACGGTATGGTCAAGTACCTCGACGACGGCCTTTCACAGATCACCGCTGCCCTCGACCGGCTGAACCTGCGGGAGAACACGATCGTCGTCTACTGCTCAGACCACGGCGACTTCATGGGCGAGCACGGCATGCAGTGCAAGGGGGGCGTGTTCTACGACTGCCTGACGCGCGTGCCCCTGGTTGTATCGTGGCCGGGGCAGGTCTCCGGCGGCGTGCGGGAGGACAGCCCGGTGAATCTGATCGACATCGTGCCCACCGTGCTGGGTCTGCAGGGCTTGGACGTGCCGCGGTCGATGCACGGGGAGCCGCTGCCATCGGTGGTGGAGGATGGGCCGGGCAGGGAAGTCACGTTCAGCGAGTACGGCGCCGGGGGGCCCGCCTTCACGATGGCAGATCTGGAGCAGATGGAGCAGCCGTACGGGCGGCGAGCGCTGATGAACTCGCTGCAGTGGCGTGAGGCGGAGGGCCGGCGCAAGATGGCGCGCACGCGGGAGTGGAAGTACGTGCACGATCCCATGGGGGACCTGGATGAGCTGTATGATTTGAAGAACGAC
This sequence comes from Candidatus Latescibacterota bacterium, assembly GCA_036011085.1. GTDB lineage: Bacteria > Latescibacterota > UBA2968 > UBA8231 > UBA8231 > UBA8231. The sequence goes on from DASCMS010000052.1 coordinate 59,081, forward strand.
CCCTGGGAGGTGACGAATGTGGCACACCTGGCTGAGCATACGGATGTGGTCGCGATGATGCGGGGGCATCTGGCGGACTGGTCGATTCGGACGGAGGACTCGCGGGCGGTGCCGATGCCGGTTTCTTGACATCCTCCAACCCCCCCGGCTATACTTAACTCGTTCCAACCGACCGAATTACCTTCAAGACGGAGTCAATCAGGATGTCATACGACCGGATCGTACAGGTCGCCGGAGTGGGCGGGATCGCCCTGCGCCGGATGACGTCCACCCCTACGACCACACCGCCCGCCACGGGTACTCGTGACGGACAGACGATGGTGGTGTTTCCGGGGTAAGACCCGATCTCGAACTGACATTGACGAGAAAGCCCGCTGTCGACCGACATATCGACAGGGGGCTTTTTTTCATGGAATACTGGACTGGAGTGAGATAGAAACAGCGTGAGAATCCAAATACGGGAAGGAGAGGTGCTCGAACACGAGGGCGGGGGCAACCTGCGTGACATCCTCATCGAGCACGACAAGACGATGCTGCGGGAGTTCATCGCGGCACGCAGCAGCGAGGAGAGCCGCATCGACTTCCACACAGAGCTCGGTGCGGATGCCGAAGTCGAGTTGATGGCCTGGGATGACCCCGAAGCGGCGTGGATCTACCGGCACAGCATGTCCCATGTGCTGGCCCAGGCGGTCAGGCACCTGTTTCCCGACGCGCAGCTGGCCATCGGGCCGGCCATCGACGACGGCTTCTATTATGACTTCGATGTGGAGGAACCGTTTACACCGGAGGACCTGAAGGCGATCGAGAAACAGATGAAGCGCGTGGTGAAGCAGAACCACCGCTTCGAGCGCGAGGAGGTCAGCCGCGACGAGGCGCTCAGCCGACTCGAGGGCGACACGTACAAGCTCGAACTGCTCGAAGATCTCGATGCGGAGGAGACGCTCACCTTCTATAAGGATGGGGACTTCGTCGATCTGTGCCGGGGGCCGCACATGCTGAGCACGGGGCAGGTCAAGCACTACAAGCTGCTCAACGTGGCCGGCGCCTACTGGCGTGGGGACGAGAGTCGCAAGATGCTGCAGCGCATCTATGGCACGGCCTTCGCCACGCGCGAAGCCCTCGACCATCACATGAAGATGCTGGAGGAGGCGAAGAAGCGGGACCATCGCCGCCTCGGGCAGGAGCTGGAGCTGTTCTTCTTCGACGACGAGGTCGGCCCGGGTCTGCCGCTGTGGCAGCCAAAGGGAACTGTGCTGATCGACGAGCTGGAGAAGCTGGCGAAGGAGACGGAGACGGAAGCCGACTACCTGCGGGTGCGCACACCGCACATCGCCAAGGACAGCATCTACCTGACATCCGGTCATCTGCCGTATTACAAAGAATCGATGTTCCCTCCCATGGAGATGGAGGGGGTGACGTACTACCTGAAGCCGATGAACTGTCCGCACCATCACAAGATCTTCGGCTCGGAGCCGCGCTCCTACCGTGATCTGCCGATCCGGCTGACGGAGTACGGCACGTGCTACCGGTATGAGCAGTCGGGCGAGTTGTTCGGTCTGATGCGGGTGCGGTCGATGCAGATGAATGACGCGCACATCTACTGCCGCATCGATCAGTTCGAAGAGGAGTTCCTCGCCGTCTGTCGCATGTACCTGAAGTACTTCGAGCTGTTCGGCATCGAGAAGTACATGATGCGGTTCTCGACACACTCCGAGGAGGGGCTCGGCAAGAAGTACGTCGACGCACCGGAGCTGTGGAAGAAGACGGAGGACATGGTGCGCCGCACGCTCGAGAACGGGGGCATCCCGTATGAGGAGGTCGCCGGCGAGGCCGCCTTCTACGGGCCGAAGATCGACGTCGAGATCTGGTCCGCCATCGGGCGCGAGTTCAGTATCGCCACGAACCAGGTCGATTTCGCTGTACCGGAGAGGTTCGGGCTGCACTACACAACAACGGAAGGTGGCGACGAAACGCCGTTGTGTATTCACCGGGCCCCACTGGGCACACACGAGCGCATGATCGGCTTTCTGATCGAGCACTATGCGGGGGCTTTCCCGCCGTGGCTGGCCCCGGTGCAGGCCGTCGTTCTGCCGATCGCTGAGCGTCATCAGGAGTACGGTGCCAAGGTGCTGGCGGCTCTGCGGGCGGAGGGCGTCCGAGCCGAATCACATGCGGACCAGACGCTCAACTACCGTATCAGGGCGGCGCAGAAACAGAAGATACCGTTCATGATGATCCTCGGTGATCGCGAGGTGGAGGATGGGCAGGTCGCTATCAGGCTGCGGTCCGGTGACAACATGGATCCCATGGGAGCTGATGCCGCGGTGACGATGATCACCGACAAGATCGCCACTCGTTCGGCCGAGTAAGCAGAGGACCTCCCTGGCAAAACGGCGGCAGCCTCTGGGAAAACGGGTACGTCGTACGGCGACGATCCTGTGGCGCTTCCGGTTCCATTTCCTGTGTGCCGTGGGTGCCCTGCTGCTGTGGAACACGGCGTTGATCAAGCCCTTCAGGGTCTTTGTCGTGATGGTGCACGAGGTGTGCCACGCCTCCGCCTCGTTGATGACGGGGGGCGATGTCATCGAGATGCACACCGCCTGGGAGGAATCGGGACATACCCTGACCAGCGGCGGGTGGCCGCCGCTGATCATTTCGGCCGGGTACGTGGGATCGGCACTGATCGGGGCGGCCCTCATCGGTGCCGGAATACTGCCCCAGTTGCAGCGGTTCTTCGTCCTGCTCGTGGGTGCCGTCACCATGGGTATGACGATGGCCTATACGCCGGTGGGTGGGGCCGGGTTCTACCTCGGGATTCTGGGTGGACTGGCGTTGGTCTGCCTGGCCATGTACTCGGCCAGGGCGGGCGCCGCCTGTGCCGTGTGGCTGGGGGTGATGCTTTGCCTCTACAGTTTCCACGACTTCCACTCCGACTTGTGGTTGTTCGCCCAGTACACCGACGCCGGCATCCTGGCCGCGTACTGGGGACTGCCCTGGCTGGCCTATCCCATCGCTGCGCTGTGGGTGTGGCTGTCCGTCTGGGTGATGTACCGTGCCATGGGCACGCTGATGAGACACGAAAAGGACTGAGAAGACAGGACACACTATGCGAATGAGTCAGTTGTTCAGCCAGACCCTGCGCGAAGCACCGAATGATGCCGAGGTGGCCAGTCACATCCTGCTGCTGCGGGCAGGATTCATGCGTCAACTCGCCAGTGGTGTCTTCAGTTACCTGCCGTTGGCGCAGAGAGCACTGGGCAAGATCGAGGCGATCATCCGGGCCGAGATGGAAGCCATCGGCGGCCAGGAGATCAAGATGCCGGTGGTGCACTCCGCCGAGGTGTGGAAGGAGTCGGGTCGCTATCTCGAATATGACGACTCACTGACCCGCTTCGAGGACCGCCACGGTCGCGACATGGTGCTGGCCACAACCCATGAGGAGATCGCCGCCGACCTGGCACGCAAAGAGATCAAGTCGTATCGCCAGCTGCCGCAGATGATCTACCATTTCCAGACCAAGTGGCGCGATGAGGCCCGGCCCACGTCGGGTCTGCTGAGAGTGCGCGAGTTCACCATGAAGGACTCGTATTCCCTCGATGCGACACAGGAGGGTCTGGAGAGGCAGTACATAGCCCACCACCAGGCCTACTTCAACATCTTCCGGCGGTGCGGCATACCGATCGTGGCTGTGGCCGCTGACTCGGGGATCATGGGAGGAAAGGTGTCCCATGAGTTCATGTTTCTGAGCGATGTCGGTGAGGACACGATCGTCCGCTGTGAGGGCTGCGGATACTCGGCCAACGGACAGGTCGCTGAGTTCGCCCGATCCGAACCGGTCGCTGCCGACCCTGCGGTCATGGAGAGGATCGCCACGCCGGAGACGAAGACGATCGAGGACCTGGCGCAGCTGCTCGACATTGAGTCCCGGCAGACGGCCAAGGCCGTGTTCTTCATGGGGCGCTACAAGGACGAGGACGGAGAAGGGGACGAAGAGAAACTGATCTTCGCCGTCGTGCGAGGGGATCTCGAGGTGAATGAGACGAAGGTGGCCAATGCCGCCGGCGCCCTCGAGCTCCGTCCGGCCCATGACGACGAGATCAAGGCGGTGGGCGCCGTCGCCGGGTACGCTTCTCCCATCGGTCTGCAGGACGTGCTCGTCATCGCCGACGAGTCGATCCCGGCAGCCGCCAACCTCGTGGCGGGCGCCAACGAGGACGGCTTTCACATGAAAGATGTGAACTACGGCCGCGACTGGGAGGCGACGACGGTGGCCGATATCGCCTCGGCGGGGGAAGGAGATGCCTGCCATCGCTGCGGCAAGCCGCTGTCACTTGCCAGAGGTGTCGAGGTAGGCAACATCTTCCAGCTTGGCACGCGTTTCACCGACGCTCTGGGCGCCAGCTTCCTCGACGAGAACGGCAGGGCTCAGTCGATCATCATGGGATCGTATGGCATCGGCGTCGGTCGTCTTCTGGCCTGCGTGGCCGAACACTCTCACGACGACGCCGGGTGCGTCTGGCCGGTGACGATCGCTCCGTACCAGGTCCATCTCGTGTCCCTGGCCAAGAGTGATGGCGATGCCAGAACCGCGGCGGAAGGGCTCTACGCCGAACTGATCTCCCGTGGGATCGAGGTGCTCTACGACGATCGCAAGGAGAACCCGGGGGTCAAGTTCAACGATGCCGATCTCATCGGCTGTCCGGTGCGCATCACCGTGGGAGACCGTGGCCTGAAGAAGGAGATCATGGAACTGAAGGTGCGCACCGACGAGGGCAAGGGAGACGAAGTGCCCGTGGCCGACATCGCCGGACGGGTGGAGGCGATCCTTGCCGAGCTTCGGGCAGCCATCGAGGCGACGGTCGTGGAGGAGCCCTACGAGCCCTGAAGATTCGGTTCAGTTCTCAGCGTAGACGGCCTCGCGGATGCCTTTGAGATACCCCACGGCGAAGAGCCGGGCGATGCGCAGTTCATCGGCGTATTCGCCATCACCCATCGCCGGGTAATGATCCGGTCGACAGACCCCCCCGACGCCGGCATCCTTGTAGGCGCGCCAGCACTCCACAAGATCTGACTGACCGTCGTCGTGGAAGGCCTCCTGGAAATGGTCGGGTGTACCGCGCACGTCGCGCATGTGGACGAAGTGGATCCTGTCCTGCTCGCCGAAATGGCGGATCGCGGCGGGCAGGTCGTCCGTCATCAGGGCGAAATTCCCCTGACACAGGCCGATGCCGTTCATCGGGCTCGGCACCAGGTCGATCAGGCGCTGGTAGTTGTCGATCGTGCTCATGATGCGGGCGACGCCGCGGATCGGTGACAGGGGCGGGTCATCGGGGTGCATGGCCATCTTCACTCCCGCTTCTTCGGCGACGGGGACGACGCGCTCCAGGAAGTACTTCAGATTCTCCCACTGCTGCTCTTCTGTGACGACGCCGTGTTCGGTCAGCGGTTCGTCGCGGACGTGCTCGTGGTGGTAGGCGCTGACCGTGGCGCCCCCCCGCGTGGGCTGGTCACGGCTCGTGCGCATGACCCCCAGGATCGGCATCCAGGAGCTGCACCAAACGGGGATTCCGAGCTCACCCATGTTGCGCAGCATGTGGCAGACGACGTCGATCTCTTCGTCGCGGCCGGGCAGTGCAAGTTTGATGTTCTCCATACCGGGCCGGCCCTCGATGACGGCCAGTTCCACGCCGATCTTCTCGTAGGTCTCCTTCCAGCCTCTCAGTCCCGTCAGACTCCAGGGCTGCTCGTCCTCAGGTGCGTTGGGGATCGTCTTCAGCCCCTTGTGGCAGACGGCATGTTCGACGCCGCACTGGCGCATCAGGGTCCAGGGCAGGCCGGGCTCGGGGGGCAGGTTGACGGCGATCTTCATCGGTATACTCCCGGTGACCGGGTTCGGAGCGGCGGATTGCGGTCCCCAAGATAGGCAACCCCGGGGTCCCGTCGAGGCCGCCCTGATTGACATGAGCCCGGCCAGTGCTCAACATGTCCGGGCTGGAAAAACCCAACCTCAAGAAAGGTGACCCACCGTGCATTTCGACAACCGCGATGACATCCTCCTGATGACCCCGAAGTGGGAGGGAGACCGTTTCGACAATGGCCGTCCCCGCGTACCCGACGAGATTCTGACCCGTATCTCGAAGATCGCCATCGAAGAGGCCTGGGGCGTCTGCTGGGGACAGGACTACAAGCACCAGTTCCAGGGAGAATGGCAGGTCATCAATCCCAAGGCCAAGACGCTGGCGGGGCGTGCCGTCACGGGCGTCATGGTGCCCAAGCGCCCCGACCTGCACGACACACTGCTGGAGCTGGGACAGAAGGAAGAGGGCCGTGTTGGCTTCTTCAATTCCTGGGTCATCGAGGTGCTGGAGAAGGATGACGTCATCGTCATCGACATGTTCGACAAGGTCTTCCAGGGGACCTACTCCGGCGGCAACCTGACCAACGCCATCGCCGCCCGGGGCGCCAGAGGACAGGTGCTGTGGTGCGGCGTGCGTGACCTCGAGCAGATCATGGACATGGAGGAGCTGGTCACCTATCACCGCGGCAACGACCCCACCGCCATCGGTGATGTGACCCTTACAGGAATCAACGTGCCCTGTCGCATCGGCAATGCCATCTGCATGCCGGGAGACGTGGTGCTGGGCACCCGGGCAGGAATCCTGTTCGTGCCTCCGCACCTGGCCGAGGAATGCTGCCTGCGTGCCGAGCACGTGCAGCTGCGTGAGATCTTCCAGTTCAAGCGCATCCACGAAGGCGTGTACAACTCGTTCCAGATGGACTCGAAGTGGTCGGACGAGATCGAGGCCGACTTCAAGGAGTGGCGCAAGACGGATACGCCGGAGGACTTCCAGCACCTGACGTTCGACGAGGACAAGCCGAAGGACGATCAGGCGACCTCAGACGCCGGGACGAGCCTGTAACCCGCAGGCGGAACGGCATGCCGGTCTTTCGCGCGGGTCCCGGCCAGGCACCGGCCTGGAGTGAGTTGGAGTCTTTCTCCATCGTCCGGCTGACCCCTGGCCAGACGCACGGCATCGAACGCGTCGGCGCCAGGGAAAAGCTCATCGTCGGACGTGGGAGCTGCCGCATCTCCCTCGATGGCGGTGACGGCGAGCCCGTTGAAGAAGGCGCCAATCTCGATCTGACGGGGCTGGATGAAGCCTTCGGTGTCACCGAGGTCAGTGAGGCGGTCACCCTGATCCACATGTGCGGCCGGTGGGGGGACGAACTCGGTGGTTCCGGCCTGTTTTCGGGAGCCGCGAGCGCCGACCCGCAGGACAAGGGCGACGCGGTGGACTATCCGAAGCAGACAGACTTCGACAGTCACTACCACGACTGTGACGAGCACTGGATTCTGTTCGAGGGGCGCGCCGAGGCGATCAGCGAAGGACATCGATACGAGGTCGGCCCGGGAGACTGCGTGGCCACAGGCATGGGGCATCACCACGATCTCCCCATCGTGCATGAAACGCTCCGGGCGGTCTATTTCGAGACGACGATGCAGGGTGAGAAGCGGCGCGGCCATCTCTGGGACCACACGCACGGTAGGGCGCAACCTATTCCGGAGCGCGCCTGAGAAGGCGCCACGGCTACTTCCGATCGGTTTCGGCTACGCGGCTCCGCTGTTGGGGCTCGTAGCCGATGGCACTGCGGCCGTGCTCGACATCGTAGAGCGGCCAGTCGCTATCTGAGACCCCGAATACCACTTCGTAGGCCGAGCCGCCATGGGTGATGGCCGCCTCGAAGGCCCGCACGTTGTCGGCGTGTCCCAGCTGATGCGGGTGTTCGGGCTGGTCCCGCTCGAGCTTGAAGTTGCCGATACGGACGCTCGTGAACCGCATGCCATAGCGCCAGGCGTACATGTGTCCGAGTCCCTCGCCGAAGACCTTGCTCATGGTGTAGTAGCTCTGTGGCCTGGGCATCATGCCGACGGTGCGCTGCTCGTCCTTCGGGTACGGTGACAGGATGCCGGCGCGGCTGGCGTAGCCGATGCGTCGCACGCCGTTCTCCCGCGCCGCCGCCATGATGTTGTACGTGCCGTCGAAGTTGGCTTCCAGCACATCGTTCCAGGGAGATCCCCCGGTCGGCACCCCCGCAAGGTGGATGACGGCGTCCATGTCACGGGTGGCGCGCAAGCAGGCATCGTAGTCGCTGACACTGCCGACGACGGTGTCGCTCATGCCGGGCATGTCGACCTGATCGAGACCGCGGATCTCATAGCGGTCACGCAGGCCATCCACCAGCACACTGCCTACCCGTCCGGCGGCGCCGGTGATGAGCACGCGTCGTGGTGGATCGGGAGCGACAGGTTCCTCGGGCTCACTTCGATCGAAGGTCCGATCGGCTTCCGCCACGCGGGAGACATCCTGCGGGTGGTAGCCAATGGCGGCCCGCCCGTGCTCCATGTCATACAGGGGCCAGTCGCTGTGGGACACACCGAAGACGATCTCGTTCTGTACATCCGGATGACTGACGGCAGCTTCGAAGACGCGTACGCAGTCGCCGTGACTGAGATGATGGGGGTGCTCGGGCCGATCCCGCTCGGGGTTGAAGTTGCCGATACGAACCGAGACACACCCCATGCCGTGCACGGCGCTGTAGAGATAGCCGAAACCTTCCCCCAGGACCTTGCTGTTGTCGTACAGTCCGCGTGGGCGGGGGACCATGTCGACGGTGCGCTGTACGGAATCTGGATAGGCGCCGAGAAGGCCGGCGCGGCTGGCAAAGACGACCCGGGCAACACCCAGTTCCCGGGCGGCTTCGAAGGCGTTGTAGCAACCCACGTAGTTGTTGTTGCGGATCTCGGGCCAGGGACGGTCGCCGGGATTGCCGCCGAGGTGGATGACGGCGTCGACGCCCTCGGTGGCCCGCCGCATCAGGTCGAAGTCGCCCACATCCCCCACAAGCGATTCGTCGGCAGCGTCGCCTGCGTCGACGAGGTCGAGGGCGCGCACGCGGTGGCCGGAGGCACGCAGGCCGCGGGTGACAAAGGTGCCGACGTTGCCAGCGGCGCCGGTAACCAGGATGTACACGTCAGATATTCATCGGATTTCGTGGGGCACGGAACGCCATGACCCACAGAACCACGACGACAAGACCGGCGACGCCCAACCAGATCCAGCCGTGCAATCTGAAGCCCTCGGCGGATTGCTCCAGCAGTCGGATGGAACCATCGACGGAGGTGATGAGGAATCCGGTGAGGGCGTAGGCGGCGATGTTATCCCGAAACAGCCAGATCAGGGCGCCCGCGGTGAAGGCGGACGAGAGCAGAAAGCCGCCCCAGGAAAAGAAGAATTCCTCAGGCGTGTACGCACCGGCGCCGGCGGCGCACGCTCCCAGAATCAGCACCGCACTGATGACGAGGGAGGCCCGCTTCAGAACGCGAGTCGCGTAGTAGATGGCAATGGCGGCCGATATCGGCATGTAGAGCCCACGTGCCAGAGCCCTGGAGAGCCCGCCAAGGGAGGGGAACAGGCTGTCGACGTCGGGTACACCCGGACCGGTGGGGACTGTCGCCTGCGGCCAGGTCAGCATGACGACGTCCAACCAGCGCTCCACTGCCAGACTGCCGGCCACGGCAAGAGCGGCCAGCAGGACGGCATCCTTCAACTGGGGTGCCAGCATCTTCGGCGTCAGTCGGCTCAGCACACCAGGAAACATGGATTCCGCCAGACCCGACCCGCCGGCGACGACGAGACCGGTTACGAGCGCGGCGAAGACGAGGACGATGACCTGGATGAGAGTGAAGACACCGAGGGGAATCTCAGTGGTGTAGGAGGCGAAGAACGTGGGCAGGCCGTTGACGGAGCTGACGGCGAACAACAGGGCTCCCGCCGCACCGATCCACAAGGGGCGGCGCCAGGTGAGGTCCCCGGCGCGGATGCCGGCTACGAGCAGCCACAGCAGATGGAGACCGACGGCGATGATCGTCAGGATGGGAGCCCAGCGCAGGACGGTTCGCCAGATGCTGCCTTCCTCCCGTTCCCGCAGCCACTCCTCCGGAAGCTTGACGAAACGGCGCAGGCCCGCCGGTTGGTCGCCGGCCACGTGGACCTCGCAGCGGAAGGTGGATTCCTCGACGTTTCGAGGGTCGCCAGCCGTCGCTTCCCAGACGAACCAGTGATCTCGTCGATTGGGCAGTTTCTCCGACGACGCCTCCTTCAGCGTGAAACGGCTGGGGTCGAGGCCCTGAGAACGCATCCGCTGCTCCGCTACCGTCCGGGCCTCGTCCTCGCTCAGGTCGGCGCCTGCCGCATCCTCGGCAAGCTGGTGTTGGACGGAATAGAGGTCGCCGTCCTCCGGTCGCAGGTAGACCTGCCACTCCTCCTTCTGCTGCGGGCGGTAGAAGCGGACCCGCCACAGGGCTGTGGCCAGATCGTCGCGATACAACCTCACCGCCGCTTCCGACCCGGCGCGCTCGTGCCGGTAGGCGACATCGTTGTGATCCCACTGATTGTGCTGGGCGACGACGGAGTGGAAGCTGTCGACGGCAACGCCGCCATCCTGCAGGTGCTGGCTGGCCCGCGCCAGCGCCGTGTCGGCGGTGATAGCGAAGTCGGGCTCCGGAGACCAGTCCGGCGCTGAGAAGGCGAAGACGGACAGTCCGGCAAGCACGACGAGGGCTGCGGTACCCAATCGGGACGGGCGCAGGGGGTGGTACATGGCGATGGTACCCGCCCCCGACAGGATCTGGGCCTCCGGGCTCATGTCCGCCCGGCTGCGGTCTCGCGGCTGGATCAACGGGGGTGCGTCTTCACGGTTGAGCAGGGAGACGGGGTCGATGAAGTAACGGCCACGCACGTACAGGAAGATGGCCACTGCCAGGGGGATCAGCATGATGCCGACGGATGCGGCGGCAGACAACACGAAATAGGGGTTGGAGGAGCGCAGCAGGATAAGAGCCGTGTAGAGCGCGTCGATCGTGTAGTGCCACACCAGGGCGGGAAGCAGTCCCCAGCGGATGACGACATACCCCATGATGATACCCGCCAGGCCCACCTCGACCCCTCGAATCCAGAAAGGCTGCTGCGGGTAGCCGGCGTGGGCGAAGCCCCACACCAGCGCCGAAAGCAGCACCGCGAGCCAACGGTGTTTGAGGAGACGGTGCAGGAAAGGGATCGAGAACGCCCTTGAGGTGAACTCCTCGGAGACGGCAGGCATGAAGCCGATGAGAAGCACCACGACCCACGGAAAATGGGTATTGACCATCTCCCGATAGGGGATATCGGCAGGGCTCCAGGCGCCATAGTGGTCGGCCACGAGGTAGAACAGGGTCTGATAGGCGACGAACACCGCCGTCAGCGTCAAGCCGATGATGGTACCGATGAGGAAGCGTTTGGTGCGCATGCCGTCCGGCAGGAACTGCTCCGTAACACTGACCTGACCGCCGTACCAACGGCGGTATTCCGGTTCGGCGCCGGCGACGATGAAGGCGATGCCCACCCCCGAGGCGAGGGCGGCAGCCAGACCGATCAACACGCTTTCGGTGAGGAAGTTGGAGAAGGTGTCGGTCGTGTCGAAGCCGAAGATCGTCACCGGCAGATTGTTGAGCTGCGACAGGAAGGTGAGAGCGAAGGCGATGGCGCCGAAGATCAGCGCCGTCCGCCAGCGCACGTCCTGACCACGGATTCCGGCCACCAGACGAGCCAGCATGGCGATCCACGTGACAAACATCAACAGTCTGGCGATCAGGCCCGTGGCCTGGTTGCTGGAGCGCAACTCGTCGTACTGGCGCTGCCATGCCTCGGGGACCTTCAGGTATTCGGCATAGCCGCCGACGAGGTCACCTTGAATACGGACCCGGTAGCGATAGGTGCCTTCGGCGACTGTGAAGCCTGCCAGCTTCCAGGTGAAGGCGTGATCGATCCGGTGGGGGCGTTCCGTCGTCTCGGCTTCAACGAACTCGAGGCCCGCCATGTCGAGGCCGATGGTCTGCGCCAGGAACTGCTCGGCCAACCGGCGGGCTTCGGTCTGCGCCAGACTGGCGCCCCTGGCCTCCTCCTCGACAAGGTGTGAGAAGCCCACCAGGTCGCCGGTTGTGGTGTGCTCGACGCGGAACTCCTCCTTCTGCAACTCCCGGAACCAGCGATTGCTCCAGCGCCACAAGCGCACAGGTTGGCCGATGATGTGGCTGGCACCCTCGAGACCCAGCTCCCGCTCGAGGAAGGTCTTGGCCTGATCGTCAAACTCGAACACGGCGGCGTGCCGGTAGTCGGCCAGGTCGAAGCCGCGATGTTCGAGGAAGGAGGCGGCATGCACACGGGCCTCTGCCCGGGTCAGACGGAAGTCGATGGTCGCCTCGGGAAAGGCGTCGTAGAAGAAGTGGGTACCCACAAGCAGGCTCACGATCGTGAGCCCGGCGCAGATCAGGATGAGCCGGATATCCCGACTGAGGAGGCGTTGTTCCATGACCGATATAGTAGGGTAAGGCTTTGTCCTCCGACAGACGCCTTATTACGTTACGATCAACCGTTGTGCCTTCTCACCCGCAGGACGTATGAGCTGATGAACCACCGCACGGCGCTGGTCGCCGCCCTCCTGGTGACCTCGAGTCTGACACAGGCCGAAGCCCAGTTCAGGCCGCCTCGTATCCGGCATGTCATCAACCCGGTAAGCACGGGGCAGGCCGTCGATCAGGAGTTGGCGGAGCGTCGCTACTATATCGACCGCGGTCTGACCTCGAGCATCAACAAGGGTGATGTCCTGAACGTCTATCGGGAGAAACGTATCGTGCGGGGTCTGCCGGTGCCGATGCGGGTCTTCATCGGCACCATGCTGATCACCGATGCACAGCAGTCCTCCTCGGTGGGACTCTTCGAGCCGAATGAAACCGCCATCGCCCACCCCATGATCCGTTACAAGACGGCGATGAAGAGTGATATCGTGGTGCCGCGTCTCGTCATCGACAACAGCGTGTTGTTTGATCCAGGGGACGGGGCGTTAAAGGCCGGAGCAGCCGAGGAGTTCGCCACGGTGGCGGACTTCGTGAAGATGTTCTCGCCGGGGAAGCTGATGATCGAAGGCCACACCGACTCAGATGGCGATGCCGAGGGCAATCTGGCTCTGTCGTTGGCGCGGGCCGAGAATGTGAAAGATTACATGGTGCAGAACTACGACTTCATCACGAATCAGATGATCGAAGCCAAGGGATACGGTGAAGAACAGCCCGTGGTCGCCAACGACACGGCGGAGAACAAACAGCTGAATCGGCGCATCGAGGTGCTAATCTGGGAATAGGACGAGCAAGCTCGTTTCGCGAACGAGTTCGCCTGCGTCAGGCCAGGACGTCGATCAGTTCACCCGTACCGGCGGGGGACACCGAGGGCAGGGCCTGCAGCAGTGTCATGGCCATCTGGCCCTGCTGATCGAGGGCCTTGTCGAGCAGCCTGATCGACATTTCGCCCTGCAGGCGCTGAGCGCTGAGGACCGACGCGGTGTCGGCGATCGAGGCCGTCAATCCATCCATAGAATAACGCTACCATTCGACATGGTGATTCGCAAGGGGGTGTGTGAGTTGTGAAACCTCTGGACTATGGCCGATCCTTCGTCATCGGCACAGCTCCCTCCAATGAAGTCAGATTCTGGGTCGAGTCACGCACTCGCCTGATCGACGACCGTACGGGTACACACGAGGACTACGTCCAGTGCGGTTCGTGCAAGAGCGAAGCCACTTTCGCCGACAAGGACCTGTTCCAGGAGGACAACTACGACTTCCTGCCCGTGTTCGGACCCGCCTGGGGCGTCGTCTTCCGGCGCAAAGCCTATCTGTACGAAAGCTACCGTGAGATGCGCCCGGCCGACGAGTGGTGGAACGGCGTGAAGTACGACCTGGTGGCCGAGGCGGGACGTGAACTGACCACCGATACCGAGATCCGTGAGGCCACGTACGACAACGCGCCCATCGTGGCGCAGGTCGAGATTGCCGCTGGCCACAGCGGCCTGCGGGCGATCATCGAATGCCCGGTGAAGACGATGAACACACACCGGGAGCACGACATGTATCAGATCGATACCGGACCCGTCATGCTGCCCGACCTGGACCGGCACGAACGCAGTGTGGACGGGCTGCGACTGGCCTATGTGGCGTTCAACGTGGCGACCTTCGCCGACTTTGTCGTCGAAGTGCCGACCACCATCGGCGAGGAGGCCGGGCAGACGCGGATCCACCACTTCTCCGAACGCCTCAGTCTGCCGTCCGCTAACCGGCTCTTCGCCCTGAAAGGTTGACTGGCGCCAGTGGACACACCCCGCCCCGAGCATCCGCGCCCGCAGATGCAGCGCCACCGATGGCAGAGCCTCAACGGTGACTGGGACTTCGATTTCGACTTCGGGCTCTCCGGCCGTGAGCGTGGCTGGCACGCCGATCCGGAGCTGACGCAGCAGATCACCGTGCCGTTCTGCCCCGAGAGCCGGCTGTCGGGTATCGCGTACACGGACTTCATCCCCGCCGTGTGGTATGGCCGGCAGATCTCCATTCCCACCGGCTGGCGATCCGGACGTGTGCGTCTGCACTTCGGCGGCGTCGACTACGAGTGCCAGGCGTGGGTGAACGGCCGCCTGGTTGGACGACACCTGGGCGGCTCTTCCTCGTTCCACTTCGACATCACCGAGGCACTTGGCGACGGAGAGACCGACGCACTGGTCGTTGAAGCGCGGGATGACACGCGCTCCGGACTGCAACCCGGCGGCAAGCAGAGCCATCACCTGCTTTCGCAGGGCTGCCACTACACGCGGACCACCGGCATCTGGCAGAGCGTGTGGCTCGAAGCGATCCCGCACAGCTGCGTCGAGGACATGCGGATCGTACCCGACCTCGACGGATCCCGCTTTGTGCTGACGCCGACGCTGACCGACGTACGCCAGGGGATGAAGCTCAGGGTGACGCTGCTGGCAGGACCGGAAGAGGAGCAGGTGCTGCGTCAGGTGGAAGCGCCGGCGCTGTCGGGTGCGGCCCTGTCGCTGAAGGTCGATGAACCCCGGGCCTGGTCACCTGATGATCCACATCTCTACGGCCTGCGTTTCGAACTGGTTGACGACGAGGGAGGCGTACTCGACAACGTCAACAGTTATTCCGGGTTGCGGAAGTTCCACATCGAGGGCCACCGGTTCCTGCTCAACAATGAGCCGATCTTCCTGCGCCTCGTTCTCGACCAGGGGTTCTATCCTGACGGGATCTGGACGGCGCCATCAGATGACGCGCTGAAGGCCGACGTGCAGTACGCTCAAGCCGTCGGCTTCAATGGGGCTCGTCTGCATCAGAAGGTGTTCGAGGAGCGGTTCCACTACTGGGCCGACCGTCTCGGCTACCTGACGTGGGGGGAGTTCGCCGACTGGGGTCTGGATTTCGGCCAGCCGGCGGCGATCCACAACCACCAGCGCGAGTGGCGCGAAATCGTACTGCGGGATCGGAACCACCCCTCCATCGTCGTCTGGACACCGTTCAACGAGACGGTCGGTGCCGCCAGGTCCCAACCCGCTGCGCACCATCAGGCCCTGGGCGAGACCTACGCCCTGACGAAGGCACTCGATCCGAACCGTCCCTGCCACGACACAAGCGGTTACGTCCACGTCATCACCGATGTGTTCACCGTCCACGACTACGAGCAGAACCCGGAGACCTTCGGCGAGCGCTATGCCCGGGTGGATCCATCAGACCCGGACGCTGCCTACGTCAGTCAGGAGGAACACTCGATCCGCTGGGATGGCCGACGTCCGTACGTGGTCGACGAATACGGCGGCACCTGGTGGGTGGAGGGCAGTGACGAAGGTGGTACAGACCGTGAGGACGGCTGGGGTTACGGCAATCGCCCGAACAGTATCGAGGAGGTATACGAGCGGATCGAGGGCCTTTCGGCGGTGCTGTTGTCGCAGCCATACATCAGCGGGTACTGCTACACGCAGCTCACGGACATCGAGCAGGAGCAGAACGGGATCTACACCTACGACCGCCGGTTGAAGTTCGATGCCGCCCGGCTGCGCGCCGCCTTCGGGGGACCGGCGGCAGGGGAGTGACCGGTGGATCTCTTCGTCGGCACCAGCGGCTACAACTACAAAGAGTGGAAGGGACCCTTCTACCCGAAAGAACTGCCGAACAAGGAGATGTTGGCGTTCTACTCGCAACAGTTCAACAGTGTTGAGATCAACAACTCCTTCTATCGTGTGCCCAAGCCGGATGTAGTGGTGAAATGGGCTGAGACGGTGCCGGAGGGCTTTCAGTTCGTCATGAAGGCCACGCGCCGCATTACCCACTTCAAGCGGCTCAAGGACGTGGCGGAGGAGACGGAGTACTTCGTCGGCATCGCCAACGAGCTGCGGGATCGACTGGGGGCGATCCTGTTTCAGTTCCCGCCGAATCTCAAGAAGGACATGGAGCGCATGCAGACCTTCGTCGATCTGCTGCCGCCGCGGCTGCCCGTGGCCATGGAATTCCGCCATGACAGCTGGTATGACGACGAACTGCGTGCTTGCCTGCGCGGCCACAACGCGGCGCTCTGCTTTGCCCACGAGGATGACGATACTGCAGAACTGGTAGACGAACGGTTTATCAGTACGGCGGACTGGGGGTACCTGCGGCTGCGCGGCAGCGAGTACGGCGAACAGGAGATGAAGGTGTGGTCCCAGCGCGTGCTGTCACAGGACTGGGATCGCGCCTTCGTGTTCTTCAAGCACGAGGACGACGGCCTCGGTCCGAAACTTGCCCGCGGCTTTCTCGACGCGACGGGGGTATGATGGGTGCACTGACGGGCAACAAGGCACTGGTGACGGGAGGCAAGCGCAACATCGGGCGGGGGATCGCGCTGGCGCTGGCCGAGGCAGGCTGCGATGTGGGCATCAACGATCTGGAGGAAGATGACGACGCGTGCGAGACGGTCCGTCGAATCGAATCGATGGGCCGCAGGTCGGCCTTCTATGCCGCGGACATATCAGATGCCAGTCAGGTGGAAGAGTTGCTCCGCCAGTTCGTCGCCGACTTCGGCACGATCGACACACTGGTGAACAACCCCTTCTGGTCGACGAACCGGCCCTTCCTCGAACTGGAAGTAGACAACTGGTCCCGCACCATGGACGTATGTGTGAAGGGCTTCTTTCTCTGCAGCCAGGCCGCCGCGCGCGTGATGGTCGATGACGGCCATGGCGGGTCGATCACCTCTATCGCTTCGGTGCATGCCGAGACGGTATGGCCGGAAGACTGCGCCTACGGCGTCGCCAAGGCGGCGATTCTGCGCCTGACACGAAGTATGGCGATCGAGCTGGGCCAGCACGGGATCCGCGCCAACGCCATTCTGCCGGGGTTCATGGATACCGACCACGAGTTCGGCACACCGCCGCCAACACCCGACACAGCAGCCGGCGTCTCTCGCGGCACACCCGTGCTGGGCAGGCCGAGCACGCCGGAAGACATCGGGCGCGCCGTGGCGTTCCTGGCATCGCCGGCGGCAGCGACGATCAACGGCGTGTCGCTGCCCGTGGACGGAGGACTGCTGGCGTGGTAGAAGACAGGGAGTTCGGTTCCACCGGCCTGAAGGTCACGGCTCTGGGTCTCGGTGGAGCGCCGTTGAGCGAATCGTGTTTTGCCGATGGCGTCGCCACCATCCGCCACGCGATCGATGCCGGCCTCACCTACTTCGACACGTCACCACTCTATGGGCAGGGCATGTCGCAGGCGATATACGGTACCGCCCTCTCGGCGCAGGATACCGGATTCCTGTTCGCCACAAAACTCGGACACTTCCGCGACCCGAGACTCTACCGATCTCCCGACGCCCTGAGGGCACAGCTGCACGAGAACCTGCGCCTGTTGCGTCGCGAGCGCGTGGATCTGCTGCAGATCCACGAGGCCGACTTCCACTCGTGGTGGTCTGACGACGGTCAGGGCGGACGGCTGCAGGACGGTGTGGATTACGATTTCGATGGTGCACCCGTCGTCGAAATCCTGCGGGAGGCGCGGGATCGCGGGCAATGCCGCTTCATCGGGATCTCGGGCAATACGGCGGGGGACATGGCGCGCGTACTGCAGGCCCTCGACGTCGATACCTGTCTGATGGCTTTCAACTACGATCTGATCTGGCGTGGAGCACGTGAGAAGGTGATTCCGTTGGCTCGCCAGAAGGGGGCGGCTCTCATCCTCGGGGCGATCTTACAGTACGGACGTTTCACCCAGGTGCGCGCCGACTGGCTGGCGAGTCCACCGGACTGGATGACGGAGGATGTGCGTGAGCGCTTTGTCAGACTCTACGACCTGCAGGCGGAATCGGGCCTGTCGCTGGTGGAACTCACCGTGCGCTTTCTGCTGGCGGAACCGGCTTTCGCGACAATGCTGATCGGTGCGGCAACGCCAGTCCAGCTGGAGGAGAGTGTCGCCGCCGCGCGACGGGGACAACTGCCTGCGGATCTTCACACCCGGATCGAGGCACTCGGGTTGTAGGATCAGGGACCGCGGGGCGCCTGGCTGACGACATTGGGGTCGCGCATCAGTTCCAGAATCCAGCGGTTGTGCAGATCGATGAGGCGGATCTCGACATGACGGTGGCTCTGCCTGTGATCGATCGTCTCCGTCGGGTCCAGAGCCAGATTGGCGAGGAAGATCTCGTCGCCCCGACCGACGATCTTCCAGGGGCCCTCCCGGACCGCCCAGTCATCCTTGTAGACCCAGTAGAGTGCTTCGTGAGGAGAACTCGACTCCTTTGAGGCCAGGACGGACGCCAGACTCCTGCCGTCCATGATGGCATTGGGCAGTGGGGCGTCGCAGAACTCGGCCAGAGTTGGCAGCAGATCCAAGGCTGTTACCGCTTGCGGCCGCAACTGTCCCTTTGCCAGCTGTGCCGGCCAGGAAATGATGGCCGGAACCCTGAGTCCACCTTCCCACAACGTCATCTTGCCACCACGCAGGGCGCCGGCACTGCCGCCACCGCCGGAGCGCTCTTCGGTGGAATGGCCGTGATCGGAGAGGAAGATGACGATGGTGTCATCGCGCAGATCGAGCTCTTCGAGCTTGGCCATGATCATGCCCACACGATCGTCGAGGGTGCTGACCAGGGCGGCGTACTCCCGTCTCGACTCGTTGCTGATGTGCCCGTAGCGTTCCCGCGCCGCAGGATCGGGCTGGATCGGGTAGTGGGGGATGTTGAAAGGCACATAGAGGAAGAAGGGTTCGTCCTTGCTCTGTTCGATGAACCGAACCGACTCCCTGACGATCATATCGGGGAAATATGCTCCCTCCTCATGCCACCGTTCTTTGCCGCGCCACAACACGTGACGGTCGGGTCCGCCCCAGTAGTAGTGGTGGGAGTAGTTGTCCATGGCTCCGGTGCGGTGGCCGAAGAACTCGTCGAATCCCTGGTCTTTGGCGTACATGCCGTCGTCAAAGCCCAGATGCCACTTGCCGATGCAGGCCGTGCGGTAGCCGACACCCTTGAGCATCTCGGCGATCGTCGTTTCGGCGGGGTTGATGCCGTACCCCAGCTTGAGGGCCCGCGGGTGTTGCCGCCCGGTGAGCATGGCGGTACGCGATGGCGTGCAGGCGGGAGCGGTAACGTAGAACTGGGTGAAGCGCAGGCCGTCATGGGCCAGCTTGTTGATATGTGGTGTGAGCAGATCGGGGCTGCCGTAACAGCCTAGATCGACAGCGCCCAGGTCGTCGGCGACAAAGAGAACGACGTTGGGTCGCCGGCCGAGCAGGCTGCAACCACTGGTTGTGCTGCCGCTGGCGAGGGCGGCGGCGCCGAGGCCGAGAGAGGCCAGCGCCTGCCTGCGGGTCATGGGTATCGTCATGGAAGGGAAGATGCGGCCGAAGGCGCGCCGGCACCAGCGGTCAGCATGGTGCGTATCGCCTGGTGGACCCGTTCACTTCTCCAGCGAGAAGCCCAGGCGCTCGTACTTCGTGCGGTACTTGTCATACAGCTGGGTGTGGTGGCTGGAAAGATCGACCTGCCGGCCGCGGATGAATTCCAGTTCCACGTGGGTCGTCAGCTCCAGCAGATCACCGTCGGTGACGACGAGGGTTGCCTCCTTGCCGACCTCGATGGACCCGAGGCGGTGGTCGACACCGAAGATACGCGCCGGGTTCAGTGTCACGGCGCGCAGTGCTTCGTCGTGGGGCAGACCATAGGCGACGGCGCGACCGGCTTCCTCGGGAAGATAGCGGGCGAAGGCAGGACTCGAGGTGTGGGCGAAGCAGAACTCGACGCCTGCCTCGAACAGTTTGAGGGGGATCGTGTATCCGGTGTCGTAGGCATCGTCGGCACGTCGAGGCAGGTTGTAGCTGTTCCAGTAGATGACGGGCACGCTATGGGCGGCCAGCTCGGCGCTGGCACGCCAGATGTCACCCGTGCCCCCGATAATGAGTTGGACACCTTCGGTCCGCGCCCAATCGAGGGCGGCCTGCACCTGACGCACGTCGCGTACGGTGACGAGCACCGGCACCTCACCATCGAGAACGGGGATCAGGGTCTCGGAGCGCAGGTCGAGGCCGGCGCTGCCGCCTCGGCCTTCCTTCCGGGACTTCCGGTAGGCGCGCACCGTGGCGAACAGCTCCCGAAGCTGTCGAATCTGTGCGTCACGCCGTTCTACCTGCTCCTCGGGCTTCGGCCTGGCTCCCTCCCGCCGGTTGATGTGCATCACCGGCCAGTTGACGACCAGGGCAGCGGGCGCCTCGATGACGAGATCCTCCGTGGTCCAGCCATCCATCCGGATCAGAGAGGCCATGCCCGGGACGAGTCCACCCGACGGCATGGTCAGGGCGGCGGTGATGCCGTTGGCCCTGGCTACAGGCAGGTGCTCACTGTCCGGGTTGACGGCGATATGAGCCCGAACCTCCGGTGTGAGCTCACCGACTTCATCGTAGTCGTTGCCGGCACGCACGGCGCGGATCTCGGACAGACCGAGGGCGCTGGCGGCGTCGATCATGCCGGGGTAGACGTGGCGGCCGGTCACGTCAATTCGCCGGGCATCATCGGGGATGTCCACGTCCGTGCCGACAGCGGTAATAACCCCATCGGTGAAGAGCACCGTGCCGCCGTGAACGTCCTCGCCCGACACGGTGTGCACGGTGGCGCCCATCAGGGCAACCGGGGTCTGCTGGGCTGCGCCGGGAATCTGTGTGGATGCAGCCAGCAGTGCCGGCAGGCCGAGATGGAGCAGCAGGGCGCCGAAAATGGATCGCATCACTTCTTCCCTCCCTCGGCAAGAACCGCCTGAATCAACCGCGCGCGTTCGGCCTCGACCTGCGTCCGTCGGGCCATGTCATCCTCAAGGTCGAAGTAGCGCCGGCCGTCGATCCAGGTCTGCTCGCAGCGTGTGAAGCTGGACATGGGGGAGTGGCTCCAGATGACGAAGTCGGCGTCCTTGCCCGGCTCCAGGGAACCGACCAGATGATCAGCGCCCAGCTGTCGTGCCGGTTCGATGGTGACCATGTGCAGGGCTTGTTCCGGCGGCACGCCGCCGTATTTCACCGCCTTGGTGGCGTCCACGTGGATGCGGCCGCCATAGTTCGACAGGTCCGAATTGAGGGACACGCCGACGCCGACGAAATGCATGAGAGCGGCGTTGTGGGGAATGGCGTCGATGACCTCGAACTTGTAGCCCCACCAGTCCGAAAAAGTCGAAGCGTGAGCGCCATGCTCGGCGATCAGCTCGGCGACCTTGTAGCCTTCGAGGACGTGCTGGAAGGTGCCGACGGTGAAGTCGAAGTCATCGGCGATGCGGATGAGGGCGAGAATTTCGTCCTGGCGGTAGGAGTGGCAGTGCACGAGTCGGTCTCCCGCCAGAACTTCGACGAGGGCATCCAGTTCGAGATCACGACGCACGGACTTGTCCCGCCGCCGATGCTCGCCGTATTCGCGCGCTGCGGCGAGGCGGTCGCGGATCAGCGCTTCCACACCCAGCCGCGTCTGCGGGTAACGTGTGGTGAAGTGTGGGCCGCGGTTGCTGTGCTTCACGTTTTCGCCGAGAGCGAACTTGATCGTCGGCGCCGCACCTGCCAGCAACAGGCCTTCGGCGTCGGCCCCCCAACGCAGCTTGATCGTCGCGTTCTGCCCGCCGATGGGGTTGGAGGAGCCGTGCATGACGTGGACTGTCGTCGTGCCCTGGGCCATGTGGCGGTAGATCCGGTTGTCGTAGGCATTGAGGACGTCGCGCACGCGGACCTCGGCGCTCACCGCCTGGGCCCATTCGTTGAGACCACCCATGGCACCGACGTGGACATGGGCGTCGACGAGACCCGGGGTCACGTGCTTGCCGGCGGCGTCGATCACCATGGCACCTGAGGGAGCCTGAAGATTTGGTCCTACCTCGGCGATTCGGTCTTCGCGGATCAGCAGGTCGGCCTTTTCGAGGATGCCCGCCGGCCCGGATGTCCAGACTGTGGCGCCACGTACGAGGACGTCCTTCGGCCGGTCCGGCAGGCCGTAGACACCGTAGCCAACGGGGGGAAAGGGCGGCAACTGCAGACTCCGGGTCAGCTCGGATTCGGGCGCCGTCGTCGTTGAGTCGGTACCGGCGTTGCCGCCGGTATCAGGGGCGGCTGGCTGGCGGGTGGCTCGCCAGGTGAAGCGGGCTCCCGCAGGCGTCTCGCCCTCGCCGGAGAGCAGGCTGTCTCCGGTCCGGCCGGACAAGCGCACGACTCCGTCCAGCCCGAGAGAGTCGCTCTCGAAGGCCAGGGTCAGTCGCCGGCCCTCGAGACGGAGGGTGCTGACGGTGATTTCGATACTGTCACGGAGTACCGTGCCCTTCCAGTTGCTCGCAGGCGCCGACGCACCGGCGATCTTCAACTCGACGGCCACCGGTGTCGACGGCAGCTGCAGATCCAGGGCCCAGTTGCCGCGCAGGTCGTGGTCCGGCGAGAGCTCCTCCATGTGATGGTATTCACCATCGATCCAGAGACCGAGGATCCGCGTCTCTTCGTCAAACAGATCGCCGTCGGTGATGACGAGGTGGGCGAGGCGGCCTTTGGCCACCGTTCCCAGGTCATCGGCGACATCGAGAATCCTCGCAGGAACCGTGGTCAGCGCCGCGAGGGCGTCGTCAGCGGTCAGCCCCTGGTCGATGGCACGACGTACGCGCTCAGGGAACTCCGCCTTCTTCTTCAGGCCGTCGCTGGTGAGGGCCACGTCGATGCCGGCATGCCGCGCCCGTGACGCATTGGCGGGTGCTGCCTCCCAGTGCCAGAGCGATGTCAGGCTCACGGCGACTGCGTCCTCCGGATCGGCCACGTCCGGCACGCCAGGGAAGTCGACGGGCAGGATGAGGGGCACACCCATGGCTCTGGCCCGCTGCAGCTGCCGATACTCGGCCCCGCCACCCCGTATCGCCACGCGCAGGTCGAAGTCGTCCGTGAGCTCGGTGGCAACGCGCAGCAGGCGGTCGTCGCCGACCTCCAGGATGATGAGATCGCGTCGATCCCGGCCACCGGAGACGGCGCCGCTCAGCGCTGCGAGTGCCACGATGGTCTCCGGTGGCGCCTGATCCGCCGGTGGGTTCGCCTGCACGCGGGCGTACCAGTCCGCATCCATCAATGTCTGTCGCGTGAGGGCGATGGAACCCATCAATGACGCGGGGTAGCGCACGTTCTCCCAGGTGTCCCGGGGCGAGCCCAGGTTCTTCAGCGCGATGTGGTGGGCCACGTCTTCGCGGATCAGCGTCGAGGGAGTGTCGCCGTCGGCGGTGCTCACCAGGGCGCTGCGTCCATGGATGAGACCTGCCGACGGCACGATGAGAGCGGCGGTGAAGCCGAGGCTGCGCAGTTCCTTCAGTGCATGTGAGTCCGGCTGGTACACTTCAGCGGCACGCAGTTCAGCCAGGACACGCTCGTTCCAATGTGAGTCCGCACGCTGCCGCAGGGCCTCGTCGTCAGGCAGGCCGACGTGGGCGTAGGACTCGATCAGGCCGGCATAGACAGTGCGACCGGCGCCATCCCAGATGCGAGCGTCGGCAGGCGGCTGGACCTTTGCCGACGGACCGACGGCCTCGATGCGGCCATCGCGCAGGACGATGGTGCCGCTGTCGATCACGGTACCGGGTCGCGGCACGACGCGAGCGCCGACTATGGCGTGTACCCGGGGATTGGCGTCGCGGATACCAACCGTTGGCGAGACGCCGGTCCTGGGTGTGGCATCGGCGGGTCCGGCGAGCGCGCAGAGAACGGCTGCCGCCAGAACTGCAAGAGCTCTCAGACAGATCATCCCAGGTGCAGCTCGTCGGCAGACCCGAAGCGCCAGACGGGGACCGGTCCCGGGATCAGTTTCTCGCCGTCTGACAGGCCCTCCTCCCGGTTCTGCAACTCCACCACCATGCGAGCGCGCCAGCGCTCCAGCTCGGGGATTCGGGTTGCGGCCAGGTCCCGGCACTCGTGCGGATCCTCTGCCAGGTGGAACAGCTGCTCCTGGCCCGTGATCGGGTTCCAGATGTACTTCCAGTGGCCGTCCGTCAGGTACTGGTTGGCGTTCTCGGCGTCATAGCAGGGCGAGTGCTCGCCGTGGTAGAAATCACGCCAGCCGTCGGTGTCGCCCCGCAGCAGGGGCAGGACACTGCGGCCCTCGACGGTGGCGGGGATCTCCACCCCGGCGGTGTCGAGGAAGGTGGGCATGATGTCCTCCCAGCCGACGGCGACAGGGGCGCCGATCTCGACGTTGCGCGGTCCCTCGAAGGCGGCTGGCGGACGCACGATGAACGGGACTCGGGCGGAGGCCTCGTAGGCGTAGGTCTTGCGCCACAGGTGATGGTCGCCGAGCATCTCGCCGTGATCGGAGGTGAACAGGGTCAGCGTGTCGCGCAGATCGCCGGACCGGTTCATGGTCTCCACGAGGCGGCCGATCTGAGCGTCGAGGTAGGCCAGGTAGGCGAAGTAGGCGGCCCGCGCCCGCTGCATGACATGGTCGGGGACACGACCACGCCACTGGTTGATGTCCATCGGGACCGTCGCTTCCTCCGCGTGGCGTGCGGCCCAGTCGCCGATGGCGGGCCCCGGCAGGTCGCGATCGATGAACTGATCGTAGTAGACCTGCGGCGGGCACCAGGGCGGGTGGGGCCCGTTGAAGGAGAGGCACAGCAGGTAGGGCCGGGTGGGGTCGCGATGGCGGAGAAAGTCCAGGGCCTGTGTGACGAACCAGGTCTCTTCGTTCTGATGTTCGGGCAGGTGGTTGGGACGGCCGAGCCAGGAGTTGCCCGGCACGCCATGGGCGAGCCTCTCGACACCGGCAAGGCCTTCCTGTCGGTCGAGCCACTCGCTGTAGTCGGCGCTCGTCGTCAGCTGCTCGAAGCCCAGATGGGCCCTGGCCGGGTGGAAGTGCGTCTTGCCGATGTTGACGGTCTGATAGCCGGCGTCACGCAGCGTCCCGGCGAGGGTGTGTTCGTAGTCCCAGGGCTTGCCGTCCTGGTAGCCGACCATGCCCTGGGAATAAGGTGTCATACCCGTCATCAGTGATCGACGGGCGGCGATGCAGGACGGGCAGGGCGTGTAGGCGCTGGTAAAGGTGGCGCCACCGACCGACAGGGAGTCGAGATGGGGCGTGTCAGCGGCGGGGTGCCCGAGTCGTCCGAGGCTGTCGCCACGCCAGTGGTCGGTGAGGATGAGGAACAGATTCGGGCGGAGCTCAGCCATGGATGATCGCTCTTCTTGTTAGCAGTCCGGTGGAGTCCGTCTTACGCTATCGGCAAACAAGCCAGAACCGGGGTCGCCCACAAGCGGCACGACCTCATGAAAGGAGATCCCCATGGCCATGACCGACGAAGAGAAGTTCAGATTCGACCTGAACGGGTTTCTGTTGCGGCCGGCGATTCTCGAGGCGGATGAGATCGCCGCCATCGTCGACCAGGTCGACCGTATCAAACACGATCCCGGGTCACTGCCAGCCGAGGACCGAGCCATGCCGGGTGGCGCCGCCAGTCTGCTCATCGACCATCCGAAGGTGATGGAGGTGTTGCACGAGATCATCGGTCCTGAGGTGCGCCTGGAGGGTACGTTCTGCGTCTGGCGCAAGAAGGGGGAGCGCCACGGTGAGCTGCACGGGGGCGGCCCCGGACAGATCGATCCGATC
Organism: Candidatus Latescibacterota bacterium; assembly: GCA_036011085.1. Classification (GTDB taxonomy): domain Bacteria; phylum Latescibacterota; class UBA2968; order UBA8231; family UBA8231; genus UBA8231. Next base: position 85,111 of record DASCMS010000052.1, read on the forward strand.
TTCGGCTACCGCTGCGCCAATGGTCGGATTCACGCCGGCATGGTGCGCGTCGTGTTCGAGCTGACGGACGTGACCAGGGCGGACGGGGCAACTCACTTCATTCCCGGCAGTCACAAGGCGAACTTCCCCATGCACCCCGATCACCTGTCACTGGAAGAAGGCAAACGCTCAGAGTTTCTCACCAGCTACGAGTGCCCGGCGGGCAGCGCCCTCTTCTTTACGGAGAACCTGTGCCACGCGGGGCCAACCTGGCAGCGGGAGGCGCCGCGCGTGGCGGTACTCAACGCCTACGCCCATCTGGCGACGCACTGGCACCGGTTGACGATCCCACCCGAGGTGATGGCCGCGCTGCCGCGGGAGAAACAGGCGCTGTTCCGCGAGCCGTGGATCGCCGATTTCCGGACCTCACCAGCGACACACAATACGATGGAACGTTTCCTCGAGAAGGGGGAGCCCACCGTCCGGCTCGACCACGAGCCGTAGCAGCACTGGATGACTACAGACTCAGCAGCTGGCGGGCGACCTCTGGCGACGCCACCTCGCGCTCCGCTTCCGTGGCGATGCGGGCCATACGCGCTACCAGCTGTTCGTTTCTGGCCAGTTCGCCACGACGGTAGTAGAGGTTGTCCTCCAGGCCGACACGAACGTGGCCTCCCATGCCCATGGCGAGCACACCCATGGGCAGCTGGTGTCGGCCGAGTCCGGCCACGCTCCAGGTGGCATCGACCGGGATCGATTCGGCCAGGAACACGAGCTGGCGCGCCGTGGCTGGCTGTGATCCGCGGTTGCCCATGACGAAGTCGAAGTGCAGGGGACAGGCCGCCAGGCCGTCGTCGACGAGGGCCTGCGCGTTGTCGATCATGCCCGCCTCGAAGATCTCCATCTCCGGTTTCGTTCCTGCTTCCAGCATCACGCGTGCCAGTCTCTTCACGGTGTCGAAGGAGTTGGCGTAGACCTGATCCGGGAAGTTCGTCGAGCCCGTGGTCAGCGACGCCATCTCCGGCCGGATTCGACGCACGGGGTCAGCTCGTGCTTCGGCGTCGAGATCGGCACGCCCCCCCGTGGAGATCTGCACGATCAGGTCCGTGCACTCGCTGATCAGCCGATGGATGCGAGCGAAGATGTCGGGATCCAGGGATGGTCCACCGGCCGCATCACGGGCGTGGACGTGGGCGATGGCAGCCCCGGCTTCGCGGCACCTCACCGCCGACTCGGCGATCTCTTCCGGGGTCAGCGGCACATGGGGGGTCTGATCGCGCGTCGGCAGGCTGCCGTTGAGGGCCACCGTGAGGATGACCGGGTTCACGCGTCTGCTGCGTCCTGTGCGTCCCGCAGGACCCGGAGGATATCGTCGCCGAACTTCTCCACCTTGGCCGGGCCGATGCCGTGAGCCATCTGCAACTCGCCCACGTCGGCGGGACGCAGCGTGGCGATGTCGCGCAGAGAGCGGTCGCTGGCGACCACATAGGGCGGCTTGCCCTCCTCCTTGGCCGTCTGCAGACGCCAGGCGCGCAGAGCTTCGAAGATCCTGGCGCCCTGTGGATCGAGGTCGGAAGGCACGGCAGTCTTGCGCCGAGTTCCTGACTTTCGCACCCCCTTCGGCGCGGCCCGGCGCCCGGCGTGGGCGGCGGGCAACAGCAGACGGACGGGGCGGCGCTCGTGGATGACGTCGTAGCCCTCGTCGGTAACCACGACCACCGGGCGATCGCCACCGGAGAAGTCGACCCACCCGGCGGTCACACAGCGCCGCAGCAGGGTCAGAATCCACTCCTCCTCTTTTTCTGACAGCACGCCGTAGGTGGGCGTCTGATCGAGGCCGGCGCGCTGCAGGCGCAGGTCGTCGGCGCCGCGCAACAGACGGGCGGCAGCGCCGATACCGTAGCGACCGTGGACCCGGGCTACGCCGCACAGGGCCTGACGGACAACACGACCTACTTCGTCGGGATCGTGGCCCTCGTCATCGGACAGTTCCAGGCAGACATCACACTTGCCGCAGCCTGCCAGGGTCTCGGCTTCGTCACCGAAGTAGCGCAGAATCGCATCGTGACGGCAGCCACCACCCTCGGCGTACCGCATCAGCTCGAGGAACAGGTTCCAGCGGTGTCGGACCGTCTCAGGATCCGGGGCTCGACCGTCGACGTCGCTCTCGATCAGGCGTCGGCGCAGAGCCATGTCACCGGGCGAGACGAGGAGCAGACAGATCGCGTCGGCGCCATCCCGTCCGGCGCGCCCCGCTTCCTGGTAGTAGGCCTCCACCGAACTGGGCGGCGCCAGGTGGGTGATGCAGCGCACGTCGGCGCGGTCGATGCCCATGCCGAAGGCGTTGGTGGCGACGACGATCTCCTGCTGGCCGGAGATAAAGGCGCGCTGTACCTGTTCGCGCTCCGGGCCGGACATGCCGGCGTGGTAGGCGGCGGCATTCCAGCCGGCGTTTCGCAGACGACCGGCCTCCTCCTCGGTCTGCTTGCGTGTGGGGGAGTAGACGATGGCGGTGCCACAATCCGAAGCCGGGGTGCGCAGGGCCTCGCGGAGGGCGCCGTCCACGTGGGCCTCACGATCCGGCTTGCTCTGCGTCTCAAGTACGCGGAAGGCGAGGTTGGGACGGGCGAAGCCACGCAGCTGCTGAGGAGTGTCCGGCGGCAGGCCGAGGCGCTCGAGGATCTCGTCGCGCACGACAGGGGTCGCCGTGGCGGTGCAGGCCAGTACGCGCGCCTGCGGCAGCATCTCGAGCAGGTCGCCGATCTGCATGTACTCGGGGCGGAAGTCGTGACCCCACTCACTGATGCAGTGGGCCTCGTCGATGGCGACGAGGGGGCAGTCGAGTCTGCTCACCAGGTCACGGAAGCCGTCGAAGGTGAGTCGTTCCGGGGCTACGTAGACCAGTTTGTACTCGCCGCGGGCCATGGCGCCCATGCGCTGGCGGATGACGTCGCCGTCGAGGGTCCCCGCCAGGTATGTGGCGGACACGCCACGCGCCTCGAGGGCGGTGACCTGATCGTGCATCAAAGCGATGAGGGGCGAGACGACGAGGGTGGTGCCCGGCAGCAGGGCGGCGGGCAACTGATAGGTAAGGCTCTTGCCGCCCCCTGTTGGCGCCACGAGCAGGACACGTCCCACATCGAGCAGAGACTCTATGGCTTCGCGTTGTCCGGGACGAAAGTCAGCGAAGCCGAGCTGTCGTAAACCGGCTTCGAGGTCGGCGGAAGGGACGGATGTCATGCTGCGAAGCTGGGCGCAGGCAGCATCCGGCGCAAGCAGCCTGCAGCGGACCGAGCGTCAGGCTTCGCGGTCGTCGTGCAGGTCGCTGAGCAACCCGTCGGCCAGGTCGTAGATCCAGGCGTGCAGATAGAGTCGCTGGCCGCGCTCCCAGGCGTCGAGAACGATGCCGCTGGAGGCCAGGGCCTCCACCTGGGCGGTCGTGTTGAGCTCGCACAGGCGCCGGAAGGCCTGTTCTTCGTCCAGTTCCTCGAGCTCATCGCGATGGCGGCGGAAGGTGGCCACCACGTGTTCGACCCAGACGCCGAGAGGCCCCGGCCGCCGCATCTCGAGAGCGGCGCGTACGCCGCCGCAACCGTAGTGACCGCAGACGACGACATGCTCGACCTGCAGGAATTCGACGGCGAACTGCAGGACGGAGAGCGCGTTGACGTCACCCGGGCCGACGACATTGCCGACGTTGCGATGCACGAAGATTTCGCCCGGCTCGAGACCGACGATCTGATTCGGCGGCACGCGGCTGTCGGCGCAGCCGACCCAGAGAATGTTGGGGTGCTGTTCGTCGGCGAGGCGGCCGAAGTAGCCTGGATCGCTGTGGCGGATGTGGTCGGCCCAGGCACGGTTGTTGTCGAACAGTTCGGGCAGGTATCTCATCACTGGGGAATGACCAGGACTCACCCGAGGTGCGCAACAATGGCGCCCGTCCGGTGGTTCAGTCGCGCCAGGGCAGCAGCACGTCGGGGCAGTTCCGGTCCAGGCAGGCCCCGCTGGGCCGCTCACCCATGGGGCGCTCCGGCAGCCGGGCGTAGGATCGGTAGGCCACGTCCAGCCACGATGTCTCGATCCGTCGGTGGTTTTCGTGCCGGGAATTCATCACCGCATCGATGACTCCCGTCGTCAGCAGGGTGCGCGCCGGCGGATAGGGGGCGACATCGGTCTGGAAGAAGCGCTGGATGTTGCGGCTGAGATAGCCGAAGCTGGCACCGGGGCCATCGGGTTGCAGGTAGAACTCGGTGGCCAGCACAGCGTCCTCGGTACGGCAGGCGTAGGCCCAATCGGAGACATGGCCGTCAAGCATGAGGGCCGACGAGCGCAGGCCATCGGCGTGCTCGAGGAGGAACACGGCGGGCGTCTCGCAATCCTCCATGGCGCCCTCGCCGCGCGTGCCCACCGCGGCACAGGCGGCCTCTGCCAGATCGCCGGAGAATCGACCTTCGTGACGAACTCGCCAGACATCATCGCCCTCCAGACACTGCACCGAGACCACCCCGGTCTCCCCCCCGGCCCGTCGTTCGATCATACACTGCAGCGTCTCGAGAGTGTGGTAGCCGTAGGCCTCGATGCCGCCGAAACCGACGGCGAGGGCCTCGTCGATGACGGTGCCGTCGTCGTGTTCCAGCCAGGGGCGGCGCCAGGCCAGGGGCAGACAGGAGCCGGCCATCAGGGGGATGTCGAGTTCGGTGGCACGATCCCACATCCAGCGGGCATCGTCCCAGGCGTAGGCGAAGTGCTTGTCGCTGAAGACCGGCACGCTGCGGCCGCTCTCGGCAAAGACACCCGCGATCTGCTCGAAGAACTGGCGCCGTGGATACATATGACGGCCGCGCTCGTTCCACGGATAGTCGCCGTGTTCGCCGATGAAGAGGACGGCATCGACGTCGAGTCTGTCGCCGCCGGCGTGCAGAGCGCGGCGGATGCTCGGATACACGGGTACGCCGTGTTCTGCCGCCAGACCGAGGCCGATGTCGTTCTCCAGGACGTGGTCGATGTACATGGAAACGACGTCGACCTCGGGGGCGTGACAGCCCTCGTCCGTCGTCATGCCCTTGAGGAACTTGGTGACGATGGCGTCGGCGTGGGACCATTCGTGGTAGATCGTGCAGATAGCGGCGACGCGCAGACGGTCGGTCATGACTCGATCAATTCGTGAATGCTCTGCACCGTGCAGTGGGGCTCGATGGCCGAATCGGCTGGCAGTCCGTTGCCGAGAAAGTCGACCCATATCGTGTGCAGACCCAGGCGCCGGCAGGGGCCGATCTCCCAGTGAAGGTTGTCGCCGACCATCCACGTTGTATCCGGTGTACTGCCCAGGCTTTCCAGGGCGTGGCGGAACACTTTCTCCTCCGGTTTGCCCACACCGAACTCTTCCTCGATGAGGATGCAGTCAAAGAAACCGGCGAGGTCGAAGCGCTCGATCTTGTGGCGTTGCCCGGCGCTGTCGCCGTTGGTGAGCAGTGCCATGGGGACTCCGGCTTCGTGGAAGTGTTCGAGGGTTTGGCGAGCACCGGGAAACAGGCGCAGGCCTTCGGTGCGCAGGCGAGCGAAGGTATCGGCCATCCGCGTCGACAGACCGTCGTCAAGAATGTGCAGACTGGCGAGAGCGTCGGCGACGTTGCGGATGCGGGTGTTGCGCAGGTCGAGGCGCCCCAGGCGATGTCTCTCGGCATCCGACCACCACTCGCCGGCGATGCGATGGATGGCCTCACGAACCACGGTTGCTGCAACGCCGCCATAGCTGTCGGTGAAGCCTTCGGTGGCTTCGACCCACGCCGGCTCAGCGGGTGCAGTGAAAGCGAGGATCGTGTCGTCCAGATCGAAGAAGATCGCCTGCGGCAGTTCGGTCAAACTCGGACTCCTGTTATTCTCGGTGGATCAAGGCGTCGCGGTGAGGGCCCACGGAGATCAAGCCGATGGGTGTTTCGATGAGGGACTCGACACGTTCGACGTAGCGTTGCGCATTGTCCGGCAGATCCTGCCACCTGCGGACACCGGTGATATCGGCCGTCCAGCCGGCGTGGGACTCGTACACAGGTTCGGCTGTGGCCTGCAACCGTGTCAACGGGAAGCGTTCGGTCTCCTGTCCGTTGATTCGATAGGCGGTACACAAAGGAATCTCGTTCAGGTAGGAGAGCACGTCGAGATTCGTCAGAGCCACGCGGTTGGCCCCCTGGAGGCGGCAGCCGTAGCGTGTGGCTACGGCGTCGAAGGGGCCGACCCTTCGCGGCCTTCCGGTGGTGGCGCCGTACTCCCCGCGGTCGCCCCCGCGTTCTCGCAGTTGCTGTGCCGGCGAGCCGGACCACTCGGTGACGAACGGTCCGGCACCCACGCAGCTGCTGTAGGCCTTGGCCACGGCGACGACATCGGTGATGGCGGCAGGTGGCACGCCGGCGCCGACGGGGACGAACCCCGCCAGGGGCGACGAAGAGGTGGAGAAGGGGTAGATGCCGTGATCGGGGTCGCGCAGGGCGCCGAGTTGACCTTCAGCAAGAACCGTCTGGCCCTTGGCGAGACACTCGTGCATGAGCGAGGTGGAATCGCACATCATCGGCTCGAGCCGGCCCGTGTGGTCGAGGAGGGCGGCGACGATCGAGTCCACGTCACTCTCCGGGCGGTCATAGAGGTGGCGGAACAACACGCCTTGATCGGTCGCTTCACCTGATTACGACCGATCCAGGCGTAGTCCTGCATCACGTTCTTCTCAATCATGTCTCAGGCCTTTCAGGGCGATCGCTGCAGCAGATTGGGGTCTCAGATGTGAAAAAGGTAACAGCGTTGCCTATCATTGGCGGCATAACGAACCAATTCTAGCGAGACGAGAGGGATGGACGCGGTAGAGCTGAGCAGTGCACTGATGAGGATCGAGCTGTTCGAGGGGCTCGAGTACGGGCAGATTGAGAAGATCATGGCCTCCGCCGAGGAGCGCGTGCTGGCGCCCGGTGACGTGGTGTGCGAAGCGCAGACCATCGATGACCGGCTGACCGTATTTCTCGAGGGCAAGCTGCACATCGAGTCCGGCGACGGCGTGCTGCTGTCGGATGTGACCCAGGTGCGCGTGCTCGGGGAGATGGGCATGCTGCTCGGGAAGGCGCGCAGCTCCCGGGTTCTGGCGGACACCGAGACGAAGATCCTGGAATTGACGGGAGAGGCGCTACAGGAGCTGGTGGAAGAGGACCCCGAAGTAGCCCAACGGATGCTGACCAATCTCTGTTCACTGCTCTACTCACGCATGTTTGACGTGAACCAGGAGATCGAGGAACTGCGCACCGAACGCGATGCACTGCGGGCGCGCGTGGCAGAACTGACCGCGGGCGCTTGAACCGTCACCAGCCTGCAGGCAGACCTGCCGTCGGTCTGGCTCTCGGCCTGTTCACCGCCCTGATCTGGGGCACGTTGCCGGTGATCCTCAAGATCCTGGTGCGCTGGCTGGATGTGTACACCCTCACGTGGTTCCGTTTCTTTGTGGCCGGCGTTCTGCTGCTGCCACTGGCTGCCCGGTCACGGGGGCTCCGGGAACTCGGCCGTCTGCGCGGCCTGTCTCTGGTTCTGCTCGGGCTCAGCGTCGTCGGTCTCACCGGCAACTATCTCACCTTCATGGGCGGCTTGAGCTTCGTCTCACCGGGCACGGCCCAGATCGTCATCCAGCTGTCCCCGGTTTTCATGCTCCTGGCGGGCCTGTTGATCTTCGGCGAGAGCTTCAGCCGGCTGCAGTGGCTCGGACTCATGGTGCTGTTCGCCGGCATGGCGTTGTTCTTCAGTCCGCGAACCGATCGGCTGCTCGACGAGATGGACACGCAGGGTGTCGGGGTGCTGCTCATCGTCGTCGCCGCCGTTCTGTGGGGACTCTATATGGTGACACAGAAACAGCTGCTGCAACATCTGCGGGCCGAAGTGATCCTCGTCGTGATCTATCTCGGGGGCTCGGTACTGATCCTGCCGTGGGTGAACCTGTCGAGCCTGCTCTCCCTGCCGCTGTTCGGGGCACTCCTGCTGCTCGTGTCCTCAGTGATGACCATGGGGTCCTACTTCACGTTTGCCCGGGCTCTGGATCACGTCGAGGCATCACGAATCGGCGTGCTTGTATCGATGACGCCGATCGTCGTCGTGGTGGAAATGGAGGTGCTTGAGCACTGGCAGCCCGGGCTGCTGGCGCCGGAACTGTTGCCGGCAGCGAGTATCGCCGGCGCCCTGCTCGTGGTTGGCGGTAGCTGTCTGGGGGCGCTGGGGCGGCGCGGGTGAGCCATACATACCGTATTCACGAATCGAGATGAGATGAGTGATTTCAAGGTCCTGTCAGCCGTTGCCCTGATGACGCTGTCCGTGGCGTGCAGCGATCCCTGTGCCAGTCCGGAAGCCGAAGAGATCCTCGCACGTGCGGCCGCCGAAGAGGGGGCGATCCGCACCGAATCGGGCCTCGTGTTCCGTCCGCTGCGTGCCGGTGAGGGCCCCAAGCCGGTGATGTCCAACCGGGTCCAGGTGCACTACATCGGTCGATTTGCGGATGGTGAAGAATTCGATAACTCGTACAAGCGCAGTGGTCCGTCTTCGTTCCAGATGGACCAGGTGGTTCCGGGATGGACGGAAGGCCTGCTGCTGATGAACGGGGGTGGCAAAGCCAAGCTGACAATCCCCGCAAAGCTGGCGTACGGCAAGAAGGGGAAGAAGAAATCGATCCCACCGTGTGCCACGCTGATCTTCGAAGTGGAGCTGCTGGGGATCTACGACTAAGGCTACCCTCGGCGCCCGGATACCGGAAGGCGTACGGTGAACTCAGTGCCCTTTCCCGACTGACTCATGACGCTCAGTTCGCCATCGTGACTCCTCACGATGTTGTACGCGCTCGGCATGCTCGTATTCATGCTGATCCTTGAGTCGTCTGCCGAAAAACCCAGATCGAAGAGGGTTGCGAGCCGATTCTTCGAGATCTCCTGACCATCATCACCAATGACGATGATCACGTTTCCAGCCTCAACGAGCGTCCGGATGGTGATGGTGCCCGCGCCGTCGATGGCCTCCACCGCCCTGGAAAACAGCGACATGAAGACCTGGTTGAGCTGATTCGGGCTGCACGGAATTGACGGGATCTGACCGTATTCTCTGTTGATCCGTATGCCGTCGCCGAACTCGTGCTGCATGAGTGTGAGCGTGGTGTCGAGTCCGGCGTGTAGATCCGCCTCCTGGAGTTCGGCTTCGTCCAGTCTGGCGAAATCCTTCAAGTTGCTGACGATCGTGGCGATGCGCTCCGTGGCCTCCGTGATGACCGAGCCATTTCTCTGCATCAGCTGCAGCGACTTCTCATACTGAGGGTTGTCGACGATGTCCTGTGGGGCATGGCCGGAGACCAGTTCGACCACGTTTTTCAGACAGCGAATGCACACGTCTACAGCCCCACGTACGGCCCCGATCGGCGTGTTGATCTCGTGGGCGATGCCGGCCGCCAGATTGCCGAGAGTTGCCATCTTCTCCTTGAGGATCAGCTGGTGCTGCATGTCCCTGAGTTGGGACAATGTTGACTCCAGAGTCTCGTTCTGTTGCCGGATGGTCTCCTGCTCTTTCCGCACCTGATCGACGAAATACTGGATCGTGCCGAAGACGATCGTGCCCACGGCGCCGACGTTCATCGCAAAGAAGAGGCTGATCTGCCAGGCCTGCCTGTCGACGACCGGCGCCAGGTATTGCTCCGCGACACAGGCGGCCAGCACCGTGAGGACGAAACCTGCAAACCAGTACCTGGCCTCGCCGACACCACGGAAAACCAGCACCGCAAGAGGCGCCAGGATACTCCAGATCATGACCGCCCCGGAGGCCGCAAATCCTCCCAGTTGCAGTTGCAGGAGCACGGGAACCAGGAGCATGAAGAACGACGAGACCCTGACGAAGACAACGAGGTTCTTGGTGAAGAAGAACACGGCGATACCGAGCAGCATGGTCCCCGCGTAGGACAGGGGCAGGAGCGCCGCCACGCTCAGGCTGAGGGCAGCGTACAATAGCGCCCACGGCGCACAGCACAGACTCTTGAAGAACAGGATGAGCGTGAAGGTTCGCTTGCGGAGCCTGTCTTCCGTCGAGTCACCGGGTGCGGCAACAGTGCGGTCGATGTAGCTAGAGAGGTCTTTCAGAGTCTGCATGCCAGACTCGGTCCTGGGGGGCACTTGTATCTGAGACCATCATACAGGGATACACGCCACATCACAAGCGTTTCAGCTTGACATCGATCACCTGCCCGGGGCATGTTTCGCGCATGAATCTCTGACACTACTTCTGAACGAAGCCTGCCGTCACCACGGGTGCCATCCTCCCGTGTGTCTCGGCCATCTACAGGCACGTTCCCGTCTTTCGATGGCTGTTCGGAGCCAGGGCCCCTCCCTGAGTCCGTTCGGGCCAACCGATGGGAGTGTGCCTCTTTCTGTGTACTTCAAGCGAGCATATACGATGGCGATACCTGTACGTATTCCAGAATCCATGACGGAGCACAGCAACAACAAGGAGAAGAAAGCATGGCTCGAAAGGCTGCCTGAGCTTGTGGCCTGTTGTGAGCAGCTGTGGGACCTGCGGCCGGCAGAGCCGCTGATCGATGAGTTCGTGTGGATGAAGGCGAACTACATCGTTCCGGCCGTGAGGTCTGACGGCACCGAGGTCGTGTTGAAGGTGATGGAATCCCCGCAGACCTTCGCCTGTGAGCTGGAAGCACTCGAACTCAGTGGCAACGAAGGCTGCGTTGAGATCCTGGCAAGTGACAGGAAGCTGCAGACGCTGATGCTGGAGCGCGTGCGTCCTGGAATCCCCCTGGCGCAACAGCCGGATGACGAGCAGAATACACGGATCGCGGCGCGTGTGATGCAGAAGCTG
>DASCMS010000053.1:0-120431 GCA_036011085.1 Candidatus Latescibacterota bacterium
CGCCCACAGACGTCGGGTGCGCTCCGTCAAAAGCGGAGAAAGAGACTCGTATTTCCTTCGGAGCGTTTCGATATCCACGCTCCAAACATGACTCCAACTACATCATGAAGTCTAGTACTTATTTCTCGGAGAGCCCTTAGCTTCCCCGAAGCGCGCCTGCTCAACTACAGCAACTTCAGCGGCGAAACCGCACCTGTGGGACAGCATCCCGACGGAGTCAGCCCCTACGGGGTGCACAACATGGCGGGCAACGTCATGGAATGGGTCGCCGACTGGTACGACCCTGACTACTACTCGGCCACACCTGACAGCGACCCACCGGGTCCCGAGTCCGGCGAGCAGCGTGTTGCCCGCGGTGGTCATTACCTGGCCACCCGTGAAGTCGTCACAGTTTCTGTGCGCAACCGTACGCAGCCCGACACTCGAGACCCGATCCTGGGCTTTCGCTGCGGGCGGACCCAGACACCCCCCTGATGGATTCTCCGGCAGGTACCAAGATCCTCGTCGTCGTCGACGACGACGCCGTTCGCCGACTCATGATCAACGTGATTGAGCGTCAGGGGCATACCGGCCTGGGCGCCGAGGATGCGGGACGAGCGTTGCAGATTCTCGACCAGCACCAGGTGGATCTCGTCCTCCTCGACCTGCACATGCCGGGTCCGGCCGACGGCGAAGACCTGCTGTATCTGCTGCGCGACCGCGGCGACGAAGTGCCCATCATCATCGTCTCCGGTTTTGTCGACGACGAAGCGACGATATACCGACCTGACTGTGTGCACGCCGTGCTCAAGAAGCCGGTGAGCATCGAAGCTCTCGCCGACACCGTACGTCAGGTCCTGGCCCTGGCCTGATCTGGTCCTACTGCCGGCGGCGCTCCATGCGTCTGAGGGCCGGCAGGTACTGTGTCTCTACGACGCGATCCCAACTCATGGCGGCTGCCGCGGCATATCCCGCCTCGAGCAACTCTGATCGAGCGGTGTCGGTGGCCGGAAGGGCCGCCGCCAGAGTGCTGGCCACCTCCGTGCTGCACTGCCGTTCGCGGCGTCTGCGGGACGCGGCATTGAGGACCCGCCAGCCAGCTTCGTCATCCGGTACCTCCTCGCCAGCGTCGGTGTAATCACCGCAGACGAAGATCCGGGGTCCTGCCGTCTCAGCGGTCACCTCCTGCAGGAACCCGAGGCACCCGCAGGCATCGCTGATAACGCTCAGCGCACCGTATGCCAGGGGCTCGATCTGGGCGATGCCGAAGGGCTCGTATGTGGACAGCCCCAGTTCTGCATCACTTCCCCGGCGCAGGTCAGTGAAACTCACACCTGCAGGGACCACGCCTCCCGTGCTCCTCGCATCGAAGCCAAACTGGTTGATGAACAGTGCCCGGCAGTGGCGGGCCTTCGCGTTGAACGAGCGGACCTCGAGATCGAAACTCAACTCTCCAGGTGTCAGATCCGGAAAGCCTTCGCGATGCACCAGAGGCCAGTCATACTCCAGTCGCATCTGCTCGATGCTGGCTGCCAACCGGGGACCCGCCTCGGTGGCCAGCACGATAAGCACCGCGCTCAGTCCCCGTGCCGCCAGTTCCTTTTCGAGGGCCTGCAGAACGAGCAGGTCGCGCCAGAGTCCCTTGCTCTGCACCAGTCGCCCAACGTGCGTGAAGACGAAGTCGGGCGTCCAGCCGAACAGCCCCTCGGCGACGGCGCCAAGACGCGTACGCGCCTTCTCACGTTCGCCTGCGGCAAGTGCACCATCGACCGGAACGCCGTTGTAGACACGGTCGATCTCACACGCCTCGAACTCCGGGCCGAGGAATTGGAGCTCCTGCAGGATGAGATCACCCACGGCGAAGACCGCATCACAGCGCCACGCCTGACGTACGAGTGCGTGCTTGAAGTAGGCGTCCTGTGGACCGAAGACATCTTCCACGTACCGTCCTGACCCGGAGGCGGCACGCAGGGCTCCATAGAAGGCCACATCTCCACCCGGCAGCTTGTCGACCAGATCGCGTGCCGTCGCCACTTCGTGGGCGTAGAAGACGGTGAACACTCCCGGATCGTCGACCAGTTTCGCCTTGAGCGCCGTCGGCAACCCCATGAACTCGTGGGCGATGATATGGACCGGCGTGTCGGCGCGGTCTCCGAGCAGAGCCATCACGGCCTCGTATGCCGGCTCCGCAAGACGGATGTACTGCTCGTACTCCCAGTGACTGTCGTAACGATCCGAAGTGAGGCCGAAGCTCTCGAACAGCCGAAACTTGAAATGAGCCAGACCGTGGGGCACGCTGCCTTCCACATCGACGAGGAGCACTTCCGGCTCGACCACGCTGCCGTCGGGACAATCAAAGCGCCGCCGGCCGTAGACGATGCGCACGCCCAGACGTTTCTCGATTTCATAGAGCAATGTTCCCACCGCCTCCGACCAGACGTTGTTCCAGTTGTCGTAGAGCACGGTGCCGTCAGGCCCGAGGGGGGCGACTCGATGCCGGTCGAACAGGGGCCCGGCGAGAAGGGTCCTCTCGGTCGCCTCCCGATAGGGCGCAGCCGTCACCAGCCCCGTGAGCACGGCCCCTATTCCGCCGACCTTGTGAACGGCCTCATGCGTGACGTGAACCGTGACCGTCATGGGGTCCTCCTGGTGACGTAGAACGGGCTGCTCCAGGCACGGTTGCCATCGCTCTGCGTCAGGCGCACGTAGTAGGGTTGCGTGACGTCGCCTGGCGGCAGTTTCTCCCGGTACTCGAAGCTGCACTGCCTGCCGTTGCCCTGCGGCAGGTATTCGATCTTCACCTGCAGTCCGACGCCGCCGGCAGCGTGGACGAAGGGCTCGTCACTCAACTCAGCCAGAGACAGCTGGAAGTCCGCAATCTGTGACTGGAAGTGGAGGACCGAACCGGGGGATGCTTCGATGTCCAGGATCACCCCGTCCTCGTCGCCGGAGGTAACCGAGCGCCAGGCCACCCTCCTGTCGCTCTGTTCCACAATGCCCTCGTTGGCGCTGTCGAAGGCATACCCCACGGCACTGCGGATTGTACCCGGTGTCAGGGTCAGTTCGCCGTCCCAGGTGGCGATTCGATCCCTGCCTTTGATGCGAGCGCCACTCCAGACGACCCGGATGCGGTCGGCATCGCGGGCCACCGTTTCGGGCCAGCGATAGACACATTCCAGGCCGCGCATGAGGCGCACCTCCTCGACTTCGTCCGTACCGACAGCGTGCAGGCGCAGGTGTATCTGGTCACTGTCGAAGTCCTCACCGATCCAGTGACTGTCACCGGCATCGTCCTCTGCCTGCACTTCTAGCAGGATTCGCGGCCCGCTCGTGGCGTAGCAGCGTCTGGAATGCAGCGCCTCCCAGACGCCTTCGCGGGAGAGCTCGTCGGCCAGAACACACGTCATGCCGCCGTACACACCGAAGGAGGACGAGCCCGGGTAGCTGGCCCCGGGTCGGCCCTTGTGATCATCGCTGCCCCCGGTGAAGCCGACGCGGTAACCGCGCTCGATCGCCTCCTCCAACAGCCATTCGAACTGCCCCCACGCCGAGGTGATCTCGATAACCGGCTCGAATTCGGGATCGTGGAACGCCAGGTTGGCGGGACGCCCGCCGATATGAGGCACCACGAGGGCAGGGCGCCCCTTCCTCAGCTGTTCGAACAACTCTCCCACGGGATATCTGTCGGTCTCGGGGTGCCCCTGCCCGGGAACCTGCCAGTGGCTGGTACGGTAGATGGGCTGCCCGTCCTCCAGGTAGTAGACATTGCGATCGCCTCCGGCGGGGGTCGTCGCCGACCATTCGTAGCCGGGAAAAAGGACGAACCTTCCCGGTTCATGAAGCTGGCGGGCACAGCGTCCGAGGCGCTCCCAGAAGTCGTCGGTGATCTGAAAATCGTTGCCCTGATGGCCGGCGAAGTCGACGAAGGCGATGTCGCGGGCAAAACAGAAGTAATCTTCGACGCTGTTCGTACCCACCGTTTCTTCGCTCTGACCGTGCAGGTCTCCCCAGAACGGTCGCCGCGTCGCATGGCTCTCGACACACTCGATGGCGTTGCTCTCGCCCGTGAGTTCGTCTGGCGATCCGTCGGCTCGGGCGGTGAATGTGAGAATGCCGGCCTCCCCCGACCGCACTCCTTCCAGCCGTCGGGCTCCGCCTTCACTGCCATCGAAGGCGATCGTCTCGGGCAGGCCGCTGACCCCGGCCGGGACATCGAAGGCCACCTGTCCGCGATAGCCGACAGCGGGATTCCCCCATTCATCCTCGAGCTTCACACCCAGGCAGAACTCCTCGTTGCAGGCCACCTTCGTCGGCGCCACCAGCACCAGACGGGAGGCCACATCGGGCACGATCTCGATCTCGGGCTGCGTCTCGATCTCGACGAACTGGCCGGTACCGAAGGCATCGACGACAACCTTGAACTCGAATGTTCTCTCACGGAACGTCTGCGCTACCGTCCCGGGCGAGCCGCCTGCTGTGTCGCCATAGACGACGGTGATCGTATCGTCCCTGGCCAGAGCCCATTCGGCGACGTCGATGACGAGACACTTCTGCCAGGGGCGGATGTAGCCTTTCGGGTCCCACCTGTGGGCGACCCGGCCATCCCCCGTGTGTGTTACCGTATAGAAGTTGACATCCCCGGCATCATCGCACTGCGGCTTGCCCCAGTCAGAGGCAAAGCGCCAGGCAATCTTCAACGTGCCGCCATCGTCGATGCCGTACTCGCCGACATGGTAGCGGAGCATCCAGGTGCCCACGCTGCCTGCCGTCACCGGCCCGTCCGGGGTCAACTCCGCCCATCCGTAGTACTGCCGTGCATCGTGTTTCATGGAGTTGAAGTATAGAAGGCGGTGTGTCCTGGGTCACGCCGCGAGCCTTTGCTGTTGCCCGACTTTCTGGGTATCCTTCTCACCCCTCCCAGCCACCGGCACCCACCTTACGTGACCTCCGTTCCCGCCCACATCGTCGAGCCCGCCGGCGTTGCCCGAAGCGCCTGGCCCGTGACCTCGGGATTGCCCTTCGCCTCCGGTGAGTTGCGTGACCCGTCGCGTATCCGTGTCCTGCGTGCTGACGGTCAGCCGCTGCCTGCATGTGCCGGGATCCAGGCGACGTGGCCAGATGGTTCGATCCGCTGGGCCCTGCTCGACCTGCAGACTGACCTGGCCGCCCAGTCTCGTCTCGAGTTGCAGATCGACACCGAGGGCGACGGAGCGACCCCCGCCACCGACCTGCGATCCGAAACGCGAGACGACGCCATCGATGTCTTCACCGGTGTTCTCGCCGTTCGTGTGTCCCGATCCGGCCCTCGGCTCGTGCGCTCAGCTTCTCGCGGCCGGCGCGAACACCTGCGCCCTGCAGACGAAGGGGCCGATCTGCTCGCCTGGGAGGAGGGCAGCGGCGCACCCTATGTCGGATCGGTCGAGGGAGCCGAGGTCGAGGAAACGAACGCCCTTCGGCTGTGTGTTCGGGCCCACGGGAGTTTCCAGCGTGATGGCCAACGGCTGCTGGGGTGGATTGCCCGTCTCAACTTCTTTGCGGGTCATTCCCACGTCCGGGTGCAGCTGACCTTCGTCCATGACGAGACGACCCGTCCCTTCGTCCACCTGCGCCGCTTTCTCTTCCACCTGCCACTGGCTCTTACCCCCACGGGACGTCGCGCCCACATCGGCTCCTTTGAATCCGGTTGGGAGTTGACCCCGCCCGTCCCCGCTGACAGCGGCACCATCGAACTGACCCAGTGGAATCTCGAGCGGCACACCATCACCTGGGGCTCCGGCGCGAAGCGACGACGACTCGACCGTCGGACAAACGCCCTCGGCTGGCTGCAGGTAGGCGACGCGGACAGGGCGGTCACCCTCAAGCTGCGACGCCCCTGGCAGAGCTATCCGAAGTCGTGGACCTACGACGGCGACCGCCTCGGAGTAGAACTGTTCCCGGACCTATCCGGATTCCGCGGTCCGGAGGTCGAAGCCGGACGCCGCTGGACGGAGATGGACTACGCCGGAGGCGTTGCCCACGATCTCCCGCTACGGGTCCCCCAGGGCATGGCCCGGACACATGAAGTCTTCCTGCACTTCGGCACCCCCACAGACGACGGCCGCGATGTCGACAGGTATGCCCTCGCCGTGGAGATGCCGTTGTTGCTGCAGTTGCCATCGCCGCGGTGGGGCGAAACTGGCGTTTTCGGCCCATTCCCCGGCTTCAGCGATGAACACTGGCCGCTGGAGCTGAAACTGCGCCGATTCTGCCGCCCCCCGAACGGCCGCGGAATCCTCAACGACGGTGACGAGGTCCGTCTGGAGACGTTGACCGACGGCCGCACCGTCACCCGCACGACGGAGAATTTGGCCTACGAACTCCCCAGGTCACTGCTGCGCCAGTACCTGCGCGCCGGCGATCAACGCCTGTTCTGGGAAGGCGAGGCGGCGGCCCGCCACCTGATGGATGTGGACACTGTCCACTTCTCTACCGAGCATCCGGAGTGGCTCGGCGGCCCCTGCTTCGAGTGGTCGCAGAACCATCATTTCAGCAACACCGACGAGACCGAGCTGATGGGTCCGCGCACGAGTCACACCTGGCTTGGCTCGCTGCTCGATTACCACTTCCTCACGGGATGTCCCCGGGCGCGAGAGGTGGCCGAGATGTGCGCCGACTACTGCCGACGCGCGGCGCCCTACGCGTGGAAGGAACAGCTGACGCGTGAGGCGGTCTCCCAGGCTCTCGAGCAGCGGCGGTGGCCGTTCTCGACTCGAGTCGTCGGCTGGGCCCTCACCGGTATGGGCACGTTCTACGATGCCTTCCCGGAGGACCGCTTCCTGCCGGCCATGGAATCTCTCGTCGACATGCTGGAAGTCTGGCAGGACGATGACGGTCGCTGGCGTGACCAGATCGGCAGCCACAACCGGGGTGCGACGCCGTTCATGATTTCGGGCGTACTTCAGGGATTGCAGCTCTACTACACGGCCACGGGGGACCGTCGTGCTCGGCGGATGTTGCTGAAGGGTGCTACCTTTCTGGCGCGACAGGGCCGCACGCGGGAGGGTATCTTCTTCTACAAGGAGTCCCCCATCAGTGACAATCCACACGCCTCCACGGTCATGTGTCTGCCGCCGTTGGCCTGGGCTTACGAGGAGACGGGGGACGCCGAGCTGCTCGACGCCGGCCACAGGCTGTTCCGCTGGCTCGTTGATGAGGGGGGCGTGGCTACCTACATGCTGAAAGATCTGTTCGCCTTCATGCCGCTCCTTGAGAGACTGGGCCTGCTCGAGGCGTATTCTCCCACGGATGCCCGTCAGGCGGCAATGACCGACAGCAAGAGACAGGGCGACTGACACCATGTGGCTTGGTTTCCTTGCCATCCTCGTAGCCTTCGGCTACGCCCTCATCAAGTTTCTCGCCTCCCTGCACATGCGTCGGTTGCGGGATGTACACGCTCGCCTGCTGCACGAGGTGAAACGTGAACGCCAGCGATTGCAGGCAGTCGAAGGCAAGCTGCAGGTGCAGCGATCCCAACGGGGAGCGGTGCAGCAGAAGCTGGCCAACGCCCGTCGCTTCAAGGACGATCTCTTTGGCCGTCTGCGCCTCGCCCTGCCATCGACGCTGACAGGTGAGTTGCGCGAATGCGTCAACCGCCACCCGATCCCCGAGCCCGAAGGCGTGCGCACCGCTCACAGTCTGCGTCTGGCAGACAAGGTCACGGCGGCCCTGACGAGTCTCTCGATCCTTGTCGTCGAGTTCAGCGCCGGCGACGCCGCCGATGGCTCTGAAACGGTGCTGGCCGGTGAACTCGTGCAGCAGCTGACCTCCCTCGGGGCGCTCTTTACAGGCCCTGAACCCCGGCAGGGAGCCCCCGAAGGCAGTCCTGCGGTGTTGACCACCGCCTTCGATGAACCGGCCGGGGCGCTCGATCTCATGACCGCCCTCGGGGCCTCACATGGCGAGCAGGTACACGCTGCCCGTGCCGTTCTCGTCGCCGGCATCACGGTCACCGAGTTCGACCAGGAACACGTGAACCGACTCTTCGCCCGCACGTTGCACAGCACCCGCCAGCTCCTCGAGGATGCCGATCCGGGAACCCTCGTGCTGAATGAACGAGCTCACGAACTGCTCGGGGACCGTGCAGGAATCAGCCCGCGAGACGGTGCTGAAGGCCAGTGGGTGGTGTCACTGGCCGAGCCCTCGGCCAAAGATGACGAGGCCGCGGCGCCGGCAACTGCCGACCCGCCGGATCCGGATCGCGGTGTTGCGGCGGCCGACACAAAGGATGAAGCCCCGTGACCGAGGCCCTCTATGCCGTGATCATCGTCGTCTTCGCCAGCCTCGGTGTGCTGGCGCTGTTCAACCACCTGGTACGTGGGAACGAACTGCGAGAAGCCGTTGCCGAACTGCAGGACGCCCAGTCACAACTCGATGGTCGCGTGGCCGAAGTCAAGACCGAACTCGAAGATCTCAAGTTCGAGTCCGACACGATGGATGACGAACGCGTCGCCCTTGAAAAACAGACCCGCTGCATGCTGGATCTGGAGGAGAAATACAAGATGGCCCAGGCCGCCTCCCTTGACTCCGAAGGCAAGGGCCGCAAGGACTCGCGATGACGACAGAGATCTCCCGGACCGCCGTCACTGGACTCGTCGATCAGGCTCTGCGCGAAGACCTGGGGGGAAGCCTGACTCCGGAGGCTGACATCACCACGCTGTGGACGGTGGAGGACGACACTCCGGCCGGCGCCAGGATCATCGCCCGCGGCCCTGGTGTTGTCGCCGGCGTCGAGGTCGCCCGCGCCGTCTTCCTGCGCGTCGACCCCGCCCTGTCGCTGCAGGTACGGGCCGACGACGGTGCTACCGTCAGCACCGACGAAACCGTCCTGGAGATCTCCGGTTCGGCCGCCGCCATCCTCACCGGTGAGCGCACCGCCCTCAATTTCCTGCAGCAGCTGTCAGGCGTGGCCACCCTTACGCGCGCCTACGTTGAGGCCGTAGCGGGCACCGCCGCGCGTATCACGGACACTCGCAAGACCGTGCCCGGACTCCGGGATCTGCAGAAGCAGGCCGTGCGCTGCGGTGGCGGCGTCAACCATCGCCACGGCCTGTACGATGCGGTTCTCATCAAGGAAAACCACGTCACCGCGGCCAGAGGTGTGATGGAGGCCGTTCGCCGTGCCCGCCTCGGTGCTCAGGGGGCCGGCCGACCCGAGATGCACATCATGTGCGAAGCGGAGGATCTGGACCAGGTTCGAGCCTTGATCGCCGGCGGCAGCCACCGGGCGCCCGACCGCATACTACTGGACAACATGTCCCCCGGGTTGATGCGCCAGTGCGTGATCGCCGTCAGGGAAAAGGCCCCGGAAGTCGAACTGGAAGCAACCGGTAGCATCAACCTGAAGACGGTCCGGGCCGCCGCCGAAAGCGGCGTCGATGTGATCTCGATCGGCGCCCTGACGCACTCCGCCCCCGCCCTGGACCTGAGCCTCCTGTTCGATCAGTGATAGCTGCGAAGGACGCCGAGGCGCTCGAACTTACCGTCCGTCTTCTGCCGTTCGATCAGCGCCGTCGAGGACAGATCGCACGCATCTCAGGAGCACCCGGGGACCCAGGGGCTTCTCCAGGACTGCCGCTACGCGGTCCTGCAACTCGTGTGGCATGGCGTATCCGGTGAACAGAATCACCGGGGCACAGTCACCTGGGTCCAGCCGCTGAAGCATCTCCGGCCCGGTCATGCGCGGCATCGACACGTCGAGTAGAATCAGGTCCACTGATTCGCGACTGCGTTCCAGAACAGCCAGTCCCTCCTCCCCATCGGCGGCCACCAACACGCGATACCCGAGACGACGCAACACGAAGGCCACCGTGCTGCGTACGGCCTCCTCGTCCTCAACCAGGAGAATCGTCTCATCTCCTTTCTCAGGAGCAGGCTCGTCGGCAGACGGGGACTCACTGGCATCGCTGTCCGAGGCTGGCAGAACGACGTGGAAGGTGCTGCCCGCGCCGACCCGACTGTCGCAGGTAACGCTTCCCTGGTGCTGACGCACGATCCCGTGCACGATGGACAGCCCCAACCCGGTCCCGCTTCCCACCTCTTTGGTCGTGAAGAACGGATCGAACACGCGCTCGCAGATGGCCCGGTCCATGCCGGCGCCGTTGTCCGCAATGCTGAGGCGGACATTCCGCGCGCCACTGTCGATCTGTAGACCCACGCGGATCGAGATTCGCGGCTCGCTGCTTTCATCCTCGGTCACGGCGTCACGCGCGTTCAGGCACAGATTCAGCACGACCTGCTCCAGTTGGGCGGCGTCCCCAAGGACCGATGGGCAGCCCCCGTCGATGTCACAGAGGAGTTCGATGCGGCGATCGAAGGTATTGCGGCACATGCCGACCACCGACTCGACGATGGCGCCGATATCGACCGGCTCCTGTGCCGCGCCGGTTCCCCTGCGTGTGTACGCCATCAGCTGGCGAACCAGTTCGGCCTGGGTGTTGACGATACGCAAGGCGTCGGTGATCCGGTCCCGCACGTCGGCCGTCGCCTCTTCGATAGCCAGTTCCAGATTGCCGGTCACTCCCTGGAGCAGATTGTTGAAGTTGTGAGCTATGCCAGCTGTTAACTCGCCCATCACCTCCATCTTCTGCATCTGGCGCAGCTGGCGCTCCCGTTCCTGAAGGTCGGCATACAGACGGGCGTGGTACAGGGCGATGGCCACCTGATCGAAAAAGGGCCGCAGCACGTCGATCCGACGCAGCACCTCTCCTCTCTCGGCCCGCGAACTTCCGGTTCCGAGGACGGCAATCGGTCGTCCCTTGTGCATGATCGGGACGAAGTAGGCCACCGCCTGGGGTGATGTCGTTTCCCTGAGGCGCTCATCGTAGCGATCGTCCCAGCCTTCCACGACCTCCATGACTCCGGTGCGGGCCACGGTGGCCGTGATGATCTCGTCGTCGAGGTCGCACTCGAAACCCACTGCGAGATCCGCCTTCTGCACCGGTTCCCAGGAACCGTCATCTCCCCGGACGCGGTTGTAGGCCCGCACGACGCACACTTTGCTGGCTTCCGCATCGACGACGGCGATCATGATGCTGCGGAACACACCGGCCTCGATGACCTGCATGGACAGCGTGTCCAGGATCGTGTCCGGATCGAGGGCGGCAAGCAGAGCCTTGCCCGTCTCGTGGAAGGCGCTCAACAGCCGTTCACGCTCCTCGAGCCGATGGTTCGTCTGCGCCAGCTCCTCTTCGCGCCGTTGTCCTTCGCGCAGCTGCTCTGCCAGTTCGGCGTTGCGCCTCTCCAACAGTCCAAGATCGGCCCAACGCTGCATCGCCTCCGACAGCACACCGGCAACGCGCTCGAAGAAGGCGATGTCCAGATTCGAGAAGGCGTCCGGTTCCAGGCTATTGACCGCGAATGTTCCGTGGGAGAATGGAATGTCCACCACAGACCGTCTCGGTGCCGGAGGCGCATCCCGTGCCCAGATATCGAATTCACCGTAGGGATCGGACTCCAGCAGATCCCGGCGGTAGACGACGCGACGGTCCTGCCAGCATCTTTCCATTGCGCTTCCGGGCTTCAGGTCTTTGACGAGAGTCTCTGCCGCGCCCTCCGTTGTGCGTAGAATCTGGGTCAGGCCCTGCGGGGCATCATCCTCATGGACGAAGTTGATACCGTGAGCATGGCGTCCGATTCCAGCCTCCGTGAGGCAGGTTCCGATGGCGTCGGTTACCGCCACCAGGTCATCGCCGCGTCGCATCGACCAGACCTGCTGACGCAGTGCCGACAGGGCCTCGTCACAGGCCTGGCGCTTCTCTCGCGCCGCCAGTTCGTTCCGGTACTCGCGTTCGAGGCTCGCCAACCGCTCCCGAAGTACCGCAGAGTCATCGCTGGCGTTCGAGCTCACCGTCATTCTCCGGTAGTTCGATCAGCACCGCCGCCGGTCCGGCCTTGCGTGTCCTTCGCGCAGCGAAGAATGATCGAGGCGCCTGGTTTCACCGGCCATTCCCTGCAGTTCGATCGGCGCCGCCGCCGATCTGAGAATCCGTGTCCTTCGCGCAGCGAAGGATGATCGAGGCGCCTGGTTTCACCGGCCATTCCCTGCAGTTCGATCGGCGCCGCCGCCGACAGCCATGACTGCCGTCGTCTGTTGCTGTGTGGTCACCAGCTTGTGGAAGATCCCCTCTCGCTCCATCAGTTCCGCGTGGGTTCCCACCTCCGCCACCTTGCCATCATCGAGCACGACCAGGCGGTCAGCTGAACGCAACGTGGACAGGCGGTGGGCGATGGCGAAGGTCGTGCGCCCCGCCACGAGACGCTGGATCGCCTCCTGCAGCTTCTTTTCGGTGGGTGTATCGACTGCCGAGGTCGCCTCATCGAGGATCAGGATCCTGGGATCGTGCAGGATCGCCCGGGCGATGGCGACCCGCTGCTTCTCACCGCCGGACAACCGTCCGCCACGCTCCCCGGCGAGCATGTCATAGCCCTCTGGTTTGGTGACGATGAACTCGTGAGCGTTGGCGGCCTTCGCGGCCGTCATGATTTCCTCGAAGCTGGCATCTTCACGACCGTAGGAGATGTTCTCAGCGATCGTTCCGTTGAACAGGAACGACTCCTGTGCCACCATACCCACCTGCTCCCGTAGATCGCCCAGCCGCAGGTCCCGCAAGTCGACCCCATCAAGTTCAATCGAGCCCTTGTCGACGTCGTAGAAGCGGCATATGAGGTTGATCAGCGTGCTCTTGCCAACACCGGACTTGCCCACCAGTCCGATCATCTCTCCCGGCTGCACCTCCAGGCTGACCTCCTTCAGAATCGGCTTCCCCGGATCATAACCGAAGAAGACGTCGCGGAAGACGATGCGGCCCTGCATATCAACAATCGGCCTGGCGCCGGGGGCCTCAAAGGGTTCGGCGCTCGAATCGAGGATCTCGAAAATCCGCTCGGCGCCGGCAAAGGCACGCGTCAGAAAGTTATTCAGGTTGGAGAAGAACTGCAGGGGGCCGTAGAACATCCAGATGTAGGAGATGAATGCCATCAGTCCGCCCATGGTCAACTCCCCCTGCAGTACCTGCAGTCCGCCGAAGTACCAGGTGAGAAACAGCCCGAAGGACATGATGAAATAGAGAGTGGTGGAGAAGATGAACCAGGACCTCTCGGCCGAGACGGCCATGTCACGCAGTTCCTCGTTGCTCTGCGTGAACCGTCGTAGCTCCCGCGGCTCCTGAGCGAAAGCCTTGACCACGCGGATTCCGTGTATCGATTCGTTCAGATGCGTGTTGAACAGCGACCATTTCGTGTGCCACTGTGTCCACAGGCGGCGCAGGGTGCCGAATTTCCTCAGGGCACCGATGACGAGGAAGGGCACCGGCAACAGTACATAGATGGTCAGCTTCCAACTCAGGTAGAACAGCAGACCGAGGACGCCGAACACCTCCAGGAGGTGGCTGAGGATGAAGGGCACACCGAACAGGAGAAACATCTCCAGACGATCGGCATCCTGCATGAAACGTGAAATCAGGCTGCCCACCTGACGCTTGTCGAAGAAACGCACAGGCAGAAACTGCAGGGCGCCGTACAGCTGAGACCGGATGTTCTGTGCCGTTCGGCCAGCTACTTCTGCTCGCAACAGGCCATCAACGATGTCAAGGAGCCAGCGAACCAGCGTCACCGCGATCAGGACGCCCACGAGCTGAGCCAACAGTTGCGGGGCATCCGCGGGTCGAGGCTTGGTGAGGACCTCGTCGACCACCAGGCGCATCACCACATACGGCGGTGCCAGGCCAAGGGCGGTCATGATCAGCGAGACAACCATAAAAATGGCCACCTTGCCCTTCTGTGGCTCCAGGAACATGGCGATACGCTTGATCGTATCCCACTTGCGGATGCAAAAGGGACAGATCCCGTCCTTGTCGGGGAGCAGTCGGTGGCACTTGTCGCAGCGGGTACGCTCCATCTCGGTAGGCAGGCCTGGGGCCTCTCCCTTTGCGAGATTGCGGATCGCGGCTGCCGCCTCGGAGAATCTGGCCACCAGCGTGCGCGAGTAGTGGACGATCTCCTGGCCACCATCCTTGCGCTCCAGTTCCATCCGGGCGGCGCCGACCAGATCCTGAGTTCGCACCTCTCCTACGTTCTCCAGGAGGATCTCGACAATCCCGTCCCCTGGCTCTAGGTCACCGCCGGATGGCACCAGCAGCACGCGCCTGTCTGTCACCAACAGCCAGCGCTCGCCATACCGGGAGTTATCCAGCATGTCCGTCGCCATGCGGATGTGGAGTGTCTCGCCGGCGGCCAGGCGCGTATTGATGCTCGCAGCCAGATCCGCGCGCACCGACCCGATGAAGTCAGGCGCTGGTTGATGGCTGTTCGGTTCGGCCATACCTATTCCTGCACCGCGATGATCTGAGCGACTTCCTGTTGCAGGCGCACCAGTTCGGCGAAATGTCCGTCGGCATCCATCAGTTCCTGATGGGTTCCGACTTCGATCACACGACCGGCGTCGAGAACGACCAGTCTGTCGGCGTTGCGCAATGTCGACAGGCGATGGGCGATGGCGAAGGTCGTGCGTCCCGCCACGAGGCGGGCGAGCGACTCCTGGATCTGCCTTTCCGTCTCCACGTCCACGGATGAGGTCGCTTCGTCGAGGACGAGAACCCGTGGGTCGCGTAGAATGGAGCGGGCGATGGCGATGCGTTGACGCTCGCCTCCGGACAATCCTGCACCACGCTCTCCTACCTTGGTTTCGTAACCGTCATCCTTTGTCATGATGAAACGGTGGGCGTTGGCCGCCCGGGCGGAATCCATGATCGCCTCGAGCTTCGCATCCGGATTGCCGTAGGCGATATTGTCGGCGATGGTACCGGAGAACAGAATCGGGTCCTGTGGCACGATACCGATCTGCCGTCGCAGGTCATTCAGTTTGATCTGGCGGATATCGATGCCATCGATCGAGATGCCACCGTGATCGACATCGTAGAAGCGGCAGACCAGATTCACCGTCGTCGTCTTGCCGACCCCCGACTTCCCCACCAACCCGATCATCTCCCCGGGTTCGACTTCCAGTTCGATGTCGTGCAGCACCGGTTTCGACTTGTCATAGCCGAAGGAGACGTTGTCGAAGACCACACGGCCCGTCATCATCGGCATCCGGGCGGCCCGAGGATCATCGTAGGCTTCCGGTGTTGTGTCGATGACCTCGAAGATGCGCTCGGCCCCAGCAAAGGCCCGGGTCATCCACGAATTGACCTCGGCGAACCACTCCATCGGTCCATAGACCAGATGCATATAGGAGTAGAGTGCCAACAGCTGCCCCAGGGTCAGTCGATCGTCGAGGACCTCGAGGCCACCGTAGTACCATATGATCACCATGCCGGCGCCAGTGATCAGCGACATGGTCGACCACAGCAGTCGCCAGTTCCGCGCCGTACGGACGGAGATGTCGGCGAGGCTGTCGTTGATCTTCTCGAAGGAGGCCAGCTCCCGCGGCTCCTGGGCGAACGCCTTGACCACACGAATCCCGTGCAGGGACTCATTCAGACGATTGCCCAGCTCCGACCACCCATGTCCGTACTTGTGAAAGATGCGGCGCATCCGCTTCCAGAAGAGCACACTCCAGAGCAAGGTCAGGGGCATGGGAATCAGGAGCAGCAGCGTCACCTTCCACGACAGAGAGAACATGAGAACGAGGATGCCGAGGATCATCATGCCATGGATCAGCAGGTAGGGCAGGCCGTCGATGAGGAAGCTCTGCAGCATCTCCGAGTCCCGCGTCACCCGCGAGATCAGCCCACCGACCTGACGTTTGTCGTAGAACTGCAACGACAGCATCTCCAGCCGGGTGAACAGCTGTGCCCGGATGTCTGACGTGACGCGGGCGCTGAGCCAGGTCACCACCCAGCCGTGGACCATCTCGGCTACCCAACTCCAGGCGCGCACACCCGCGAAGGCCAGCACCAGCATACCGAGGAGGAAGACGCGCTCGTCCATCGGCGCCGGCGAGTCCGACTTCGGCACCAGTACGTCGTCCACGAGCCGCTCTGTGATCAACGGTGGCAACAGCTCTGCCACCGTGGTGGCCACGGAGGCAAGGGCGAGAACCGCAGACCGAACCTTGTACGGACTCATGTAGCTGACGATGCGACCCAGCGTCGCCCAGCGGCGCACACAGGCCGGGCACAGACCGTTCTTCTCCGGCAGCAGGCGGTTGCACTTCTCGCAACGGATACGATCCAGCTTGGAGTTGACGCGGAAGGTCTCGCCCTTGCGCAGCTGCTCGAGGCCGCGGGCGACTTCAGAAAACTTCACCGACTGCGTGCCGGTGTAGGGCACGGTCAGGGTGGGCCGATGGGTGCACTCCAGCGTCAGCTGAGCACCGCCGACGAGGGCATCGGCACGGACGACGGCCAGCTCGCTGACGGCCACCTCCTGGACGGGTGTGTCGGCCACGGGCACGACGAGTACCCGCTTCTCGGTGACGACGACCCATCGTGTCGAATAGGCGCGGTCGTCGTCCAGGTCGGCGAACACACGGATCAGAATGTCCTCGCCAGCGGGTACATGTTCGGCGATCCGACCCAGCACGAGATCTGCGGCGTCACCGGTCACCGGCTCGAGGAGCCGCGGCGGGCTCTGGGCCTGGACCTCGGTCATCTGCTGTGCTGTGCTGTGCTGTGCTGTGCTGATGGGTCTAGCGCTCGAAGGGCCTGAGGGCCCGGATGGCGATCACGTCTCGCGCTACTTCGGCTGCAGATGCCTCCAGCAGCTCCTCCCCCATCTCCGGCGTGGCAGGTCGCGGGTCACCGACTCCACCATGACGGGTCCGTTGATCAAAGCGATGGTAACCCGAGACACCGGGCATCCGCATACCCTCACGCTCGCCGTCCGGGTCGAGTCGATCCGTCTTCACCAGATCCGGACGAATGGCCAGCATCATGGCCGTCTCCGTCTCGCCGGCGTGACCGGAGCCCCCGGGCAATGTGCGGATCGAGTTCAGCGTGTCACTGCCCGCCCACGCCCAGCGCGAATAGAACTCCGCTTCCTCGTCCGGGTACTTCTCCATGAGACGCTGGAGGAGCACCTGGATGCCGGCGCCATTGCCACCATGGCTGTTCTGCAGCACGATCTTGCGGAACCCGTGACGCACCATGCTGTCCACCATATCGAGCATCAGGTCCATGTGGGTGGAAGAATCGGCGCTCACCGTGCCGGGATAGCGGCTGTGGTGCTGCGAGTACCCCAGCCACTGCACCGGCAACACGAGCACATCCTCTGGTATCTTCTCGTGCACTCGTCGGGCGACATCCTGGCCGATGAAGCTGTCCGTCCACACGGGCAGGTGCAGGCTGTGCTGCTCACAGGACGCCACCGGAATCAGTACGACGGTATCCCGCGGCAGCGCCGCGATCTCAGGCGATGTCAGTTCCCAGAGCAGCATTCATGCACCCCGTGATTGAGTCGTTGTGTTCGAGTCCGGCAGCAGCTTCACGATACCCCTGGCCAGGGGCCCGGCCTTCACCCCCACTACCGAAGCGTCCTCGCGCCCCATGGTCCTCGTCAAATCCCCCAGACTTGCACAGCGCAAGACGCGGGTACCATGCTCCGTCAGTCGTGCCATCTCCCTCTGCGTATTGTCAGATACCGACGCATCGATGAACACCAGGGCCAGGTTTCTCGTACGCCGCACTCCGGACAGACCGACGACGACAACCCCCGATCGGGCGCCGGGACCCAGCAGTCGCGATGTCCGCTCCGCTGCTTCGGCCGCTAGCTCCTCCATCTTCAGACGAAGGCCGGCTTCACCGGCGCCCCGCCCTGCTTGATGGCGGACAGGTTCGCTGCCTCCAGCACACCGATGACTCGGGCGGCCGACTCCGGTGTGATGACGAGTTTCGCCCGTCCCTGAAGATGGCGGTAGACGTTCTCGTAATAGGCGTCCCAGTTTGAGTCAGCAGGTGACGCCGTGGTCTGCATCTGCCTGCCGTTGACCATCGACTTGACGAGGAATTCATTGTTGCCCACCGCTTCGATAGAGCCCTGATCGCCCAGGATCCGCCATTTCGGCCGCGACGACAGGGCCATGTTGGAAATCATCAGATTGGCGACACACCCCTTCTTGAACTTCAAGGTATATTCGGAGTGATCCTCGTTCGTATAGTCCTTGCCCCAGGCCTTGTTCTTCACCTGATAACCACTGACCCAGTCGATGTCGTCGGTGACGAGATTGAGAATCCAGTCGGTGAAGTGGGCGCCCCAGTCGTAGATGGCTCCACCAGAGATCTTCTTGTCCGCCCGCCACCAGTCCCGCGCCTTGCCGTAGCCTCCCGAGCCGGCCTCGACCCGAAACACCTTGCCGATCAGCTTCTCCTTATGGATCAGATCGCGCAGCAGCATGAAGTCGCCGTCCCAGCGCCGGTTGTGAAACGTCGACAGCATGACCTTGCGGCGTCTGGCCATGGCCATCATCGACTTCACTTCCTTCGACGTGATGGCCATCGGCTTCTCGACGACGACGCCGACCCGGGCCTCCAGACATTGGATAGCAAGCTTGGCGTGGGTGTTGTGGGGGGTGATGATCGATACCAGATCGAGGTCGGCATGGCGTAACATGGTGCCCACTGAGCCGTACGTCGAGATTCCGGGAAAGTCCTCTTCCGCAACCCGCCGCCGCGAGTCATCCAGTTCACACACCCCGGCTGCCACCATGCCCGGATTCTTTTGCATCGAGCTCAGATGGGCACGCCCCATGTTGAAGGCGCCACCGTAGCCTACCACACCACACCGGAACTGCTTGCGCTGAGCCATAACAACTCCATGATTCCATTGAGGATATACTAGATTCCAGACACTGTACCAGGGTACGAAGAGCATTCCCCTTCGCCCCGTCAATCCTGCCAGAATGCAGACAGAGGAATCCATGACCGGAAAACTGACCTACGCCGACACCGGGGTCGACATCGACGCCACCGACGCGGTGAAACGCCGCATGGCGGACAGCATCAACAGCGGCGATCCCCGCGTCCTCAACAAGCTGGGCGCCTTCGCCCCACTCGTGTTGGGCACGTTCCCGGGACTGACCGATCCTCTCCTGGTCATCAAGACCGATGAACCGGGCTCCAAGCAGAAGCTCGCCATCGAGCTGGACCGGCTCGAAGACCTGAGTCGGGACCTGGTCAACCATACGGTCAACGACGTCATCGTCATGGGCGCCCGGCCGATGTACGTCACCGACTGTATCGTCTGCGGTCAGCTCGATCAGGACATCGTCGGACGGCTGGTGCAGGGAATGGCCGTCGCCTGCCAGGAACAGGAGTGTGTCCTCATCGGCGGCGAGACGTCCGTCCAGCCCGGCGTTGTGGTGGACGGCCTCTTCGTGCTGTCGGCCACGGTGATCGGTGTCGTCGACCGGTCCGCCGCGGTCGACGGCGGCGCCATCCGTCCGGGAGACGTGTTGCTGGCCCTGTCCTCGAACGGTCTGCACACCAATGGTTACACGTTGGTTCGTGAGCTCATGGCAAGAGATCCTGATCTGCGCACACTCGATCTCGACGGCGACGCCTTCATCGATGTCATCATGCGGCCCCACACCGGCTACTACCCGGCGCTGAAGGAGCATTTCGGCCAACCCGGCCTGCACGGCATGGCGCACATCACCGGTGGCGGGATCCTGGACAATCTCAAACGCGTCCTTCCGGAGAATGCCGACGCCATCGTCGACCTCAGCCAGTTGTCGATCCCCCCCGTGTTCGGCGCCATCCGCGACGCCGGCCAGATCGACGATGACGAGATGTTGCGCACCTTCAACCTCGGTGCCGGTCTCGTCTGCGTCTGCTCCCCTGAGTTTGCCCCACAGCTCTCGGATCGGTTGTCTCAGGCCGGAATGCACACCCGTTTCATTGGCGAGATACACGCTGGTTCAGGTGAGGCCAGGGCCATCGAAAGGCTGCCCTGGTAGCCGACAGCCGACGAAGCCGACTTGCCGCACGGCCTGCCTTCGAGTTGAATCCTGTCTGTGAAGATCCTGCACACCACCTACGACGACCCGTGGAACCCCTGGCTGGCTGGCGGCGGCGCCCTGCGCACACACCAGATCAGCCAGCGACTGGCGGAGCGCCACGAGATCACCATCCTCGCCGGGCGGTATCCAGACGCTCCCGAAGAGGAGGAGCGCGATGGCATCCGTTTTGTCCGCGTGGGCTCGCCGCAGTCGTATGCCGTCAGTCGCCTGGCTTTCGGCGTTGCCGCTACTACATACCTCATGCGGGCCGACTACGACCTCTGGGTCTATGGGTTCTCAGCCTTCGCTCCCGTCTTCGCCACCAGTGCCCGACGCCACGGCTCGCTGCTGGAGTGTTTCCATATCATGGGCGGGCACGCGGTCGAAAAGCACCCCCTCGTCGGGCGCGCCACTCCCTACATCGAGTCGACGACTCTGCGTGCGTACGCCAATGTGTTGTCCATCTCTCCCAGCGTGCGTGATACGATCGCCGACATCCGCGGCCCTCAGGGGCTGCACCTCGTCTATACGGGTGTCGACGATTCCTGCTTCGTCACGCCTGCCGAAGAAGACGACTACATCCTTTACTTCGGCCGCCACGACATCTACACCAAGGGCATCGATCTGCTGCTTCAGGCCTTCGCCCGGATCGGCACCACGGAGGTACGGTTGAAGGTGGCGGGGCGGGGATCTGACGAGGATCGTCAGGAACTGGCAAGTCTCGCCGAGGAGCTCGGTATCACCTCGCGGATCGAGCTTGTCGGCGCGGTCAGTGAGCAGGAGCGGCGCGAACTGTATCGCCGCTCCCTGTTCGTCTGCACGCCCTCGCGATATGAAGGCTGGTGTATCGCCGCCGTGGAGGCATCCGCCGCTGCCAAGCCCGTCATCGGCACCAGGATTCCCGGCCTGGTAGACGCCGTCCGCGATGGCGAGACAGGCCATCTCGTGCCCTCGGGCGATGTCGAGGCCCTGGCGGTAGCCATGCGCCGTCTCCTCGACGACCCCCACGAACGGGCGCGGCTGGGGGCGGCTGGGCGCACATGGGCGGAACGCTTCACGTGGGACCGGATTGCCAGCGATCAGGAAGCGGTGTACGGGACCGTCCTCAACGACCAGTAGATCAGGCTCGCGGGGCGGACGGCACTAGTCCAGGGCGGTCAGTTCGATCCAGCGGTAGCCACCCTCGAAACCGGGCGCGGTTACGTACTGCTGGCAGCCCGGTTGCACCTCGCCAGCGTGGGCGAAGTGGACGTGACCACAGAAGATGCCGGCCAGATTCGTCGCCGCCTTTGATGTCAGCAGCTCATGGCAGGCCTTCGTGCTGGCCGATGTCTCCGCGACCCGCCACTTCTCCCGAGACTCCTCCGTCCACCCGTCAGGCGACGCCATCATGATCGGCGCCTGCCACTTGTCCATCACCTCCGGTGCCAGTGACTTGAGCCAGATCGGGATGTGGATGAACAGCAGGCAGGGCTGCCCGCTGTCCAGTTCGTCGCGTAGAAAGTCCACTTGCTCATCCGTCACCTGATACATCGAGTTGTCGAGGGTGACCAGACGCACACCACCGACCTCAGTGGACCCGAAGGAGGGATTGCCGTCGGTCAGCCCGTGAAAGCGCGGGTAGTATTCTGCCCGCGTGTCCTGGTTCCACTCCAGATGCTGGAAGTGCCAGTCATGGTTTCCGGGTGTGTAGACTGCGGGTACGCCGAGCTCGTCAACGCCGGCCTGAATGATCCCGATTCCGGCGAAGGACGGGAAATGGATGATATCGCCGGTCAGCGCCACGGCGTCGACTGCACGCCCAGCACCCATGGCCAGGGCCCGCCGGAACAGGTCCCACGCTGGCACACCACCCGGCGTGCGCTCCTGGAACATCTTCTGCAGACGGGTCACCGCATCGGCCGCATCCGGATCGCGATCATCCCCTTCCGCCATGTGGCTGTCTGTCACATGCAGGATCGTGAGATCCTGTTCCAGCCCTTCTATACGGATCGAGGCCAGATCGTCGTCGGCTGGTTCGTGCTCGAAGCGCATCGTCAGCCCACCTCCGCCATCACCCTGGTGAGCACATCGATCGCCTGTTTCGCGTCTCCCATGCGATCGTCGCCACCCTCGCGCTCGATGTGCATGTCACCGGTGTAACCGCCTTCGCTCAGCACGGAGAGGAAGGCATGCCAGTCGACCTGCCCCTCCCCGACAGGCACCTCCGCACCCCAATCACCCGGCGTCGTCGTGCGCACGGCGTCCTTGATGTGGATCGACTTCACCCGCGGCAGCAGCTTGCGCAGCGCCTCGATGGGCTCGCCCTTGT
This sequence comes from Candidatus Latescibacterota bacterium, assembly GCA_036011085.1. Classification (GTDB taxonomy): domain Bacteria; phylum Latescibacterota; class UBA2968; order UBA8231; family UBA8231; genus UBA8231. Next base: position 22,260 of record DASCMS010000053.1, read on the forward strand.
CGTAGAGGATCATGTTCGCCGGATCGAAATTCACGCCGATGTTGCTCACGCCACGCTCTTCCATATGGTCGAAGAAGGCCCAGAGGTCGTCGGCCGTCTCCTGCCCGGTCTCGAACATCATGTCGAGGCCCTGCTCGCCGAAGATGCCCGCTACCGCCTCGATCCGGCCCGCCAGCTTCTGAAACTCGGCACTGGCCATGTCGTGCGGCAGAAAACCCGCATGGAACATCACGGCGGGCAGGCCGAAACGCTTCGCTCGAGCCGCCGCGCCTCGAGCCACCTCCTGATTGGCCTCCCAGTGTTCGTCTGGCACGATGCCCCCGGTGACCTTGATCGTTTCCATCGTCGTATAGTCCTCGCCGATGGTCCCGAACATGCCGGACACGACGCGGGCGCCCACCTTCTCCAGCGCTTCGGGTACACCGTCGACGATGCCGGCGTCGTCGCGATGGGGCACCAGACCCAGCTGCAGCTTCTTCAGGCCCAACTCACCCATGATACGCGCCATGTCGTCGGCGTTCTGTGGCAGCATCGACCAGCTGCACACACCCAGCTGCTGCGGTGTCTGCGTCGTCATCTCGAACTCCTTCTCATCTGTCTCAGTCCAGGTGCGTGTCGTACGGTCTGCCCTCAAGCAACTTCGCCGATCTCGTCGCGGCAAGACCCCTTCCCCGATCAGCTCAAGGCGGCTCCCACCGCATTCACATAGATCGAATAGATCGATGTGCTGCCTGCCATGAACAGGCGGTTCTTCTTGGTGCCGCCGAAGCACAGATTGCCAATCACCTCGGGCGTGTGCAGTATGGCCAGCAGCGTACCGTCCGGGGAGTGCACCCGTACGCCGTTCGTATCCGGGCCACCCCAACCCCAGCTGCACCACAGATTGCCTTCGGTGTCGCTGCGAATGCCGTCGGTGAAACCGGGGGCGAAGTCCGCGAAGACTCGCGGTTCCGTCGCCCCCGTGCCATCGGCCGTGACGTCGAACTCGATGATGTTCGCCGCGTAGTCGGGGCCGTCGGAGGCCCCCGAGTCGACGACGTAGACCTTTTGATAGTCCGGGGAAAAGCAGATCCCGTTCGGCCGATGCATCGGCCCTTCGGCGACGGCGCTCAACACTCCCGTCCTGCCATCTACCCGGTAGACCCGGGTCGGCAACTCCGGCGTCGCCAGGTGACCCTCGTACGGCCACAGGATCCCGTACCCTGGATCGGTGAACCACACCGACCCGTCCGCGTGCACCGCTGCGTCATTCGGCGCACTCAGTCGTTTGCCCTCGTACGAGTCGGCCAGCACGGTCCAGCTGCCGTCGTACTCCCGACGGGTCACCCGGCGCGTGTCGTGCTCGCAGGCAACCAGCCGGCCATGGTTGTCACGCGTGTGCCCGTTGGCGTAGTCGGACTCGGTCTGAAACACGCTGACGTGGCCGTCCTCCTCGCACCAGCGCAGGGTACGGTGATTGGGAATGTCGCTCCAGATCAGGCAGCCCCAGTCCCCCATCCACACCGGTCCCTCCGCCCACAACGCGGCATCGTGACCGACGCCGTGCCAGATCCGCTGCAGTGTGGCGTTGCCCTGTCTCGCCGTGAATCTTGTATCGATCACCTCCCAGGCCGGATCCGGGTAGGACACGGGAGTGTTCGCCGTCCAGTCGCGATCCGTTCCGAAGGGATCTTCATTCACAGCCTGCATCTTCCACTCCTCCTGATCGTCATGGTTGCCTGCCTCCGAGATCCGGGTATGATAGCCGAATATGGCAAGCCCTTCGAACATGCCTGAGGCTACCTATGCCGCCCTCGCCGAAGCCATGGGTCGGCCAGCGCCGTTTTCCGTCGTCACCACCGATACGCTGTGGACGGATGAGCACATCTCTGCGCAGATGCTGCGGTATCATCTCCAACCTGACGATGCGGCCGCCTCCCGGCCGGGTACCTTCATCGAGCGCTCGCTGGACTGGATCACGGAGCGCTTCAGATTGGCCCCGGGCCAGCGGGTCGTCGACTTCGGCTGCGGTCCCGGCCTCTACACCACGGGCTTCGCCCGGCGGGGTGCAGCCGTTACCGGTATCGACTTTTCTCTGAGATCTCTGGATCACGCCCGTGGCAGCGCGGCTGCCGCCGGCCTCGACATCGACTACGTCCATGCCGACTACGTGGGCTACCGACCCCGGGGTACCGCGGACCTGGTAACCCTCATCTATTGTGATCTGTGCCCCCTGCCACCCGACAGTCGCCACAGACTGTTGTGCACTTTTCGCGATCTCATAGCCGATGGCGGCCATCTGCTGCTCGACGTCGTCTCCCTGGTAGCCCTTGCCAGCAAGGAGGAGACCATTCTCTTCGATGAACGACTGCTGGACGGTTTCTGGGCTGCCGGACCCTACTACGGCGTCATGCGGTCCTTCCGTTACGACGACGAGAGGATCGGACTCGATCACTACACGATCTTCGAGCCGGAGCGTCGATGGGAAATCTACAACTGGCTGCAGTACTTCAGTCCGGAGAGTCTGCAGGCAGAATTTGCCGCCGCCGGTCTGCGTATCATCGAGACCTGCGCCAATGTCTGTGGTGATCCCTATGATGCCAACGGCGAGGAATTCGCCGTCATCGCTGTGGCGAACTGACCTGGACGTCTACGGCACGCTCTGCAGCCAGACCTGACGCTCCTTCTGTCGCACGAATCGTCCAGCGCCCCGGAAGGTCATTCCCGGCCAGGTCAAGCTGCACTGTCAGGCTGCCATCCCTTGCCGCGTAATCGCCGGTGAACTCCGCCTCCCTGCCCGCCGGGTCGACGACCTCCAGTTGCACCGGCACGACAGCCGGCACCGGACCCTCCGCATCGAGCACGGTAACCGTCAGATCCACGGATCCACCGAGGGTTGCCGTCGGCACGACGGACAGGTCCACGCCAGTCACCGGCCGGCGAACGACCAGGTAGATCCCCCCGCCACCTGGCGGCAGATTCGCCTCGAAGGAGATCCCCGTCGCTGTCGGCAGCAGTTGGACCGGCTGATGAGCCACCAGATCGTAGACCGTGCCGGTATCGCGCCGCAGGCTGAAACGCGCCGATGCGGGCAAACCCTCCTCCATCACGCGGCCGTGATGGCCCACGTAGTCACCGAAGGTGCGGCGGTCGTTGATGGCGAACATGTAGTCGGCGTCACGGTAGCGGCGGAAGCGCACCACCACATCCTGATTGTCGGACTCGCCGTAGCGCTCGAGGTAGGGATCGAGTTGGTCCCGCAGGTCCACGGCCAGCGCCTGAAGCGCCGCCTTGTCCTCGTCCGGTCGGCCCGATCGCCGCCGACTCTCCAGCAGGATGTCGGGCGTGATTCGGGGCGCCAGAGTCTCGTCGGCGATGATGATGCCGCCGCGTGCCTGAAACCGCTCCACCTGTGCGGCAACACCGGCGGTGAGCACGTCGCAGAACGGCATGACCAGTACATCGTAGGCCGCCAGTCCGTCGCGCAGGACGGTCTCGTCGAAAAGAATCTGAGGCTGGATCTGCGCGTACTGCAGGACGAGGTGCATGTCAGCCTCCCAGGACCCGCTCCAGCCGTGTGTTCCGCGGCTGGCGAAGACCTGTGAGGCGAAGCTTTCCAGCAGGGCCACCCTGGATGGACGATCCTCGTCCACCTGCAGCAGTGTCGGCCCCAGGGGTTGCACCACATCCCTCAGCATCGCGGTCAGGGCGGGGCGCGTCCCGGGATGGGTGAACTGATACGACCCGGTCTCGCTCTGCACGAGTGATCCCCAGCCGTGGTACATGATGCCGCGCACCGGGCGGGACAGCTTCGTCCACAGGGCTTCCCGCAGGTGATCGGGTGAGATCGTGATGAAGCGCGCCTCCGGTTGATCGTGTTCCCAGTCGGCCCGGATCGCCTCCTCCTCGGGCAGCTCGGGTGCCGTCTGCGACCGGTACCAGATGATCTGTGTCATCTTCATCACCTGCTGACCCGGCCGGCCGGCGGCCATGGCGAACAGTTCGTCGGCGGCCTGGCCGATCTTGATCGGGTCGGGATAGGAATAGGTCCACTGGGAGACGACATCGACCGCACCCCCCGACCCCCACAGCACCGGCACGCGGACCGCCGGATCGAAGAAGGTCCACAGATCGTCGCGGCCCGTGGACTTCAAGCCCTCGTGGACCTGCGTGTGCAGCGCGTTCCAGCCGTCGCCGTCTTTCCAGAACCAACGGTAGAAGGTCAACAGGGGGTCGTCATCGGCGACGACACGATCCGCGGGAAAACCGGACAGCGAGGCGTATCGTACGCCGCTCTTGCTGTCGACCAGGTCGGGGATATCCGCGCCGGCGAAGTCACGGAAGGCGGCACGGTCGTGATCGTGGAAACAGAGATCGGTGGCATCACGGATCTCGGAATGCACCAGAGAGGCCTGCAGCGCTGGGTAGTGGCCGAATGTCTCAGCTACCGAAACGCCGACGTTGTAGGCGTAGTCCTGAACGACGGGAAACCGGGCGCACACATTCTCCCGCTCCCGGGGGGCGCCCTGTCGGTCGACACGCGTGAACTCTTCACTCACTCCCTCGGTACGCCCCACCCAGCGTCCGGGGTACAGATAGACGGCTCCTCCCAGACCCCGGGTCAGCAGCTCGTCCAGGATCTCGCCCTGCGCCGCCAGGCGCTCGTCGGCGACGACCTGCGTACTCTCACCAGCTTCCCAGACCCTGGCGTAGTCCTGCAACCAGACAAGCCTGTGCGTGAAACCGATGTCACTCAGGGTCTCCGAGTCGCCGCCTCCCCACATGAGCACCGGCATGCGCGGAGGTTGTCGCGGTGTGATCACGAGTAGTCGAGACGTATCCGCCGACACCTCGACACCGGCTGACCTGCCTCGTGCGGCTGCTTCCAGTTCGTAGTCACCGGGACGGAGGCTCGTATCCACATCGATCATCACCGTGCCGTGGCCACCTGGCTCCAGATCACCGAGTGCCAACGACAGTGAGCGCCCGTTCCAGGACACCTCGGCGACGACACGCTCTACGGAGCGCGACGTCGGATTGCGCACCACGACGCGCGTCCTGGCCTCTGGCTCCATGCGCACGAAGGCACGACGCGAGGCATCGAAGTCCAGGCTCAGAGCGCCCTGACCATCCGCCGCTGTCGAGCCCACGGTACACACCAGCAGCAGCACCCCAGTCCACGATGTCCGTGTCATCGCCGCAACACCTCGATGTTGATGGGCTTCCAGATGCCACCAGCATGGGCGGTGTTCATGGCCCGGACGGTGATGTGATTGGCTTCCCCCCAGCGCAGCAACTCGGTCACATCCCACCGGAACGGCACGTTCCAGCCACCGGGTCCGATATCGTGATCTCCAGCATAGATGCCGTTGATCCAGACCCAGGCCGACTCGTCGACGGCGCCGAATCTGATGTCCACAGCGAAGCTCTCGGGGCTGTCGGGCAATTCGAAAGTCCGTCGATACCATGTGACACCGATGTACTCGTAACCGGCCTGCTGCCAGGTCTGCTCGATAGCGATCTGCGCCCACTCCGTATCATCGAAGTCCGGGTCAAACCAGTGCTGTCGATGCCCCTGACGGAGTGGGTCCAGGTGGAAACGCCATTCCTCCGCCGGGAGGCGAATGGTCTCTGCCGCCGTGATATCGAGATCGGTGCCGCCGTCCCGCACCGACAGTGCCCGGCGGAAGAAGGGCCAGGTAGCCCGCGTGGCGATCTCGCGTACTTTCTCGTCGCCGTCCTGGCAGGCAAGCTCGAGCAGATCGAGAACACGCTCCGAATGAGGTCGCAGCGAGGCCAGGTGCTCGACGGCGAGCAGGCGCACCAGTGAGCTGCTGTCAGACAAAGCCTGCCCGACCGCGTTCAGGGCCGGCTCTCCTCCCGCTCGGAGCAGAGTGGCGAGTGCGATGCGACGAACGAGCAGGTCTTCGTCTCCCATGGCGACGCTCAAGGCCTCGGTAGCACCTCGGCCGCCCAGCAGCCGCGCCGAGGTACGCCGCACCACAACGTCCTCATCTTCCAGAGCGCGCCTCAACTCAGCACCGGTCACGTCCTGGCGCAGCAGTGCCAGGCGCCGTTGCGGGGCCTGCGGACGCGGCGCCACCGGTCCGACACAGCCCACCAACAGGAGGACAAGAACCAGATCGATCGTCTGCCGTCTCAGCCTGCTCACAGGCTTGGCCTGCACGGATCGAGTTCCGGTTCTTTCATGCCGAGAAGGATAGCGGCCTTCTCCGCCCCGCGCACCTGTCCTATTCTTGCAGCTGATCATCCACCTCCCAGAGGAGTTCCACCATGTCGCAGTACCGTACCGCCATCATCGCCTGCGGGATCATCGCCCGCGTGCACGCCCGTGGCTGGCTAGGCGTGCCCGGGCAGCCGACGAAGATCGACGCTCTGGCCGACACCAATCCCGACGCCAGGCGCGAGTTCGGCGACTTCTTCGATGTCGGCGAGACTCATCGTTACGCCGACTATCGCGAGATGCTCGATGAGGAGCGCCCGGATTTCGTCGATGTCTGCTCCTGGCACCAGCAGCACGCCGAGATGGTCATTGCCGCTGCCGCCCGGCAACCGAAAGCGATCCTGTGCCAGAAGCCGATGGCCGTTGATCTCGGCGAGGCGGACGAGATGCTCACCGCCTGCGAGCGCAACGGCGTCAAGCTCATCATCGCCTACCAGCGTCCACACCACGCCACCTGGCTCGAGGCGCGGGAGCTGATCCGCCAGGGTGTCATCGGTGATGTCATCCAGGTGCAGCTGGAGTGTGGTGGCAACATCCTCAACACGAACTCGCACAACATCCGGCTGGCCCTGTTCCTGATGGATGAACCAGAGGTGCAGTGGGTGATGGGTGCCGCCGAGCGCACCACCGACCGCCGCGAGCGGGGCCTTCCTGCCGAGGATGCCTGTCTCGGGCTGGCTGGATGCGACAACGGCGCCAGCCTGCTGATCGCCGGCAGTCTCGTACCCGGCATGGGTCAGGGCTGCCGTGTCATCGGCAGCGAGGGTGTGATGGAGCTGACCACGACTCGCGATCCCGACAGGGAGGTCCCCTCCGACGCACCCATGCGGATGCCTGAGGGCAAGTCGGCCAATTACAACTGTGAGATGGGCACGGCGCGTTATCTGAGTTCCAGTACGAACGGCTGGCAGCAGGTCGAGGCCGAGTGGCACGACAGCTGGGCTCATCAGTGTCAGGACACCATCGACTGGGTGGAGGGCCGGACGGATCGTCCCATCAGTGGCGCCGACCGTGGGCGTGCCGTGCAGGAGGTGATGATGGCTCTCTTCGAGTCGGCGCGGAAGAGGCAGCGCGTCTACCTGCCGTTGAAGACGAAGGTCAATCCCCTGTCGCTCATGGTGGACGACGGCGATCTGCCCGTCGAGTGGCCCGGACCCTACGAGTTGCGGGCCCGCCTCGTACGGGGCGAAGCCATGACCTGGCACCAGCAACAGAGCTGAGCTGGTGACCCGTCGTTTCGTCTTCGCTGCCTGCCTGTTGATCCTGGGATGTGCCGACAGACAGGCGGCGGATCTGGTCGAGAGGCTGAAGACGCGCGACGCCGAGGAGTTGCAGCAGGTCACGGGAAAGCTGGTCCGCCTGCCCAACGCCATTGCCGTCCCTGCTCTGCGACAGGGATTGCGCGCTGAAAAGTGGCGAACCCGTTATATGAGTTGCCAGCTTCTCGGGCGATTTCAGGCGTTGGAGGCGATCCCCGATCTGATCGTCGCCCTGCGTGACTCCATCGGCGGTGTTCGGGCGCAGGCGGCCGGTGCCCTCGGCCAGCTGGTGGCGGGCCAGGCGACACAACCACTGATCGCTCTGCTGGATGATGACAACGAGGTAGTACAGATCGCCGCCGCCGACGCTCTGGCCCGGATCGGCTCACCCGAAGCACTCCCGAGTCTGTGCCGCCTGTCGGAGTCGAGATCTCTAGCAGTCCGTGTCGCCGCCATCAAGGCCCTTGGACCATGCCACGACGACACGCTGGCCCCGCTCCTCAGCGCCCAGGCTCTCAATCTGACCCACCAGGCTCTCGACGACGTCTACATCCGTGTCCGCATTGCCGCGATTGTGTCATTGCGCGCTCTCGAGTACCGCGGCGCCGTTGACGACCTGCTGCGCCTGCTCCGCGATCCCTCGCCTGAGGTCGTGCACGTCGCCGTCCAGGCCCTGGGTGAGATCACCGGCGTCGACCATCCAGCCTGGCAGAACCATCGCTCCCCGGAGATGGCGCTGGTCACCGAAGCTCTGGGCAGCATCGTCGCCACGACGAAGAACGCCGCTGTGCGTGAGCGGGCACGGGAGTCACTGGCGAAGATCGCCGAGTCAGGGCTCTGAAGGATGGCCGATGTCCTCTACGTCTCCGATCTCGACGGCACCCTGTTGCAGAACGATGCCACCCTGTCACGGCGGGCATGCGCCCTGCTGACCGAGCTGCTCGATAGCGGCGCGCCCTTCACCGTCGCCAGCGCCCGCAGTATCGGCTCGATGTACCACATACTGCGGGACCTCGATCTGCCGTTACCCGTGATCGAATTCAACGGCGCTTTCCTGTCCAACCTTGCCACGGGAGAGCACCTGCGGGTCAACGACCTGCAGCCTCCCGTTCTGACGTCGGTCTACGAAGCGATCACCGACCACGGGCACACACCCTTCATCTCCACCTTCGACGGTCGCCGCGACCGTCTCTACGCCCCGCCGGTCTCCCACGAAGGTATGCAATGGTATGTCGATGACCGCCTCGCCGTCGGCGACCGGCGACTGCAGCAGGTCGACGATGTGTCGGTAGGACTCTCGGAGCAGGTCGTCTGTCTGACCGTCATCGATCGCCGGGAGAACCTCGCGCCGCTGGCAGCCCAGCTGGCCACCTTCGACGGCGCCATCGACATCAGCTTCTGGGACAACAGCTATTCACCGGGGTGGTACTGGATCAGCATTCACGATGGACGCGCCACCAAAGATCGCGCCATCCGCTCTCTGGCCGAATACATCGGCCTGGGCGATGCTGAGATCGTCGCTTTCGGCGATCAGGTCAACGACGTCACCATGATCGACGCCGCCCACCGAGGTGTAGCCGTGGCCAACGCGGTACCGGAAGTCCGTGCTGTGGCCGACGAGATCATCGGCCCGAACACGGATGACAGCGTCCCCCGTTACATCCAGGCCGACTGGCAACGCCGGCGTTAACGTCAGTAGACGACGCCGATCGGCTTCGCCCGACGCAGTACGCCGAACTCGTCGGTGTCCAGTTCCACGACCAGCAGGTAGGTCCCGGGTGGCACCAGATGTCTGCCGCCATCACGGCCATCCCAGAGCACTCGATGCTCGCCGCTGGGGTGGTCGGGCTCGATGGAGAGATCGCGCACTTGGCGGCCACTCAGATCGTACACACCCACCGTGATCGGCCGGGCTCCGGCCACCTGGTAGACGGTCACCAGCACGGCCATTTCGTCGTTGATCCCGTCCCCGTTCGGGGTCAGCGCCGCCGGCTCGACGCGGAGAGTGTCGAGCAGTGTGGCTCGCTCCAGGTCAGCGCTGACGATGAGCGAGTTCGACGACACCAGGGCGGACGCCGGACCCGGATCGACGAGCTGCACCAGAGCGGGTCGTTCGTCGTTGTGCAGCTCCACAAGGAAGGTAGTACCGGGCAGGAACATCTTCGCCTCCAGCACCAGCTCCAGTTGCACGTCCTGCTTGCCTTCTGTCTCTGCGAACTGCAGCTCGAGACTGCCATCCTCGTACTCGGACAGTCCTGCGGACCCCGGATAGAGAGTACGTGCCGGGCCGAAGCGCAGACTCACATCGTCTCCTGCCCGCACGGACTGCAGTCGGATGGGAGTCGATGAGGTCGTCCGCAGGCGGAGTCGGCTGATGCCGGCATCCTCTGGAGCGGGCCGAAGTTTGACATAGAGCCGGAAGGTCGTCCAGCGTCCTGGCACGATGCCGCGCACCGGCCATACCTCCCCCACCGCCTGCTCCACCAACGGTGCCGCCAGATCGAGGGACAGCTGCCGCAACTCGGCGGCACGCAGTGGCTCGAAGCTGCGCAATCGCACCTGAATCTGGGTGAGACGTCGCGGCATGGGCGACTGAAACGCCTGCCCTGCCCGCTGGTAGACACTGCTCCACGGACTCCAGTCGGGGCCCGTCAGCTCCTCGATGCGGATCTCGCCCCTGTCGAATTCCTTCGACCCCTCCCAAGCCGGCTGGGTGATCTCCACCCCCGCGCGGTTGTAGTAATGTGGAATCTCCAGCAGGGCGTCCCCTGTTCGCGTACGCACCTCCACCGATGTTCCCAGGGGCGCTTCACCCTCCCAGTTGAGCCGCGAGAACATCGACCGTGCCCCCAACCGGATCAGCGGCGATGTCAATGTCACATCCGACACAAAGCCCTCGCCGAAGCCCTGGACCTCGGCCAGCTCTCCCTGGTCCATTCCCGGCACCAGATTCAACCGCCGCAGCTCGATGAGCCGTACCGGCTGTTGTGGAAAGGTCTCCTCCAGATGCAGGAAGACCTCACGGTTCAGCCGCTCGGGAAAGGCGGTCCAGGCAGGCTGTCCGGCGGCATCGAGGGAGCCATCGGAGATACGCAGCTGGTACGATGTCGGTGGATTCCGTGAGCTGACCAGGCGTACGCGCTCGAGCCAGAAACGGGCGCCGAGATCGATCAGCACCTGATTGCGGTTACGGAACGGATCGTAGGCCCGCAGGAAGTAGCTCGACGAGAACAGTCCGTCGGTGATGAAGCGTTTGGCGATGTCGTCGAAGAACTCGCCGACAGCGAACTCCGGTCTCTGCGTCAGGCCGATGACGTTGTCCCCCTCCGCCAGGACCTCGACCTCAGCCAGACGCGGCCGCTCCCAACGGTAGTAGCGGATCGGTCCCCGCTCGTCGGCTGACAGCTCGTCGTAGGTCTCGGAGACGACGCGGATCTCACGTCCGGTGACGGTTCGCAGGTAGTGATCGATGGCGCCACGCTCCTGCGGAGGCAGCTGCTGGTACTCCGACTCGCTCACCTGGCGGCCCCGGGGTCCGTCGGTGGCCAGCATCTCCAACCGGACATGCTGGATCGCTTCACCGACGACACCTTCCGGGTACTGCCTCTGTGGCGGGATCTCGTAGCTGAACTCGTACTTCGACTTGTTCGGCACGGCCTGCTGGCCGACACGGAAGAACCGCCGCTCCCGCTTCGAGCCGAAGGATTCTTCTCCATCGGAGGCCAGCACGCGAAACATCAAGAAAGGATCCCCATCCCTGGCGAAGCGGACGACGATCCGCCGGGCGATGACACCGCGACCCAGGTCGATTTCAACCCAGTACTGCTCCAGGTTTTGGCCGCGGATTGGAGGTTGCCAGTAGGTAGCGTCGTCGCCATCGATGATCGGTGCGGCGACAGCGGGCGCACTGGCACCCACGGCTACAATCCCCGCGGGCCGGGTCCGGTTCGTCCTGCCGATCCTGACGTCGAATTCGGGCGCATTCAGGGCCGCGTTAATGCCGCGTCGCAGGAACCTGGGCCGCAATACACCGTCGTCACCGACCTGGCGGCCCACCGCGACTCCGTCCCAGGCCAGCCAGTGATCCCTCCCCTCGACGATCACCTTGCCGCGCCACACCAGGTATCCCTCGTGCTGCTGTTGGGCGTCGACGACACCGGAAAGGGCCACCACCCACCACACCAGGCACAACGACGCTCGCCGGGGCAACCCCATGTCAGTACGCCACAGCAGCGACGGTTCGCCCCACCGCGGTTCTGTGTCCGGCCCGCACCTCTACCGTAGCGACGTAGAGACCGGGCAAAACGAGCCGGCCTGAGTCGTCGCGACCGTCCCAACCATGACGCAGCCTGCCGGCGGTGACCTCCCCTTCGAAGAGCGTGCGGACGAGCCGCCCCGACAGACCGTGCAGCGTCACCCGCGTCGGTGTCGGCACGGCGACGCGGACAAGGCTGTAGCCGATCGACGCGACGTCGTTGACGCCATCACCATTCGGCGTAAGCACGGCAGGCGCGGCGGTGACATGGGAGATCAGTGCCACCTCCTGGCTCGGCTCGGTGAGCCGCACGGTCAGTTCACCACCAGGTGTGAGCGGCTCGACATCGGTGGGAATGGCTACCTGATACAGGGTGTCGAGTCTGCCGTCGACGAGCACGAGGTCCCGTGCCTGCACCTCGAAGCGTGTACCGTCGCGGTAGACGGCGCCCTCAAACGTGATCTGCACGAAAGTCGCGTCACGCGAAATACGCTGGCCCAGGTTGACGTCGAAGCCACGCCCCGGCTCGTAGTTGACGGTATGTGGTGCCGGCCGGTCACGCACCAGCACCTCCGTCACCTCGTGTACGGCCGCCGTCGTGTTGACCCGGATCCGCCGAAAGCAGCGCGAGTCGATGGTCCGCAGTTTTTCGGTGCGCGTGTTGGCCTGCAGCGACAGGGTGAAGGTCGTGTCCCGCCCGACACTGACGATGTTGGGGTTGATCTCCCCGGTCAGCAGCAGTACCAGCGGCACGGCCGTGTACTGAAATACGAGATTGCGCAGGACGGTACCCGGCTCCGACAGCAGCAAGCGGAACTGCAGGTACCGACGCGCACCCGGAGAGGCTACCACGCCATCACGCAGCACCTCGAAGTTGCTCCACTCGGGATTGCGCACGGTGGGTCCACGCTCCTCTGTCTCCAGCCGGTCGTACTGCCGGGCGGTCACCCGAGCGACCTGCCCCTCGAAACCCGTCTTGCGGAAGTACAGGGTGTGGTCCGCCGTCGGCCCCGTCGCCGTCTGGATGACGATAGGCAGTTCGGCGACGCTCCGTCCCTCGTGCAGTACCCGTCCCCAGATCGGATGATCCGAGATCGCCGTGAGTGCGTTCGAGACGTACCAGCCACTGGGCAACGTGCCATCGGCGTAGATCTCGATCTCCGCCAACTCCCAGGGCCGATCTTCCAACACCTCCACTCGAAGAAACCGCACCGGGCGATGGCGAAATGACTCGTCTACCACCGGCGTGTAGTTGCGCAGCGTCGGCGAAAATGCCAGCGACGGAATCCGCGTGAAGAACCGCCCCACGTCGTTGCTCGTCATCACCAACGGCGCACCCTCTTCACCGTAGGAACTCACCAGGAAGACCTGCGGGAAGGCGTTGCGGTGGTCACGATCCAGACGCGGATGCAGCCGCACGCGCTCAACGCCGAAAGCCTCACCAAGGTCGATGTGAATGGCGGAGGCCCGTTCGGCTTCGACACCGTCTGGTGCGTACGCTGTCTGGGCGTTGCCATCGACGACCAGGCCGACCGCTGGAAACGGCATGATCACCGTGTTGCCGAAATAGGAGGTCTCCTCGATGGGGCGGGGCTGCAGGCCACCGGACAGAGTGCTGTCCGTACTTCTGACGTACTCGCCCCCGCCGATGACGGTCACACGTCCTCCCCTGGCAAACAGACCCGGGGCGATGTTGGTGTGGGCTTCGACACTCCACTTCCACACCGAGTCCCTCGTCACGTTCACCCGACGCGATGAAGACCGCAGAATATCCCAGCGCAGATTGCGCCGAGCGATGTTGCCGTCGTTGCCCACGACCAGCGAGTCGATGCCGTACACAGCGACATTCACCCACAGTCCGATCGACATTGCCAGCAGTACCGCGGTTGTGCACAGACGCATCGATATCATCCCTTTCGATGACCCGGAAGCCTTAATACAGACGTTTGTGGCGTCTGTTGGAAAGGGGGCACAGCGTGGTCACGCTATCCTTCCAATCGATTGCGCGTCCAGTATGCGAGACCCCCAATCATCCGATTTCACTATCTTGGGCGAGCCGACGACCATTCCTCTGCAGCCGCCGACGCCTTTGCCCATGCCCGGCAGACGTGGTCAACACACCGGGTACCCGTGCATTCTCATACCGCAAGCTCCTGACGCTGGCGCGGTCAGGCCGCAAGGACGAGGCCCGTGAGCAACCTCGACTGGCTCGTTGAAAAAGGCGTCGAGATCTCGGCGGCGCGCGCCCTCCGCGACACATACTGGCCGCAACAGTGACCGACGCCCCGCCCGGATCGGCGCCGATTGCGGCGGGTCCTCAGTTCCCCTGGATGGCTTTCGGTTTCCTCCTTCTGTGGACACTGTTGTCCTGTGTCGATGCCCAGGTCGCCTTCTCGCGCACACAACTGCACATGGCAGTCGACGACCTCGGCTGGACGGCCGGACCCGGGTTGTGGCCGTCCCTGCTCGCCCTGGTCCTGCTGACCATCGCCAGTGCGCGCCGCCGGCAAGGGGCTCGTGGCTTCGGCCGACTCGCGAGCCTGGCCGCTATTCTGTGCCTGCTTCGACTCCTCAGCCTGTGGCAGCCTCTGGGGGCTCTCTTCCCCTATCTGTCCGTGCTCTGGTCACCTCACGCCAGCTGGGCACTGGCGACGAGCGTGCTTGCGCCTCTCGTGCCTTCGTTGAGGGCAGCTGCTGCAATTGCCTCAGCGGGACGCTGGCTGACACCGGCCCGTATCGCCGCCTGTCTCTTCGTTCTGTGCTCCGTGACGTACGGTTCGTGGGCCGTGTACGTCAGCCAGTTGACGATGGTCCACGGCGACGAGGCCCACTACCTGCTCGTCACCCAGAGCCTGCATCGTGATGCCGACTACGATCTGCACAACAATGGATCCCGCCAGGATATCGCCGAGTTCCGCCAGCTCCCGTTCGATATGCACCGGGCGCCTTCCTCACCGCCGGGGAAATCCTACAGCATACATCCCCCGGGCCTGCCCACATTGATGTTGCCGGCGTACGCGGTGGGCGTGGCGCTGTGGCAGAATCCGCGACTTGCCTGTTACCTGTTCATGTGCCTCGTCGCGGCCTCCGTCCTGAGCCTTCTCTTCCTCTGGCTGACACGTCTCGCCTACAGCCGTGGCCTGGCATTGCTGACCACCCTCATCGTCGGCAGCGTCGCCCCGACGGTCTTCTTCAACTCGCAGCTCTATCCCGATCTCCCGGCCATCTTCATCGCCATCGTCATTCTCCTGCTGTTCATCCACTGGCAGACAGGCGGCACTCCCCGCCTCGACTTCGGCCGCCATGAGCCGTGGATCCTCTTCTTTCTGGCCCTGCCCATCGGCGCCCTGCCCTTCCTCCATCCTCGTTTCACACCGCTGGCCCTGCTGCTCGGTATCCCCCTCCTGTTGCAGGCGCACACCAGTCACCTCCGGTCACAGGCTATCGGCGCTCTCGCCGTTGCCGTCATCCTTTGCGGGGGCACACATCTGGGCTACAACATCGCCGTCAGCGATGACTGGCTCGGACACCTGCGGCCCGGCAATGCCTGGGATGGCGAGGCCCTGGACCTGAGGACCTGGCAGTATTCGCTGCCCGGACACTGGCTGCACGCGACGAAGGGCCTCGTCGTCAACGCGCCGATCCTGCTGTTGGCCTTCGTCGGCGCGGGACGTCTGCTGCGGGATCTCGACCGTCGACTGCTGGTCGCCGCCGGCCTCTACGCGGCGACAGTTGTCGTCAATGGCATGCACCCCGAGTGGAGTTTCGGCTTCGGCATGCCGGCCCGCTTCATGATGTCCGGCATGCCCGCCCTGGCCCTGCTGCTGTGCGCCGGCCTCGGGTCGATGCTGCAGCGCGTGTCCACCCTGTTCGTCGTCGCCATTCTGCTCGCCATGAGCTGGGACACTCTGGCGCCGCTGCTGCCGATGCCGACCATGGCCTACGACGGCGAACATCTGTTCCTGCGCAGCATGGCTCGGTTCTATCCCATCAAGGCCCACCTCCTGGTCGGTGAGACAAGCGCCCTGACGGTGGCCGATGGCCTGCTGTGGGCCACCATCCTGCTGGCTCTCTTCGGTCTGGGTCACGGTTTAGGTCGGCCCTGGCGCCTGTCACTGGTACTCTTTGCCGCCACGCTCTCCCCCCTGCTGTGGGGACTGGCGCCCGCCAGTGCGTCCCGGTTGGCCGAAAACGTCTCCCCCTTCCTCGTCGCCCTGTCGGACGAAGATCCTGGACAGCGCGCCTTCCCGGTACGACACACGCGAGGACTCAAGACCTATCTCTCCTCGACCGGGTCCCGCCACCGGGATGGAACCTGGGTCGCCGACCCTGACACACATGCCCCTGGCCTGCTGGTATCACACTACCTGCCTTTCCAGCGGCCGGGAATCCACGAGGTCAGCGTCGACGGGTTTACCTTGCGCGACCTGGGTGGCGCGCCGGATCATGTCGTGTTCACCAGTCGGCGAACGCTTCCCGCCGTGCAGCGCTGGGAGATGCGTCAGTATCTCCCTCTCAGCGCTGCGGAAGGTGTCTTTCGACGAGTGTACATCTCCGAGTCGTACGGCCTCGGATACCTGTACTTTCCCTTTTCGGCCCGGCGCGAGTTGACCGTGGGCACCGTCAGTGCCGCCTTCCACCCCCTGCCGGTGCGCATCAGTTCCCATCCGCTCAAGAGTATCGACACAACAGTTGGCGGTGACGGACCCTTCTTCTTCGGCGTCGACCACGTCCTTGACCGGGGCCGGTACCGCGCCCATTTCTCACTGGAGGGTGGCGCCTGGGGGCAGCTCTTCGTCCAGCATCCGGTGCCCGTGTTGATGGCCGTCATCGCCGCCCCCGCCGACGCCGAGCAGGCCCTGCACCAGGCAGGCGATCGCTGGCTCCACGAAGAGCGCCGGCTGACCTCCGTGTTTGCCGACACCAGCCGTGCCCGCCCCCTCGTGGAGCGGGTGGAAGCGCCCTGGTGGATGCATATTCCAGGAGATGACGAGGCCTACGATCTCGTGTTCTCCGTGCCGGACAGGCGCCGCGTGCGTCTGCTGATGCGTTACGACGGTCCCGCAGAATTGCGCCTGCGGCAGGTCTCGCTGTTCGCGGAGCAAGTGCTGCAATAGAGCCGCGCGGCTCTGTCCGGTGCATCCGTTTTCGAGGAAGGGGATGGCTCTCACTCTCAAAGACGTACTCGAGCTCACGAGCCGGCCGCCCACGCCGACGCTGTCGCGGGACGAGGCCCTCGACGCCCTGTCCCGCGCCAAGCGGCAGACCCGGCGCCGTGCCGACCTGTTCCGTGAGATTCACGCCGGTCAGGTATCCGAGGGGCAGGTCGAGTCCGTTCTGCTGCGCCGGGTGTTCCACGGGTTCAATAGCATGGACCCGGCAGGGCGCGACGCTCTGCTGCAGTTGTTGCTCCATCTCGACAACTGCGCCCCGGATCTGCTGAGCATGTCCTGGGGCACCGACGCCTATGGCCCGAGTTCAGGCAATACCCTCATCGATGGGGTCCTGGGCCTGGCTCGGTGCCACGCCGACTGGGTACGGCCGGTCACCGATTGGTCTCCGCTCAACCGGCATGAGCGCCAGCGATTCACCGAACTGTCCCGGCACCTGCTGGCCCGATATGAAGTGCCCGGCTTCTTCGATTCGGTCTGGTTTCTCGGTGACCACGACGAGGCGTCGCGGCAGCAGGACTGGTTCGCCCACGTGGGCACCGGAAACAACCTCAGGACAGCTGCCGGGCTGCCCCTGCCGTTGACCAAGCGTATGGCCCACGCCGTGCTGCAGGCCCCCGAGACCTCCACGATCACCGAAGCGCTGCGTTATGGACAGGTAGTCGGCTGGACGGGCTCCCCCGGTCTGGCTCGTGCCGTCAACGCCTCACGACTGGGGCGATCCTTCGCCGAGGAGGTGTTCTGGTCGACGGTGATTCCCTTCCTCGCCCGCAACGAGTCGAAGATCCCCAGCGACTGGGTGCGATCCATCATCGATTACCTCCACCACCAGCGCTTCGAGCACCAGGATGTGGTGGTTGCCGATGGTTCTCTCGGCAGTGGTCCGCCGGCCGAGCCGAACCTGTCGATGAAGAGCCGCAGCCTGCCCAAGCTCATGCGTCAGGTCGATCGCTGGCGCAAGGCATGGTCCGTCGATTTCGAGCCCGCCAAGGATCCGGAGGACCACGGCAGCCGCCGCCTGGAGTATCTCTATCTCGAGACCGAGGACGAGCGCACCGGCAAGCTCCTGGTCTGGACGATCCAGGAGCTGAGCACGGCGCGGTCGCTGGCCAACGAAGGCCAGGCCATGAGTCACTGCCTCAGCTCCAAGGCCGTGAGTCTGTCCACCACCTCGGTATGGTCGGTGCAGGTGCGGGACGGCAGACGCTCGCACCGTGTGATGACGGTGGCCATCGATATCAACAACCGCTACGTGACTCAGGCACGTGGCCGGTTCAACGCCAATCCGGATCGCCATGTCGACGGCCCGCAGCTCAATCCCGAGCACGGAGGCGGCGACCGCCTCAAGGGCCGGCTGAGTCCCCGCGAGCAGGAGCTGCTGAGCCAGTCACATCGCATCCTCCGGCTCTGGCTGGACCGCGAAAAGATCGCCTACTCGAAGCTCGATCTGTAGCGGTTTGCCCCCGGGGCACGTCTCACCCCAGCTTTGGGGCATGACTGAAGACGCACCCCCCTCCGGACGGGATCTACATCTCCACGAATGGACCCGCGATACGGGCGATGAGACCTACCTGATCAGCACCGACCGTGCCCGCCTCGACGTCGACATGATTCACGAGTTTCTCACCCACAGCTACTGGTCCCCAGGGATCCCACGCGAAGTGGTGATCAGGGGAATCGAGCATTCGTTCTGCTTCGGGCTCTACCGCGCAGAATCGCAGATCGGCTTTGCCCGCGCCATCACCGACTACACGAGCATGGCGTACCTGGCCGACGTCTTCGTCCTGCCCGGACATAGGGGCCAGGGATTGGGCAAGTGGCTGGTGCAGTGTATCGTCGACTGTCCCTCTCTTAAGGGGCTGCGAACCATGTCTCTGGCCACCGCCGACGCCCACGAGCTCTACCGCTGTTTCGGCTTCGAAGGCCTGGTCAGCCCGGAGGCCCACATGTCACGGAAGCAGGAAATGGACTGGTTCCGCCCCGAACAGGTGCGCGAGTGACCGCTTCCCCAGACGGTTTCTGGTTCAATCGTCTGATCGAGTACTGGACGCTGCCGGAACCCGGGCAGGTTCTCGACCACGTGCGTCGGGGACACGTTCAGGTGGTGCAGATGGGCAATTTCGGCCCGGACTTCTACAGCCTCGCCGACGATCCTGACGTGCATCGATCGTGGGCCGGAATGCCGGCCGTCGGCGTCGAGGCAAATCTGGAGCGTGCCGCCGACCTGATCCCGAAGGTGCAGGCTGCCGGGGCACGGGTCGTCGGTCAGCTGTCGTCGACCTTGCACTACGGCGACCATGAGACGGGCCTGGGCCTGTTCGGTGATGTCTGGGACCGCATGTGGACACCGGCACTGCTCGGTGACTCACCCGCTGAATCGGTGTCTGCTGCTCTTGCTCTCGAGACCTCTGGCGAACCAGCGCGGCGGGCCATCAACGGTCGACCGTACTACAGCTACCGCGGCTGTATTTCCAATCCCGCCTGGCAGGACACACTCAAGGCGATGGTGCGCAAGGGCATCGACCTTGGCCTGGATGGCTTCAACACGACCCACAACTACGAGGGCTTCTGCGGTTGTGGTCACTGTGCGGGCACGATCCGCGCCTGTATGGCCGATACGTTCTCCGAAGCCGAACTGCACAGCCTGTTCTCGGTGGACCTCGAGGTTGCCGAGGATCTGCGCCAGCCCCTGGACTGTGCGCCCGCTGACCTGCGACGCCGCTACCTGTCCATCCTCGAGCAGGCCGCGGCGCGCCGACGGAAAGACGCCTTCGACGCGGTCTTCCTCGAGTATGGCCGCTCGCTGCGCCCCGGGCTGCTGGCAGCCCAGTGGTATCACAAGTACGGCATGAGAGTCAACGACGAACGCGCCGCCCTGCCCGCTGACCTCTGGGGCCGGGGCGAGGACTATATCTGGTACAGTCAGGGGCCCCACCGGTGGGGCAGCTCCATTGAGCAGGGCTACATCGCCGACATGGGACTCAACGCCCGGCACATGCATGCCGCTGGCGGCGGGCGCCCCTTCGTCATCAACAAGTACGACTACCGGCGCTGGCGGGTCTGGGCCGGGGAGGCGGCGGCTCACGGGGCGGCCTCTCCCTGCTACCATGCCGGGCCCCCCTACCCAGACCAGGAGGAGACGACCCGGATCGCCCCGGAGGACTACTACGGGCCCATCATCCGTTACCAGCGTTTTCTCGCCGAGCACGAGGATCTGCTGCATCCGGCACGACCTCTGTCGCAGGTAGGCCTCGTCTATCCACGGCGTGCCGAACGCGAACAGGAAGCAGACTATCTCGACGCACTGAAACGGATCGCTGAGTGGCTGGAAGACGCCCACGTGCTCTACGATATCCTCTTCGACGACCAGCTGACCGCACGGGCCGGTGACTTTCCCGCCCTGATCCTGCCCGACATCCGACGACTGTCCGACGACGAGATCGGTGCCGTGCGGCGCCACGTGGCCGGGGGCGGCGGACTCGTCGTCGCCGGCGCCACGGGAACGCTGGCTGTCGATGGCAGCACTCGCGAGCAGGATCCGATCTTCCTCTCCACCACAGGCTCCGTGTTCTGCTGGGAGTCCACCGACTGGCAGCCGCAGACCGTGCCGATTCGAACTCTCCAGGGCGATCCGGAGATGCCCGTGTATTCCCATCTGCCCGATGATGCGGAGGGCCGGCGTCTCATCGACGCCACGGAGGGGGTCTGTGGTGGTTTCTGGCTGCACACCGACGCGCCCTGGTCGGTCCGCACCCGGGCGTGGCAGGACGAGGGCTCAACCGCCATTCCCGTGCACTGGATCAACTACCGGCAGGACGAGGCGGCCGCCATCGAAGTCCCCATCCCCGTGGGACCCATCAAGGTGGATCTGCAGCTCCCGGATGACGCGCAGGTGGATCGGGTCGAATGGTGCTATCCCGAGATGAAGGAGGCCGTCCTGCTGGACTTCGAGTCTGCTGAGGGTTGCGTAACCTTCGAGATCCCCCGGCTCATCGTCTACGGCATGAGCGTCATCCGCCTGCGGACAGCGTAACCGCCATGCCTCCCAACGTCCTCTTTCTCAACACCGACCAGCAGTCACGTCATGCCGTCGGCGCCAGCGGCAATCCATGGGTGCGGACCCCGAACCTGGATGCCCTGGCCGCCTCGGGCCTACGCTTCACACGCGCCTACTGCGCCGCACCGGTCTGTGGCCCTTCGCGCAGCTGTCTGAACACGGGCCGCCCGTCCCACGAGACCGGGGTGCTCGTCAACGGGATCCCGCCGTGCCCCGACCTGCCGGAGATGTGTGGCCTCTTCCATGCTGCTGGCTATGACGTGGCCTGGGTGGGCAATCGCCGCGGCGATCAGCCTCCGCCTCCCGTCGACGCAGACGGCCGTTTCTACCTCGCCTTCCCCGAAGGCCAGCCTGGCCTCGGTGTCGACATGGACGCCCCCGTCGTCGATGCTGCCATCGATTATCTGCAACAGCGCAGAGACCGTCCCTTCTTCCTCACCGTACCCCTGATGAACCCCCACGACATCTGCTATTCGGTGATGGGCCGGGCCCCGGACACGGCCGACCCGGATGGCGAGCTGCCTCCCCTGCCGGACAACTTCGAGCCCGTGCTGCCTGAGCCCGATTTCATCCGCCGCTGCCGCGCCCGCTCCTACTACGGTCAGGAGAACACTTATACCTCTGGTTGGGACGAGGATCGCTGGCGCCGGTACCTGCGGGAGTACTACTCGCTGAGCGAGCGCGTGGATGGGGAGATCGGGCGGCTGCTCGGTGCGCTGCAGGAGAACGGGCTCGACCAGGATACCCTCATCCTGCACACGGCCGACCATGGCGAGGGGCAGGCCGCCCATCGTTGGGTGGTGAAGTTGATGTTCTGGGAAAACGTGGTCGGCGTCCCCTTGAGCCTCTCGTGGCCGGGCACCATACCGACGGGCGAGACGCGACACCAGCTGGCCAGCGGCATGGATGTCCTGCCGACGTTGTGCGACTACGCGGGGATCTCAGTCCCTGGGGATGTAACGGGCCGCAGCCTGCGCCATGCCATCGAAGACAGAGCCAGCCGCGAGTTCATCGTCATCGAGCTGCATCCCGACACCGAAGACCACGGATTCGCCGCTCGTATCGTCGTCTCACAGCACCACAAGTACGTCGCCTTCTCCGAGGGTGCACCCAGAGAACTGTTGTTTGACCTGGAGGCGGATCCGGGAGAGACGAGAGATCTGGCCACCAGTGCCGGTACCGCCCGGGTCCTGGAGCATCACCGGGCCTGCCTGTCGCAGTGGATCGACCAGACCTGCGATCCCTTCAAGCCGATGGCCTAGGCCGCTGCCGCCGCAGCCCGAGATAATCGCCGGCAACCCGTTGAGCCCGCGGCACGTACACGAAGGCCTCCGTCCACGCCGGCACGAAGCCGCAGCGTAGTGCTGCCGCCTGCGACCGCAGGTTGGACAGGTGCGTCGAGTAGTAGGGCACCTTCCCCGCGTCGAGAATGGCCCGGGCGCAGGCGCTGACCAAGGCGGCGCCGATCCCCGCCCCCTGATGGTCTGGCAGGACCTCGACGCCGATCTGCCACAGATCGACGTGATCGGCGCTGGCGGCCGCCAGGCCGACGACGCGATCCCCCACTCGCGCCACCGTCGCCACCATGTCGGGACGCTCGGTGTTGCCGGCCTCACCCAGAGCATGTGCGAATGGCAGGTCGTAGAGCGGCTCCATCCGCGGACCCGGTTTCACGGACTCCATCCGGACGCCGGCAGGTGGCGTCACCTGCCGCCAGAGTTCCTCAGCGCAGACATATCGGTGCTGCGGCCCGGCAAAGGGCTGCTTCGAACGCTGTACGTGTCGCTCGATTCGAGACAGGCAAGCTGGTGAGAAGACGTCGTCGCGATCGAGATTACACACGACACGCCGCACCCAGGGAAGCCAGCTGGGGCTCGCCGTCACTACCACCCCTGCTCCGAAGGTGGCCAGACCGACGTGTGGCCGACCGAGATGGAAGGGCATACGCCCGTCACACAGGGCAGTTTCCACGATCGTACAGCCATCCTTGAGGAAGTCGTCGGGCTGGCAGGCGCAGTTGGCGGCCACCACCTGCCGCGCCAGTTCGAGGGCCTCCAGACGTGTTCTGTTCATGACGTCAGCGTAGTACGGAAACCGAACAAGGGCAAGCCTGTCGAACACTCTCCCGATGCCTGCCTCGTGCGGCGTGCCTTGCGCCCTGTTGCCCCGGCGATCCATGTTACGTCACCATGTCGACACCCCGAGTCATCGCCCTGATCGGCGCCTTTGATACGAAAGGCGCCGACTACGCCTTTCTGCAGAACTGCATCCACGCCAGCGGACACCGGACGCTGACGATCGACACGGGGGTCCTCGGTTCTACGGATCGGTTCGCCGTCGATGTGCCGGCCGGCGAACTGGCCACTGCCGGCGGCGGCACGCTGACCGACCTGCGCGCCTCCGGGGATCGTGGCGAGGCGATGAAAGTGATGGCCTGTGGTGCGGCGGTCGTCATCGCCCGCCTGCACGCCGAGGGCCGCTTCGACGCCATCCTCGGTATGGGGGGCACCGGCGGCACGAGTGTGATCTCTGCCGGCATGCGGGCCCTGCCTCTGGGTGTGCCGAAGGTCTGCGTATCCACTGCTGCTTCGGGTGACACCTCCGTCTTCGTCGGCCTGCGCGACGTCGTCATGATCCCGTCCATCGTCGATGTGGCGGGTGTCAACCGCATCTCCCGCGGGGTCTACGCCCGGGCCG
Source organism: Candidatus Latescibacterota bacterium (assembly GCA_036011085.1). Lineage (GTDB taxonomy): Bacteria > Latescibacterota > UBA2968 > UBA8231 > UBA8231 > UBA8231. Next base: position 45,922 of record DASCMS010000053.1, read on the forward strand.
CCGGCGCCATCTGTGGTATGGCAGAGACCGAAGTCGATACGGCGGCCGATGACCGCCCCGTGATCGCCGCCTCCATGTTCGGCAACACCACCCAGTGCGTGGAAGCCTGCGTCGAGGCTCTCGACCAGGCCGGGTACGAGGTCCTTGTGTTCCATGCCACCGGGACCGGCGGCCGAACGATGGAATCTCTCGTCGACGAGGGCCTTGTCGACGCCGTGCTCGACATCACCACCACCGAGTGGGCGGACACGGTCTGCGGCGGCATTTTCGACGCCGGCCCAGGGCGCCTCGGTGCCCCGGGACGTCGAGGACTCCCCCACCTCATCGTACCCGGCTGTATCGACATGGCCAACTTCGGTGCACCCGGGACGGTGCCCGAACGTTTCCGCGGAGGCGATCGCATCCTCTACGAATGGAACCCCGCCGTCACCCTGCTGCGGACCAGCAGCGACGAAAACCGGCAGATGGCCCGCGCTTTCGCCGACCACGCCAACGCCGCCAACGGGCCGCGCGCCTTTCTTCTGCCCCTGCGTGGCGTCTCCATCCTTGACGGTGACGGCGAGAGATTCTGCGACCGCGACGCCGACCTGGCCTTCTTTGACACCCTGCGCCAGCACCTGAACCCCGAGATCCCCATCCACGAACTCGACACCAACATCAACGCCCCCGAGTTTTCTCAAAGAGCGACGGAACTGCTGCTGGAGCTGATCGCACAGAGGGAACAATGAACGCCAAGAAGAGAGACAGACAGCCATGAGTGACAAGCTGACCTTCATTGAACCGGCTGACACCGAGACCCAGGTTTTCGACTGGGGCCGTCTCAACTGGCTTTCCGAGCCCAACGTCACCGCTGCCGAACGTTTCTCGGCCGGTGTCGTGTGCCTCAAGCCGGGCAAGGGGCACGATCGCCACAACCACCCCCACAGCGAAGAGATCCTTTACGTGGTCTCGGGCAAGGGGCAGCAGATGGTCGAATTCGCCGACGGCAGCCAGGTCGAGAAGGAGATCGGACCGGGGACGATGGTGCACATCCCCACCGCCCTGTTCCACTCCACCGTCAACACCGGTGAGGAAACCATGGAACTGCTCGCCATCTATGCCCCCTTCGGCCCGGAAGCCGACCTGCGCCAGCTGGAAGGTGTGCAGATCGAGCCGCCGACCCGTCCCCGAGACTGAAATCCTGCCATGGCCTTCACCCGTGACGAAGTACTCGAACGTCTGCGCCGGCAAATCACCGACAATGTCCCCATCATCGGTGCCGGCGCCGGCACCGGTATCAGCGCCAAGTTCGAGGAAGCCGGCGGCGTCGATCTGATCATCATCTACAACTCGGGACGCTACCGTATGGCCGGCCGTGGATCGCTGGCCGGCATGATGCCGTACGGCGACGCCAACGCCATCGTCATGGACATGGCCGGTGAAGTGTTGACCATCGTCGACGACACGCCGGTGCTGGCCGGCGTCTGTGGTACCGACCCCTTCCGGCAGATGGACGTGTTCCTCGGTCAGGTGCGCGATGCCGGCTTCTCGGGCGTGCAGAACTTCCCCACCGTCGGCCTGATCGACGGGGTCTTCCGGCAGAACCTGGAAGAGACCGGCATGGGGTACGGACGCGAAGTTGAGATGATCCGCACGGCGTCCAGCATGGGTCTGCTGACAACACCCTACGCCTTCCAGCCTTCCGAAGCCGAAGCCATGGCCGCTGCCGGCGCCGACATCGTCGTCGCCCACATGGGCCTGACGACGAAGGGCTCCATCGGTGCCGACACGGCGCTGAGCCTGGAGGAATCGGCAGAGCGTGTCCAGGCCATCTGCGACGCCGCCCGCGGCGTCAACGCAGAGGTCATCGTCCTCTGCCACGGCGGGCCCATCGCCATGCCTGAAGACGCGGAGTTCGTCCTGCGAAACACGCGTGGCGTCAACGGCTTCTACGGGGCCTCCAGCGTGGAGAGGCTGCCGGTAGAGACGGCTCTCACCGAGCACGTTCGTTCTTTCAAGGCGATCCGGTTTTGAAGTGCCGATGATCGCCGTCGGGCAGCTGCTGCAGGAAACCAACTCGCTCAACCCGGTGCTGACGCGGCGTGAGGACTTCGAGTTGTACGGACTCGTCCGTGGCGCCGACGTCATGGAGCGCTACGGCGACGTGGGCGAACTGGCCGGCTTCGCTGGTCTACCCGACGAGATGGGTGAGCCGGTGGTATGGCATGGCATGTTGCGTGCCGTCGCCTGGTCTGGTGGCCCCCTCGTGGCGGGGTTGCTCGCTGAGCTGATCGAGGGCATGACCGCCCCGCTGCGCGAGACGAAGGTCGACGGTGTACTTCTGTCCCTGCACGGTGCCCAGTCCGCCGTCGATGATCCCGACGTCAGCGGCCGCATGCTAGCAGCCGTGCGCGGTGCTGTTGGGCCTGACGTCCCCATCGCCGCCACTCTCGACCTGCACGCCAACGTCACGCCGTTGATGGCAGAACACGCCGACGTGCTGGTGGGCTACCATACCTTCCCCCATGTCGATCACGTGTCCTGCGGCCGACGTGCCGCCCGGTGCCTGGCCCGCATGCTGCGCCACGGCACTCGTCCCGCCGTACGGGTCTTCAAGGTCCCCATGGTCGTCAACAGCGAGGGGCGGGCCACCGATCACGGCGTGCAATCCGACCTCTGGCAACAGATCGTCGCCTCGGAGGATCGTCCTGACGTGGACAGCGTCGGTCTCTATCCGGTGCAGCCCTGGCTCGACGCCCCCTGGCTGGGTTGGACGTTCTATCAGGCCCATCTGGGTGATGCCCCTTTCGACGACGAAGCCGTTGGCAGTGCCTGCTGGAACACTCGCCGTCACCGCGACATCGACTATGTCACACCCGAGTCCCTGATCGCCACCGCACGTGCCATCGACGGTGGCCCCGTCGCCGTGTCGGAAGGCCACGATGCCACCAACAGCGGCGCTCCCGGAGACAGTACACAACTGCTCACAGCCATGGTACGGCAGGAGATCGGCGACGGGGGTGGCCTCTGTTTCTGCGTCGACCCCGAAGCAGTTGAGCATTGCATCCAGGCCGATGTGGGTGCCCTTGTGTCGCTGCGGATCGGTGGCAGACGCGACCCCTTTTCTGAATCCCTGGCCGTCACTGGGACGGTCGAGGCCCTCGGTACTCTGCGCTACACTCTCAGCGGTCATGGCGGACACAACCTGCCCGTGGACATGGGTCGCATGGCACGACTGCGCGTGCGGGACACGACCATCGTGCTGGTGGAAGAGACCGGACCCGGGAGTTCGCCGCAGTTGTACGAAGCTGCCGGCACCGATCCTCGCGCCTTCAAGATCGTGCTCGCCAAGAGTCCCGAAGGATTCCGCGCCGACTACGCTCCGTTCTCCACCGGGATTCTCTACGCCGCGGCACCCGGTTGCGCCACACCCTACATCGAGCAGATCCAGTTGCACCAAGCCACACAGCCGATCTTTCCGTCAACCGACCTCGACGACGCGTCGCGGGCGGACTGGGCGGGGCTCATCTATGCAAGAGGAGCACGCTGTTGAACCGCGATGAACTGTTCGCCCGGGCGCGCAAGTCTCTTCCCGGGGGGGTCTGCGCCTCCACCCGTCTCAATGTGGCCCTCGGCCATCCCCTCTACGTGGAACGGGCGGAGGGATCCCGACTCTACGACGTGGAGGGTAAGCCCTACCTGGATATGTCCTGCGGCCACGGCGCCGCGCTGCTCGGGCACGGACACCCCGCCGTACGCGACGCCCTGTTGCAGGCCTCTGAACTGGGAATCTGCTGCTCATCCGACATGATCCACCACGTCAAGCTGGCCGAGGAGCTGTGTTCCCTGATCCCCTGCGCCGAACGCGTGCGCTTCACGAACTCCGGCAGCGAGGCGACACTGCACGCCATCCGACTGTGCCGGGCCGCCACCGGGCGCGACCTGATCGTGCGCTTCACCGGTCACTTCCACGGCTACCACGAGCACACCTTCATCGGCGGGCATGTTCCAGCCGACCACCTCGACGATCCCTCCTCCTTCCGCGAGTCCCCGGGCATCCCCGAGGCGATGACACAGTTCATCCGGGCCATCCCGTTCAACGACCTGGGTGCCGTTGAGCGCGTGCTGTCTGTAGAGGGCGACCGCGTCGCCACGCTGATCCTGGAGCCGGTGGACTTCAACTCTGGCGGCATTCCGCCACAGCCCGGCTTTCTCGAAAGCCTGCGCGAGTTGACCCGCCAGCATGGCGTGCTGCTGTTCTTCGACGAGATTCAGACGAGCTTCAAAAAGAGTACCGGTGGTGCCCAGGCCGACTTCGGCGTCACACCCGACATCTGCACCATCGGCAAGTCTCTCGGGGGCGGCCTGGCACTGTCGGCCATCTGTGCGGGTGCCGAGCTGATGGATCTGTACCGACCGGTGGGAGAAGTGACACACTCGGGCACGTTCATGGCCCCCCTGCCGAATGTGCTCAGCGGTCTCGCCTTCCTCGATCAGGTCACGCAGCCCACTTTCTATCCTGACCTGCTCGGCCGGTTCGACACCTTCTACGATGAGGTGGATGCCATGATCGCGCGTCGTGGCATACCGGTGCAGGTGCCCAGGCACGGCGCCCGCTTCGGTATCCTCGTCGGCCTCGATCATCCTCCCATCGACTACCGGGACGCCCTCTGTCACCGCAAGGATCTCTGGCTGGCGTTCATCCGACACGCCTTCGAGCGCGGTGTCTACTTTCACGACTACGGTGGCGGGCCCTGTCACCACGGTTTTGGCGCCGCCCATTCACAGCAGGATATCGACTCGATCCTGCAGGTGATGGACGAGGCCTTTGGCGAGATCGCGACTGAGTTCTGAGAACCACGACCTCGACATCAGAACTCGTAGTCGAAGACCAGCACGTCGTCGACAATCGCTCGCAGCAGGTTCCGACCCAGCTCCTTGTGCTCGGGGTGGGGCAGATAGGCGTCGCGGGCGGCCCTGTCGGTGAAGGTCATGGCGAAGCCCCAGTCAAAGTCCTGGGCCTTGCCTTCAGGGCTGTTGTTGTCGCCACCGGATACCGTTTCGATCCCGGGGATCTTTCCCTGACTGAGGGCGACGAGACCATGCAGCAGAGCAGCCTTCTGCTCCTCGGTGGTACCGGTCTTCAGTTTCAGCAGTACGATGTGCTGGATCATTGAATTCGCTCCGTTGTTGATTGCCCGGGTCAGTCGCGATATCTCTCCGCCTGCGCCTCGAACATCGAGGCGTAGTGTCCGTTCAGCGCCACCAGCTCCTCGTGCGTACCCTGCTCGGCAAGCCGCCCTGATCTCAACACGAGAATCCTGTCCGCCATACGCACGGTGGAGAACCGGTGTGAGATGAACACCGTTGTCCTGCCGCCGGTCAACTCGGCGAATCGCCTGTACACCTCGTACTCTGCCAGCGCATCGAGTGCCGCCGTGGGTTCATCGAGAATCAGCACCTGGGAATCCCGCATGAAGGCGCGACTCAGGGCAATCTTCTGCCACTCCCCGCCTGACAGATCCGAGCCGCCGGGCAGCCGGCGACGGAGGGAGCCCTGGTCCACTGGTGCCATTTTGCCAAGCACTGTCTCGTATCCACAGGGGAGCCCATCGATCAACGCTGCGGCCCCACCCTTTTCTGCCGCTGCCGCGACTCTCCCTCGATCGTCGACAGATTCCACCTGACCGAAGCCGATGTTCTCACGCACGGTAAGGTGGTAGCGTAGAAAGTCCTGGAAGATCACTCCCACGTGGCGGTGCCAGTCGAGCACGTCGAATTCCCGCAGGTCTCTGCCGTCCGCCAGGATCTCCCCCTGTGTCGGATCGTAGAACCGGGCCAGCAGTTTCACGAGGGTTGTCTTGCCGGCGCCGTTCTCCCCCACCAGGGCGACCGCCTCATCGGGACACAGGCAGAATGACAGGTCCCGCAGCACGTAGTCGGCCTCACCCGGATACCTGAACGATACGTTGCGGAACTCGATCTCCTTCTCGATTGGCGCAGGTACGCGATAGTGCCCGCCTCGTGCCAGGGCGCCGTCCACCGAGCCCGGATCCATGTCCAGGAATTCGAAGAGGTTGTCAACGAACACACAGATCTCGTAGAACCGCCCGACACCGAGAAACATCTGTGCCAGCAGGGCCCGCGACCGCTCGGAGGCCTGAAACGCCAGCGCTACCTCTCCGAGACTGATTCTTCCATGGGCAGCCTGCACGATCGCGTAGAGCCAGATCCCGGCCACACCGGCCATGGCCAGCAGAAACAACCCCATCGTCGCACCTTCGGCGGCGAGCCGGATCCGGCGCTCGTCCTCGAAGTGCTGCAGCCAGAAACGTCGGAACTGCGTCAGGAACCGGTCGTGTAACCCGAAGAGCCGGACCTCCTTGAAGGCGCCCCGCGAAGCGAGCAGCCCGTGCACATAACGCGACATGCGCCGAGCGGGTGTCTGATCGTGCAGCAGATTCCACTGTTGATTGGCGGACCAGGCGAGGATGAACGTCAGAGGCGCCGCCGTGAGCAGCAGTACAGCGACGGCCAGTGGGTGCAGGTTTGCCAGCAGCCCCAGCAGGGCCCCGAGCGACATCAGACGCGCCAGGAATTCGACGCAGTTGATGGTGAAGTTGTGTACGTGGAAGCTCTGCCCATTGGCCCTGCTCAGTCGATCATGCATGGCCGGGATCTCGTAGAAGGCGGCGTCCAGTTCGTTCGTTTTGCCGAGGATCAGACACTCCACATGGATCCTCGTCCTCACGGCCATGAGCTCTCTCACGTGACTGTTCAAAGACTGACAGAGTCCGCCACCCACCCAGACCAGAAATACGCCGGCCACTGGACTGAGCAGGACATACCATGTAGCCATGTCCCGAGGCGCTCCAGCAGCTGTGGCATCTGCCACGCCGTCGATGATCATCTTGGTGAGCCATATCTGCGCCGGCGGCACCACCGCCGTGATGGCCGTCAGTGCCAGGGTGGCGAGGCAATACCATCGGCTGGCTCGCCAGACCAGACACAGCATGCGTGCGGCGCTGGCGAAGATGCTTCGCAGCTCGGGTGTGGACGCCTGGTTTCCCTTCATGGTCTGTCTCCTCGGAAGGGGTGCCTGGTGACGAGTCCGCTACCACGGACGGCGCACGTCAGTAGACACGCATGCACACCGTCGTGTACAGCCGTGCCGGCACCGACAGAACCACTCTGGCGGAAACGGACTCAACGATTGCTGAGTTGAGTGTGCTACGTACGAGAAGCGGCTGAGCAGCCGAGAAGACCGCGGCAGGGTCCCGGCGACATCACACGCCGGGTGGCTGAACGGGCAGGAAGGAAGGGTTCACCGGAAAGGCGGCCGGGTCGGTCGCCAGGTGAGGTCACTGCCCGATCAGTTCTTCAACTGTAAGAGGATTGGCAGAAGAATGAAAGCAGACGAAACCAATATGGGGCTTATCTGTTGTGACTGACACCGATTCGCTGATTCGACTGGCTCAAGGCGGTGACCTGCCCGCCTACGCCGCACTGGTGGAGCGTAGCCAGCAGGCAGCCCTGGGATATGCCCGCCAGCTGCTGGGTGACTTCCACCTGGCTGAAGACGCCGTGCAGGAGGCGTTCCTCCAGGCCTATCTCGATCTCGACAAGTTGAACGAGCCCATGGCTTTCGGCGGCTGGCTGCGTCGGATCGTGCACAAACATTGTGACCGCGTGCGGCGTCGGAAGACCGGTCGTCTCGTCGGTATGGATGTAACCCGTATCCGAAGTCGGAGCGATCCACATGTCGAGTTGGAACAGGCGGAGGAGTCATCGAGACTGAAGAGCGGGCTCCTTCGCCTGCACGATCAGGAGAGGGACATCCTGTCCCTCTGTTACTTGCGGGGACTCAGTCACCGGCAGATTGCGAGCCTCCTCGGACTGCCCGAATCAACCGTCAACATCCGGCTCTTCCGGGCCCGACAGAACCTCAGAAAGGAACTGACCGCCATGACAACAACAGATGACATCGCCCTGCTCAAACCGGTCCACCATCGGCTCGCCCTCGCTCTGCAGACTCTCTTCGGCGAGACCATGGAGATGCAGGTAGCGATCGAGGTGGCTGACCCCCACGAATCGACCTACGGTCAGGTGATCAAGGACCTTGGCCGCCACTCGTGTATGTAGTACTTCACCGCCGCACCCTCGGACGGGTGGATTACGATCGACTTCAACGTGCCTCTCGCGCTTGCACTGTGCAACCGATGTCACAGCGCCGAGGAACTGGCTCAGGAAACGGAACTCCGAAGATCCAACCCGCCAGACGGGGGCTGGCTACTGAACTACCAGCTGGGGATTCTAGGAGCCCTGATCAAGCGGGTCCTCGATCAGTTTGTGGAGGCCTGGGCGCCTGCAACCAGGCTGGAATGGCGCGACGCCCAGATCGAGATCACTCCGCAGATCATGCTCGAATGGGACCGGTCTGATTCGCCGAAACCAGACGAGTCCGCCGTATCTATCGGCTTCACGGTGAATGCCGGCGACTACGACGAACTCTCCATGAAGCTCTGCTATCCCACATCGACCGTGGCAACGCTGACGGGCAACTGAGATCGAGTGGGAGAGCCCGGCTCCTCGGTCACGCCGAGCGCCGTTTCCGCAGATACGTTGCATTGCGCACCGCCTTGTGCTCGTCCCCTTCGGCGGTCCGCCTTTGATCCTCCGTCAACTCCCCCCAGCGACGCAGGAGGCAGACCGCCGCTTTGCGCTCCGTCCACAGTTCTGAGCCGAGCATTTCCTGCAGCATCGGCCGCGCCTCCTCGCGCATACGATTCACCTGCCAGAATGCCTCCTGGGCGACCTTCCGCGGCCGTCCCTCGGCCAGGCAGCGGCGAAGCTGCGGCAGGAATCCGGCGCCGTGGTGGCGGACGAGGATGCGCAGAGCGCTGGTCCTGACGGCAGGTGGACCATCTTCGAAGAAGCCATCGATGAGAGGGCTAGGTTCTGTCCGAGTCCGCGACAGTGTCCACAACAGGCGAGAGAGGTCTGGGACCTCGCCGCTCTCTTCCTCGATCCAGCGCGCGACGTCCTCGCCATAGTGCTCTGCCAGCGAGATCGACACATTCAGCATTCGGATGCGCTCTGGATGCTGTTCGAACAACTCCTGCTTGAGCACTTCGAAAGCTCGCGAACTGCCGGATCCGGCCAGGACCACCGCCGCCGTGCTGCGCTCTTCTGCGGTGCCCGTGTCGAGGAAGCCCTCCATCACTCGCAGGCCGGGTTCGCCATGGCGCAGGATCAGTTCGCCGGCACACCTGCGCCCCCACCAGACGACACCTCGCTCGAAGGCCTTGAGGCAGGCCGCGATGGGCGGCACCAGGTCCTCCCGCGAGGCGCAGAACGCCGCCGTGAGCCGGATGGTGGGGGCAGCGTCATTCAGTCCCTCGATGGCCAGGCTCTCGTGATCTTCGGGGAGCAGTCGCCACAGCGCCTGATACGCAGCGCCCCGGGCACGAAGGTGGCGATCTTGATCCCGATACATCGCGCTGGCCAGCTCGATCACCTCGCTGTCGCCCGCCAGGTGGGACAGCGCGCCGATGGCCATGCCCACTGTAACCCGGTCCCTTGGTGTCCCGCTCTGCCCACCTGTCCTCACCTCTTCGATCAACGCCTCCCGGATCCCCGGCACGCGCAGCACCTGCCCGTGGACGAACAGAATCCACGTATTCCACGGCTGATCGGTATACAGCAGCTTGAGGATCGGCCCTCGCGCCCGCCCATCGCCGATCCGGCACAGTGCCTTCGCCGCCACCTGCTGCATCGGCCCCCCTTCGGCCCCCACCACTCGGCACAGCTCGTCGATGGCCGATCCCCCCATCTTCGCCAATGCCTGCACAGCATCTGCCTGGCTTCGCTGATGGGCGGCCACATCCCTGAGCACCTGCTGGATCTGGGCCACGAAGTCCTCCGGTAGTTCCTCGTTCTGATATACGTCCTGGACCATGGTCAGCTCGTCTCGCAATTGGGCCCGGGCTCGCTGCAGGCGGCCTTGAACGGCCGTGGCGGTAATGCCGAGAAAGCGGGCGATCTCCGGGTATGACAGCCCCGTACCGTAGTGCAGACCGACGACCTCGCGGTGTGTGTCACCGAGGCGCTCGATGGCGATACGCACCAGTCGCCGACGCTCCGCTTCTTCGGCGCTCACATCCGGTGCCTCCGGCTCCGGCAGCAGGCCACGCTCCGGCACCAACGCCTGACGCAGGCGTTCGACACGTGCCAGCTCACGCCGGGCCCGCCGCGCGGTGTTGTTGACGATACCGTGCAGCCAGCTGCCAAAGGACTCGGGATCGCGGAGTTTGCCCAGATTCCGGTACGCCGTCAGGAATGACTCCTGCACGATGTCCTGCGCCAGGGCAAAGTCCGGCACGAGACCGGACGCCACACCATAGGCGTAGTTCTGGTAGCGGCGGACCAGGCATGCAAAGGCCTGCTCGCAACCTGCCAGCGTCTGTTGTATCAGGTGTGCGTCGGGTTCGTCATTCATGTTGTTTCCCGAGACCGCCGCGATTCGAACGCGGGACCCGTCACCGAAGTGACTGCTCTTTCCTCTGAGCTACGGTCTCGGGACAGTTCTGGTTTTCTGCTTCTGTAGTAGTAGTGCCAGGTACTGGCAGACCACTAACGGTCAGAGTGCATTGTCCCTGGTCACACCGCAACCGTCAAGCCGATCTTCGCTCTTGCCCCGGTTCGATCGGCCCGTTTCGTTGGTGAATCGTGTCCCCCTTCAAACAATCGTCGGCCGGCCCCCTGTGAACTCTGAACTGAAAAACAGCATGTTCGAGTACTACGAACAGAGAGCCGGCGAGTATGACGAACTCTACACCCTCGGCACGGCGCCGAAGGCCACGACAGATCCGGCCGTATACCGGGCCGAGGTGAAGATCCTCTCCGAGCTGGTGGCCTCACAGTTGTCCGGTGCCCTGCTGGACGCCCCGTGCGGCGCCGGCTACTGGTCACAGTTCTATGGCGAGAATTGCAGTTCCGTCACGATGGTGGACCAGTCGCGGAGCATGTTGGAAGAATCACGGGAGAAAGTGCGCCTGGCCGGTGTTCAGCCTCGAACCCGGCTGATCCAGGCAAATGTCCTCGAGTTCGAGCCGCCCTCCAGGGCCTTCGATTCAGCGCTGGTCGGTTACTTCGTCGGACATCTGACGGATGCAGAGATGGAATCTTACTTCACTGCTCTTCGACGGGCTATGAGACCTGGGGGCAAGGTGTTGATCCTCGAATCCATCTGGTCCGACGCCCGACAGCACAGGCCGAAGCAGGGCACGCAGCAGCGAAGCCTGAAGGATGGCCGCGTCTTCGACATCTACAAGAGATACTTCCTTCCGGAGGATTTCCACGCCATGCGAGGTCGTTACGGGCTGAATCTCGAGGTTCAGCACGCGGGCCAGGTCTACATTGCCGCAAGCGGTCAATTTGATCCTGAAGTACAGAGATGATCTAGAGGATCAGGCGTGACCTACCGCAGGCTCGCCTTGATCCGGGCCCAACTGTCCGCCTGCACCGACGACACGGGATCAGGCTCGCAGTCGCCGTCGTCACAGAGCAACATCGCATCGATGAAGTGCGACGCCGTGCAACAGCTGTTGCCCGCGCCTGCCACCGTCTGAAAGCCCTCGTATTCGCCTGGCGCCGAATCGAAATCCGCGAGAGTGAACTGCAGTCCGATAACCTTCCCCGCGTGCAGCTCGCTCCGCAGGCTGCGGTCAGATCCCCGCCAGTCGAGTCCGTCCCAGGGCGTAACGTATCCTTCGATGAGTGAGTAGTCCGGACTTCCCCCCACGTGGGCGAAGGCGGCAGTCGCTACCAGTAGAGTGCATGTGATGCGTGCGGAGAGCATGACTCCTCCTTTCTTGTCTGGAAGCTTGCCGACTGATCCGTCTTCCACGGTGAAGAGTGACGATGGTCAGCGATCCGCCGACATTCTGCCCTCTCTCCCGCGCAGAAGCTCACTGATCCCGTCAGCTCTCACTCTCTTAGAATAAGCGAGAGGCGTCCCTGCCCTGCGGTGCACCGCGTTCACATCGGCACCGTGATCCAGCAGCAGCTCCACGATACTTCGCGCCTCCTCCTGGCGCAGTTGACCTTCGCCGCAGGCCCAGATGGCGTGATGAATCGGTGTCGAGTCGGCGCGATTCCTGGCGTCCGGGTCCGCGCCGCCGGCAAGCAGCTTGCGCGCCGTCTCCAGGTCTCCTCTCTCCACAGCCCGCTGCAGCTCTGTCTTGACGGGCGGACCCGAGAGCCTGGCGACCATACGTGTGAAACCGAGGCGTCTGCCAGCGTCCAGTTTCAGCAGCGTGGCTTCATCCGCGTCGCCGCCGCCGTGCGCCTGACGCGTCTCATTCCAGTGCAGCCAGAACTCGGCGCCATTGGGTATCATATCCGCCAGATCGACTTCCACCTTGCCCGTCTTCTCCCAATGATGCCGCCACCACTCCGGTGTGTGGAAGGAGCAGAAGTCCCAGGGCCAGTAGGGTGCCAGTTCTTCGGGCACGCCTTCGACCAGTTCGGCACGCAGCCCCGGCACGACGATACCGATTTGACCGCCTGGTTTCACCAGACGGGAGTATCTGTCGATGTAGAGGTCCTCTGTGCCAAAGTAGTGGTAGGCGTCCATACTGACCGCTGCGTCGAAGAAGCCGTCGGCGAAGGGCAGCGTGTGGGCCTCGGCGTGAATCGGAAATACGCGGTGCTGCTCACCCTCATCACAGATACGCTCCCAGTTGTCGCTGGCCGACACCCAGAGATCTGTCGCCCACACTTGAACATCGAACTCCCTGGCCAGAAAGATCGAACTGATGGCACGCCCGCAGCCCATATCGAGGACGCGCATCCCGGGCTGTAGATCAACGACCTCACATAGGGCCTCCGTCAGCCAGATGACGTTGGGCCCTCCGGAATGTCGCACCATCCACTCTCCGTCGTACTTGGCGGATCGAGGGAATTGCTGCAGAGCCAGTCGCTTGTTGAGTTCGTCCTTTACTAGGGTCACACTGGATCACCTTGGTTAGGGATTGGAAACCACAAGCTTGATATCTATTGCCCCCGGAGCGGATGCACGTTGCATGAACCGCTCAAAGGAGCCCCATGGAGCGCACGATCCACAACCGCGACGCCGCCAGCGCCTGGCAGACCGCGCACGAACCGAACGCACCTCGAAGAGGTGACACAGCCCCCGACTTCGAGCTCGGCGATGCCGCGGGCGAAAGCCTCGTGCGCCTGTCAGACTTCCGCGGCAAGCGTCCGGTAGCCCTCGTCTTCGGCAGTTTCACCTGACCGCCCTTCACGCGGGAGGCCGTGAGCCTCCGTGACCTGTACGAGCAGTTCAGCGATCACATTCAGTTCCTCGTCGTCTATATCCGGGAGGCACACGCCGTCGATGGCTGGGACATTGGCAGTGAAAACCGAATCCACGACCCGCGCTCGATGGCGGAACGTCGCGCCGTCGCCGGACAGTGCGAGACGAGTCTGCAGTACGGCATTCGCACCTATGTAGATGAAATCGACGACCCGGTGATGACGGCCTACGCTGCCTGGCCCGAGCGACTGTATCTCGTCGATGAAGCTGGTCACATCGCCTATGCCGGCGGACCCGGGCCTGGAGGCTTCTCACCGACTCAGCTCAAGGAAGCCTTCGAGCTGTTGCTGGACTGACGAAGACGAATGAAAGAAACTCCCGACACTATGTAAGAATTATTTGACATCTGGCTGGCGGTAGCGGTATGTACCGGGTAGCGGCGCAGGGATCATCCACAACGCGCCCGAATCTCCCGGAGGAGGGGATCATGATACCCTACATCGGCATTGGTGTTCTGGCCCTTGGCGGCCTGGTACTCATCTATTACATACGGCATCGAGGTCCGACGCTCGAGGCCATCGACGGCCTGCCCATGACGCGGCTCCAGAGACGCGCCTGGTGGTCTCTGGCCCTCAGCCTCGTCTTCACCGGCGCCCTCGTTCTTCTGTTCACCACCCGGGGCGTCCAAGCCTACGACAGCGACTCATCCCTGCGGTTTCTCGTCTACGGTCTCTTCATCTGCCCTCTGCTGGCCAACCTGCTGATCGATCCTTTCGGCCTGCCGGACAGGGATGGCTCGGGTCAGTCGGACGAACGTGACGTCCGCGTCCTGGAGCGTGCCCCCCGCGTGCAGTCGGTGGCCATGATTCTCACCCTCGCAGTCTGGATGATCTGTCTGAGTCTGGGGTACCACGACACCGGCGCCATTCCGATGATCTTCATCTATCTCATCTTCTTCTCCGCCCTGCTGGCCAACGGGCTCGGACTCTCTCTGGGCATCATCCTGGGATACCGCAAGATGGTCCGCTATGGCGAAGGCTGAGATCCACAACCAGATCCGCCGACTCCGCTTCGAACACGATGAGATGACCCAACAGGAACTCGCGGAACGGGCAGGATGTACGCGCCAGACGATCGTCGTGCTGGAGAAGGAGCGCTACGTCCCTTCCCTCGCCCTCGCCTTCAAGATCGCGCGGACCTTCGGCAAGGGAGTTGAGGACGTCTTCCAATGGGATTCGTGACCGACGGTTGTGCGGATCCTAATCGATACACCAGAGGAAGCAGAGGATCAGAACGGCGCAGACCGAGAAGAATGTGAACAGTCGGTACTTCGCTGGTGTCATCGCTGACTCCTGTCTTCTTAGCTATCCCTGAGAGCGTCCACGGGATCCGCCCACACCGCCTTCAGTGTATGCGTCGCAACTGTGGCCATCGCCAATGAGAACGCCATGAGTGCCGTCAGGACGAAGACCTCGATCCCGACATCGGTACGATACACAAAACTGTCCAACCACTGCCGGGAGACGATGTAGGCCACGGGCCAGGAGATCAGGTTCGCAGCAGCCACCAGCAACAGGAACTCGCGCGACAGCAGACCCACAACCCGCGCCGCCGAAGCTCCCAGGACCTTGCGGATACTGATCTCCTTCCGCCGTCTTTCCGTGGCAAACGCGACCAGTCCCAGCAATCCGAGACTGGCGACGAGACCCGCCATCGCCGCCGACGCCGAGGACAGCCGCGCCGCCTGCCGATCGGCATGATACGACCTGTCGATGGCCTCGTCGATGAAGCCCACGTCAAAGGGGTACTCGGGAGCTGTCTTGGCCCACACATCCTGGAAGTGATCGATGGTGGCCGACACGTCCGTGGACCGGATGCGGACGTTCACCTGGGAGGCGAACCAAGCGTTATAGACGATGAGGGGCCCCACGGGACTGCGCAGCGACTGGAAGTGGAAGTCTCCGATGACGCCGACGACGGTCGCGTAGTCTCGTTCCTCCGACCATTTGAGCTGCCGTCCGATGGGATCGTCCCAGCCCATAGCCTTCACAGCCGCCTCGTTCACCAGGATCTCGGGGGTCTCGGGCTCGAGGTTACGGCCCTTCAACAACCTCATGCCGAAAGTCGAGAGGAAGTCGGGATCGGTACCGATCCCATGGAAGGCGTGATCGCCCACCTTGCCTGATTCACGCGCCGTCACCACGGCGGGGCGCATGATCCCCCAGCCATGAAGCGCTGCCACCGAGATGACGTTGGGATGCTCCAGCAGCATGTGCTTGATGTTCTCGATCTGGCCGTACAACTCAGGCTTCCTGTTCGTCATCCAGAGCGCCGCGATGTACTCCTCGTCGTAACCGAGAGGCCGGTTCTCGATGTAGGTCAGTTGACCACGAACCGTCAGCGACAGGATGACGAAGAGGATGGACGAGGCGAACTGGAAGACCACCAGCCCTTTCCTCACACCCGCGCCGCGCGTGCGACCGTGGTGGGTCTTCAGAACGCCCACCGGCTGCGAGCCGCTCAGCACGATCGCCGGATACGCTCCCGCCAGCAGACCCGCAACAACAGCGAAGGGGATGGCAGCCGGTACGATGTCCCAGGCAGGTTCGAGACTGATTCCCACCAGCTGATTGAAGGTGTCCTGCGCCAACAGCATCAGCACGACGGCTCCCGCCAGCGACAGCAAGGAGAGCAGGACGGACTCGCCGAGGAACTGTCCGATCAGTTGCACGCGGCGCGCCCCCGATGCTTTGCGGACCCCCACTTCTCGAGCCCGCCGCGATGACCGGGCGGTGCTCAGGTTGACGAAGTTGATGCCGGCAATGAGCAGCACCAGACCGGCAGACAGCGCATAGGTGTACACTTGATCGATACTTCGATCCGTGCGCTTGCCGAAGTCCACCTCCTCGTACAGGTGTGTCCGCGGGAGAGACTGCAGGTGATACGTATCGGTCTTGCCCGTCTCTGGCCCGAGGAACCGCGACAGCATAGGCTGCAGCAGTGCCTCTGCGCGATCCGGATCTGCCCCGTCCCGCAGCAGGATGTAGTTCCTCGTCATCCGCCAGGTGCCTGTCAGCCAGTCCTCCCACAGCGGTCGGTGGAACCCGGGGGGATGGTGCGCGGTGACAACATCGAACCAGAGTGTCGTGCTGTGCGCCGGCTCTTCGAACACACCGGCGACGGTATAGTCACCAGCGCCCTGGTCGCCCTGGATGCGGAGCGGTTTGCCGATGGGATCCTCGGTGCCGAACAGCGCCGTGGCGTTCTGCTCGGTGAGATAGACCGTTCCGGGGCTCTCGAGAGCGTCGAGGCTGCCCGACAGCATCGTGTAGTCGAAGATGTCGAAGAACGCCGGGTCGACGACGGCGACGGTCCGGTACAAGTGCTGCGTCTCCGACTGGACGCTGATCCAGTGATGCCACATCCTGGCAGCCCGCTCGACCTCGGGGATCTCCGCCCGCATGACCGCCGCCAACGGCCCCGACGTGCCGCTGCTGAAGCGTGACTCGCCGTCGGCGTTGCGCGTCTCCCGCAGGACACGGTAGATGCGATCGGCCTGCGTGTGCTGCCGGTCATAGCTCGTCTCGAACTGCACGAATCCGGCCACGAGCAGACAGCACGCCATGCCGACAGCCAGCCCGAGGACGTTGAGAGTGGAAAAACCCCTGTCCCGGACCAGACTCCGGACGGCTACGACGATGTAGCTTCGAAACATCCGTTCTACGCTCGGATGTCCATCGGATAATCCGACAGGTTCTCCGGCCTCGACTCCGTGATCAGGTACATGTTTTCCAGGCGCACACCCGCGCGCGCTTCGGGGATGTAGGAGCCTGGCTCGATGCACACGACATTGCCCACCTGAAAGACATCGCCTCGCGTGGCGTTGACATCGGGCATCTGATGTGCCCGCAGCCCGATGGTGTGGCCCCCGTGGTGTCCCAGTCCAACGTCGGCCAGCGCCGGGTGCTCGCGGATGTAGGCGTCCATGGCTGAGGCACACTCGCGGCTGTCCTTGCCCGGCTGCAGGTAGTTGGTGACGCGATCATGGAAACCGCTCAGGTGGTCATAGATCGACTGCTGCAGCTGAGTCGGTTCACCGACGGCGAAGGTGCGGCACAGGTCCGCCCAGTAGCCGCGATAGATGATCCAGGCATCGATGATGTAGAGCTCACCCTCCTCGATCCGACGATCGCGGGCGAAACCACCCGGCTGGCCGCACTGGTAGTCTCCATCGTGAAAGACCTTCTCACCCGCCGCCAGGTGAGTCGCCAGCTGCGCCGCACCCAGAACTTCCAGCTCCTTCACGCCGGGAACGATCGCCTGTTGCGCCGCGTCGTAGGCGGCCAGGTCCACCTGTACCGCCCTGCGGATCAGCTCGAGCTCGTCGTCATCCTTGACCTGCTGCATCTGGTGCAGGGCTTCGTCCATGTCGACCCATTCGGCGGCCCGACCCAGTCCCCTGTCGACGTGATCGGCCAGCATCCGGGGCATGAATTCCCGTTGAAATCCGACCCGGGCGGCACTGCCTCGGCGCGATTGCAGCCGCTCGGTGACCAGCTCGCTCAGCTGGGTGCGCATGTAGGTGTTGATCGTTCCGCCGACGCTGCAGTCGTAGGTGTAGCACTCGTCAACCAGCGGCTCGCCGGCATCGCTGTGCGCTGCGAGCCAGCTGTCGCCGCCCGCCTCGATCCACAACATCGCCGGCTGCGCCGGAAACTGCTCGGGCAGCAACAGGCCCGTGAAGTAGTAGATCTCCAGCGGATGCACGAGGACCGCGGCGTCGATGCTGGCATCGGCCAGGTGTTGCCGCAGCCGTTCCTGGCGGACACGGCAGCCTTCTCTTGTCAGCAATTGCAGATCTCCGGTGGGGTGAATCAGCGGCGAGAAGCAATGAAATGTGGGTGCCTGAAGCCACACTGGTGGACCCTGGCGCTCACAGGCAAGAACTCTGTCTCACGAGAGGCGGCATGGCACGAGTACTGCGGTGTATTGCGAGACCACAGAGCCCCGGCTACCTTGGAGAGCCCATCAATGTCCGAAGAGAACGATCCGCACATGACGCGTGAGGATGCCAACATCCACCTGGGTTTCACCTATCTGCGGGAAGACCTGCAGGAGATGCGCCAGGATCTACGCGAACTTACTCGTGAGACCAACCGTCGCTTCGACGACATGGCGCAGCGCATCGACCAGCGATTCAGCCGCCAGACGGCCACGATCATCGCACTCGCTGCAGCCATCATCGCGGCTGTCAGACTGTAGGGCTGCCACCGGCCACAGGAGTCCGCATGATGCCTGGCTACGTCCGCATCTACACCGACGACGACGGCGAGACTCACTTCTCCGACGAACCCATCGAGCTTCAGTCGATGGACTACGCACCGCCGGCGCCGCCGATGCAGGTTTCCGCCCCGCATGACACCCGGCAGTTCGTGTTCGTGGGGGCGCAGCCTGGCTGGGTGGGTGATTGGCACCCCTCCCCTGTTCGGCAGTTCGTCTTCATCCTCTCCGGTGACTTCGAAGTGAAGGTGAGCGATGGTGAGACGCGCACGTTCTCCGCCGGCACGGTGGGCCTTCTCGAGGATACTACGGGCAAGGGTCACCACACGCGTGTCACGTCGACGGAGCCGGCCCTGGCAGCCATGTGCCACCTGGACTGAGCGGGACAATGTCGGACGTATCTATCATTGAGGAATCCGCCGACTCTCTGGAGTCCTATGCCGCCGTTCCCATCGCCTTCGCCGTGTCCTGCCGATTCCGCGTCGAACCGGTGGCCTCCGGGCTCGAGGGATTCTCGATCGTCGAAGAACCCGTGCCCGATCCCTACCTCAAGGACTACGACGCCATCAAGGGAGAGGGACCCACCAGGTGGCGGCGCTGGGATCTGACGAACTGGGGATTCCTTGCCGCCTTTGCCGACCAGCGTCGCGTCGGCGGCGCCATCATCGCCTGGCAGACGGAGGGGATCGACATGCTCGAAGGCAGGGCCGATCTCGCCGTGTTGTGGGACATTCGTGTTGCCCCTGATGTACGAGGTCAGGGCGTTGGCGCCCGCCTCATTGACCACGTGGAGCGGTGGGCCCGCGCCCGCGACTGTCGAACCCTCAAGATCGAAACACAGAACATCAACGTGCCTGCCTGCAGGTTCTACGCCCGCAGTGGCTGCACCCTCGGGGCCGTTTTTCTGCACGCGTACCCGGAACTTCCTGAGGAGGTGCAGATGCTGTGGTACAAGGACCTTGCCAGCCAGGCTTGAACGTGGGGCCATGCGTCAGGGAACATGCCCTCGACGCGGTGGCGCTCGAGGGTGGTCGGTCAGTTCGACAGATCGTCGAGCAGCACGATGGGTACTTCCTCAACCCGGCCGAGAGCCTTGTCGTTCGTGATCAAAGCGCAGGATCCTCTCTCCATCGCCAGAGCGACCTGAAACATGTCGGGCAACGGCAGGTCATACCGGGCTCTGAGTGCGCCGGCCATACAACCAGTCTCCCAGGACAGAGTACACCGACTCGTGTTACCGAGGTGAGCCATCGCCATGCGGTATCGATCGGCGATGTCGGGACGCCCGAACTGCAGCGGTTTCACCAGCAGTTCCCCTGCGGTCACCGGTGTGACAATCGCCTCGAACACTTCCCTTTCGGCGTCGCCGATGACCGACTCCGCAAGATCTCCATACCTCTCGGTGTCTTCGAGATAGTAGATGAGGACCATGGTGTCGAGCACGGCGTTGCGCGAGCCACGCAACCCCTCGACAAGGGTCATCCGTTGTCCCACTCGCCACGCAGCTTCTTCACGTAGTCCGTGGCATCGGTGCCGTCAGCGAGGTCGCGGCCCACACCCCGCCAGCCACCATCCGGCAGGGGACGAATCACCACCGCCCCATCCGCAACACCGACGACTACCTTGGCATGTGGACGCAAGCCGAGCTGCTCGCGCTCTCGCTTGGGAATAACAACCTGATACCGTGTTCCAATCGTGGCGGTGGACATAAGCTCCCCTCCAGAGCGATGATGGCAGACACAAAATCATACGACTTGTAAGAATATCATACCAATCAACTCTTTGGTATGTCAAGCTTTCGCATCCGTCGGCCTTGCGCGCCCCCTCTATATTCTGCCCGATAAATGCAGCCGACCCATGAACAGCTGAATCGCCTGAGATCCATCGTCGCGGCCATGGTCGACATGCCCGATGAGGCCTGGGATCTCTGCACCCAACACTTCCGCTGTGAGAAGTACGACAGGGACGAGTACCTGCTGCGCGCCGGCGATACCGCCGACTGGGTCTACTTCGTCTACAAGGGTGTCCTGCGCCAGTTCTACATCACGATGGCAGGCAAGCAGTTCAACAAGTCCTTCTCCGTCGAAGACGAGCCCTGCGGTTCTTTCCGCTCTTCCTTGACCCGCACCCCGAGCCGCTTCGGCATCCAGGCCCTGGAACCGTCCGAAGTGCTGCAGATCCGCTTCGACTGCATGTTCGACCTCTTCGACCGTGACCAGTACTGGGAGCGCTTCGGGCGCAAGGCGGCCGAGTACCAGACCCTGATCAACGAAGAGCGCGAGGCCGAATTCCTGCTCGACGACGCCACCGTGCGCTACGGGCGCTTTCGCCAGCAGCACCCGGGGCTGGAAAAGCGCATCGCCCAGTATCATATCGCCTCCTACCTGGGCATCACCGATGTCGCCCTGTCGCGCATCCGCAAAAAAGCGGGTCTGCATTAACCCCTGTTAATGCGGTAGGGCCGCTACCGAGCCTACTTTCCTTGTGCACTCAACGGGAGAAGTGACTTGGAAGCCCTCCGACACGAAACCTCCGCCAGCATGCCCTTCAGCCAGCTCGCCGACGGCGTCTGGGTCCTCAACCGGCCCCTGAAAGCCGGCCCCGTCGACCTCGGCCACCGCATGACCGTGGTCCGCCTGGCCTCGACAGGCCTGTGGGTCCACTCGCCAGTCGCACTCGACGACGAAGTCCGTGCCGGCCTCGATTCCCTTGGCGAGGTCGAATACCTGATCGCCCCCAGCACGTTCCACGACCTCTATTGGGCGCCTTGGTTCGCCGCCTACCCGCAGGCCCGGTTCTGCGCCGCTCCCGGGGTCCGCGAGGAACACCCCGAGCTTCCCTTCACCGATGTGCTCGACGCGGACATCCCCGCCGCGCGGTCAGGCGATCTGGAACACGTCCAGCTCGGCGGCATGCCGAAGATCAACGAGTCCGTCTTCCTGCATACCCCGAGCAAGACGCTGATCGTCGCCGACATGGCCTTCAACCACGACAGGGGCGTCAACTTCGCCACCGGCCTGGTTCTGCGGATGACGGGTTGTTACGGCCAGTTCGGCGTCTCGCGGCTCTACAAGCTCTTCATCGGTGACAGGAAGGGTATGCGCCGCTCGGTTGACGAGGTCCTCGACTGGGACTTCGAGCGGATCGTGATGGGCCACGGCCACATCGTTGAAAGGGACGGCCGGCGGATCCTCAGGGAAGCCTACGCCTTTCTCCGCCCTTGACTCTGTACCGTCGGCGTCCACGTCCCCTCCACAAGCTGGGCCTCCCCTTCCCCGGGCCAGGGCGGCATGGTGACGCCGATCGCCCTCAGCGCCTCGCCTGCCAGCGCCCGGAACTGAAAGTGCGTCCTCAGCCGGATCGTCAGACACACCCCCGCTGCCACGTCGACGATCTCCTCCTCACCGTCCCGGCGGCGCCACATCTGGCCGCAACCCGACAGAAAGTACCAGATCTCTTCCACCGTTCGGTGTGTGACGGCGGTGGACGTCTGCCCTGCGGCAAGCTCGAAATGGGCCATGCCTCCCGCCGGCAGGTCGAGCAGGATGCGGACGTCGGACCCGTCGGGCGCCACCGCGTCTCGTTCGTCAGGCAGCTCCATCGTCTTGAATCCTGTCATCGGCTTCCTGTCTTCCTGTATGAGTCGGATGAAATGTGTATCATGGGCTCGTCGCGTTCCATGAAGCGGGACCCCACGAAGATTCCTGACCTGGACCTTCCCTCTTCCTCCGGCCATCGAGGCGCCGTACACACGCGAGCAAATCCTCGAGTACTGGTCGGTCTGTGACGACCTGATCGACGCGTCAGTGGACGGCCTCGACCTGAACGCTGAAGACTGCGGCTTCTGGTGGTACGATGAGTCCAAGTTCGAGCACCAGCTGGTAAACATCCGCCACCTGCAGCATCACACCGGGCAGCTGGCCGACCGACTCCGGCGCGCCGCCGACCGGGGCGTCGACTGGATCCCCTCAGCTTCTGCGGCGGAGCCTTCGTAGGGACCGATGGACCAAGCAACGACGGCGGGCGGACCTTCAGGCGTCCTCGACTCGTTGCGTGTCAGGCCATCATGTCCGCTCGAGCAGTACCCCCACGATATCCCCGCGTCCCTCGGAACGGGGACTGCTGGTATAGACCCACATTCGGTCCTCGGCGATCTGCAGTGAGTCGGTGTAGGCGTAGCTGCCCTCGAAGGCCGGGTGATCGACGATGAGAGGATCCGACCAGCTGGCCCCCGAGTCGACGGAGAACAGGGCCACGGTGCTGTGACGCTCGATGTCGCGCCCCGTGAGGACGAGCAGATCGTCCAGTCGGCCGAGGCGCGGCGCCCAGACCGGCAGGTCCGGTCTCGCGGCAATCGGCCCCCAGGTCCGACCTTGGTCGGCGCTGGTGGTGGTGAAGCAGTGGTTGACGGGGGGCGTGATGTAGGTGACGGCGAAGAGATCACCGCCGGGAAGGAACAGAGCGTTCGGGTAGTAGGGTGGGCCGGCATCCGCCAGGGCGACGAAATCCGGGTGACTGGCGGGAAAGATGACGCTGCGCCGCTGCCAGGAGTCGCCTTCGTCCTGGCTGGCGTAGAGGGCGTGGCCAAATCGCGAATACATGCCCGTAAGCAGAACCGAATCGTGGCGGACGATCTCGCGAGCCATCATGGCCGCGTGCGCCTGTTCCGGGGCGATCTCGCCACGGAGCTGCCAGGTCCGGCCGTCGTCGTCGCTCACGTAGCAGACCGATCCGATGATCTGGCCGTTGCCGCCCCTGGGATGCCGCCGTTGCACGAGCAGGACCATACGGCCGCTCGCGGTGGTCCCGTATTCGCCGGAGAGGGCGTCGAGGCCCTCCCCTCGCCAGTCAGCGGCCGGACCTTCATCCCGCCACGTGAATCCATCGTCCCGGCTGCGCCACTGGTGGACGTAGCCGTCGCCGCCCTGGTGCACGAGTGAATCCTGATGGCAGAGGAGGAGATCGCCGTTGGCCGCTCGCCCCACACAGGGGCCATGGAGATCGCGCTCGGGATTGACATACACCTCGATCCGCTCGGCGATGCCAACCGAGGATCCGTCGGCCAGCGCTACAGCGGCGCCGCCGGAGTGCTGGCCGGTCATGGAGTCACCTCACGGACAGCCATCTTCAGCACCAGAGCCCACGATCACCTTCTTCAGCTCTTTCTCGTCAAACTCAATGCCCAGTCCGGGTCCCTCCGGCACCACGGCGAACCCGGGTCGGAAGGTGATCGGTTCCTTCAGCAGCACATTGCCACGTGAGCCAGCCACGTCCGTGGCCTTGTGGATGTCGCCGCCTTCCATGATCACCGCATTGGGTGTGGCCACGGCCAGATGGATGGAAGCCGCGACATAGGGTGGCAGACCGGAGCTGACATGGGGTGACCAGAGGATGCCGAAAGTATCTGCCATGTCTGCGATCCGCTTGCATTCCGTGATGCCACAGGCGCGGCTCACATCCGGATTGATGACGTCAGCCCCCTGCGCTGCAAACAGATCGCGAAACTGAAAACGGTTGGCCAGCATCTCGCCGACACACACGGCCGTGTCCAGAGCTTCGGCCAGTTTGCTGTAACTCGCCTGGTCCTCCGGCATCAGGGCATCCTCAAACCAACCGATATTGTCCAGGGCATCGAGTTTCCGGCCCACACCGATGGCCTCGTGCAGCTTGAAGGCACCCAGTGAATCGACCAGCAGCTGGCCCTTGCTGCCGATCGCCTCGGAGAGCTTCTCTATCCTGTCGAAGTCGTCGGCATCTCGGCCCTTGGAAAAGCCCGTCTTCACCGCCGTGAAACCATCCTCGATGGCTGCCTGAGCAGCCTCCGGGCCTGCGGCACTCCCATAGGTCGGGATCTCGTCACGGTACTTGCCGCCGAGAAGTTGATAGACCGGCACGTTGGCGAACTTGCCGAGGATGTCCCAGAGCGCGATATCGACACCGGCGATGGATTCGGTATAGAATCCCGTGGCGTAGCCTCTGAGCCTCTGGCTGGAATACATCCTGTCCCAGAGCGGGCCAATGTTGCGCGCATCCTGTCCCACAAGAATCGGGGCCAGCAGATCGGTGACCACTCTCGCATGGACGGCGGGGGCAGCCGGCGCGTGTGCTTCTCCCCACCCGACGATTCCCTGGTCCGTCGAGATCTTGACCAACAGCGTCTGGTGGTGCCCCTTGAACCTGGAGGGACTGGCGTGATCCAGCCGCGTGCCGATACCCGCGCCTTTCTTCGCGGCTCCGAGAGGCGACATCTCGATGTAGGCGTCAGGCGGCAGGTCGCTCGTCGGCGTGCGCACCACGATGGGTTCGACAGCTGTGATCTTCAGCGGGCTCGTGCCGCGTAGACCCTGCTCGATCTGCTCTCTTGTGTCAGCCATCAGGTCTCCGAAGGATGTTGGAACGTTCAGGCCGTGACCAGAGCCAGGAGGCCCTGAGTCAGTCGGTCAGCTGCAGCTGCCAGAAACCGACGTCGACCCACTTGTCGAACTTGCGTCCCACGTTGCTGAAGTGAGCGATCTTCTCGAATCCAAGCTTCTCGTGCAGTCGCACGCTGGCGTCGTTGGGCAGTGAGACCCCCCCCGATCGCCATCTTGAAACCTCGGATCTTCAGGTCGGCGATCAGTTCGCCGTAGAGGGCGGTCCCGCATCCTGCTGCGATCGCCTGAGGATCCACGTACACCGTGGTCTCCGTCGAGAAGCGATAAGCGTGGCGCTCGCGGAAGTGTGTGGCGTACGCGTAGCCGACGACGATCCCCTCGGCCTCGGCAACCAGGTACGGATAGCCCGTCTGAACGCGCTCGATTCTGCGGCGCATCTGCTCGACGCTGACGATCTCCTCCTCGAAGGAGATGATCGTGTTGACGATGTAGTGATTGTAGATCGACGTGATCCGCTCGTGGTCGGCAGCCTCTACCGGTCTGATCGTATATTGCTTCATCTGTCCCCGGGCGGATGGACTCTGAAACGCAGCGCCAGGGCCAGGCCGGCGGCGGCGTACACCACGGACACGAGGTAGGCGGCTGGCAGACCCCCGCTTTCGAAGATCGGCGATACGAACCAGGTGCCAGCGCCCATGCCGAGGTCGAATCCAAGGTAGAAGACAGCGCTGCCATGAGCCATCCGATCCTCAGACTGCCCCACGTGGATCGAGATCAGCAGGGGATGGACGATCGCGCCGGCAGCGGCCAGGCAGATGGCTCCGGCGAGAAGGCCGGTCATGGACGACCACATGGCGAACGAGACCAACCCTCCTCCGAGGGCGACGAATCCCACCGACAGCGTGAGCGCCGGTCGGAGCGTGTCGAGCCATCGTCCAACCAGCAGGCGACTGGCAATGATGGTGATGCCGTACACGGTGTAGATCAGACCTGAGTCCACCGATCGAAGCTCCGCCAGCAGCGGCAGGAACTGCAGGAACACGCCGAACCCCGCGCCGAAGGCAGCTGCCAGGCAGACTGGCCGCCACAAATCTCGCCGAATGACGAGCAGATCGCGCACATTCACACCCGTGGGCGGGGCGGTCGCGGTGTGCCGTCCGATCTGCGCCAGCAGTCCGGCGACGACGGCAAGACCGCCGGCAAGCCAGAATGCGCCCCTCAGCGCGATCACGGGTATGGCCAGGCTCACCAGCGCCGGCGCACAGGTCATCGCCACGTTTGCCGAGGTCCCGAACCAGGCCAGCCCGTGGGCCCGTCTCTCTGCCGGCAACAGCTCAGAGACGCGGGCTGTCGCCGCCGTCGTGAAGGCCACATAGCCGAAGGCCTGTAACACGCGCAGAAGGGTGAGGAGTGTAAGGCTGTGCGTGACACTGGTCCCGACAGCACCCACAAGCAGAGATGCCGCGCCGAGGACCATGATCCGGTTGTAGCCCCAGGCATCGGCTGCCACTCCCGACAGGGGGCGACCGAGGAGAGCGGCCACGCCGAAAGCCCCGAGGACGAAGGCGATCTGCCAGTCCGGGAATCTCAGGCCTTCGAGATACAGCGGCAGCGGCACCAGCAGGCTGTAGAACGCCGCAAAGAACAGCAGCGTCGCTGTCCAGATCTGCCAGTATCCCCTGGGCATCTCTATGAGCCAGCCAGTTCGGCGGATTCCGGGCGCTTCAGGAAAGGACCTCGATGCCGTACCGGGCAAAGACAGCGTCGGCCGTGACCACCGGAAGGCCCTTGGACTCTGCCGTCGCGATGAGGATACGATCTACCGGATCGGAGTGAATCGTGGGCAGTTCGGTCGACCGCACACTCACAGCCAGATCCACGGGGAGCTCCCTCAGATCGTGATGAGCGAGGACCGCCGCCAGCCACTCCGCCGGGCGGCAAGGCAGAGAGAGCTTGCCTTTGGCCACCTTCACCCCGATCTCGAAGCCGCTGATGGCCGACACGAATACGATCGGTGCGTCGTCAATCTGTTGCAGCGCCTTCGGGGAGAGTCGTCCGCCCCCCTGTCCGAGCCACAGGAGGGCGCAGGTATCCAGCAGCACGGTGTCTACTCGTCATCCTTCGATGGCCATTCGTCTGACGCCATCGGCTCGGTGGGATCGTAGTCAATACCGACGTCACGTAGCACGGGATGTGGATCGACGCGCGAGTGACGCTTGTGCGGTACCAGGTTGGCAATCGGCTTCTTGTGGCGGCAGATCACGATCTCCTCGCCGGTCCTCTCAATCTCAGCCAGGAGTGCCGACAACTGGCTCTTTGCTTCGTGTACGCTCACGAGCTTCAATGCTCACCTCCAGAGAATAAATGAATCTCTAGAACTTAGTCTTTTTGGTCATAACTGACAACGATACGGATCAGGATGACTGCATCAGAAGGATCCCCACTGGCTCCATCCCGAAAGCAGTCCCTCGTGCCGTTGCCTCTAGCGGCGAGCCAGCTCCGCCGACAGGTCGAGGTACAGCTTGATCCCCTCGGGCGTCACGTTCCAGGGGATGTGGTTGCCGATACACATCATGTACCCCCCGGTCATCTTCGCCGTCTCCACCATGGACTCCACCATCTGGCGGATCTCAGCCGGGTCGTTGCGGGTCAGCACCCTGCTGTCCCCCTCACCGGCGAGGAAGGGATTGTCGTAGTGCCTGGCGATGGCCTTGTAGTCGGTGTACGGCTCGCTGATAATACCCCGGGCGCCGCAGGCCATGACATCGTCGGCAAACTCGGTCATGTTACCGTCGGACATGAAGATGACCTGCTTGCCCGACTCGCGCAGGATGCCCCAGAACTCCTCGTATCGCGGGAAGATGTACTTGTGCATCCAGGCCGGCGAGCAGACCGGACCACGAGTGTTGACAATGTCGTCGTGGCAGACGACAAAGTTCACCGGCAGGCGGGCAAAGGTGCGGAAGACACGTCGGTTGATCTCGGCAAACTCGTCCATGATGCGCTCGAAGCGCGGATCCAGGCAGCACTCGAGAAAGAGTTCCCAGCCGAAGGTCAGCAGGGGCCACATGAACATGGTGTTGTAGAATCCTACGGAGGCCGACGATCCCTCCGGACCCCGCTCCCCTGTGCCCGGAAAGCGAGCCCGGTAACGCTCGTAGACGATCTCTTCGGTGGTGAAATCAGCCCGCTCCACCACCTCCATATCTGAGAAGTCCCCATGCTCCAGCGGGCTGAAGGCGAACACATCATCGGTGGAGTGAAACACTGCCTCGCCATGCTCCCAGCTGCCGCTCTCGCCGTCACCCCAGCGTACGGTGTGCCGATCCGGGTTGGAGCTCTGCCCCTCCAGGTCCAGACCGGGCGCCGGGATGGGCTCGTCGGTGTCGGGGATGCTGAGACCGAGCTGCGGATACAGCTCCCGCAACCGCAGCCGACATTGGCGCGGCTGCTCGTAGTAGTCGATCCCGGTCAGATAGGTCTCGGCGTCCGGGCACGACCAGTGCTCCCAGTGTGGTATGGGCGCAGGACTCAGGCCCATGAAACTGTCGTGTCGAGGATCACCCATTTCTTCCTACCCTTCACATGTCAACGATTTGACGCACGCCCCCACGGGTGCTTTACGTCCTGACCGCTTCAGACATCCTTCCCCCGGAGGATCACCGTGCCCACGATTCGCAAGATCATGAAGCCCGACCCGATAACGGTGGGTCCAGAAGACTCGATCCAGGCCGTCCTCGAGCTGCTCATCGAGAACAGGATCAGTGGTGTGCCCGTCGTCGACGCCGACAACTCGATCCTGGGAGTCTTGAGCGAGAAGGATGTACTTAAGGTATTCTACGAACCCGAGTCCGACACAGTCGCTTCGATCATGACCCACGATCCCACGACCGTCGACATCGAGGCGCCACTGGTCGACGTTGTCGACTGTCTCATGACCCATGACTTCCGCCGGGTGCTCATCCACGAAAAGGGCAAGCTCGTGGGGCTGATCAGCCGCGCCGACATCATGCCCGCGATTCTCAGGTCACTGCTGCACCGAGTCGGCTGAACCAGGAAGTGGTACCGTGAACTCGCGTGAACGCGTCAGCCTGGCACTGCGCCGGGAGCAGCCGGATCGGGTTCCCTGGTGTGAGCTGGCCGTTGACCGGGCCCTCGCCCAGCGACTGATGGGGTGGGGTCCCGCCGGCAGCGAAGCCTACAATATGGAGGTCCACCCCTTCACCTTCGAGCAGTCTCTGGCCCTGGCCGAACACCTCGGACTGGACAACCTCAGTTACGTCCTGCGCGCCCCGGTGTACGCGGAGAAGATCCCGGGAAAGGAGGGGCGACTGTTCTACGGCGACGGCCTCATCCGCTCGCGCGAAGACCTGAACCTGCTCGACCTCCCCGACCCCCACGACGACGCCCTGTACGAAGGCGCCGCGGAATTCGTCGAGCGCAAAGGCGACTACTCTGCATGGTTCATCACCCGCGTCGGCATCTTCCCTACGACCTTGAGCATGGGCCTGGAGACCTTCAGCATCGCCCTGTACGAGGATCTCGGCTTCATCGAGGAAGTGCTCAACACCTATGTCGATTGGGCCGTCGTCGTCGCCCAGCGCGTCTGTGAACTCGGTTTCGACGCCTACGTGTCCACCGACGATATGGCCTTCGGCACCGGCCCGTTCTTCTCGCCCCAGGTCCTGCGCGATGTGGTGATGCCCGGCTTCCGGCGTGTCGCCGAGCATATCAGCATTCCCTGGATCATCCACAGCGACGGCAACATGCTGCCCTTCATGGACGACCTGATGAGCCTCGGGATCGCCGGCATGCATCCTTTCGAGAAGGATGCCATGGATATCGCCGCCGCCAAGCGCCAGTTTGGCGACCGTCTTTGTATATTGGGCAACGTGGACCTGAATATCCTCGGCATGGGTACGCCGAAAGAGGTGGAGGACGAGGTGCGCTACCTGATCGACAACGTCGGCCCCGGCGGCGGTTATATCATCAGCAGTGGCAACTCTCTGGCCGCCTATGTGCTGCCCGAGAACGCCAATGCCATGGCCGCCGCCGTGCGCAGCTACGGCAGGTACTGATGGCGCCGCTGAAGGCCCTGATTTTCGACATCAAGAAGTTTGCCATCCACGATGGCCCGGGCATCCGCACCACCGTGTTCTTCAAAGGCTGCCCCCTGGCCTGCTGGTGGTGCCACAACCCCGAGGCCATGCTGCCGCGACCTGAACTGGTGCTGTTCGAGGAAAAATGCATCTCTTGCGGCGAATGTTTCCGCGTCTGTCCCGAGCAGGCCCACGAACTGTTGCCGGACGGCGAACGTGTCTACCACCGCGATCGCTGTGTCCAGTGTGGCAGTTGCACCGAGGTCTGCTACGCCGAAGCGCTGGTGATGGAGGGCCGGGAAGTGACGGTAGCCGACCTGATGGTGGAACTGCTCAAGGACCTCCCCTTCTACGAGAACTCGGGTGGCGGCGTCACCCTCTCCGGTGGCGAACCCACCATGCAGCACGAGTTCGCCCTGGCCCTGCTCCAGGAGTGCAAGGCGGAGGGCCTGCATACCGCGGTGGATACCTCCGGCCAGACACCGTGGCGGATCCTGGAGACGCTGCTGCCATACATCGATCTCTTCCTCTACGACGTCAAGCACATCGACAAGGGCAGCCACCGGCGACACACCGGCACCGACAACCGTCGGATTCTCGACAACCTCGAACGTCTGGGCGCCAGTGGCACGCCGATCGAAATCCGCATGCCCATCATTCCCACGATCAATGACGATGGCGAGGGTGTGGAGCGTACCGCCCGCATGCTGGCCGGGATCGACGCCATCACCCGTATTCAATTGTTACCGTATCACAAACTGGGCGCCTCGAAGTACGCCCGACTCGAGATGGAATATCAACTGGCGGAGATAGAGCCACCGTCGGCGGCTCACATGGAAGACCTCGCTGGAAGGCTCCGCTCTCACGGCCTCGAAGTCAGCGTCGGCAGCTGACGCGGAGGAGAACGCACAGATGCAGTTATTGGACCTGGATCCCGGCAGCCGCAGCCACGCGCTGCGCGAGATGTACTGGAACGATGACCACGAAGGTCGCCGCGAGACCCGTTTTGTCGCCGGGTCGGAGACGCCCGGCCTGGTGGGCAAGGCCCGCGACTTCCAGATCCTGCTGGAGGCGACGCCGGTGGTCATGCAGCCCGTCGACCTGCTGGTGGGCGTCAGCCTGGTCGTTCCGGCCGAAGGCAGCAGCATCGACCTGGGCGAGTACGACGGACATTACACGCCTGGCAATGCCAACATCCTGCAGAAGGGTCTGGCCGGG
The DNA here is from genome assembly GCA_036011085.1 of Candidatus Latescibacterota bacterium. Classification (GTDB taxonomy): domain Bacteria; phylum Latescibacterota; class UBA2968; order UBA8231; family UBA8231; genus UBA8231. The sequence goes on from DASCMS010000053.1 coordinate 77,190, forward strand.
ATCCGCGACCGTGCCGACGACAAGCTGGCCACCGAGACCGACCCGGAGAAGTGCGATTTCCTCGAAGCCACGTCGATCGCCTACGGGGCGGTCCTCCAGTTCGTGGAACGACATGCCACTCACGTCGAGGCACTGGCCGATGAAGAGGCGGACCCGACCCGGCGGCAGGAGTTGACCCGGGCCGCCGCCTCCTGCCGTGAGCTGGTCGCCGGACCGCCGACGAGTTTCCAGGCCGGTCTGCAGATGATGTGGTTCACCTTCATGTTCGGCGCCCGGGGCAGCATCGGCCGCTTCGACCAGTGGATGTACCCCCTCTACCGCGCCGACATCGACTCCGGCAATCTGACTCAGGAGCAGGCCCAGGAACTGCTCGAGAACTACTTCGTCAAGCTGAACTACTTCGCCGGCAACAATGACTCGCTGCGCAACATCGCGCTGGCCGGCCAGACCCCCCAGGGCGAGGACGCCTGCAATGAGCTGACAGACATGTGTCTGCTCGCCGGCGGCAAGCTGATGCTCCCCGAGCCCAAGCTCAACGTCCGGTTCCACGCCGGCTCGCCGCCGGAGTTGCTGGAGCTGTCCTGCCGCCTCACCTGCAAGGGTCTGAGCAACCCGGCCTACTTCAACGACGAGGTGGCGATCCCCGGCCTGCTGGCCATGGGGATCCCTCTCGAGGACGCGCGTGATTACTGCAACGATGGCTGTTCTGAGCTGATCATCGGCGGCAAGTGCACGATCCACTTCCGCAACTTCGACTCCCTGCCCATGCTGAGCGAGACCGTGAAGCGTGGCGAGGAGGCCGCCTTCGACAACTTCTCCGAGGTCATGTCAGACTTCCAGGAGCGCCTGGAGGAGGAGATTCCCGAAGGTCACGGCCCCAAACGGGCCGTGACCTTCCCCTACTTCGCTGCCAGTCTGGATGATTGCCTCGAAGAAGCATCGGTCACCGGTGCCCGCTACAGCATTCGCGGCAGTATCCCGTCACAGATGAGCAACGTCGCCGACGGCCTGGCGGCGATCCAGAGATTCATCTTCGATGAGGAAAGCCTGACCTGGGAGGAACTGAATCAGGCCCTGCGGGATGACTTCGAGGGACATGAGCCGCTGCGACAGAGAATCCTGAACCGGGCGCCGAAGGTCGGCAACGACGACGACGAAGTGGACGGCATCCTCAAAGAGGTGAGCGAGAAGTTCTGCGATGCCGTCCTCGAGCGGACGCCGACCCCGGTGGGGCCCGGCCTCAAGACGGGCGCCGGATTCATGACCTTCGGTATCCATCGGCGCCGGTTCCTGCCCGCTACACCCGACGGCCGCCGACACGAGGACAATGTGGCCAGCAGTTTCTCACCTGCCCTGGGCCGTGACCGCAACAGCCCCACGGCGGTGCTTAAGTCGACCAGCAAAGTCGACCTGCGCAAGGCGGGTCACGGCTCGGTCCTCGACATGGCCTTTCACCCGACAGCACTGAAGGGCGAGGAGGGCTGGCGCAAGTTCGTTTCCTTCGTCGACACCTTCCTGAAGCTGCCCTGCACGACGACGCTTCAGGCCAATGTCATCGACAGGGCGACCCTGCTCGCCGCCCGCGAGAATCCCACCGACCCGCAGTATCGCACCCTCCTGGTACGGGTGTGGGGATTCTCCACTGTCTTCGTCAGTCTCGATCCGGCATTGCAGCAGCACGTCATCGAGCGCACGGAACACGTGCTGTGATCTTGTTCAACTAGGTGGATTGCCGCGAGCGGTATGTCCGCGCCCTTACCTTCGACGGACCCGACCGGGCGCCGCTGATGCATCACACCATCGGCGGCGCCTGGCGTGTACACGGCGAGGCACTGACGGCACTCTACGCGGAGTATCCCAGCGATGTTCTGCTGTCGGCCACCAAACATGGTCCCTTCACCTACCACGACTGCCAGCGCGGGGCCTGGGCTGACGGTGAAACCACGCGCGACGACTGGGGCTGCCAGTGGTTGTGGAACACTCCCGACTACATGGGACAGACCGTCGACCATCCCCTGAAGGACTGGTCGGACCTGGCGGGTTACCGGCCACCTGACCCGATGACGGGCGAACAGGGCGTGCAGCAGATGGTGGCCGAAGTCGATGCCGACGATCACCGGCACTTCGTCTTCGTCGACGGCGGCGAGGTCTTCCAGCGCATGTTCTTCCTCCGCGGTATGGAAGAACTGCTCATCGACCTGCACGAAGACCGTCCCGAGATCTACACGCTGCGCGACATGATCACCGACCATTGCCTGCAGCGGATCACCCGGTGGTTGGCTACCGACCGAGTGGACGGTGTCATCCTGCGCGACGACTGGGGCACGCAGACGTCCCTGATGGTCGAGCCTGCCGTGTGGCGCCGTGTATTTAAGCCAGCGTACGCACGCCTGGTCGACGCCATCCACGACGGCGGCGCCTATGCCAGCTTTCACTCCGACGGCGTCATCTCGGCAATCGTACCGGATCTCGTTGAGATCGGCTGTGACGAGCTCAACCCGCAGGTCCAGTTGATGGATCTGGAGGGCTTGAGTCGCGACTTCAACGGTCGTGTCTGTATCCGTGCCGACATCGATCGGCAGCAGACGCTGCCCTACGGCACGCCGGACGACGTACGGGAGTTGGTGTCGCGGCTGTTCGCTGCCTTTGGCCGTGACGGCGGCGGCTACGTGGGCTGGGGTGAGATGAGTTCCGACGTCCCCCTGGCCAATTGCGAGGCCATGCTGCAGGCGATCGTGGCATTGCGGTACGAGTAGCCCTTCTCAAAGGCGAAGATCCGACCATGACCGAGCTGCTGACCAAAGCCGTACGCAGTACCACCCTGGAACGACTGCGCAAGACTGTCGAGGCCGATCTCCACGTTCAAGGTATGTCGCAGCCACTGCAACTGGGCCAGGGGCTGTACCATCTCCTCGACCACATCGACCTGCCCGTCGAGAGTACCGACCTGATCGTGGGGCGTATTCTGGAGGAGGTCCCCGACGACGAGGGTGAGGCCTTCTTCCAGACTACAGTCGCGGCTTGGAACGGGCGCGCCATCGCGCCCTGGATGCAGGACGGCGGCCACGAGTGCTTCGCCTGGCAACGCCTGCTCGACCTGGGACTGGTCGGCCTGGAAGAATACGCCCGCGCAGCTCTCGACGAACGGGAGGCCCGCCGGGAGAGCGAGGCAACCCTCGACTTCCTGCGCGGCGCGATCGGCGTCTACCAGGCTTTTCGCAACTACGCCCGACGATACGGAGAGCGAGCCCGCGAGGCCGGGCTCCACGTTGCCGCCGACCACTGCACCGCCGTCGCCGACCACCCGCCGCAGACCTTTGCCGAGGCCCTGCAGTTGATCTGGCTCGTGGGCAACGTCTACTGCACCATGGCGGCGACGAATCCCACCCTGACCTTTGGCCGGCTCGACGTGCTCCTGCTGCCCTTCTACCGGCGAGACCTGGCGAAAGGGATCCTCACCCGTGATCAGGCCGGCGATATGGTTGCCGATTTCTTTTACAAGAACAACCTGATCCTGGGCCGTGGTGAGCACCAGATGAGCGGTGGCTCCGAAATCGATACCGGCTGGCAGCGCAATCTCACCTACGACGCCCCGCAGTACGTGGTGCTGGGTGGGTATCGGGCAGATGGGTCGCCGGTGGCGGACGAGCTGACCGGTCTCTTCCTGGAGCGCGTCGACCCGCGTTATGAGAACCCCGTGATGGTGCTGCGTTATACGAAGAATCTCCCCGATGACATCTGGCGACTGGCCTGCGACAAGATGCGCAGCAACGCCAGCTTCATGGTCTACAACGACGAAGACATCATCCCCGCCATGCAGCACTGTGGCATCGATGCCGAGGACGCCGTGGGCTACACCATGCACGGCTGCAACTGGCCCGACATCCCCGGCCTTCAACGGGAGATTGGTAACCACCAGGCCGTCCTGCCCCGTTATGTCCTCGATGGCCTCTTCAGCTTCGACGGCGAGTTGCCTGCCATCGACGCCCTCTACGAGCGCACACTCGAGTGCTTCCGGGAGGAGATCTCCGCCCAGTGCGAGCAGATCCGTCAGACACGCCGCGCCTGGGAGACCGAGGCGCCTGGTGCCCTGCGCGTGGACGACTGCTTCCTGGACGGTCCCGTGGGCCGGGCGCGCTCCTGGCGAATGGGCGGCGTGCGCTACATGACCCTCACCTGCGCCATATCCGGCCTCGCCACTGCCGTCGACTGTCTCACCGCCATCGACGAGCTGGTAGTGACATCAGATGGCCTGTCTCTCGGCGATCTGCAACGGTCCCTGCGTGGTGATTTTGCCGGGCAGGAGACCGTGCGCAAGCTCTGTCTGCGAGCCCCGAAGTTCGGCCAGGACGACGAGCGGGCCGACGCCCACGCTGTGCGCCTCCTCGACGGCGTCCTGGCTGAGATTGACCGCGCCGGGGCGGTGGGCACCGAGGATGAGGTCATCGTCTTCCGCTGCCTGGAAACCGACATGCGCCACATCCGCCTTGGTGGGGAGATCGGCGCTACGCCCGACGGCCGCCACGCCGGACAACCCCTCAGCGAGAACACATCTCCCTACCCGGGTTCCTGCCGCCACGGCCTCACCGCCATGCTCAAGTCCGTCGCCAAGCTGCCGTTGACCGGGATCAACTCGGGGGCCCTCAACATCCGTCTGCAGCCCGATCTGGTGGAAGGCGCCGTAGGGCTCGACAGACTCACCGCCCTGCTGCGTACCTACTTCGACCTGGGCGGCCTGCAGACACAGCTGTCCGTCCACTCCGTCGAACAGCTACGCGAGGCACAACAGCATCCGGAAGAGCATCGCGACCTGATGGTGCGCATCACCGGCTACAGCGCCGTCTTCGTCGACATGGCCAGACACGCACAGGACGAAATCATACGCCGCCAGGAAATGGCATAAGGAGAGCAGGAACATGAGTTGGCGCAGCAAGGATATCCTGCAGCGACCTCAGTGGTCGATGCACCGGTCGCTGTACAAGTCGATGGGCTTCAGCGACTACGACCTGGACCGGCCCTTGATCGGTGTGGCCAACTCCTGGAATCGCGTCGTTCCCGGCCACTACAACCTGGACCTGGTATCGGAGTACGTGAAGCAGGGCATCCACCAGGGCGGCGGCACTCCCATCGAATTCGGCATGATCGCTGCCTGCGACGGCATCGCCCAGGGTCACGAGGGCATGCACTACATCCTGCCTACGCGCGACCTGATCGCCAACGACGTGGAAATGATGGTCCAGGCCCACCGCCTCGACGCGGTCGTACTGCTGGGATCGTGCGACAAGATCGTACCTGGCATGCTCATGGCGGCGGCGCGCCTGGACATTCCTGCCATCATCATCGTCGGCGGCCCCATGGAGGGCGGCTGCAATTTCGACCACCGGGCGGCTGACACCACGTCTCTCACCGAGGGACTCGGGATGCTGCAGACCGGCCAGGTCGACGAGGAGACCTACCGCCGCCTGGAGGATGAAGCCACGCCCACCTGCGGCTCCTGCTCCTTCCTGGGCACGGCCAACACCATGTGCTGTATCGCCGAAGCCATGGGTATGTCACTACCCGGCTCCGCCTCGATTCCCGCCACCCATGCAGCCCGCAACCGGGCGGCGCAGACGACGGGGCGGCGCATCGTCGAGATGGTTCACGAGGGCCTGACAGCGCGGCAGATCATCAACCAGGAATCGATCGAAAACGGCCTTCGCCTCAGCACCGCCATCGGCGGCTCCACGAACACGGCCCTGCACATGCCGGCCATCGCCTACGAAGCCGAGTGTGAGATGGACATGGACCTGTTCGAGCGAATCTGCCGCACGACACCACACATCGCCCGCATGAACCCGGCGGCAGCCGCGAATGTGCCCGACTTCCACGCCGCCGGCGGTGTGCCGGCGGTAATGAAGGAGATCCTGCCGCTGCTGCATGGAGATGCGCGCACGGTGACGGGCAGCACAGTTGCCGAAGATCTCGAAGGTGTGCGGGACGGTGATCGCAGCATCGTCCGTTCGCTGGCCGAGCCCTGGAGTGCCGGCGGTGGCCTGGCCATCCTGCGGGGCAACCTGGCCCCCGGCACGGGTATCACCAAACCCGCGGCCATCGCCGATACGATGCAGACCTTCACTGGTAAAGCCCGCTGCTTCGACGGCGAAGAGGCGGCCAACGAGGCGATTCTGGCCGGCGTGGTACAGGCAGGTGAGGTCGTCGTCATCCGCTATGAGGGACCCAAGGGCGGACCGGGCATGCGCGAGATGTACATCGCCATGAAACTGCTCTACGGCCGGGGGTTGGCACTGACTACGGCCCTGATCACCGACGGCCGTTTCTCCGGCACCAACAACGGCTGCTTCGTCGGACACATCTCGCCGGAAGCGGCTGAAGGGGGCCCCCTGGCCGCAGTCGAAGACGGTGACGAGGTCACCATCGATATCCCCAACCGATCCCTGCAGCTGGCCGTGTCCGACGACGAGTTGCAGCAGCGTCTGGATGCCTGGGAGCGACCACAGCCGAAGTTCCGCAACGGTTATCTGTCCCTCTACGCCCGCCTCGCCGAGTCGGCCGACAAGGGCGCCATCATCCGCCACCGCATGTAGCCCAGAGACAGCAGCATGGACGGTGAGGACGAGACAGGCCCACGCTTCAAACGATGGCTGGACGAACTCAGCCGGCGAGAGGACGAGCAACACTTCAGTCTCTGGGCAGTGGAAGGCCATCGGAAGCTCATACGGAGTTTCCTGGGGGTGGGTGCCCTCTTCCTCGTTCTGTTCTCCGTCAACGACCTGCTGGACGTCGATCCGAGGGTAGGTTTTCCCGCTCTCGTCGCGGCGCGGCTGGTCTTCCTGCTGGGTCTCGCAGCAACTTACTACCTGATCCGCAAGCCAGTCTCCCCCGTGTTTTTTCGTAGAGCCCTGATCTGTCTGTCCCTGACATTGGCAGCTCTCGGATTCCTGACAGATCTGGCTCGACCGAACGATTACTTCACCCATATCGGTACCGACGTGACGATCCTGTACCTCGTCTATCTGCTCGTGCCGATTCCCGTCCGCTACCAGGTTCTGGTCTGTGTTCCTTTTTCGGTCGCTGTGGTCGCCCTTCTCTTCCTGTACAAAGAGCCTATCTACACGATGGTTCCCATCTCCTACACTCTGTCCATCGTCAGTGCCAACATCTTTGGCTTCTGGATATCGGTCCGGCAGGGCCGTTTGCGCCGCACGAACTTTACTCACCTGTCGGGAGAGCAGGAATCGAGAAAGCAACTGCAGAAGGCCCTGGATGAGATCAAGACATTGTCAGACCTGATTCCCATCTGTTCGGGGTGCAAGAACATCCGTGATGATGAAGGATACTGGAGTCAGGTGGAGTCATACCTTGGAACACGCCTGGACGTGGCCTTCACTCATGGGTTGTGCCCGGCCTGCGTGGCCCGCCTCTATCCGGGACTGACCGATGATCCCGAATGACCTCGGGGCAGATCCGTCCTCCCTTGACCTCGTGCCATGATCTGGCAGACGACACCGTACAACAACCTGTTGCTGACGGCGACGGCGATCTCCATCGCCCTGGCAGTGTACATCTGGCAGCGTCGGGGCCGCCCCGGGGCAGCGTGGCTGTTTGTCGTCGTCTGCGGCATCGTCATCTGGTGCGCCGGCTATACCCTTCAGATCGCCTTCGTCTCCCCACTGCTGAAAACCCTCACGGGTTACGGCAAGTACGCCGGGATTGTCATGATTCCCACGGGGTTGCTGGCTTTCTCCCTGGCCTACACGGGACGGTCCGATTGGTTCAGTCACCGAGCCGGCTGGTTCGCCATCGTGCCTGTTCTGACCCTGCTGGCGCTGTGGACCGACCCCCTCCACCACCAGTTCTGGTCGGGGTCGCGCATCCTGACCATCGACGAAGTCGACATTCTGTATCTGGAGGCCAACTACGGCTTCTGGCTACACGCCTTCTATTCCTACGTCCTGCTGCTGGTAGGCAATGTCGTCCTTCTGCAGGCCCTGCTGCGTTCGCCCTACACCTATCGCCTGCCATTCGTCGTCGTCATCGTCGGCAGTCTGGCACCGTGGGCTGCCAACGCGCTGTCCATCTTCGAACTCTCCCCTTTCGGCTATCTGGATCTGACCCCCATCGCCTTCTGTTTCACCGGAGCGGCGTTGGCCTGGGGGCTCTACCGACTGCGCCTGCTGGACCTGCGCCCCATGGCCATGGATCTGGCCGTCGAGCGTATGCGCGACTGCCTCCTGGTGCTCGACAGCGAGCATCACCTGATCGACCTCAATCCGGCGGCTCGAGTGCTGCTCCAGACCGGGCAGGCCCGGGACGCCATCGGCAGGCCAATCGACGAATCGTTACCCGCCCTGGCCAGTCTCGCCCGGCACTCGAGCCAGGGGGATGCGGCAGCGCCCGTCACGATCGAGATCAACGGTGAGTCGCGGTCCTATGAGGCGCAGCGGATCTCGATGCGAACGCAGCGCACCGGCTGTCTGATCCTGCTGCACGACATTACCGCACGGTAACAGACGGAGGATCGGCTGCGCGCGCTGAAGGAGGAGGCGGACGCCGCAAGCCAGGCGAAGAGCCGTTTTCTGGCACACATGAATCACGAACTGCGCAATCCGCTGATGGGGATTCTAGGTCACGCCGAGATGATGGAGATGCAGATGAATGGTGAGTTGAACCAGGATCAGCAGCGCTCCATGCGATCGATCATCGACAACGGCGAGAACCTGCTGGCGATGATCAACGTATCCCTGGATATGTCCCGCATCGAAGCGGGACGTGTCACCTTCTATCCGGAGGAGTTTGCGGTCTCAGACCTGGTGACGGAACTTGCCGAGCACGTTCGACCTCTGGTCGAACGCGAGAGGAATCACCTCTACGTGACGGGCCTCACCATGGCCGGTACAATCGTGGCGGATCGCGTGAAGGTGCGCCAGTGCCTGCTCAACCTGCTGACGAATGCCGCCAAGTTCACAGCCGATGGTGAGGTCCGGATTCACGCAGAACGCCACAGTTCACCCAACGGCGGATCCCGGTGCTTTCTGGAGGTTCACGACACCGGAATCGGAATCGCCGACCACAGGCAGGAGGCCGTCTTCGGGGCTTTCTCCCAGGCCAGCGACAGCACGGCGAGTCACCACGGTGGCACCGGGCTTGGTCTGGCCATCGCCCGCGACAGCGCACGCTTGATGGGAGGCGACATCGAACTGAAAAGTCAGCTCGGCGAGGGGTCGGTGTTCACCCTGTGGCTCCCGGATCGGATGCCACATGAATCGGAGTCATAGAGGAGGCCACAGCAAGAAGATGCCCGATGCAGACAGACCCAACATCCTCATCATTCAGGCCGACCAGCACCGCGCTGACTGCATTGGTGCCTACGGCAATACCGACATCCGGACCCCGCATATAGACGCGCTGGCCAGCGACGGCGTACGCTACGCCAACTCCTTCTGCCCCTACCCGGTCTGCACACCGTCGCGCTATTCCTTCCTTTCCGGCCTGTACGTGCGTCAGCACCTGGGCGGCAGCAACCACTGCAGCCTGCCCGCGGGTCTGCCGACCTTTCCCCGGATCCTGCGCGATGCCGGGTACCGCACCAAGGCTGTCGGCAAGATGCATCTCACGCCTACCTATGCCGATGTCGGCTTTGATGAGCTGATTCTCGCCGAACAGAACGGCGTCGGCCGCTACGACGATGACTACCATCGCTGGCTGCGCCAGGAAGGTCAGGGATATTATGTCGACCTGCTCGACCAGGAACGCGAATACCGCGACCACGCTCCGGCCGAATACTGGCAGCACGTGGGCGCCCTCGAATCCGACCTGGACGAGGAGCACCACTCCACCACCTGGATCGCCGAACAGGCGATGGACGAAGTGCAGACCTGGCAGGGCGGCGGCCACCTGTTGATGGCCAGCTTCATCAAGCCACACCACCCTTTCGATCCGCCCGCTCCCTGGAGCCGGATGTACGATCCGGGTGAGCTTGGCCTGTTGCCCGGTTACACGCCAGAGCCACTCCCCCAGGATCTTGCTTTCAGCAGGGGCTACTTCCCCAGCGATGAGATGACGGAAGTCAGAATCCGCCGCGCCATGGCCTACTACTACGCCACCATCTCACAGATCGACCACCATGTGGGCCGGCTGACATCATTGCTCAGAGAAAAAGGGCTCTATGACAACACGCTGATCCTGTACAACAGTGACCACGGCGACTACATGGGGTATCACCACCTGCTGCTCAAAGGCAATCACATGTACGAGCCGCTGATTCGTGTGCCGCTCATCGTCAAGTATCCTGGCCAGCTGCAGGCCGGCTCCGTCAGCGACGCCCTCGTCAATACCATCGACTGCGCGCCGACGCTGCTGCGGCAGGCCGGCTGTGATGTCCCCGCAGTCATGCCGGGACTGGACCTGGCGGACGCACCACAACGTCCGCTGGTCTTTGCCGAGTCGGGACGCGGTCGCTCCTACATGGTGCGCTCGCCGACACACAAACTGCTGTTCTGTCAGGACGACACCCATTCACAGTATTTCGACCTGGCGCGTGACCCGCACGAACTGCAGAACCTGTACAGAGAACCTGCCCATCAGCGGGATATCGCCGACATGAAGACGGCCCTGGCCAACTGGGCGTTGTTCGACGCCCCCTACCCGGTGCATACAGACGAAGGGGCGCCCATCATCTCTGCTGCCAACGCGCAGCAGCACAACGCTGAAAGCCGCGACGAGATCTACGCCTACTTCGAGGGAAAGATGAAGGAAAGACTGAGGCCCTGAGAACGGACCTCACTCAGGAGAAATGTGTGGCGTAGCGCTCCATGGCACTCATCAGGGCGCCGGCATTCTCCAGAGGGACTCCGGGATACAGTCCATAGATCATCATCAGCCCGCCTTCCCGGGAGCCGAGCCGTTCGACCTCTTCGCGCACCAGGTCGTCGATCTGTGCGGGCGTGCCGAAGCGGGTGATGTCCTGCCGATCGATGTCCAGATCGATGCACACCTTTCCTGCGAGACGAGCTTCGATCCAGTCGATGCCGTTGACCAGATCCTGCAGGTTGATGATCTCCACGCCCGCCTCGAGCAGGTCGTCGACCAGGTCACGTATGTCGCCGTCCGAATGCATGTGGACGAGACTTCCAGCCTCGCGGGCCGGTGCGATCAGGCGACCGTACGAGGGTTTGAGATACTTGCGGAAATGTGACGGGGACACCATCGGCCCCTCCTGCATCCCCAGATCGTCAGCATATCCCATCCATTCGACGCCGGCCGCCACGTAGCGCCGTACGGACTCGGCGTTGAAGGCCTCCACCATCTCGATCAGCTGCCACAGCCGCGGCTCCTCGTCGGCCATGTCGTACATCAAATTCTCATAGCCGCGTACATCACTCAGGGTGAGAAAGGTGTGTCCGTGGTTCAGGCCCCCACGAGCCAGCCGACCCGCCGCGAGGGCCGCCGCCATGCCCGCCTCGATCGCCTGCCAGTCGATCGGCGCGGCACCGGAGCTGATCGCCGGATCGGGTGCACGGAAGTCGGGCAGGTCGTCCCAGTCTGCGAGCGCATGGTGTGTCACCAGCGTGGCGATGCCGTCTTCCGTCGTGTCTCGCGTACATCCCCACGGATCGGTGAATGACCGGTCCGCCTTCGCTTCGCTGTCACTGGTCAGTTCCACCCGTGGTGGTGTCGGCTCGAACTCAGGAAAGAGAAATGTGTGCGCCGCCATCAACGCCTCCAGGTCCTGTCGCGGATAGCTGTGCCAGCAGGCGGCATTGATGTGGAAAGCCATGGGGATGTACTCGGGTCGCTCGAAGCGGGCGGCCCGCAGCACGTTGTCTCGCTCGGTGGCCACTACACTACCCGCTCCCTGAGATGGTGGCAGATCTCGTCCGTCTTCCCCGGATAGCTCCGCTCGATCTCGGCCACCTGGTGCAGCGCCTGCGCCCGGCGTTGCGGTACCGCCATATCGTCGAGGCGGCCGTAGGTATTGAGGCGACGTCCCAGGGCAAAGTGATTCATCTCTTCCTCGGGCATGCCCAGATAACGATCCAGGATCGCCAGGATCTCGGGCTTGGCCTCCATCATCTGACCCTCCACCTCCATCAGCAGATTGACGGCGTGATCGTTGGAATAGTACCCGGACACACCTTCCAGCCCCTCTGCCAGCAGTCGCTGTTCGCGGATGAGCTCGGTCTCGCTCTGCAGCACATAGCCACCCCCCTGCCAGGTCTGTTCCAGTCGCGAACCCACCTTGACGCCAATCGTGCGGACGCGGATGAAGTGGGGATCGATCTCGTTCAGGGCCAGTGCCGTCTGCGTCGCGTTCTCCTCCCACAGCTCCCGCCCGCCGAGACCGACGATGAGAAACTCCGAGATCTCCATGCCGGCATCCCGGGCCATCCGCCCGGCCTTGATGATGTCGGCCACGGTGGTGCCCTTGTGGATGCGCTCGAGGATCGTATCCGAGCCGGATTCCATGCCGCAGTAGAGACGGTTGAGACCGGCGTCGGCGATCTCCTTCATCTCCTGGGGTGTACGCCGCACCATGGTGGCGGCGCGGCCGTAGCTGGTGATACGCTCCAGCGTCGGGAAATGCTGGCGGATGCAGGCCAGCACCTCCAGCAGCTGTGACGTCTTCATCAGAAAGCTGTCGCCGTCCTGGAGGAAGCAGGAGGTGAAGGGATGGCCCTGGTAGTAGTCTGCTGCGGCTTCGATGTCAGCGCGGATCTCGTCGACCTTGCGCATGGAGAACGTCATGTCCTGGTAGTTGACGCAGAAGTCGCACTTGTTCCACGGACAGCCGCGGGTGGTGCGGATCAGCAGGCTGTTGGCCTCGGCTACCGGGCGGATTGGGCCGAGCTCGAATGGGGGTCTTTCGGTCACGTCTTTCCTCTTGTGGAGTGTGGGTCTTTGATCAGTCGACGCCGATGCGCCGGCGCAGGGCCTCGGCATAGTAGCAGTAGTTGCTCCAGGACACGTCGTCGGGGACGAGATGATCGAGGGCGGCGATATAGCGACCCGTCTCGATCACGGGCGCCACCCGTTCCATCTCGGCATCGATGGCTTTGGGGCCGATGGCCAGGGCGCGTTTGTCGATGCCTCCCATCATACCCAGGGAAGGCCAGCGGCGCCGTATCTGCGCCACATCACAACCGGCAGCTACCTCGAAGGGCCACAGGTAATTCACGCCGGCGGCCGTCATGTTCGGCAGGATGAGCCGCGGATCGCCATCGGTATCGACCGAGATGATGGGGATGTCGTGGCTGCGGGCGAAGTCGCGGATCCGCTGGTAGTTCGGCGCCATGAACTCATCCCAGTGGCGCGGCGAGATGAGCGGCCCCTGGCGGCCGCACATGTCCTCCCAGATGTGGATCACGTCGATGCGCAGCACTTCGACGACGCGGGCGAAGACGGCCAGGTACACCGTCGTCAGGTGATCCATGATGTCGTGCACGAGCTGGGGATCCGTATAGAAGGCGAGCAGGCACTCCTCATCCCCGAGGAGCCAGCGGAGCCCCCCGAAGACACCGACGTCGGGATAATTGCCCAGCTGCAGCGCCACGCCTTCGCGAGCCGACGCCTCGGCCTGTTGGCGCCAGTTCCCCAGGAACCGATCGGGGTGATCGGGGTCCAGGCGCTCGGCGCGGAAACGCTCCCAGTCGTCCCGGTTCTTGACGGGAAACTCGATGAACTCCGACATCGACTCGCCATGCTTGTAGTCACGGCGCAGGATGCCCCAGGAGTCGGTGAAGAGGATGAAGTCGTCATCCTCGCGCAGCACCTGGCGCTCGATTCGCGGGCAGGGGCCGTAATTGACCTGCACGGTGGCCGGTGGCCGATCCGAACCCAGGTGGGCGCGCAGGTTGCAGTCAGCGGGCATCCCTTCGCGTTCCCAGCGACTCCGAGTGGTCGGCCATGGCCCCCAGAACAGCCAGTACGGGGGGCGGTCCACGGAATCACCGCGCAGGCAGGCGAGGAAGCGTTCTCTTTCGGTCATCATCAGTGACGGGCGATCCGGTTCGGGTTTAGTTAGGGTATACTATAAGGGAACCATGATCGCCGGCACACGCCGGTGCTGGAAAGACACGATGCCGACGACAACCGCTGAAGGTTCCGACCTTCGCGGCACCATCTTCAACATACAGCGCAGTTCTACCACGGACGGCCCCGGGGTGCGCACCACGGTGTTTCTCAAGGGGTGCTCGAACCACTGCACGTGGTGCCACAACCCCGAGTCCATCGGCGGGGCACCACAGCTGCAGGTCCACCTGGACCGCTGTATCGCCTGCGGCCGCTGTGTCGCTGTCTGCCCCAGCGGGGCGCAGGGCCTCGACACGGAGGGGCGCAGCTTTGACCGCGACGCCTGCAAGGCATGCGGCAGCTGTGCTGACGAGTGCTTCTCCGGCGCCCTGGAGTTGTGCGGCCAGACGATGTCTGCTGCCGAGGTCCTGGCCGAGGTCGTAAAGGACGAACCGTACTACAGAAACTCCGGTGGCGGCGTCACCTTCTCCGGCGGCGAGCCGGTGCTGCAGACCGACTTCCTGCGCCGGCTGCTCTCGGCCTGCCGCGAGCAGGGCCTGCACACCGCCGTGGACACGGCCGGCAACTACCCGTGGCCAATGCTGGCTTCACTGCTGCCCTACGTCGACCTGGTGCTCTATGACCTCAAGGTTCTGAACCAGGACAGTTCCCGCCAGTTCGTCGGCAATGATGGCGAGCGTATCCGCGCCAACCTCGAGCGTCTCGGCGCCACGGGACACCCCGTCATCGTGCGTACTCCGGTGGTCGGTGGCGTCAACGACGACGACGGGCAGATCGCCGACATGGCGCGCCTCATCGGTGGTGTCCCGGGCCTGCTGTACTACGAATTGCTGCCCTACCACGCCCTCGGCGACGCCAAACTCCAGAGCTTCGGTCTGTCCGGCAACGGGACATTCCAGACACCGGACGCTGACAGGCTGCAAGAGCTGGCCGACGTGGCCCGCCACTACGTACACGACGTCCGCCCAAAAACGAAGGCAACGACATGACCGACACCAGCGTTCGCCCAACCTTCCAGGCCCGGATCGATGCCCTGCGACTGACGAAAAAAACGCATACGCGTCAGAAACTCACCGACGAAGGCACCCACGATGTCGACGACCACGGCCGCATCCCCTGGCCGGACTCGATTCCGTTCACAGTGCGCCCAAACCATCCGAATGGACGGGCCCACGGGATCCGAGCCATCGGCGAGAACTTCCGCGAGTGGCTGCGTGTGCACCCGGTCTACATCCATCCCATGAGCGCCCTGGCCGGAGCCTGGATGCAGATCGGTATTCCGGACGTGGGCGGTTGGCCGGAGGAAGAGCGGGCCCACCACCTGCAGCCGGTGTTCGACAAGTACAACGTGCTCTTTTCCGGAATCGGGGCAATGAACCACCTGGGACCCGATATGCGCATCGGTCTCGAGCTCGGCTGGGGCGGCCTTCGGCGCAAGCTGCAAAACTGCCGCGACCTCAACCGCCCCACGGATCCGGCCTTCTACGATGGTGAGGAGGCCTTCGTCGAAGGCCTGCAGGACTGGATTCATCGGCATGTGGTGCTGGCCCGCGACATGGCAGCTGCCGAGGAGGATCCAGAGATCCGCGACAACCTGCTCGAGATCGCCGCCATGAATGAGGTTCTGGTGGATGATGCCCCCAGCACCTTCCGCGAGGCCTGTCAATTTCTGGCCTGGTTCCAGTCGGTGGACCGCATGTGGTCAGCCGGCGGCGCCCTGGGGCAGATCGACGAGCTGTTGCTTCCGTACTACGAAACCGACATCGCCGCTGGTCGGTTGACAGACGAGGAGGCCATCTGGTGTCTGGCCAGCCTGTTCTTCAATGACACCCACTACTCGCAGATCGGCGGGCCAGCGGCGGACGGCCACGATGTCACCAGCCGTGTGTCATTTCTCGTGCTGGAGGCCATGCACCGCCTGCGGATCCCCATTAACATGGCCGTGCGCGTGCACGACGATCTCGACCCAAACCTGCTTCGGCAGGCGGTGGTCAACCTGTTCGCCGACGGCACGGGCTGCAGTTATGCTTGTTCTCACGGCCTGGACGAGGGGTTTGTCCGCAACGGGTACCCGTTGCCCCTGGCACGCCTGCGGGCCAAGGTGGGATGCAACTGGACGGCCCTGCCAGGGGTCGAGTATTGCCTGCAGGACGTCACCCGTCAGTGCCTTGTGGCGCCCTTCCTATGCGCCTTTCATGATGTCATGACGCGGCAGCGTGTCGATGGTGAAGCACCGGACATGGACGCGCTGTGGGACCGCTTCCGCAGCCACCTCGAGATCAGCGTCGACGCTGTGAAACGGGGCAAGGACTGGCACATGGAACGGCACTCCCGCCTCACCTCAGAGATCGTCCTCAACCTGTTCATGCATGGCCCCGTCGAGCGCGGCCTGGACGTGGCCGAAGGTGGTGTCGACATCTACAACCTGACCGTCGACGGCATCGGCCTGGCCACGGTGGCCGACTCCTTCGCCGCGATCGAACAGCGTGTGCAGAGCGAACAACGCCTCACGTGGCAGGAGCTGGCGGACCTGCTGGCGGGCGACTGGGAAGAAGCCGAAGACGTGCGCCTGATGATGAAGTCCATCCCCCGCTTCGGTACCGGTGGCACACGCGCCGACTACTGGGCGCTGCGCATCGGTGAAACCTACGGCGACCTCGTGCGCGGCACGCCCACGCCGAAGGGCTACCGCGTGCTGCCCGGTCTGTTCTCACATGGTACGGTGAACACCTTTGGCAGCAAGCTGGGGGCCACACCAAACGGTCGACACGCCGGTGACCCCGTCGCCCACAATGCCAACCCGGATCCCGGCTTCCTGCCGGGTGGCGGCGGCGCGCCGACGGCCAAGTCGACGGCCGTGGCGGCGGTGCAGCCCCGCTGGGGGAACACGACGCCACTGCAACTCGATCTCGACAGCTCTCTGGCACGCACCCTCGGCGGCATCGACAGCGTCGTCGCCCTCATCAGGACCCACAATGAGCTCGGGGGGACGCTGATCAATCTCAACGTGATCTCCCGCGAACAGCTGCTGGCGGCACACGAAGACCCCGAGTCGCACCCCGACCTGGTGGTGCGCGTCACCGGCTACAGTGCGTACTTTCGCAGCTTGTCGAAGGAGTACCGGCAGCAGGTCGTCGATCGCATGCTGGCAGCCGGCGCCTGAGAGCATCAGACCATGGAGCGGAGCAGATTGAGACTGGACATGGAATGTGTGTATCTGTATCGAACGGATGTCGAGGGTACGACGGCGCCCTTCGAGCGATACCGTGAATTCGCCAGGGAGGCGCTGCAGCGACTGGAACTGCCTCTGCCCGAGACGGGGACCATTCTCCTCAACCCCAACATCACCGTCCCGGCCGCTCCGGACAGCCGCATCATCACCCACCCGGGGTTCATTGCCGGTCTGGTCGACGCCCTGCTGGAGCAGGGAGCCGATCAGGACCAGTTGCTGGTAGGCGAAGGGTACGGCCACAAAAAGCGTGGACACTGGGCGCAGCTCAGCGGATACACGCAGGGGTTAGGGCGGGTGGGGCTCGAGCTGATAGATCTGGACCTGGCCGGGGGTGTGGAGGTGGCGATTCCCGGCGGCGTCGTCTTCCCCCAGCTGACGTTTGCCCGGCAGGCCACCGAGTGTGCCTTCTACCTCAACGTACCTGTGGCCAAGTGCCACAACCTGAGCCTGACGACCCTGGCTATGAAGAACACTCAGGGCACGATACTGAGTCCGCAGCGACATATGTGCGCCCAGCAGACCGAAGACGAGCCCTTCGCCGACCAGGCCCACGACATCACCGAGCGCGGTATCAGCCTGCACGAAGAGCGCTTCTGCCACAAGCAGTCCGACAAGACCGTCGCCCGACTGCAGTTGGGCATCCCCCAGCTGAGTGTCGTCGACGGATTGATCGGGCGAGATGGCACCGGCTTCAACCACGGTGACAACCGACCTCTGGGATGGACGATCATGGGCGCCAGTGAAGTGCTCGTGGATGTGGTCGGCACGTACCTGATGGGCATCGACCCGCAGGCCACTCCCTACCTGCAGGTGGCCGCCGAACGTGGTCTCGGCACCACTCGTATTGAGGATATCGACGTCGTCGATCTGACGGTCGGTGACCGACTCGATGCGGCCTCGCTGCGGCAACTGCGCGCCCAGCCGCCGTTGATGCCGATGTCCACGGTGAAGGGAAAGCACATGCCTCGGTTCCGTCCCGATGGCAGCCTTGTACCCTGGCAGCTCGATCGGATCAACAAACATCGGCAGGAGCAGAAACTGGAACCGATCGCCGCGTAGCCATTGCCGATATGTTCGCCAGCTATCTGAAAACTGCCCTCCGCAGCCTGTTGCGGGAAGGTCAGTTCCCGCACGCGTCGGACATAGTAGGCGAAATCACGCAGTGAGGTCTCCACAACCACCCGGCGCTCCAGTTCCGCGTCGATCGCCTGCGCCCCTCTGGCAGCAACAGCTTGTCGAGGCCACCTGTGAAGGCCATGCGCGGTGTTCACAATCTCCGAGGCAATCGCAACACGGCATCCCGTGGCTGGCGTCCTTAGGCGATGCGGAAGACGAGCCGCATCTGCCGTGACAGCGTACGGGGTGTGAAGGTGACACGCCGGATCACTTTGTCCGTACGGCCTTCCTTCGATTCCTCCTCGAGGATGGCGACACGGAACCGCCCCGCCGTGTCCGGGGCGGACAGCAGCAGACCGCGTCCTCGGGGACCGATCTGCACGCTCTTGCCGCCGGCAGCCACCTTTGCCGGTTCGAGCGTGATGAAGGCCTCCTCCAGGGCCGTCGGCGTGCCGCTGAACTCGTACACGTCTTCCAGTTCCAGGGTGTTGGCTTCCCCATCCAGTGTGAGTGTACGCACGAGAGAACGCACCGTCCCCCGCGGATAGGCCCGGCTCATGTCGATGACGGCCGTCTTCTCACCCCGGCCGTTGAGATTCTCCACGCTCAGGACACCGCGGTAACGGGCGCCGGCCTTCTGCTGCACGCCGTTGATCAGAGGCACGGAGTGGCCGAGGGAATTGCAGAAGATGATGTCGTAACGGCGAGCGCTGAAGGTCTTGCGCGTGTAGATGGGGCCGCCGGGATCATCGAGCCACAACCGGTCACCCCGGTGCACGAGGAAGCTGCCGATATCGTTGTGGTTGTGGGGTACGCCGTTGTTGCCCGCCAGGGCCATGACCGTCAGCATCCGGCGACCCGGCTTGCCGCGCATCTTCACCTGACCCAGATCCGGCAGGTGGGCATCGCTCAGTTCGGGCTTGGCCGGTGCTTTCCTGCCGCTGTACAGTGCCAGTTCGTGGGGCGATCCAAGTCGCAGGGTGCGATCCGGATGGGTGGCGCAGAGCCCGTACAGCCCGGGCATAGGGTGGACCTGATTGATGATCATCGGATACTCGGCCGGCACGTACCCGTGGCTGGCGTCGGCGAAGGTGGAGCGCAGGGGACCCTCGATGTGGGCGGCCAGCGGGTAGCGGCTGATGGCAGCGATACGCTCCCCTGCCAGCAGGTTGAGTTCGCCGTCGGTCTTGTGAAGCAGAGCGTTGGCGGCGGCGAGGTAGTGGCCGAAGCCGTAAGCCCAGTACCCCGGTCCCTCCTCGCAGCCACCGTCGGCGGCAAAGCCGTCCAGGGCATAGCTCATATTCTGGATGGCCACGTGAGTCATGTGGGCCAGGACATGGGGGTCCTCGATCTGGTAGAGGGCGGTGCGGATGATCTCCCCGTTACACACGTGGTTCCAATTCATGCGTACCGTCTTCCATTCATCCGGGTGCCGGTAGTCCCAGTACTTTTCGAAGATCTCCCGCTCGATGGCCCGGGTGACGCGCGCTCGTACTTCCTCCTCGAGCCGGTCCCCGACCACGTGGAGAATCTCCGCCAGCACCACGCCGATGCTGACCGAGCCCAGATCGATGCCCCGACCCTCATGCGCTGCCATGACCCAGGTCCAGTCGTCACAGTACGCCCACATGAGATCCTGCAGGTAGTCCACATCGGCCCTGGGGTGATCGAGCCAGAGAGCCAGGAATGCCTGGCCGAGCTGGCCTCGCCGCTCGGCCGCGGCCGCCTCGGGAACGCGACGGTCGCCGACACGACGGAAGTTCCGATACGCCGATCGTTTGAGCACAGCGATGGGGGCGGTGGGATCGAAGTCGTTGGCGAGGGATTGCCACTGGCCGTTCTTCCGCGCCAGCCGTCGAGCCCGGGCGACTCTCTCGGGGTCGGTCAGATAGGGTGCGGGAGATCGCCCGCGGTGGCGCTCGAAGAGGGTTGCCAGCTCGCCGATCGTGAGATGGCGCAGGAGCATGTCCATCGTCTGAGCCTCTACTGGTTGAAGAAACCATCCGGGTAGGGATCGGGATTCAGCAGCGGCGCGGTCCAGTCGCCGATATCGTCCAGCGCCACGGGAGCGCCGCCGCACTCGACGTGCGACTTGAAGGCTGCCAGGAACAGCTGCGTTTTCTCGAACAGCGCGTCGTGTGTCACCGGCATCTGTCCGGTCTGAAACATCTTCTGCATTGCGATGATCATCGGTGGCCAGAAATGTGTCCCCGCGTGTACGCTTTGCTCGAAGGTCCGGCTGCCGAAGGCTCGCATCCACGCCCACACACCGGAGATCTCCTGCACGCAGCCGTAGAAGGGCTTGCCCCCGTCCCGCCCCTCATACTCGATGGTCACCAGGCCATTCGGCGTGTGCCAGTCCGGCGTCTGGTACGCGGCGCTGCGAATGCCGCCACCGACACAGGCATAGGCGAAGAACACACCGTGAACCCCGTGCGTGGCGTAGTCGGACATGGAGTTGGCGGCGCAGTATCCGGAGAGAGGCTCGATCTCCTCGATGTTGCTCCTGATTTGAGCGATCTCCGGGGCGTACTCGAAGCTCGATCCCGACATGATCGGTGTGTCGTGTTTGGCGGCCAGATCGAGGATCGTCCGGGCATCCTCCACGTTGAGGGCGAAGGGCCGGTTGATGAACATGGGCACCCCCGCCTCCAGATAGGGCCTGGCAAGGTGCTTGAAGTGGAGGCAGGAATCGAAGTCGTCGAGGATGATGGCGTCCACCTTCCCCACCATGTCCCAGTACTCGTCGACGATCTCCGCTCCTCTGTATTGCTGCACGAACTCCTCGGCGCCGCTCCGGTCCACGTCCCAGACGTGGGTGATGGCCATCCCCGTCATCCGCGTTCGTTGCGCGGAGGGTCCGCCATCTGCTTCTGGCTCGATGATCGGTCCCCAGATTCCCTTGGTGTGGACGTAGCGACTGCAGGCCAGTACTCCGACTTTGAGCAGATCGGTCGTTGCCATGGTCTATCTCCTGAACCAGATGCCGAGGGCGTTGCCACCCATCATCATCTCTCGTTCCCGCGTCGGAATCCCGGGCAGGTGGTGGTCGATCATCTGCGCCAGCCGGCCGTACCCCGGCTCCGCCACGATCCACGGAAAATCCGTGCACCACATCATCCGCTCGGGACCGAATGTCTCGTACACACGCTCGACCATCGGCTTCATGTCGGCGTACGGATAGGCGGCCTTGGAAAAGGCGTACTCCCCGGAAACCTTCACATGGACGTTGTCGTATCGAGCCAGTCCCAGGATCTGCTCGTACGTCGCCGGCGGCAGTGGTTCCTGCTCGAAACGAGGACGCACCCAGGCGTCAGGCACCAGCGGCGTCGACGGACAGATCCCCAGATGATCGAGAGAGATGTTGATGCCGGGGAACGCTGCCACCAGCAACTCCATGCTGGCGACGCCATCGCTGCGCCCGTAGAGGTTGATGTTGACGCCAAGCTCTGCCGCCCGCTGGAACAGCGGGTAGGCTGTCAGATCTTCCGCCTGTTCGGCGGCTGGATCCCCGAGTCCGCCACCGAGACGAATCCCCTCGATCGGGGTGGCCTCGTAGAGCTCGGTCAGTCTGTCGGCGGCGGCCGGGTCGGCCACATCGACGAGCCCCGTGGCCGTGAACCGATCCGGCCACGTTCTCACGCAGTGGGCGACGTAGTTGTGCTGCTCGATATCGGTCCCTCCCATATCGATGAGCACGGCCTTATCGATATCCGCCTCCCCCATTTCCGCCAGCAGCTGCTCTGCCGTCGCCTCTCTGTCGGCCGGCGCCAGAGCACTGACACCGCGGGGGAACTCGGGACGGAGACGATCGAAGACGTGCACGTGGACATCGACTTTTTCCATGGCGGCACCCTCCCTGTTCCTGGCGCGTAAGGTAGTCTGGCAACTCCGATTCGTCGCCTTCCCTCCGCGACGCGGGTTGCGTAGCATATGGCCGCTGCAGACACCACGACAGGGGAAACTGACATGGCCAAGGTGTTGGCGCTGCTGGCGAGTGGCAGGACAAAGGGATTCACGGCCGGGCTGTTGCACTCGGCCATGGCCGGCGCTGAGAGCGTAACTGGGGTAGAGGTGGAGTTCGTCCATCTGCACAAGTACGAGATCAAGCCCTGCGCCAGCTGCTTCAATTGCATCCGCAGCGAAGATCACTCCTGCGCCCAGCGCGATGGCATGGGCAAGGAGGGAGAGCTGATGGCCAAGGTGAAACAGGCCAATGGCTGGATCCTTGCCGATCCTGTCCACTTCTGGGGACCCAGCGCCCAGTGTCACCTCTTCATCGAGCGTTGCTACCCCTTTATTTGGAGTGGCGAGATGGCCGGCATGCCCTTCGCCTCGATCTCCTGCGCCAGCAACCAGGGAATGCAGAGACTGGCCACCGCCGAAATCTGCAAGTGGGTCTTCGCCTTCGGCATGCGTTATGTCGGTGGGTTGCCGGTGCATACGACGTATCTGAAGCGGGCCATGGGCGAAGCCGAACAGCTCGGGAGACAGCTGGCCGAAGCCGCGATCGTCGACGAAGAGGGCCGCGAGGAGTACCCCGAGGAAGAACGTTACGTCGACTACGTAGATCATCCCTTCAGCGTCGTGGAGCCCTACCTCGACAACCTGACCAACGGCACCATGGAGTACGACTCTTCGCTGATCGCCGAAGGGCTGGTAAACTTCGAGCGCCGCGAGGCCGTCGACCTGCTGCAGCAGGCCAGGGAGCCCTTCGAGCGGGCTCTGCAGCTGTATCGAGAGGGGAAGCAGGAAGCGGCCTGCCACCAGCTGGTGCGCGCCAGCGCCCTGTGGACCCACGCGACGTGGACGGAGTTTCTCGAGCAGGATGTGATCAAGTCCGGTGTTCCCGACGCATACCGGCCGATGGAGGAGGGTGCGTGATGACGCCGATCATCGCCGCCACCGTACCGGTAACCCGCCCCCCGTCGTGGGCGGCCCAGCAGCGCCTGTTGATGTCTACCATGAGCGACGCCGTCTACCCCTTCCTGGATCGCTACACCCACGATGACGGCGAGCTCATCTACGATGATCGCTGGGGCGGTGGTGCGGATGACTTCTACGAGGGCTACACCAACTGGCCCCTGCTCTATCTGCTGGGCGGTGGTGATGATCTGGTGGACCTGTCCCACCGCGGCTGGGAGACGGTGACCCGTCAGCTCACCCGACGCGGCCAGGCGCACAAGGAATACGCCCGCGTCATGGACACCTTCCACCAGTCGGAGAGTGACGTCTTCTTCTACCACCTCTGCCTGGCCGATCCCTCCGCGGGGCAGCTCCACATGCGCGCCCGCCGCTTCGCCGGGTTCTTTCTCAACGAAGACCCGGAGGCGCAGAACTACGACCCCGAACACAAGATCCTGTTGTCGGCGCGTCTCGGATCGGGCGGTCCTCATTACACACCCGACGAGGCCCGCGAGACCTCCAGCCACCGCGCCAGCGAGACGTACGGACTCCCCTTCTATGATCTGCCCGGTATCGACAGCTATGAGGATACCCTCGACCCGGCCAAAGCTCGAAGTATGGGGCAGGCGATGCACGATCGCTGGCAGAAGGGTGAGGTCGTCGGCAACCTGTCGGCGACGAGTCTGGTGACCAATGCCTTCCTGCTGACGGGAGATGAGAAGTACCGCGACTGGGTCCTGGAATACACGGACGCCTGGATGGACAGAGCCCGTGAGAACGACTGGCTCATGCCGGACAACGTCGGCCACTCCGGCACCGTGGGGGAGTACCTGGACGGGAAGTGGTACGGCGGCCTTTACGGCTGGACCTATCCCCACGGCTGGTACAACATCCAGATGACGGCCATCACGGCCGCAGCCAACGCCTATCTGCTGACCCGCGACGACCGCTACCTCGAGCTGCCCCGTCGGCAGATGGACCGTATCCTGGATCTGGGAGAGCAGCGGGACGTCCGCAAGAACCACATGAGCCTGTGGCACCACTGGATCGGCCAGATGACAGCCATGGGAGAGCGGCACGAAACCCTCCTGGTCCCCTATCGTTACGGTGATGCCGGCTGGTTCGACTGGCAGCCCCCCTCTCCCATCTTCCTGTCCGCCCTGTGGAATCTGTCCATGGCCGACGAGGACTGGGAGCGAATCGAACGGGTACGACAGGCCGAGGCCTACGACTGGAACGAGGTGGTGGCTTTCCACAACAAGGAAGACGGTGGCCACGACCAGCCGTGGCTGCGCTACCTGGCCGGCGACAACCCGGACCATCCCGAACGCATCCTCCAGGCCAGCTACCAGCAGGTCGTTCAGCGTCTCGCCGTCATCCGCGAAGATACCGAGGTGGGTACGCAGCACGGTGAACACCGCTGGCAGGAGACCAACCCGGTGACGACGGAAGGCCTGTTGCAGCTGGTGTGTGGCGCCCCACAACCGATCTACAACGGCGGCCTGCTGTTCGCACGGGTCAGCTACTTTGACGCCCAACGTGGACGCCCGGGTCTGCCGCCGGATGTGGCCGCTCTGGTGGAGAAGGTCGAGGCGCGTCGCACCCTCCTGCACCTGGTCAACCTGAATCCCATCGAGGGACGGGAGCTGGTCCTGCAGGCGGGAGCGTACGGTGAGCACACCTTCGGCACGGCCCAATACTCGGTGCTGACGAGCGACTTCCCGGGAACATCGGTCGACTACGCCGCGCCGCCGGTGACCCACCAGACCCGGACGGCCGCCGTTGAGGGCCCCCGCGTGCGGGTCGAGTTGCCCCCTGCTACGGAGATCACTCTGGATCTGGCCACCGAACGCTTCACCAACGAACCCGCTTACGGTGCGACGCGCTAGTGCTCGAGGTCACCGCGTAGTCGTCACGACAGGAAGTCGGCGCCGAAGTGTCCGCCGTGCTCGAAAAGAGCATCGATGTTATCGTGGGGGACCTCCGGCATGACACTGCTCGTCGAAGAGAGCACGAATCCCCTGCCTCTGCCAGCCAGTTCAAACGATCGCTCCACCGATTGCTTCACCTGTTCGACGGTTCCGTGCGGCAGCACGGTGGTCACCGACACACACCCCCAGACACCGATGGGCAGCCCGGACCGGTCCCTCAGGCGTACGATCTCGTCGTAGCTCACACCGTGCTCTTCCTCGAATCCCTGTAGCCCCACCACACCCAGATCCAGGATGTCATCGAGGATCGGACCGATATCACCATCGCAGTGCCAGATGACACCGATCCCGTTCTCGACCAGCGGCTCCATCGCCCACTTCAGCTCGGGGAAGTAGAGCTCCCGCAACTGCAGTGGTGAGATGATCGGGCCGGCACTGGCGCAGATGTCCTGACCGCTGTAGACGAAGGGGGCGATCCCGTAGCGCTCGTGAGCTGTGACGATCGCCTGGTTGGTCAGCCTCCCCCGCAGGGCGGTGTGGTGGTAGAAGCGGCGCATGGCGTCCGGATACTCCAGGATGGCGATGAGGTAGTTCTCATAGCCCCAGCGGTCATATCCACCCATGAAATCCGCCTGACCGAAACCATCGAGGAACAGCACCTCGCCCTCGGTTCGATCGATCCGTGCCTTCAACCTGTCCGCGTACTGGCGTGCTGTCGTCTCGATGTCGAATTCGGCCTCGAAGGCCGCGTCGTCCGGTAGCCGGTCGATCACACGGAGGATGTCCTCGGGACTATCGATATCCTCTGTCCCACCTGGACGGTGCTCGTGAGCCAGGTGGCCCTGCTCGATATTCCTCTGGGCGTCACCGGGGAAGTACCACTGCGGCACCAGATTGATGCCACATCGCTGCAGGTATTCGAAGAACACACCCTCGCGATCCACCCAGTAATCCCGCTCCGTCACCTTGCTCAGGTACGAGCCACTCGTCATCCAGCAGTAGTTGATGCAGGGGGCCCCGGGATCCTCCCGCATCAGTGTTGCCAGGGCGATCTCGCTGCCTCTCGTTCCTGTGGTCATGGGCGCTCCGGTGGCGTCAGATAGCGATTCTTCCCGCTTTCCATGGCGATGGCCCCGATGAGAGTGGCTGCCAGGAAGCCGACTGTGCAGATGAAGAACCCGGTGCTCGATGAGATAAGCAGGAAGACGATGCCGAGCAGCAGATAGACCGCCGCCAGGGAGCACAGCCGGATCGCCATGAATCGCGCCAGACCGGCCTCGTCGTGGGCAGTAACCCGCTTGTGGCCTGAGATGAGACCCGTCATCTGTCTCACACCGATCAGATAGGCGAAGACCAGCAGCAGTGCGTCCGTGCCGATAATGGCGACGAACACGATGATCCGCGTCTGTGTGAATTCCGTGGCGTCAGGCAAGATCGACGTCAAGTCGGCTCCGATTCATCCTGGTGACTGCCTCTCTGCAGGGTCTGCTCCGGTTGGCTGTCAAAGCGGGCGATGACGACGAACATGACCGCAAGCAGCATCGCCGGCAGGGACAGCATGAATCGAGCTGCGGAATGCTCGAAGTACCACGCCGTGAGCAACGCCCCGGCGAGGAGGACGAGTCCGCCCCAGAAGGGTCGCGTCCAGGCCAGGACCGCCACGCCCGCCAGAGGAACTACGATCTTCGCAACGTGAGGTAACGCCCCAAGTCCTTCGGCCAGGTGCACGAGGGCGAACCAACTCCAGAACCCGGCCCAGACGATGAGCAGACCACGAGCCAGGTAGAGGAGACGGGTCGTCCACGCAGCCACTGGCATCTGACTACTGCTGGCCTCGGTTGATCCAGGCCTCGATGACGCCTCCCGTCGGGGCCGCGTCATTCCAGTTGGCACCGACGAGGCTGAGCCGGCCGCTGCCGCCGAACTCCGCCAGCCTGATACTGTGCGATCCCGTCCGGGCCACCTCCTGCCGCGACCAGGAGGCCCCCTCCCCATCGTTGTAGTAGACCGCCACAGACTGTGGGGAAGATGCCTGGTGCATCTTGGCCACGACGACATCCAGCTGACCGTCGCCGTCCACATCGCCCAGCGCCAACCCGTGGCTGTGGTCCATGTCGGCCTCGATCACGTGTTCGACCCATTCGGGCTGCGTGGGGTCATCCGGCGCCGCATACCAGGCCAGGCGACCGGCACCCTCCGACGGGGTGAGTACGATTTCGAGTCGACCGTCGCCGTCCACGTCCCCAGCCTGCACCATCACGTCTCCCTGGGTCCAGCACGTGTCGAAATGCTCCTCGGGCATGTAGCGGCATTCCTGCCAGGTTCCGTCGGGGTCGCCATCTGGATTGCGGTACCACCGGCCGCCGATCACGACGTCGGCAAAACCGTCGCCGTCGATATCAGCCACCGCCAGCCCCTCGCCGTGAGGGCACTCAAAGGTCCGCATCGACCATTCCGACGCCGAACGTTGGAACCACAGGTAGATGCGGTTTCCCATCAGGTGGTTGAATCCCGACTGGTGACGGGTCACCAGATCGAGTCGGCCGTCGCCGTTGAGATCGACGGCCTCGACGTTGTGCATCTTCGCCCCCTCGTCGCTGATGTTGATGGCCTCCCAGGTGTCTGCAGAAGGGTCCTTGCCGGCACCGCACGGGTTGCGGTAGATCATCAACCCCTCGTGGCTCGGAATGACGATGTCCCCGAAGCCGTCGCCGTTCATGTCAGCGATTGTCATGTCGGTGGTGAACGACCCGTCGGCGATCTTGCACTTTGTCCATTCCTGACCGCGGTACCAGTAGAGCCCACCCTCCCTGGCGCTCGCTGCCGCCACATCCGGCTCACCATCTCCGTCCAGGTCCGCCACCGCCTTGCAGTGTGGATCGCGCGGATTCGACCCGTCGATGACGACGTGTTCGAATGTGCAGAAGTGCTGACTCATCTCTCAGACTCCGGATGCGGGTTGTCGGCCGCCACTGACTCCGTTACGATTGCGCCAAACCCCATGTCGACACAAGTCAGGTTCCGCCTCCCATCCCCACCATCTCCCGTAACCGCGCGTCCACCGCCTCGTCCAATGGCGCCACCCGGTGGCTGCTCAGCAGCTCCCCCGCCAGATCCCGGGCGCGTGTCGCGAACTCGCGGCTGCCGTTGGCGCGCCAGTTGTCGTAGATATCGCGGTCCAGCACGTACGGCGGCAGCAGATCGTCACGGAAGTGTTGCAGCGTGTGGGGGTGATCCAGGAAGTGGCCGCCAGGTCCGACCTCGGCTGTCGTTCCGAGGGCCAGCGCCTCAGGAGTGACCTCCAGCCCGGCGACATACTGCCGCGTCCAGCGGATCATGTCCGCCCCCAGAACGATGCTCTCCAGGCTCCCCGTCAGCCCCGATTCCAGATACCCCACATCGTGTATCAGGTTCGTGCCCGCCAGCGCCGCTGCGAGCAGACTCGTGCCGGCCTCGGCACCAGCCTGGGCATCGACGGTCTTGCTGTCCGTGGCGCCGCCGGTACCGAAGACGGGCAGACCGTAGTGGCGAGACATCTCGGCCATGACCAGGTCGTTCAGCCGCCACTCGGGGCCGCCGTAGGGAAACAGCGCCGTGCGCAGGTCCATCGCCCCCACGCAGGCACCGAAGATGAACGGCGCCCCCGGTCTCTGCAGCTGGTGCATGACCAGCCCGGCGAGACTCTCGGCGATGGCCAGTGCCAGCGACCCGGCCAGGGTCACCGGACCGCTGACTCCCGGCATGATGGTCGGCACGTAGATCAGGGGAATCTCGTGATCGGCGCTGAACACGAGCCGCTCGATTGCCCCCCGGTCGTGCTGCAGGGGCGAGACGAACTGCCCGTACATGATATAGTTCGGCTGCGCCCGGAACGCTTCCTCTCCCCCGGCCACGACACAGGCCATGTCGTGCAAGCGCTCGAAGGCGGACAGTCCGGAGCACACGGTCATGATCACCGGCTTCGTCGAGTTGCTCACCATGGAATAGTACTGCTGTGGTTCGACATCTTCGGGGGCCACGCCGACGGGGGTGGCAAAGGACATGAGGAAGTCGATCTCGGGCAGGGCGTCACACAGCCGGGCGGACCGGGACACATCCTCCAGCACAGCGCCGCGTCGCTGCTCGGTCCCTGTGTCTCAAGTGTAGAGCAGATCCGACCCGGTGCCGAAATAAATCTGGTGCGGGGCCAGCGACAGAGCCGGGCTGCCGCTGCGATCGTGGATCGTCACCTCACGACTCGCCGTGGCCAGCGCCTTCTCGACCATCTCTTCCCGAAGGTTGACGCGCGGTCCGTCACCCATGGCGGCGCCGTTGGCAGCCAACCGCTCTCGCATCGGTTCGTGGTGTACGTTCAAACCCGTCGAGGCCAGTATTTCCACCGCCGATCGATGCAGTTGCTCGATGGCGCTGCTGTCGGTCAGCGTCAATCGGGGCCGCCAGGCGGTCGTATTCATGCACCAGCTCCTGTCTGTGTTGCGCTAGCGAATCGCAGAAGCTTGGAACATCGCTGATTCCAGGCCAATCGACCAGCGCCGATAGGGCAACTTGACGCTGCCTCCGAGACATGTCTTCGTGAGAGTCGTCCACCATCGACCTCGAGGTCACCAGTGAACGACCCGCCATCGCGCTTGTTCCAGTCCGTGGGATTGTCCCATGACCAGTAGAGAACGGGTCGAGGCCGCCTTTGCCCACCGAACCCCGGACCGCACTCCGGTCTTCGAGTACGTACTCCTGTCTCCCCTGGCCGATCAACTCCTGGGCCGGCCCTACGCCGTGGGTGCCGGTTGGGAGCAGGCCGTATTTGAAATGGGCTGGGAACGAGCGGTGCACCAGCGTGCCGTCGATCAGCTGGATCTGGCCATGCTGCTGGGGCACGACCTCCTGTACGTGGTGCCCAATCCCCCTCCTCTCAGGGCTAACGAGGAGTCCGGCCCTGTCCTGCCCCCGTCGTCCGATCCGGTCGAGGTGATGCGGCAGCGCAACCACCAGGCCGCTCAGGAGCTGCCGCCGGGGGACGAACCCTTTCTGGTGTACGCGGCCCTCCGGGAGGAGATGGCACGACGAGACCTCGACCTGCCCGTCCTGGCACCGGCATACGGCCACGGGGTGTGGACGGACACCGACCTGATGCAGACCATGATGCTGGCCCCCGAAGTGGCAGCCGAGCACTTCCGTCTGGCCACGCGTCGGTGCCTGGGCCGCGTTGAGCGATACCTCGACCTGGGCGTCGACCTCTATGGCGTGGGCGGTGACTTCTCCGGTCAGCGCCCCATGATCTCGCCGGTCATGTACCGGCACTTCATCGTGCCGGAGATCCGGCAGCTGACACGGCGCATTCACGCCGCCGGCGCCCGCGCCGTCAACGCCAGCGATGGCGACCTGTGGCCGGTCATCGACGACTTCCTCGTGGAGTGCGAGGTGGACGCCTATCTTGAGATCGACATGCACGCCGGCATGGATCTGCGACGCCTGAAACGTGAGTACGGCGAACGCATCACCTTCTTCGGCAACCTCGACTGCGGCAACACCCTCAGCTTCGGCACGCCGGAGCAGGTGCGACAACACGTGGTCGACTGCCTGGAGGCGGGCTCAGGAGAAGGCGGTCATATTCTCTGCGCCAGCAACGCCATCACCGCCAGCGTGCCGCTGGCCAACTATGTGGCCGTGATCAATGCCCACCGCAGCTTCTTCGGTCTGCCCGACTTCTCGCCAACGGAGAGTATGAGATGACACCCCGCGAGCGCGTCCTGGATGCCATCGAACACCGCGAGCCCGACCGCGTGCCCATCGACTTCGGCGGCCACCGTTCCTCGGGCGTCATGGCCATGGCCTACGCCGGTCTCAAGGAGGCACTGGGGATCAGCACGGGCGACATCTACGTGTACGACGTAGTACAGCAGCTGGCCATTGTCGAACCCGACGTGATGGACGCCCTCAACGTCGACACCGTGGAGCTGGGACGCAGCTTCCTCACCGATGACGAGTCGTGGAAAGACTGGGTCCTGCCCAACGGCGTGCCCTGCAAGATCCCCGGGTACGTTGACGTGGAGAGACGGAGCGATGCCTGGTATCTGCTGGGTGAGGACAGTCTGGAGCTGGGCGTGCAGAAGGACGGCTGCCTCTACTTCGAGCAGTGCCACTTCCCCCTCATCGACCGTCCTCTCGAGGCCGACAGCCTTGCCGACCTCGAGGACCGCCTGGGCGAGACCATGTGGACGGCCACCGCTCACCCCGGGGCACATATGGCCCTGGACGAAGCCGGTCTCGCCGAGTTGGCCGACGGCGCGCGTCGCCTGCGCGCCTCCACCGATCGGGCCGTCATCGGCCTCTTCGGCGGCAACATCTTCGAAATCCCCCAGTTCCTCTACCGCATCGACAACCACCTGGCCAACATGGCGCTGTATCCGGATGCCACGCACCGGCTGGTGGAGAAGCTCTGCGACCTGCACCTGGCGAATCTGGAAAAGTGGCTCGGCGCCGTGGGACCGTACATCGACGTCATCCTCTTCGGTGACGACCTGGGTGGCCAGAACGGCCCCCTCATCTCCCCCGACATGTACCGCGAGCTCTGCAAACCCTACCACCGCAAACTGTGGAACCGCGCCAGAGAACTGGCCGACGTCAAGGTCATGCTGCACAGCTGCGGCGGCATCGAGCCCCTCCTCGATGATCTGATCGACGCCGGCCTGGACACGACGAATCCGGTGCAGATCACCTGCGCCGGCATGGAACCAGAGCTACTGAAGCAGGGCTACGGCGACCGCCTCTGCTTCTGGGGCGGCGGCTGCGACACGCGCAACGTGTTACCCAACGGCACGCCGCAGCAGGTGGCCGATCACGTTCGACAGCTGGTGGACACCATGAGCCCGGGAGGCGGCTTCGTCTTCCAGCAGGTGCACAACATCATGGCCGATGTTCCGCCGGAGAACGTGGTGGCCATGTTTGAAGCCGTGAATGGGTGAGGGAGTGAAGCAGGAGAGGCTCAATAGCCGGTCAGTTCGTCCGCCCAGGCGACGACGGCCATCGCTGCGGCGATTGCGCGCTCATACTCCGTCTCCGTGGTCGGCTCTGCGACGCCGGGGTAACGGGTCAGGGTCGCAAACTCCGTCAGTTCGATTGCGTCGAACACGGACGCCGGTACGACCTTCCCGTCCAGTGGAAGGCCATTGATCAGCTCGCCGATGTCATGGGTGTATCTGAACTCACTCTCTCGGTACCGATAGATCGCCTTGAGAGCCTTCTCCGCCGCCTGCTGGGCGTGATAGCAGAGATCCTCATAGATCGCACCCTCGGGCAGAGGAGCACGTGCAAGTGCGAGATCACTGCGAGCTTGATCCAGCCAGTCACCCGCCGATCCAGGGGCATCACGTTCAGGCGGCACGGTAGAGTTCCTTCCCGTCCCGTAGTGCCGGTCGAAGGATGAGAGACGGATCATCGGCGTACAGGGCCACATCCGATTCGGTCACGACAACCACGTCCTTGGGATGCCCGAGGTCGAAGAGGGCCCGGTAGATGCGTCGAGCCGTCTCTCTTCGATGTGTGCCATCAGGAACCACGACAAGGAAGTCCAGATCGCTGTCGGGTGACATGTTGCCCCTGACGGCCGACCCGAAGAGGACGATCCGAGTCGGCTGAGCGCACCTGGTGATACGCTCGACGGCGTCGTCGAGCAATCGAGGATCGATGGATGCTTCGGTCAATGGAGAGCGCCCGTTTGGAGGAGTCGTTACCGCTATTCAACAGCAGGTGTCGCACCGGAGCAAGCTGCTGGCCCGCGGTCGGGCACTTCAATACCAGGTTCTCACAGTTCACAAGCTGTGGAAACCGGCGTCCTTGAGTCGTTGACTTGCCATTGTCTACGATGGATCCCCTGATTCAGGCGATGTCACCGCCCGGAGACCACACATGGCTCTTTCGTCCACAGACCTCATCGGCAGACTCACCGCCAACCCATTCGTCATCGGGTTGATCTGTTACGGTCGCCGCCGTCCGGGCGATGACACGCCGGGCGGCGATCTGGATCTCGTCGCCGTCGTCACCCATCGACCGACACCCCTGGAGAGCATCCACTTCCACTGGGGTGACCTTCCCGTTGACCTCAACATCCGTACAGCGGGCGACTTCTCCCGCCGCGAGGCGCCCACGTCCATCGATCCTGCCCTCGTCGAGGGCAAGGTGCTGTTCGATCGCCGTGGCAGCCTGTCTGGTCTGCTCAAGACGGCTCGGGAGACCTGGCGCTCGGAGCCCACCGACCCGGCGACGAACGAGACCTCTCCCGATCGCTTCTACCAGCAACACGTCCTCGACAAGGTCCGCGGCAAGCTGACTGAAGATCCCCTCTTCTGCGAGATGCTCCTGTCGGTCAACATCGGCTGGCTGCTGCAGACCTACATGAGGATCAGAGGTCTTGACTATCGAGGTGAGCGGCAGGCCCTCGAGCACGTACGCAAGGAGGATCCAGGCACTGCGGCGCTGATCGGGAGTTTCTTCGCCGAGCGAAGCCTGCTGACGAAGCTCAGCGTGTCCGAGGAGTTGACCGAACGCATCCTGGCCTCCGCCGGAGGTCCGTGGCGACAGGGCGAAGTGCTGGGTCTGACCTTCGAAGGCGCCCCACCGCCGATTCCAGGGCAGGCGGAGGCGACGTTCGATTGGTTGCTGGACCCGCCGGCAGAACCGCCAGCCAGGGCGTCGGTCAGCTTGCGCCCGGGGGCGATAGCCGACATCCCTCTTCTCGCCACGATGAACCAGCGTCTCGTCGAGGATCAGGGCAGCCGCAATCCCTTCACGCCGGCCGAGTATGAGCAGCGGTTCACGGAGTGGCTCGACTCAGATTGGCAGATCAGCCTGTTCCAGCGTGAAGAGACCGCCATCGGCTATTCCGTGCACCGGATCCAGGCTGACGTCTACTACCCGGATCGGCAGGTCGTCTACCTGCGTCAGTTCTACATCGAGCATGAGGTTCGCCGGGACGGGTTTGGGACAGCCGCCTTCGAAGCCCTGAAAGCCGCCCGCTTCCCGGCCAACTGCTCCATATGCCTCGACGTGCTGGCCACGAACCCCGGTGGGCAGCTGTTCTGGGAGCGCCTCGGTTTCGAGCCGTACTTCGTTTCGATGAAGATGGGAACATGAACCACCGCAGGCTGGATCTCACCAGGGACGAGGCGGTCGTCACCGAACTGCACTGCCAGATCAACCGTCCAGCAGTTCCACGGGCGTTACTCTGTGGACTGCCGCGATCGAGTCGAAGCCCAGGTCGTAGCTGCATAGAGCAGCCAGCTCGTGCCTCAATGCTACGGCGGCGTGCAGAGCGTCTCGCGCGCTGATGCCCTGGTGTTGATCCAGCAGCAGTCTGGCATCATCCGCGATGTCCGCGGTAATCGGCAGGACGATCCCGAATATCCGTCTGGCGTCATCATACACCTGGGCTCCATCAACCCAGCGGTCGATGGCGCGGTAGCGGTGGAGCACCTCCCGCAGGACTTCGGCGTCGAGGGCAGCCTCAATGGTGCCATCGGCAATACACTCGAGCAGACGTACGCTCGGCTGTTTGTGAGCGTGTTGGGCCCCCGCCGCGTACATGAGGACATTGGCATCCACCAGAATCACGGCATCAGATCCTCAGGCTCAGGCACCGACTCGCGGGCCATCTCCTCGGCCGTGCCCACCGGAAGATCGTGAGACGCGAGCGACCTGACGGCTGCCAGCCGGTCGTCTCGGGAGGCCAGCCCGTACTCGCGCTCGCACGCCCGGCGGACGAGATCACCGAGACTGGTTCCGCGAAGGGTCGCCAGGCGTGCCAGCCGGGTGTGGAGATCGGGAGGAAACAGAATCGTCGTCTTCTTTGAAAGCTCCATATACACCTCCATATGTGGAGAATAACTCTCTGATGAGATAGAGGCAACGACCTTTCCAGAACGAGAGAAGCCCCCGGACCGATGAGGTCCGGGGGCTTCTTTCTGTTGAGGTATCCCCTCTGACCAAATGATAGTCCCGTCTCCTCGGCGCGTCAAATTCTACCTAAATCATGTATTAACAATATCGTATGTGTCATCATGACACTCCGTTGCCGCATTCCACTGGGCCGGTACTGGGCTCTGCTTGCCCGATACCTGCGTCCACGCCTGGGCTGGGTGGGAGCCCTTGCCGTATTGCTGTTCTGCGCTGTTGGCCTGCAGCTGGTGAGCCCGCAAATCATGCGTCGCTTCATCGATGGCGCCGGTGACACCAGCGTACCGCTGGAAGAATTGCTCGTCATTGCTCTGGTGTTCGTCGGCGTGGCCCTGGCGCGACAGATCCTCGACCTGTCGTCCACATACGCCGGCCGGCGGCTGGCCTGGCAGGCGACGAATGAGCTGCGCGAGGATCTGACCCTCCACTGCCTGTGCCTCGACATGTCCTTCCACAACGAGCACACCCCGGGCCAGATGATCGAGCGCATCGACGGCGATGTGGCAGGCCTGGCCAGCTTCCTCTCCCGGTTCGTGCTCCTGGCCATCGGCAACCTGACGATGCTGACTGGCACGCTCATCGTCTTCACGGTCGAGGATTGGCGTCTCGGTGTCATCATGGCAGTCTACGCGGCGCTGACATTGTTGGCCCTGTCGCGTCAGCAGCAGGTGGCCTTGCCCTACTGGCTCTCGGCCCGGGCAGCGGCGGCAGATCTTTTCGGCTTTCTCGCGGAACGTCTCTCCGGCACCGTCGACATACGCGCCCTCGGTGCCGTGCCCCATGTGATGCGACGCCTGTATCACTTCACCGGCCAGCGACTGGCGCGAGAGCAGAAGGCCAGTCTCGTCAACATGCGCTTCGGCCTCATCCTCATGGGGTCCTACGCCATTGGTCAGGTCCTCGTCGTGGCGGCAGGCTACTACCTGTTCGGTGAGGCCGGCGTAACCCTGGGTACCGTGGCGATGCTGGTCTACTACCTGGACCTGCTGCATCGACCACTGACACAGCTGACGCAACAGATGGAGGAATTCGAGCAGGCCGGTGCGAGCCTGGGCCGCGTAACCGAGTTACTGCAGGAACGATCGGTGATCCGCACCGCCGACCCGACCTCCCTGCCAGGCGGATCCCTGACCTTGCAGCTGAGCGGTGTCTGCTTCGCCTATGGCGAGGATCCCGTTCTCGAGGATCTGTCCTTCGACGTCCAGGCGGGACGCGTCCTCGGATTGCTGGGACGCACGGGCAGCGGCAAGACGACGATCACACGTCTGTTGTCACGACTGTATGATCCGCAGCAGGGCTTCGTGCGACTGGGCGGAGTTGAGCTGACTCGCCTGGAGCCGGAGGCCCTGCGGAGCCGGATCAGCGTGGTCTCCCAGAACGCGCAACTGTTGAGCGGCACCGTGCGC
Organism: Candidatus Latescibacterota bacterium; assembly: GCA_036011085.1. Classification (GTDB taxonomy): domain Bacteria; phylum Latescibacterota; class UBA2968; order UBA8231; family UBA8231; genus UBA8231. Next base: position 113,759 of record DASCMS010000053.1, read on the forward strand.
GACAGCCTGACACTCTTCGACCCGACACACCCCGATTCAACCATCATGGACGTGATCCGGGACGTGGGCATGGGTGCCTGGTTCGACGGCCTTCCCGCAGGTCTGGACACGAGGCTCGAGGGCGATGGCGGCGGGCTGTCCGCGGGTCAGGCTCAATTGCTGACGTTGGCGCGAGCCTTCCTGGCCGATCCCGGGCTGGTCATCCTCGACGAAGCGTCGTCGCGTCTGGATCCAGCCACCGAGGCGCGGATTGAGCACGCCGTGGACCGTCTGTTGCGCGGCCGCACCGGGATTGTGATCGCCCACCGCCTGACAACAGTGCAGCGGGTCGACGACATTCTGATCCTGGAGGATGGGCGCGTCGAGGAATGGGGGTCACGGGCGGCGCTGGCGTCGGATCCGTCGTCACGCTTTGCAGGGCTGCTGAAGACGGGGCTGGAAGGAGTGCTCAAGTGAGGACCTGGTGGGCGATTCTCGCCGTCATCCGCTATCGGCCCGGGCTCTACCTGCTCAATATAGCGGGCATGATCGTGTACTCCCTCGGTGTGCAGGTGCCGGGACTGGCCTTGCGCGAGTTCTTCGACCTGCTCTCTGGCGCGGCGGTCGTCCGGGTCGGCCTTCTCGGGATCCTCACCATGCTCTGTGTCGGCGGAATAGGCCGCGGACTGAGTCTCTACATGGCGAGACGTTCCCTCATGCCCTTTCACTTCTCAGCGGCTGCTCTGCTGCAGAAGAACATGCTCGCCCACATCCTCAGCCTCCCCGGCGCCGACGCCCTGCCCTCCTCTCCCGGAGAGGCCATCAGCCGCTTCCGCAGTGACGTTCCCGGGTTGCACGGCATCTGCATCGACTACGCCAACGTGGTACGAGCCGTGCTGTCTTCGGCCGTTGCGTTGACGATCATGGCCGGGATCAACTGGCCAATCACCCTGTTCGCCCTCCTCCCGATGGTCGCCGTCTACACGGTCGCCCACTTTGCCCAGCGGCGGATCGAGGGGTACCGCAGAGCGAGCCGGGAGGCCGAGGGCAGCGTCACCGGGTTTCTCGGCGAGGTCTTTGATGCCGTGCAGTCGATCAAGGTCGCCAGTGCCGAGCGCCGTGTGGTCGCCCACTTCGGAAGTCTGAACCAGGCCCGGGGACGCGCCGCCCTCCGAGACGGCATGTTTGAGTCCTTTCTGCAGTCCGTGGTCGACAATACCAGCCACCTGGCCACCGGGTTCGTCCTGATCATGGCGGGGCGGGCGATTCGCCATGAGAGTTTTACCGTGGGCGATCTGGCGCTGTTCACCTACTACCTCGGTTTCGTCACAGATCTGCCCAGACATGTCGGCAAGACCATTGCCCGTTACCGGCAGACCGGTGTTTCCGTCAGACGCATGACCGAACTGATGCCCGGGGCACCGGCTGAGGCGCTGGTCGAGCACGGGCCCATCTACGAGAAGGGTGATGCCCCGCGGGTGCCCCTCGTGCCGAAGGGATCAGCGGATCGGCTCCTGGAATTCCGCGCCGAGGGACTGACCTACCACTACCCGGGCTCGGACAGGGGCATCGAAGATATCGACCTGCGAATGCCGGCCGGTTCCTTCACGGTGATCACAGGTCGGGTCGGCTGCGGCAAGACCACGCTGGTGAAGGTGCTGCTCGGATTGCTGCCGAAGGAGGCGGGCGAGCAATGCTGGAATGGCGAGCTGATCAGGGACCCCGCCAGATTCCTCGTGCCCCCCCGCTGCGCCTTCACGGCGCAGATTCCCAGTCTGTTCAGCGAGTCGCTGTGCGACAACATCCTCATGGGGTTGCCAGAGTCCGAGCTCGACCTGGACGGGGCGATCCGCTGTGCCGTCATGGAGCGCGATCTGGTTGAGCTGGAAGCCGGGCTCGATACCATCATCGGTCCGAAGGGTGTCAAGCTGTCCGGTGGACAACAGCAGCGGGCCGCCGCGGCGCGCATGTTTGTCCGCGATCCGGAGCTGCTCGTGTTCGACGATCTGTCGAGCGCTCTCGACGTGGAGACCGAGCAGATGCTGTGGCAGCGGTTGTTCGCACGACGTCGATCGACATGCCTGGTCGTCTCCCACCGCCGGCCGGCGTTGCGACGGGCCGACCACATTCTCATTCTACGCGACGGTCGTGTGGCGGCGCAGGGCAAGCTCGACGAGCTGCTGGACACGAGCGAGGAGATGCGGCGGCTCTGGCGGGCAGAGAAATAGACGAAAACCCCCGCTGCCGGATCTTTACAGGTAGAGCCCGCAAATGGCAGAAACCCGGAACACATTCGAGGCGTTCGTCATCGCCGCCCGCCCACGGCTCCTGGCCAGGGCCCGCAGCATTCTGCGCGATGGGGACGAGGCCGAGGACGTCGTTCAGGAGACACTGACGTCCGTGTGGCACAGGCTGTCGGATCGACCACCCCGGGACCTGCGCGCCTATGTGTTCAGAGCAGTCGAGGTGAATTCCCTCAAGCGCCGGGCCCGACGACGGCCCCACGTCGCCCTGGAAGCGGCGGCGGCGATGACCGCGGACGATGGAGAAATTGATCCGCGCTGGACCATCGATCCCTGGACTCTCGAGCAGGCCGTCGTCGGCCTGCCGACGGCGCAGCAGACCGTGCTGCGCATGAAATACTACCTGGGTCTGACGTTCCGGGAGATCGGCGAAACCCTCGCCATTTCCGCCAACACGGCGGCCAGCCGCTGCCGCTACGGGCTCGAGAGCCTGCGACGACACTTCGAACGTACACAGACCGAGAAGGAGAAACTTCGATGAATCATCACAGCCCAGCCCTCAGCACCGTCTCCTACAGCAAGCTGATCCCGGCTCTCGGTATTCTCGCCGGATTGCTGCTGGTCTTCGTCTTCCCCATCGTCGTTCTGAAGTTCATCAGCGGCCAGGGTCTCAGCGAGGGGGCCGTCAGCGGCATGATGATCATCGGTGTCAGCGGTGGCGTCCTGATCACTCTGTTCTCTGCCGTCTTCGGCATTGCCCTGCCCGGCAGGGTAGGCCCACCAGAAAGCGGGGACACGTCACCGTGAGACGCCCGATCCTGCCGTGACCCAGCACACATGGCGCTCCGGCCTGCCTGCCTATCTTGGGCAACGGTGCCCGGAGGCCCGTCATGAATCCCGTTTCAAAAAAACTCGTCGGTCCGCTCTGCTCCCTTCTGCTGCTGAGCGCTGCCGCGACATCTGCCCAATCGCCGACGCCTGACGCCGGCGCCACCAGTACCTCTCCCCTCGTGCCAGCGGCGGCCGAGTCTCTCACCGTCACCATCACCGGGGCCTTCGCCTTTTCCAACGGCACCATCCGCATAGACAGCGTTACGGTTGAGCCTGAGCTGATCACCGTCGATCTGGCCACGGGATGGGCTGCGGGCACCGACAGCGCCGCGGACACCGTGTCCACGACCTGGCGGTTCGATATCGATCCCGGGCTCCTGAGCGAGAGCACCTACGATGTCTGGATCCGCGTCAACGGTGAGACCCTGCGCGTCGACTACTTCATGGTCGAGGCGCCACGAGTCCCGGGGGGGCCACTGCCGGCGCCGACGCCGACCGTCACGCCCCGGCGCCGACTGGGCATGAACCTGGCTCCCCTGAAGGACTGGTCTACGGTGTTCACCTTCGTCGACCTCTTCAAGTCGTCACGGGAGTGGATCCCGCATCGAATCTCCGACAGCACCTGGGATACGGGCGAGACCATCGACGTGGATGAGCTCGGCTGGGTGCGGTCACTGCCGCCGGATCAGGAGGCTGGCACCCTGCTGTTGAGCGCCATGGGTTCGGCCTATCCCGGCGGCCGCTACGAGGTCACCTACGACGGCGAAGGACTGCTGGATTTCGACTGGGACGCCCGCGTCATCGATCGGGCCCCCGGCTGGATCGCTCTGTGGGTCACCCCGGAGATCGGCATGCACGTCGTCATCCGTGAAACCGACCCGGACGACTACATCCGCAACATCCGCATCGTGCTTCCCGGCTACGATGAGTTGGAGGCGCCCCAGCCCTTCCATCCGACCTATGTCGAGTTTCTCCGGCAGTTCGGCATCCTGCGGCTCGTCGACTGGAGCGCCGTCAACGAGCCGGAGACCAACACGCCCGAATCCGGCCTCTGGGAGAACCGGATTACCCCGGAGCATGCCAGCCAGGGCCATATCCGTGGTGTGGCCCTGGAGCACATCATCGACCTGGCCAATGCCGTGGGCTCCGACCCCTGGATCAGCGTGCCCGTGGTGGCCACCGACGCCTTCGTCGACAGCATGGCGACCATGGTCCGTGATCGCCTCGATCCGTCACTGATCGTCTATGTCGAGCTGGCCAACGAGGTCTTCAATTCCCAGTTCCCCCAACATGCCGTGGCCGCCCAGCGGGGCGCGGCACTGGGCCTGGCGGATTCGGCGGCGGCTGAGCCTCTCCGCTGGCTCGTACCCGACCACCTGGCCCTGGCCAATGCCCTGCGCTATCAGGCGAGGCGATCCATCGAGGTCTTCGCCATTTTCGAGCGCGTGCTGGGCAGGGAGCGGATGTTTCGCGTCCTCGGTGGCTGGCTCGTGGACGACACCGGTCTCGCCATCAGTTTCGCTGAAGCCATCCTCGACTGGGAGGACGCCTATCAGCATGCAGACGGCTACGCCGTGGCTCCGTACTTCGGCTTCTTTCTCGCCCAGGAGGAGTACCGCGAGCGCGTCGAAGCCATGACGGTGAACACGATTCTCGACACGGCCGAGGCCGACCTGCGCTTCATGCTCGGCATCGCCCGCGAGCTGGAGCAAACCGTCGCGGCACGCAGTCTGCCGTTGATCACATATGAGGCCGGCCACCACATGGTGCGCCCCACGGAGTTCCCCTTCCCCAGCGACCTGGTGAGAGAAAAGCTGACGGCGGCAGCCCACCATCCGCGGATGTACGGCCTGTTCACCGAGCTGCTCAACACATGGGCCGAGTTCGGTGGCTCCATGAACCTGTTCAACGACACCATGCCGTGGGGCAACTTCGGCGTGATCACCCGTTGGGACCAGGACCTCGACACCGCCCACAGGTACCGTGCAACCCTCGATTTTCTCTCGACGCCGACCGATCCCGAACCGCTCGAGCCCTGGCCCGGCGATGGTGACGGGGACGGTGATGTCGACTTCGACGACTTCGGTCTCTTCGCCGACGCCTTCGGTGGGACCGATACCCTCTTCGATCTCGACGCCGACGGTGCCGTCAGCTTCCGAGATCTCTTCCTGTTCTCCGACCGGTTCGGCACGGCCAGGCCCTGACAGTCCGGCTGGACCCACACCGGCTACTGGTCCTTTATTGGCCTGTATGAAACCAAGAGACCGTGTCATCGCCGCCCTGCAGCACCGCGAAGCCGACCGTGTTCCCACCGGTGACAATCAGGTGTGCCCGCACCTCGTCGAGCAGATCCTCGGCCGTCCAACCCTGGCCAGCACCGGTCGCAGCGAACTCGAAGCGCTGTGGGATGGCGACCGGGATCGTGTCGTGGCCGACTACTGCGCCGATCACGTCGAGCTGCCGCGGGCTCTCGATTGGGACTACGTGCGCGTGCCCGTCGTACCCGCCGACGTCGAACACCCACGGCTCGAGACGACGGGACCCTTTTCCTGGATTGACGCCGAGGGCTACGAGGTCGTCATGAACGCCGCCGCCGGCAACCTCGCCGTACGCAGTCAGTTCCCCGAACTCGGCATCGACGATCTGCCCGACCCCGACGCGTTCGCCGTGGATCCGTCCCAGCTCGAGGCCATCCGCCACGTCGTCGAGCACCTCGGCGACTCCCACTTCATCGTCGTGCGCTCACCGGTGGACGGCACCTTTCCGTGGGACAGCACAGTGGGCATGGACGAGTTCCTCGTGCGCATGATCACCGATCCGGAGTTCGTGCACAGAGCCGTCGATGTCTATGTCTCACGCTCGCTGGCCTACATCAACGCTTTCTTCGACGTCGGTGTCGACGCGGTGATGACGACGGACGACTACTCCGACAATCGCGGCCCAATCATGGGCGACGAACGCTACCGCGAATTCGTGCTGCCCGGGTTGAAGCGCCAGTGTGACGCCATCCACGCGCGCGGCGGTTACTTCATCAAGCACACCGACGGCAACACCTGGCCCATTCTCGACAGCTTCGTCGAGATCGGCATTGACGGCTGGCACGGCATCCAGCCTGACATCGGCATGGACTTCAAGCTGCTGCAGGAGCGCTACGGCGGGGACCTGTGCTTCTTTGGCGGCGTCAACTGCTCGACGCTGATCGACGGACCCGCCGAGAAGGCTCGGGAGGAGGTGCGCTACGCCATCGAGCAGGCCGCTGGTGGCGGCGGGTTGGTGATCGCCACCAGCAACGTCGTGCAGCCCGGAACGACGATGGAGAACTACAGCGCCATGCGTCAGGCCGTGCGGGATTTCGGGAGCTACCGGAACAGCTGAACCAGCCTACAGGATGAACACCCGGTTCCTGATCTTGGGCAGTCGCCGTAGCTCGTGGCTGTCGATCATCTCCCTGATCGGCACAGCCCCTTCGCCCGCGGAGCGAGTGTCGAACAACAGGCGACAACAGGTGCTGTTTTGCCGCAGAAACTCGATGACTCGCATGCGTGTCTCGTAGTCAGCGGATCGGCGGGCAACCCAGCCCCCGCTCTCTGTGGGACCGAAGGAACGGATCTCCTGCATCG
>DASCMS010000054.1:0-2699 GCA_036011085.1 Candidatus Latescibacterota bacterium
AGTGCTGCAGGCACCAGCCACACCACCGAGATGAACATGGCCAACATGCAGCGCCTGATCGGTGATGCCGGGTACACCGCACAACGGCGCAATACCCGCTACGAGAAAGTGGCCACGCAACCAGAAATGAACGCCCTGCACGCGACACGGGCTGCCGGCCCGTGAATTGTGCCAGGACCGAGGACCGGCACCGTGTGCGCCTGGGCGCCGTCAGTTTTCTCAATACTCGACCCCTGACGTACGGTCTGGACGAAGAGAACGCCTTCGATCTGGTCTACGACGTGCCGTCCGCCTGCGCCGAGGCCTTGTCTGCGGGTCAGATTGACGTGGGCCTGATTCCGGTCATCGAATACGCCAGGCAGGGCGGCAGGCTCATCGTGCCGGATCTGGCCATCGGCGCGATCGGTGACGTGCTGACGGTGCGACTTTTCTTTCGCGGCGATCTCAACGATGTGCGCCGGATCGCTGCCGATACAAGCTCGCGAACGTCGGTGGCGCTGCTGCGCATCCTGCTGCAGGCGAAGTACGGTATCACACCTGAGTTGGTGCCGACGCCTCCCGATCTGGACCACATGCTGCACCTGGCCGACGCCGCCCTGCTGATCGGTGACCCGGTCCTGCCGCTGGTCGAGGCCGCCGAAGAGGTCGGTGACCGTCACAGTCTGGACCTCGGACGCGAATGGCAGCAGTTTACCGGGTACCCTTTCGTATTCGCCTTCTGGGCTGGCGCGACCGGCGCCCTGACACCGGCGCAGGTGGTGCGGTTGCAGCAGGCACGCCGAGAGGGAGAGCAGCACCTGTCCGACATCGCCGCCGATTTCCAGCGCCAGCGGGCCGGTTCGGCTGAGCTCTACGAGCGGTACCTGCGCGATCACATCTGCTACGATCTCGGCGAGCAGCAGATGGCGGGGCTTCAGGCGTTCTTTTGCCTCGCCTTCGAGCACGGTATCATCCCTCGAATTCCGCCGTTGCAGTTCTACCCCAGCCTATGAGCATGCTGTCACCGGTCCTGCTGTACGGCCGGATGATCAAGTTTTCGCACAGCATCTTCGCTCTGCCCTTCGCCCTCAGCGGGGCGGCCCTGGCGGCGGCGACACACGGCATCCATCCATCCCGGCTGGCGTGGATCATTGTCGCTATGGTGGCGGCACGGTCGGCGGCCATGGGCTTCAACCGGCTGGTGGATCGGCGCATCGACGCTGAGAATCCGCGGACGGCGCAGCGGGAGCTCCCTTCCGGCGCCATTCCCGTGGCGGCCGTGGCATCCCTGGTCCTGCTCTCCTCGGCGGTGCTGGTGTTCGCCTCCTGGCGGTTGAACGAGCTGTGCCTGCGGCTGTCTCCCATCGCCCTGGCCGTCGTCTTTCTCTATTCCTTCACCAAACGTTTCACCTGGGCCTCGCATCTCTTCCTCGGCGGCGCTCTGGCCCTGGCCCCCCTCGGCGCCTGGATCGCCGTGACCGGACATTTCGATCTGCCGCCGGTCATACTGGGCATGGCTGTGATGACCTGGGTGGCTGGATTCGACGTGCTGTATTCGTGCCAGGATCATGACTTCGACCAGGACGCCGGGCTGTGCTCCATCCCAGTCCGTTTCGGCCTGACCGGGGCCCTCCGTCTGGCTCGCGCCTTGCACTTGTTCGCCGTGCTTTTTATGGTGGCCCTCGGGGTGATCGCCGGCCTCCAGGTGGTGTATTTTGTCGGCGTCGCTGCTGTCGCCGGGCTCCTCCTATACGAGCATCGTCTCGTCAGTCCACAGGATCTGACCCGGGTCGATACGGCGTTCATGACTCTGAACAGCCTCGTCAGCGTCGTCTTCTTCGTCTTCACCCTGGTCGATCTGTTCTGGATGGGCGACCCCTCGAGAGAGTGGATCCTGCCGTGACCGACGCCGTCGACTTCGATCAGATCCAGGCCACCGCCGCCGATGTCTACCAGGTCCGCACCCGCGCCAGCGGCCCTGCCGGTGAGTTGTCTCTTGATGAAGAGACCGTCATCTCCTCACCCAGCGGTGACATCTTCGCCTTCAGTCAGAATGCCGGAATGGGCTGGAACCCTCAACACCTGGGTCGTACCGAGTTTCTCGTGATCAGCACATTGGGTGGGATCCGGGCGCCGGATGGCACACCGATCGCTCTGGGTTATCACACCGGACACTGGGAAGTGGGCCTGCTGATGGAGGCGGCGGCGCGGGAGATCACCAGGCTGGGAGGGATCCCCTATGCCGCCTATTGCTCCGACCCCTGCGACGGCCGGTCACAGGGGACGACGGGCATGTTCGACAGCCTGCCGTACCGTAATGACGCGGCCACGGTCATGCGGCGACTGATCCGCTCATTGCCGCGGCGTCGCGGCGTTGTGGGGGTGGGCACTTGCGACAAGGGGTTGCCGGCGCTGATGGTGGCCCTGGCTGGGTGTCCGGACCTGCCGGCTCTTATCGTCCCCGGAGGCGTGACGCTGCCGCCGGAAGAGGGGGAAGACGCCGGCATGATCCAGTCCGTCGGCTCCCGCCTCGCCCATGGTGAGATCACCATCAGTGAGGTCAACGACCTGGGCTGCCGCGCCTGCGCCACGCCCGGGGGGGGCTGTCAGTTTCTCGGTACCGCCGCTACGTCCCAGGTTGTGGCCGAAGCGCTAGGCCTGACCCTGCCTCATGCCGCCCTGGCCCCTTCGGGAGAGCCGGTGTGGCACGACATGGCAGT
>DASCMS010000055.1:0-10801 GCA_036011085.1 Candidatus Latescibacterota bacterium
CCGTTCCCGATGCTGAGCCCGATGCCCAGAAACTCTATGCCCTTGTTCGCGCCAGAACGCTGGCCTCTCTCATGGTACCCTCGCAGCGCGTGACGCTATCCCTCAAGGGACAATGTGAAGGTCTTGATCGAATCCTGGACGGTTCGGTCGGCTGGTATGCCGAGCCCGGCTGGCGACGCGCCTTCGAGTCGCTGGGTGATGCGCTGGACGTCACGCCGGTTTCGGTGGACGCGGAGACGACCTGTGAGTTGGCTGCTGGTGATGCCGACCACCCGAACCCCGAGCTTCGAGAGGACACGACGAAACCGCCAGCGCGCTACCGTGCCCACTCGATCGTCAAGGCGATGAAAGAGGCCGGTATCGGCCGGCCCTCTACCTATGCCAAGACAGTGGACCGTTTGGAGGAAAGGGACTACGTCTCCACGGAAGAAGGCGCCTTGATTCCCACCCAGGGCGGACGCAACATCTGGCTGGAGGCGGCCCCGCTCTTTGCCCTGCAGGACGAGAGAGAGGTCTTCCAGACCGAATACACCGCTGCCATGGAAGCGCTGCTCGACGATGTCGCCGAGGGTCGACGTGCCGCCAGTGACGTGTGGGAAACCATGCGTGACGAGTTCATGTCATCTCACAAGGCGGCACAGGAGGCGGGCAACGCGGGGCCACTGGTACCCCGTAGTCGTCTCAAGTTGCAGGATTACTTGGCGGCCGCGCCTGGACTGGCAGATGAGATCGGGACTCTCGATGCCCTCACCGAACAGGAGGGCAGAACGTTACTTGCCGACCTGCGGACCCGGGGTATCAGCCTGCTTCCGAGTCAAAAACAGCTCAGCTACCTGGAGAAGATGCTGGAGAGCACGAGTCTCACGCTGGAACAGGCGGTGGAATCGGCGAACCTGGTGCTAACGGGAGAAGCGCCGAATCGTGACGAGGCCAGCGCCCTCATCGACCATCTGTCGACACTGCAGTCAGAAGGACTCGCTGCCAGTGCCAAACAGATGCACTTGATCGCCAAACTGGCGAAAACCGCCGGACTGGACGAAGCCGGTGTCAGTGCGTTGGTGGGAGTGAAGTCCTACACCGAACTCACCGGCGGCAGAGGTGGGACTGCGAGCGCAGCGATCGACGCGCTTCGCGCGCAATGAAGCTCAGTGAGTTGTTTCTGGAGATCCGCCGGCTCGGGTGATCGCGTTCTTGGAATCCACTGCCCACGAGATCGGGGCATGTCCGCCCACGACGCCTCGAGAGGCGCCAGTTGCCTTTCACACTGGCGTAGGCCGCCAGCTTGCCAAGTGGCACCTCCGCATGGACGCGGCGGGCATGAACTCTGGCGGCGTGACCTGGACCCGTGACGAACTCTACCGTGTCTGATGCCGCCGAGAGCACGAAGCACGTTTTCCTCGACAGCAACATCCTCGTCTACTGCGCTGACCGACACGACTCCGACCTTCGAGCCCGGTGCCGCATGCATCTTCAAACATTGCGGTCATCCGGGCGGGCCGTCATCTCCACCCAGGTTCTGCAGGAATTCTACTCCGTGACGACGCGCAAGTTCAGTTTGGACCCCATTCAGGCACGTGAATTCGTCGCCGACTTCCGACAGATTCCCACCACCGTCATCACTCCCGAACTCATCGACGAAGCCATCGCCTGCCACCAGGCCGACTCCATCTCCTTCTGGGACGCCCTCATCGTCGTTGCCGCCAGTAGTGCAGATTGCCAGCTGCTGCTCACCGAAGGTCTCAACGCCGGCCAGACGATCCGTGGTGTCGAGATTATCCGCCCCGGAGCTGAGCTGATCAACCAGCCAGGCGATACTGGATGAACGCGACGATGATCGCCGCCAGCACTCCCGTGAAACCGAGCATGGCCATGAGGCTGTGTCTGATATCCTGCCGCACCTCACCCAACTGCTGCGCCATATCCTTGCGAAAGTCTCTCACCTCCGCGCGGACCTCGGATAACTGCTGTGCTGCGTTCTTCCGATCGTTACTCGCCTCGCCGCGGACTTCGGAGAACTGCTGTGCCATCTCCTTGCGAAAGTCGCTGGCCTCGGAGCGGAGTTCACGGATATCCTGGCGGACCTCCTGAACGTCCATTCGTAACGCGATCCAGTGCATCTCTTCCGGCTGCGGTTGAGAGGTGGGCTGCGAATCTGCCATGGTCGGTCTCCTGAAGATAGAAGTGCATCTCGGGATGACCAACCTTGCATTCCCCGTGCCATCGGGAGCCTCAGGGAGGATCGCCTGTCGAGCTGCGCGTGCTGTGTGGTCTGGCTCCCACGCGTGTGGCGGTTGCCACACACTCATGCAGCGTCATCCAGCGCCTCCCCCACCGCACGAACCGTCGCTCCCTGGTCGAGCAGTCGGCTGAGCAGGTCGTCCAGGTATGTCGCCCCCCCCAGCCTTCCTCGTCCAGTCCGTGAAGGTTGTAGACGAACCAGCCGCCCTCTGACGCCACAAACTCGGCCAGCTTCCGATCCAGATCCTCCTCACAGTTGCCGGGTCCATGGGCGCTGCAGGTGATCCGCCTCGTCGTGGCCGTGGGTAGCGGGTTGATCTCGCTTCCCCCCGTGCGCCAGGCCCGCACCCGCGTCTCCAGCAGCGCCTCCACCTCGGGCGTGGAGGCGTTGTAGGCGAAGTTGTAGATCGCCCGGCTGGCATCGTATCCCTGCAGATGCTCGGCGAACAGCTCCAGGCCGCGGTCGATCAGTGCCTCCGCCGTGGCCAGGGATACGTTTTGCAGGTTCTGGTGACAGTAGGTGTGGGGCATGATCTCGTGGCCCCGCGCTGCCAGGCTGTTCCACAGATCGAAGTTGGTCAGATCCAGCTCGGGCACACCTTCGACGTCGGCGGCGAACCCGGGTCGTCCCCGGACGGTCGCGACGATGTTGAGGCAGGCTCTCAGACCATGCCCTTCGTAGAGGTCGACCACGCGAGGAAAGCTGTCCTCGAAGCCGTCGTCGAAGGACAGCGAGACGATGTGCATGAATGAAATCCCTCGTGATAGAGAAGAGCCCACACCGCGTTGTCAGCGCGATGCCGTATGCCCGCCGCCACCACACCGCCGGCGTCCCGCGTATGCCCGCGAGGCGCCCGGAAGGTGACCGCCTTCCGGCAGTTGACTGGCAGGGACTCTGATCGCTCAGGGTATTGATGCGGGTGGTACGGTGTCAACGGGATCGGTTAGCTTGTTGGGGTCGCGTAACGGAACCGAGGGAGAGGACCAGATGCGAACAGCTTCCCTGTTGATGCCGATCTTGCTGCTGTTGCCGCTGACCGCCTGCGACAAGACACCCAAACAGGCGCGGCGTGAAGTCGTGGAGATGGGCTACAGCTACGCCCGATCTGACTTCGCCGAGTGTGTCGCCAAGGCCGATTCCACCGGGCTGGATCTGTTCCTGCTGGCCGGTATGGACCCGAATGCCGTCACCGGCGGCTACTCGATTCTCGAACACACCCACGGCAACCCCTCTATGGTGGCCCGGCTGCTCGCTGCCGGCGCCAATCCCAACGGTGGCGGCGGTGTCTCCACGCCCCTGATCGAGGCCATCGGCAAGGAAGGTGGTCGCGCTGTCGGTATTCTCCTCGAGGCCGGTGCGTCTCCCGATCTGGCCGACGGCACGGGACGCACGCCGCTGATGGCTGCCGCCAGTCAGGGCGATCTCGCGTCGGCACGGTTGCTCCTTGGTGCCGGTGCCGATGCCAATGCCCGTTCCAAGCTGGGCGCAACACCCCTGTCTCTGGCAAAACGGGAGGACCATGCAGGACTGTTCGAGCTGCTCAGTCAGGCCGGAGCCCGTGAGGCCGGCGGCCCCGACCTCAAAGCGCTCATGGACCCGGGCGGCTTGAACGAACAGGCGCCGGAGCACTTCGAGGTGGCTTTCGAGACCAGCGCCGGCGTCTTCCGTGTGGAAGTAGACCGCGCCTGGGCTCCCCATGGGGCCGATCGCTTCTACAACCTTACGGTCAACGGATTCTTCGACGACCAGCGTTTCTTCCGCGTCGTGCGGGGCAAGCTGGTGCAGTTCGGCCTGCACGGCCAGACCGAGATCTCCGGACGCTGGTACCAGGCGACCATCCATGACGATCCGGTAGCGCAGACCAACTCCCCTGGCACCCTCAGCTTCGCCAGCGGTGGTCAGCCGGACAGTCGCACCACCCAGATCTTCATCAATCTGGCTGACAACGCCGACCTCGACCGGGCCGGACTCGTCCCCTTCGGTCGCGTCGTCGAAGGTCTGGAGATCGTACGGAAGCTACATGACAGCTATGGTGAGATCCCTGAGCAGGAACAGATCCTTCACCAGGGCAACGAATACCTGTCCCGCAACTTTCCCCAGCTGGACTTCATCGAGCAGGCCCGCCTGGTGGAGATCACCTTCGTCGACTGACACCACAGGGCGAAGGCTCAGTATGCCACGGCCACCGTTTGCGTCAGGCTGCGGTCTCCGGCGTCGCCACCGAACAGTACGCGCAGCACGTAGAGGCCCGGCGGCACCTCGCGGCCCGACCTCCCCGTGGCCGGCCATTCGAAGGCGTGCGTCCCGGCGGCCAGGTCCCACGTGTTTTCCCACACGGCGCGGCCCGACAGATCGAAGACAGTCACCGTCGTCGCGCGTGCCGCGATGGCATTTCTCAGGTCGAACTCGAGGCGCAGCTCGTCGTTGTGTCCGTCACCATTGGGCGTGATCACGGCAGAGCTCAGACGCAGCAGGTCGAGAATTGAGGTGTCCACAGGCAATCGTACCACGTTGGTCTGGCTGTCCACGTCGGCGTCGGCCTCGCCGGCGTCGACGCGCTGACGCGCCCCTGGCTCGGAGCTGTCGGCGATGAACAGGTCGAACTGCGTGGCGTCGATGAATACGGCCGTGCGCAAGCGCAGCTCCACGAGTTCTTCCGCCGTCAGGGCCGCGGGGAAATCCAGCCGGAAGCCCCGATCCAGCATCGTCTCCTCCACGTCGATCTCAGACTCACCTGCACGCACTGACAGGAAGGTCATCTCTGTACTGCCCTCCACTTCGATCTGGTCGAACCCTGTGCGACGCAGACCGGCGGGCAGCAACAGAAGGCGGAACTCCGTTGCTTGCCCGGCCGTGGCCGTCGTCGGGGTGATCTCGACACGGGCACGGGTGGCGATCGGTTCGTGCACCTCGATCTCGAGCCAATCGAGAGAAGCCCCTTCCGCGCCATCGGAGATGAGATCCACCTGCAGCTCGAGATAGGAGCGCGGCACCGGCGACTGGAAGGCTTCATCCGCAACCAGATACGGACGGCTCCACGGGCTCCAGTCATCACCGGCGGACAGCAGCGTATCGATGGGTCCGCGGAAGCTCGGAATCAGGCGATTGTAGACACGCTCCGTGACCTGTTTTCCATCTTTGTTGCGGAAGATGACCTCTTCCTCGAGGTCGTTCCCCGTGCGGCTGCTGACTTCTATACGCGCACCACCCGCGTCACTGCCTGACCAGCGGATGCCGGTGACTCGTTTCGGCCCCCCCAGGTCGATGAGGGAGGAGCGCAGACGCGCCCGCAGGGGATGGCCCTCGCCGAAGACCTGCAGCTCCCGGGTGCCTCCCCAGAACTGGCAGGGCGGTACGGTCATGGCCGGCGCCAGGGCGGCACAGACGGCGTCCCAGAACACCCACTCGACGCGCACATAGCGCGTGGGCAGAGGCTGGAAAGGGTGATTGGCGATCCCGAGGTCACGATTCTGCCGGCTGGCACGACCGGCGAATTGCCGGTGCCAGATCAGCGTACCATCCAAAGCCAGGGAGCCATCCGACGTCTGCACCTCATAGCTTTCAAAGTTGAAGCGGAACTGGCCGGGGCGACGCATGAAGTCAGCCACCATGCGGACGAGATCGACGCTGTACACCGCACCCAGGTCCAGAGTCATCCGCGAAATGACGTCCACGAGCCGGTTGATGCGTCTGACTTCGGTCCACAGGGAGAAGTCGCCATCTGCCAGGGCCAGCGAATTGCCCAGGGAGGCCACGTCGTAGTTGTCCTCGATGTCGATGACAATCTCGATGTTGCCGCCTTTGTCGGGCAGATCCAGGGCCAGGTTGTCGCCCACCGTGAGAACGTGGATCTCCACCAACTGCGCGTTGAGATCGAGGGGAAGTTCACCGAGCACGTCGATGCGGATGACACGAACGAAGGGATGGCTGTCGAGGTCCAGGTCGATGCCGACCACATGCTCGCCGTTCTCACGGAAGCGCTCGGACGTACTGTAGACCAGGGAGCCGGGAATAGGGTTGGCCACAAGATCGACAGCCGGCTCGCCGGTGGACAGCAGTACATCGAAGAGCGGAAAGGGCGGCGCCTCGCGGGCAAAGACGAACTCCACGCGGTCGGCCGCCACGGCGCGACCCAGATCGAGTTCGAGCCATCGATCCCCCGTGTCCGCGTCCTCGGCGGGGCGCCAGCCTGTGAGTCCGTCACCGTCGAGGACCCGAGTTGCCCGGGCCTCGTTGGAGCCGGCGCCGCGAATGCCGCCACCGAAGGCAACAGCGTTGGCCACGGCATCGATCCGCTGGCGTGCTGCCACCGTGCTGATGGTGCCGCCCGGTGACAGCTGCACGATGCCGAGGGGCAGATCCCAGGTCCGCCAGTCGGACGGGCTGCGGAAGCGGATCGTCTCGGCGCTGACATCGGCACACAGGCACGCGATGGCGATAGCCGGGCCCACACCTTTCCACAGAGACCGGGTTGAGTTGTCGAAGATGATCGCCTCCTGGTTTCGACGCGTACTGCTCCGACAGAACGCAGAAGTAAGGTGATAGACCTTCGTGGTCAACTGTCCCGGCCGACGACGTGGACGCGCGCAGAGGCGTCAGATCGTCGGCATGACATTCCCGCCGGCCACCGGGAGATAGACACCGCTGATGAAAGCAGCCAGATCCGAGGCGAGGAAGCAGACGGCATTGGCTATGTCCTGATCCTCGCCGCGCCGCCGCAGCGGCACGTTCTTAACGTACCCGGAATCGTCGATTGGGTCCCCTGTTGTGGTATGGGCCGTGCCATCCTCCCGGAACTTGTCGCTGATCATCCAGCCAGGTGCTACCTGATTGACCGTGATCCCATGGTGCCCGACTTCCCTGGCCAGCACGCGCAGCAGACGGTCCTGGCCGCCCTTGCCGGAGACATAGGCCGATTGAGATGGTGCGCACTGCATGGTGCACTCCGTATTCGTGGCAATAACACGGCCGGATTTCTTCTCGATCATGTCCGGAACAAAGGCCTTTGCCATCAGCAGGTTGTGCAGAACACAGGTCCGGAACTGGCTCTCGTAGTCCCCTTCTTCCTGCTCCAGGACCGAGGTCCACTCGTACTGCTGCACCGCATTGTTGACGATGATGTCGGCAGGACCGAGTTCTGCCCGTACTGCATCCCGCATCCCGTCGACCGAGTCTCTCTCGCCCACGTCGGCCTGTGCGATCATGGCCTTGCCGCCGGCCGCGTTGATGGCCTCAGCTGTGGTCTGCGCCTTGCCTTCACTTCTGTAGTAGTGCAAGGCCACGGCGGCGCCGGCCTCGGCAAGGGTGCGACCGATCACGCGCCCGAGTTCGCCGCTGGCGCCGGTGACGACGGCGACTTTTCCGGTCAGATCCAGAGGTATCAAGGAAGTTCTCCCGTTGGGTTTGCTGTGATCCTTCTGCCGTCCCATCGTAGCAGGTTGACGACGAGATGCATAATATCGGGAATGAACTCGACCTGTAGACAGAGGACATCCACCCATGCGCGAGCTCCTACCCGGCCTGTATCACTGGCGTGTGTTCCATGACGACATCCAGGGCGACGTCGACTGCTACTACGGCGTCAGTGAGGGTGTGGGGTACGTCCTGGACCCACTGACCCCGGAGGGTGGCCTTGACGTCTTGCGTCGACTGCCACAGCCACCCTCACACATCTACATGAGCAACCGCCTCCACGACCGCAGCTGCGCCGAATTCGCTGCCGCCTTCGACGCACCCATCTGGTGCAATCGCCGTGGCCTGCACGAGTATGCTGACGGCAGTCTCGATCTGACCGGCTTCGACGCTGGGCAAGACCTGCCTGGCGGGATAAGAACGATCGAAGTGGGCATCATCTGTGCCGACGAGACGGCGCTTCTGCTGCCCATCGATGTCGGCGTACTCGCCATCGCCGATTCTTTCATCCGCTACCCCGACTCGGACGGCAACCGGGCCATTGGCTTTGTCCCTGACGATCTGATCGGCGAGAACGCCGAGAGCGTCAAAGTGGAAACCAGGACACGCTTCCTGCAGTTGTGCGACGACCTCGATTTTGACCACCTTCTTTTCGCCCACGGCGAACCCGTCATCGGCGGTGGCAAACAGGATCTTCGAGCCTTCTGCGAAGCCTGATCCTTACCGCAAGTCGTCGCCTTTGCCGTCACCCTTGCCAGCCCTCGTGCTCAGGAGAGTTGTCATGCAGTCTCTGCCCACCGTACGCGAGTTCATGGACACCGACGTACCCACTCTTTCGCCGTCGACCCTCGGGCTCGACGCCGTCGATTTCCTCCTGAAAAACCGCGTCACTGGCGCCCCCGTGGTCGACGAAGAGGGTGCCCTGCTGGGCATCTTCACCGAGAAGAACTGCCTGAATCTTGTCGCCCGCTCAGCGGAGCCGGAAAGCGTGCAGGTATGCGTCTCCGACCTCATGACCCGTGAAGTCAGGACCATCCCACCTTCGATGGACATCTACTTCGCTGCAGGACTGTTCCTGAAGGTGGCGTTTCGTCGCTTCCCGGTCGTCGAGGAGGGTCGTATCGTCGGGGCCATCACCCGGTTCGACATCTTGCGCGCCATTCAGGCCAATCGTGAGTACCTGACGGCCAGATGAAGCGACCTGGGTGTACGGTGCCGGTCTTGACATTGCTCAGTGCCATCCCGGATCCTTTTCTGCATGGGACGCTCCGGACCTTCCGTGCCTCCGCCTCCTGCCGTGTTGGCTGCCTTTGGCTGCACAGCAGAGCCCATCCTCATGGCCGGAGGACAACGCCAGACATATCAATCTGGTGGCATCGTCCTCAAGCCCGTGCCCGACGGCCCTGAAACGGCGTGGATCTCGGAGGTCATGTCGGCCGTCAAGGAAGATGGCTTCCGCATCCCGCCTCCAGTTCCAACAGAGGCAGGTGAGTGGGTCTACAGTGGCTGGGCAGCGTGGCAGTTTGTGGAAGGGAAGATGGCAGAGGGATGCTGGCAGGAGGAAATAGAAACCTGTATCCGTTTCCACCGGGCCCTCACCGACTGCCCGCCTCCCACTCTCGACCCCGCCTGCCCCTGGGTGATAGCCGATGCGGTATGCTGGGGTGAGTCTTTCACATCCACCCCACGATCGCGGACCAGGTTGGCCGCCTGCGGTCACTTCTCCGTCCCGTCGATGCCCGGTCTCAGTTGATCCACGGTGATTTTGGGGGCTCCAACCTGCTGTTTCACGAACAGCTGCCGCCGGTGATTAGCGACAATTATTTCTCCCGGCTGACGACAGTCATATTTCCCGGATAGCCGCGTCGGTGATATTCTGTCTAACCCTTTGTAATCGCGAGAGGTTAGATGGTCACCGACGCCCAGGTGAAGAGACTGATGAGATTGATGCAGACGGAAGAGACGTTGGCCATCGCTGCCACCAAGGCGGGGATGGATGAGAAGACGGCGCGCAAGTATCGCGACGCGGAGCAGTTGCCCAGTCAGATGAAGACGGAGCATACCTGGCGTACCCGCCCGGATCCCTTCGAGCAGGTGTGGCCTGGTCTCGAGCAGATGCTCGGCGTGAATGACGGTCTGGAGGCCAAGACGCTGTTTGAATTCCTGCAGCGGGAGCACCCCGGCCGCTTCCCGGACGGCCAGTTGCGTACGCTACAGCGGCGCGTCAAAGTGTGGCGGGCGCTGGAAGGCCCGTCCAAGGAGGTCTACTTCGCGCAGGTCCACGAGCCTGGGCAGTTGTGTCAGTCCGACTTCACTCACATGTCATCTCTCGGGGTCACGATCCAGCGTCAGCCCTTCGAGCACATGGTCTACCACTTCGTGCTGACCGACTCCAACTGGGAGACGGCACGGATCTGTTTTTCCGAGAGCTTCGAGTCGTTGACCGCCGGTCTGCAAGATGCACTATGGGAGCTGGGCGGGGTACCGGTGGCGCATCAGACCGACTGCCTCACGGCGGCCGTGCAAAAGCTTGATCACCCCGAGGACTTCACGCGCCGCTACAGTGGTCTGCTGGACCACTATGGTCTCGAAGGCCGCAAGACCAACCCGAGCAGCCCGCACGAAAACGGCGACGTCGAGCAGCGCCACTATCGTTTCTTCCGGGCGGTCGAGCAAAGCCTGATGCTGCGTGGCAGCTGCGACTTCGCCACGCGAGACGACTACGCCGCCTTCCTGCGCAAGGTCCTGGAGCAGCTCAATGCTGGGCGTCAGGATAAGCTGGCCGAAGAGCTGCAGGTCTTGCGCACATTGCCCGCCCGACGCCTGGAGGACTACACGCGTCTGCAGGTACGGGTCAGCCGCTTCAGTACCATCCGCGTGAGTGACAACACCTACTCCATCCACAGTCGCCTCCGGGACGAGCGGGTGGCGGACCCGGTACGATCTGCGCCCGGTCGGTCGCGTTGGGCGCCAGCACACCATGGTACCGCACCAGGTTGAGGCGGGGCGGCGGCACGAGGGCGGCCAGTTTCTCCAGCAACTCCTGTGGGGACAGCAAGATCTGGCACGTCCCGTCCGCCACATCACATCGTACTGAAACACTCTGGCCAGCAAACATCTGAGATAAGTCAATGAAGACAAATGACTTAT